>CAYPXY010000005.1:0-174390 GCA_964414815.1 uncultured Pirellulaceae bacterium | reverse complement strand
TCTGACTTCTGACTTCTGACTTCTGACTTCTGACTTCTGACTTCTGACTTCTGCCCCCCAACAACTGACAATTGACAACCAGCAACTGACCACTGACCACTGACCACTGACAACCAACTACTGACTAAAAATGAACATGGAAACCATTGTCTCCCTTTGCAAGCGCCGGGGATTTCTTTTTCAATCAAGCGAAATTTACGGAGGTCTGCAGGGATTCTGGGACTATGGACCGCTGGGAGTCGAACTGAAGCGAAACGTCAAGAACGCCTGGTGGCAGGATATGGTCACGGGGCATGACGATATGAGCACGCTACCGGGCGCTCCATCGCCGTATGCCATGGAGGGACTGGATTGTTCGATCATCATGCACCCACAAGTCTGGAAATGTTCGGGACACTATGACCTGTTTCACGACTTCATGGTGGACTGCCGCGCGAGCAAGAAGCGGTATCGTCACGACCAATTGAGCGGCCGCTGGGTCTCCGCCAAGGGCAAGAAATACTTTGTCACCGCGCCGTCTGGCGACGATGAAGAAGATTACATCACCAAGCAGGCGCTCAAGGTTTTCAATTTGCGAGGAAAGGATGTGGAGTCGCTGCAATGGGACGGAGCAGTCAAAAACCTGACAGAAGTTGACGATTTCGAAAACGTGGTCGGTCCGGACGCGAAAGAACCTGGAACGCTGACTCCGCCGCGTGAGTTCAACTTGATGTTCAAGACCTTTGTGGGAGCACTCTCGGGCGAAGAAGGAACGGCGTTTCTGCGTCCGGAAACGGCGCAGGGAATTTTTGTGAACTTCAAAAACGTTCTCGACAGTACACGGCACCGGCTGCCGCTGGGCATCGCGCAAATCGGAAAGAGCTTTCGCAATGAGATTACGCCGCGGAATTTCACGTTTCGTTCACGGGAATTCGAGCAGATGGAAATCGAATTTTTCTGTCATCCAGATGATTCGCAGGCGTGGTATCGGTACTGGCGCGATCGCCGTCTGAAGTGGTATCACGACATGGGAATTCCGGACGGCAGGTTGCGGATGCGAGAACATCATCAGGAGGAACTGGCCCATTATTCGATCGGTACGGCCGATATTGAATACGCGTTTCCGTTTATGGCTGCGGGCGAGTTTGGCGAACTTGAGGGCGTGGCTCATCGAGGCGATTTCGATTTGCGAAGCCATATGGAAGGCAAGCTCGACGAAAAAACCTGTCCGTTGACATTGCAGCTGGACGAGAACGGCAAACCGCGATGGAGAGGTAGCGGCAAGGAGCTTTCGTATCGCGATGACCTGACCGGCGAGAAATATATTCCGCACGTGATCGAGCCGTCCGCAGGAGCGGATCGTGCGACGCTGGCGTTTATCTGCGAAGCCTACCACGAGGATCAGGCTCCGGATGAAGACGGCAAGCTACAGACGCGCGTGGTGATGAAATTCCATCCGCGACTCGCTCCGATCAAGGCCGCGATTTTGCCACTGGTCAAAAAAGATGGCATGCCGGAGATTGCGAAAGAAATCTATCTCGACCTCAAACGCCACTTCACCGTTTTCTATGACGAGAAAGCCGCTGTCGGCCGCCGCTACCGCCGTCAAGACGAAGCGGGAACACCGTTTTGCATCACCGTCGATACGCAAACGCTCGAAGACAAAACCGTCACGATCCGCGATCGCGATACGTTGCAGCAGGAGCGGATCAAAATCGAAGATTGTGAACAGGTGATTCGCGAGCGATGTGGGAGATAGAGCAGACATTCCGTATATGGGAAGGTTCTCGCACAGAGACGCTGAGGCACAGAGTAGCGCGCGACATTGTTGAGACTTGGTGTGAGCTATTTTGGCAGGAAGATTGGGGGTAAGAAAATCTCGCAGCCGTTCGGGCCAAACCGTTTAGCCGCAAGCCGAAGCCGACTGCAAATGGTTTGCAGTTATCTTGAATAGCCGATCAGCCAAGGATGGATGCGGGAAGATCGAGAGGTGGTCGGCGCAGGCGCGACGGCAGGGTGCAGCCTCCGAAATCAAGTTGCCTACCAATAAAATACCAGCATCCCGGTACTCCACGCGCCTTTGGGGGTTGCTGATGGAGCGATTTCGGCATTCAAAGTACGATTTTGGCACAACCCTCGACGGCTTGCGGCTATTTATGGGGTCCCGCACTCCATAGAGGTTAAACAAAGTACTTCTCACCCATAAAACCTGGCCGATACGGTCTGTTTGAGACTGGCAGATTGCGGTCGGCAGTTTATAGTGTGAGGTAGGGCTGGCTGGTGGAAATCCCAACCCGAAGCGTTAGCGAGGGACAAAGTATCGTCCCTCGCTAACGCTTCGGGTTATGATTCTGGTGTTGCCTTTAAGTGGCAACGGAGGAGTCCACCAGACCAGAAGTGGACCGAAATTGCTCGGTTGGTTCTTTTTAATTCCAAAACACCATTGCATTGATTTCAACATGATCCGACAAATTGCCTGCGTTTTTCTGGCGGTTAACTTCCAAATCACTTGTGTTTCGGCGGCAAGCTGGCAGGATACGGAAGCTTCCGCGACCCAACAGAACGCCGAGTCAACCACCGATTCCGCCAAGCAGGTCGAAGCTCCGGATCTAACTTACAAACCTGCAGAGGGCGAAGCCGAACAGGACCCGGCGGCAAGCCGTTTGTCATTGCAATTGCCCGCGGCCGACGCACCTCGCAGCAAATTGCGGGGCGTGGTGGGCCGCTACCAGGCAGATCGGCGAATCCTCGAACGATACTGGGCGACCAAGCAATCAGCATCCCGGCAAGAACGTTTTCGCCAGTTTTACCGGAACTGGCTCGAGGCCGTCAGCGCACTTGAAACCGATTCATTCTGCGAATTGACACGAGCCGATTATCACCGATTGTTGCAAGACATCTATACCCAGATGGCTGAGAATGAATCCGCAGCCTTGGGGTCGATTGAAACCACATCGCTGCTCCCGTTTCGATCGATCATTGTCGATCTGGCGGAAGCCCGGGCGAAAGTCGAACCCGTCGATGCCGTCGAGATGGCCCGTCAAGTCACCGAAGTCGCTCAAATGGTCAAACAGCTTGTCGATGCGCTCAACGCATCCAGCAAGGCCGAAGCATCGGAATCCACTCCGTCCTCCACGTGGACAGTGGCCAAGGTGAAACGAGCGGCCGAAGATGCCGACGCTTTGCGAGCGACGCTTCTGGCTTGGTTTTCATTCTACGATGGCTACGATCCCCAGTTCACTTGGTGGGTCACCCAGCCCTTCGGCGAAGCAAACACCAATCTCGAGCGTTATGTCAAAGCCCTGCAAGCTCTGACGGAATCAAGCGAATCAGAAGAAGACAATAGCGAATGGAGAACTTTCAATCTTGCCCTGCCGTCGTTCGAGGCACCCGAGGGGCGTTTGTCGCTTTTTTCCTCACGTGAGTTGCTGGTCGATGATGTACCCGACCTGAAGGCAATGATGTCGATGAATCCCAGTCGCATGGAATCGATCATTCAGCAATATCAACAGCAAGGTCAGCGCGGCGGACGTCAACCGCGCGGCCGGCGAGGGATGGATCAGTCGCGTCAACGACTGTGGCAATGGTCGGCGGCACTGGATAACATTGATTTCGATAGTCTCGATACAGCAGAACGGGTGGACTATGTGTTGCTGCGCAATCAAATTCAGTATGGACTGGCGCGGCTTGAACTGGGCTCCACCTCGGGTGAACTGGTGGACGACCAGAGCGGCATTCGGGGCCGAGCAATTGGCCGCGAAGCGCTCCTGGTTGAACTGGCTCATGAAATGATTCCCTACGCCCCCGAAGAATTGATCGAGATTGCAAATCGCGAACTGGCATGGTGTCGCAAGGAGTTGGTCAAAGCATCGGGCGAACTGGGGTTCGGCGACGATTGGCGAGCTGCCGTCGAGCACGTCAAGTCGATTCACCTCGATCCCGGCGAGCAGCCGTATTTGGTTCGGCAACTTTCCGATGAAGCCGTTGATTATTTGCGGCAACATGATCTGCTGACGGTTCCTCCGCTGGCCAACGAAACATGGCGGATGCGGATGATGCCTGCCGAGCAGCAGCTGGTCACGCCCTTTTTTACCGGTGGTGAAGTCGTGACCGTGGCCTTTCCGGTCAGTTCGATGCCGCAAGACGCAAAGCTGCAAAGTCTGCGCGGCAACAATGTCCATTTCGCGCGAGCCACGGTGCATCATGAACTGATCCCAGGGCATGGCTTGCAGTCCTTCATGTCGGCCCGCTACCGGACCTACCGCGGCGGATTGGGAACCCCTTTCTGGACGGAAGGTTGGGCGCTTTACTGGGAAATGATTTTGTACGAACGTGAGTTTGCCCAAACGCCGGAAGACCGGATCGGATTTCTGGTGTGGCGATCCCATCGCTGCGCGAGAATTATTTTCTCGTTGAGTTTTCACCTGGGCATGATGACGCCCCAGCAATGCGTTGATTTCCTGGTCGAGAATGTCGGCTTCGAGCGTTTTGGTGCCGAAGGCGAAGTCCGGCGTTCGTTCGGCGGAATGTATCCTCCGCTGTATCAGACCGCTTATATGCTGGGCGGTTTGCAGTTCCGCAATCTGCATGAGGCACTGGTCAAGTCAGGAAAGATGACCAGCCGCGAGTTCCACGATCGCATCATGCAGGAGGGCCGCATCCCCGTTGAGATGATCCGGGCAATCCTGCTGGACGAAAAACCGGACCGCAATTTCAAATCCAATTGGCGGTTCTATGATCTGGAATAGGTTGAAATCGGGCAAAAGTAGTAGCACTTTTTCGCTTTTTCGCCATTTTGTTCCACCCACAATCGCCATTGGTTCATCGGTTCATTCTCGCTAAATTATGGGGCTTGAATCCCTTTGATTTTTAGCGCGAATGTTCATGTCTTTCTTTCAATCCATCGGTGGCGATCAACCTGCGGACACGCGGAAAGAGCGGCGTCAGCGGCGGCGATTGGTGACGCAGTCGCAATGGGCGAGAGAACAGCAGCTCCATCATCAGATCGTTGACAGCCCCGTTTCGCTTGAGGAGCGGTTCCGGTTGCTGCAGAATTTTGGTGATTTCTCGCTTGCGTATTCGACGGCGGTGCAACCCCTGCTGAAGTATCACGGCGATTCAGCGGGCTACCTTGCTTGGCGGCAGCGATGGGGGGTCGCTTGTGTGCTGGGCGATCCGGTGACGGCTGAGGATCAACAGCGTTCCTTGCTGGAGTCGTTTGTCGATCAGCAACGCCATCCCGTTTTCTGTCAGGTGTCATCGACGACGGCCCGGCATCTGGCCGACCTTGGTTTTTGGGTGAACGAGTGTGGCGTCGATACGCGATTGGGGCTTGATGAATATACCCTGGCGGGCAAGGAAAAAGAGTGGTTGCGCTATGCGGCCAACTGGGTGCAGCGGCGTGGGTATCAGGTCGTCGAAGCCGATTTCGACACCGTGGACGCCATGGAAGTGGAATCCGTTTCAGAAGCCTGGCGAAAAACCCGTACGGTCAAGAAAAAGGAAGTACGTTTTCTCAATCGCCCGATCGTGCTGGAACAGGAAACGGATGTTCGACGTTTCTTTCTGTTCAACCCCGAGGGACGAATGGATGCGTTTGTGTTTTTCGATCCGCTGTATCGGGACGGACGAATCGTTGGCTATGTGACGGCATTCAAACGCCGCCATCCCGAATGCACCCAGTACGGCGAGCAAGCGATTATGAAGGTGGCCATCGAACAGTTCAAGGCGGAAGGAGTGCCTGAGCTTCGGTTGGGATTGTCGCCGTTTGCCTGGATTGAAGATGGACAGTTTACGTCAAGCAGGTTTGTGTCAAAAGTTTTCCGGTCGCTGTACCATTCGAAAATAATCAATCGGCGCGCGTACCACCTGGTCGGTCACGCCGAATACAAACGTCGATTCCGGGGAAACGAGGAAAAGTTGTATTTCGCGAGCCGGTCGCGATTCAGTTTCCGCGCGTTGGGGGCGCTCGTGGGCCTGTGCGGGATCGCGTAAGCAGCCTATTTGAAAATTTGCGGAGCGCCCAGTTCGTCGTGGACCTGATTGCACCAGCGTGGATCTAGCCCCAGACCTTGGGCCAGTTCGCCCAGATAGTTGGCTTCCTTCTGTTCATCGAGCTCGATGGCGGTTACTGAAATCGCATAGACCTGACGTTCGAGACCCGATGGAATGCCTTTGATAAATCGAGCCACATCAAGGGGGGCCGCGACTTCACGTTGCAGAAACTCCTTTTCTTCTTGGCCGATGTTGCCGAATTTTGAAACGATCTGCTGTTGCTCATCCTGATCGAGCCGACCATCGGACTTGGCGGCATTGATCATCGCGCGAATCAACCAGGTCGCCACATCGCTGGGGCTGAGTTGTGAGGCGGCCGGACGTTGTGAAGGCTCCGGTTGAGGGGCGCTTTGTCCGAAAATATTGGCCAGGTCGTAATCGCTACGGCCACCGGATGATTGAGGGGGTCTCGAGGACGGCGCGGGTGACCCGCCGCGACCTTTGCGAACTTCGTTCAGCACGGCATCGATGAGTGGGTTGCGGCCCGTGTCCTGGCTTGGCTGACGGCTGCGGTTTTCCTGGCTCTGGCTTTGATCACCGCCCCGTCCACCAATGGCTCCGGAAAGGATGTCGCCCAGTATGCCGCCGCCGGAGCTTGAGCCGCGAGATTGGGTTTGTTCGCCGCCCCCACCGCCTCCGCTCAAGACGCCTTCGAGTACTTTTTTGCCGATCGCGGACGAAAGTTCTTTGTTTTGCAGGACTTTGCCTAGCAGTTCAGCCGCATCCATTTCAGGTTCCTTTACTAATGATCAAGTGGGGAAAAGTAAGATAAAAAGACAGTTGTGTGTCTGGCCAATTGAATGAATTCCAATGAGCGACCACAATTCTACGAAGTGAATCAAGACCTTTACAAGCAACGATGAGCAGTAATTCAAAAATTGAAGTCCACCTCTTCACCGATGGCGGCTGCAGCGGCAATCCTGGACCAGGCGGCTGGGCGTTTATTTTGCGTCATTTGCCCAGTGGAAAGGAAATCGAGGCCTGGGGGGCCGAAAAAGTAACGACGAACAACCGGATGGAGTTGGAGGCCGTCGTTCAAGGGCTGAGCCGGCTCAAGCGACCGACAATGGTGGAGTTGTTTACCGACAGCGTTTATGTCGGCAAAGGCATTTCGGAGTGGATGGCGGGCTGGAAGCGGAATGGCTGGCGTCGCCGCGAGGGCAAGGGATGGGGGGAACTGAAGAATGCCGAGCTTTGGAAAAAACTGGATGAATTAATTGGCGTGCATCGAGTAAAATATACACGAGTCGCCGGTCACAGCGGCCATCCCGAAAACGACCGATGCGATGAACTGGCCGTCGCCGCCTATCAGAAGTTTTTATAAGAAAAAAAATGCCCCGATATTCCGTTGCCCGATCGACTGTCATTCAAGCGAATCCTCAAACCGTGTTTGACGTGTTGTCCGATTTCAAGACCTGGACGACCTGGTCTCCCTGGCTGATCGCCGAGCCGGATGCGAAAGTCACGATATCAGAGCGTTCGTCGGCCGTCGGTTCAACCTATCACTGGCAAGGTAACTGCACGGGCGAAGGAATCATTGAACACAAGCAACTGACACCCGCGTCGTACATTGAAAGCGATTTGAATTTTATCAAGCCTTTCAAGTCATTCGCAAAAACGATGTTTGAATTGCGGCCGGTCAGCGGAGGTACCGAAGCAACGTGGACCATGAATGGCAACATGCCGTGGTTCATGTTCTGGATGATTCCCATGCTCAAGACATTTATCGGAATGGATTATGCGCGTGGACTGGCGATGGCCAAGGACTGGATCGAAACCGGAGCGATCCCTTCGAAAACCATCGTGCAGGGCGTCGAGGCGGTCGGCCCGATCCGGATGGCAGGCATCGCGGCGTCGAGTAGCGTTGCTCAAATCGGTTCTGAGATGGAACAAGCCTTTTCAAGAGCTAATAGCGAGTTCGAGCGGCTGCGAATTCCGATGGATCAGCCGATGATTTCGGTTTACACAAAATTCCGGATGAAAGACGGAGTGTTCGACTACATCAGCGGTTACATCATTCCCGACCACGTCCAGATTCCTGCGGGCAGTGAACTGAAAACATGGTCTCTGCCCGCCGGCAAGGCATTTCATGTCGATCACATCGGCAGCTATCGGCATCTGGGCAATGGATGGAGCGTTGCCAATCAACTTGCGCGGCACCAGAAATTGAAGCAAAGCAAAATCGGGACGTTTGAAGTCTATCGCACGACTCCTCCGGAAACACCGGAGGAAAATTTGAAGACAGAGATTTATCTGCCGCTGAGATAGACGGACTCAATTCAACAAAATAAACCCGTACTCGGAATCATCACCGCTTTCCCATTGCCGCCGGATCTCGCGCAGGCCATAGCAGCATAGATCGTAACGCTCGCTCAGCCGTTCAAGAACTTCTGCGGGCGGATCGCTTTCGGGAAGCGTCATCGTGCTGGCGATCAGATAGGATCGCTTGCCGTACGAGCAGTACGTCTCGAACTGATCCGAAGGGGTGGACTCGCTGCTGCGCAAGGCTTCGGGGTAAACACCCGCCCAAAACAAGGTGAAATCGCCGATATGGCGATGCAGTTCGCGCTGGGCTTCACCAAGGCGCTGAGCCGCTTCCGCGACCAGCTCCTGAATCGTGGTCAAGGGACGGCCTGTCACGCCACGAATGCGATGCATCATGTCGTTGCGGATGGAGCGAATCAGAAGGTTGGTCAGGTAGTCGACCAACGGCGGATCCACGACCCCCAAGTGGGCCTGGAAAGTGTTTTCAGCCAAGCCAGCGAAATATCGCTCGACCGGGGAATGGTTTTCAGAAAAATGGTCACGCATGTCTGCCTCCCTGGAAACGTCTTGTTCCCAAAAAATAAAGACCTCTTTATTAACTTTAGATGCGTTTCTCCTTCTGGGTCAAGAGATTTTTTTATCCGTTGATGATTTTGCGGTTTTAGAGTTCAGGAGTTTACTTCAGGACCGACGGTTTGCAGTTTCGGGCGGCATTTGCTCATGAATTTGTGTGTTTCTTGAAGAAGCTTCAGGCTTCTCCCTTCACCCGAGAATTGCCACAGCCTCTTTTTATGTATAAAATTTTACAAAAAAAATGCGATATTAACAAAGAATGGAGAAGGCTAAAGAGGAGGTTCGGTATAGCGGGTCGATGGTAAACATCCCCCGGATAGAATCCGGCGATCGTGCATTGAATGCTGCTGGCTTATAAACCGAAACCGGCAGATCGATTCGTCAAGTTGCCGATAAGCAGATTCGAACCAACACCGAACCCATTGAATGCTGCCGGTTTCTAACCGGTAGATCGTTACCTTCTACCTGCCGAAAATCAGAAAAACGAAACGATGCCCCTGGATTTTATCCAGGGGAGCTTCACCTTCTCCCCCACGCCGCATCCTTGCAATTCCGTGAACGGTTACTTTGTGGCTTCTGCTTGCCCGACCTACAGATCATCCGTGTGCTTCGCTGCCGCCAACATCGATTTTGCATACTGAACCACATCGGCGATCACCGTTTCCTCCGGACTGCCGCTCGATGCGGTAGCGATTCGTTTAACGATCGCGGAACCAACGATAAAACCATCGGCGACGTGTTTTAATCGTTCGATGTGTTCCGGTTGGCTGATGCCGAAGCCAATGCAGATCGGCAATGAGGTCTCTGCTCGCAACTTGGCAATGCTTGCTTCAAGCTCAGCGGGCAGAACATTCCGTTCGCCGGTGATACCTGCAACCGAGACGTAGTAAATGAAGCCGGTGGAGCGATCCATGATCTGGCGGACTCGTTCGGGATGCGTGGTTGGCGTTACCAGTTGAATCAGGCTCAGGCCCTGCTCCCCACACTTCGCGGCCAGTGACTCCGATTCATCGGCTGGCAGATCAGGCACAATCAGCCCGGCCACTCCTACCTGCTTCGCCCGCTGCAAGTACGAATTAACGCCCACGCGATGGACGATCGAGTAGCTGACCATGGTGACGATTGGAGCTTGAATCTTGGGCGTGACCCGGCCAAGCATTTCAAAAATCGATGCCAGTTTCACACCGCCACTGAGCGCCCGGGTGTAGGATTCCTGAATCACGGGCCCGTCGGCGATGGGATCGCTGTACGGGATTCCGAGTTCGATCAGGTCGCATCCGTTTTGGTCAAGTTCGATCAGCAGTCGTTCCGTGAATGCCAGGTTGGGATCGCCTGCCGTTACGAATGGCATGAAGGCACGCCGCTGATTCCGTTGCCGAAAAGTTTCTTCGATGGATGACATAGGTTAGATTCCACTCCTCAAACGCTGAATTTCGGCTGCGTCCTTGTCGCCTCGCCCGGACAGGCACACCAATACAATCTCATCATGTCTTTTCTGTTGGGCGATTTCGATGGCTTTGGCGATTGCATGGGAGGATTCCAGTGCCGGCAAGATACCTTCGTGCCGTGCGACGAGATCAAAGGCGGCCAATGCTTCTTCGTCGCGGCAGTTTTGGTACTCGACGCGGCCGGTCGATTTCCAATAACTGTGTTCCGGCCCCACGCCCGGATAATCCAGGCCCGCCGAAGCCGAATGCACGTCGTCCGTCTGGCCGTCTTCATCCTGAAGCACATAGCTGAAACTGCCGTGCAATACCCCTGGCGATCCGAATGTCAGGCTGGCCGCATGATCGCCTCGTGCCTGACCGCGACCGCCTGCCTCCACACCGACAAGCGGAACATCCGTCGAAGTCGCAAAGGGATAGAACATCCCGGCAGCATTGCTTCCCCCTCCCACGCAGGCCACCACAACATCGGGAAGTCGCCCGAAACGCTTTTTGGATTGCTCGATCGATTCCCGGCCAATCACGGACTGGAAGTCGCGAACGATCATTGGAAAGGGGTGGGGACCGACGACAGAACCGAGAATATAATGCGTGTCCTTGACGGAACTCATCCAGTCTCGCATGGCTTCATTGACGGCATCGCGCAAGGTGCGAGAGCCGGTCGTAACGGGCCGAATTTCCGCACCCAGCATTTTCATGCTCAGCACGTTCGGCTGCTGGCGGCGAACATCCTCTTCGCCCATGTAAACGACACAGGGGATACCAAAGTGAGCGCAAGCCGTTGCGGTTGCCACCCCGTGTTGTCCTGCTCCGGTTTCCGCGATCACGCGCGACTTGCCCATTCGCATCGTCAGTAGTGCCTGCCCAACGGTATTGTTGATTTTATGGGCGCCCGTGTGGTTGACGTCCTCCCGTTTGAACCAGATTTGAGCACCCCCACAATATTGGGTCAGCCGTTTTGCAAAATAGAGAGGCGACGGGCGTCCGACAAAATCAGTGAGCAGTGATTGCAGCTCTTCTGTGAACCGCGGATCATTTTGGGCCGCTCGATATTCGCTTTCCAGCTGATCGAGCGCCGCGATCAGCGTTTCAGGAACATAGCGACCCCCGAAATTGCCAAACCGTCCACGCGAATCGGGGAGCGAGGTATCGGAACGAGGAGGGGAAGAAATTTTTTGAGTCATGTGCTTATCAGGTGAAACTTGTCAGCCATACAGTTTGCCGTCAACGATAGATTTTCTGTGTTTCGATATACTTCTCAACGGCTCGCGGGACGAGATAGCGGATCGAACGACTATCTCGAACGCGTTGGCGAAGTTGGGTGCTGCTGATATCGATCAGCGGGCTTTCGATGACGGATAAACGGGCTTGCTTGATTCGTTCTTCGGCGGCGAAGGGTGAAAGGACGGACAAATCTACAGGCCCGCTACCGGGCCGATTGACGACCAGCGGACTGGCCAGCTCCAGAATGCGTTCGGGCAATTTCCATTTTGCAAATGAATCCAGCGAATCACTGCCCATCAACAAAAACAATTCATCGTCAGGATTTGTTATTCTGATCTGCTCAAGCGTTTCGACCGTATAGCTGGTGCCACCTCGTTCGATTTCCAGACGGGAAACCCGGAACGAATCGTGGCCAGCCGTTGCCATTTCCAGCATCTCGATACGCTGACGATCCGTCGTTTGCGAATCGCGCTCCTTCAGTGGTTGAATGGAGCATGGCACAAACCAGACTTGTTCGAGCTTCGCCTGCTCGCGGCATTGTTCTGCTAGAATAAGATGACCGTAGTGGACTGGATCGAACGACCCGCCGAAAATTCCGATTCGCATGGAGTGACAAAAGTTGGGGTGAAAAAAGGTTCTTTGATTGCTGGTACTACTTTAACGACCGAATGGACAATTCGAAAGTGAGGATCGTTCGAAGAACGAGTGTCGTCTTTCGCTCCAAACAAACCGTTTAGCCGCAAGCCGAAGCCGACTGCAAGTGGTTTGTAGCTACCTCAAGTAGGCAATGAGCCAATGATTGATGTGGGAAGATCAGAGGTGGTCGGCGCAGGCGCGACGGCAGAGTGCAGCCTCCTTAGTCAACCTGCATCCCAATAAAATACCCGCAACTCTGTGTCCCGCGCGCCTTTGGGGGTTGCTGTTAGAGCGATTTCGGTATTACAGTACATTTTTGGCAGCACCCCCCGACGGCTTGCGGCTAAACGGTTTCATTGTCCCGTGAGCGGTTACCAACCATTACTGTAACCGCACCCCTTCCTTTGTCCGAGCAACGATCACTATTCAATACGGAACCGCAGCCCTGGCAGCTTGATGACCAGGACGACTGGTTGGCCGTGCGCGTTGCGTTTTCGGTTGCTCCGTTTGGTCCGTACGATTATTCGATTCCTGCGCCGCTGGAACCAAAACTTCAGCCTGGAATGCGGGTCAATGTTCCGCTCGGGCGTGGCAATCGCCTGATGCAGGGTTACGCCGTCGAACTGATCGGGCCGTCTCATGCGCTGGCATCGACCGTCAATCCGGCCAAGCTCAAGCCGATTCTGTCCGTCGTCGATTCCAAACCGTTGATTACGCCGGGCCTGTTGCGGCTGGCTGGCTGGATCAGCGATTACTATATCTGCCCACTTGGGACCGTCATCGAAACCATCGTGCCGCCGGGCGTTCGGCAGGAATCGGGTACTCGTGAGCTGTTGTTTCTGTCGCTGGCTGAAGGCGTCATCGACCAATTGGAAACATTGAAGCTTTCCGAGCTTCAAAAAAATGTTCTCAACACGCTTGCTCAGGGCAATCAGGACTACACGATCAACGAGCTGGCGGAAACGGTCGGCTGTACGATTGCTCCTATCTCAACGCTGCGGAAAAAAGGCCTGATTGTTGCGACGCCGAAACGGATTCAGCAAAAGTCGCACGAGATCGCGGCGGAGACTCGAACGGGCAATTTGTCGCTCAATCCGGAGCAGCAATCCGCGCTCGATGCCGTCGTGAAGCATATCGAGTCGGATTCGCACTGCACGTTTCTGATGCACGGGATCACGGGTAGCGGGAAAACGGAAGTCTACATCCGGGCGATTCAGAAAGTGGTCGAGTTCGGGCGGCAGGCCATTGTTCTCGTTCCCGAAATCAGTTTGACCCCTCAAACCCGACAGCGGTTTCGCGCGCGATTCGACAACGTGGCCGTGCTGCATTCCCATCTGTCGGCGGCTCAGCGTGCCTGGCACTGGCAACAGATTGCGGCGGGACGAGTACAAGTGATTGTCGGTGCGCGCAGTGCCATTTTTGCACCGGCGCCGAATTTGGGATTGATCGTGCTCGATGAGGAGCACGATGGCTCGTTCAAGCAGGACAAGGCGCCTCGCTACCACGCGCGCGATGTGGCCGAGTGGCGAGCCAGGGACGAGAAGATTCCGCTGATCCTGGGTTCGGCGACTCCGTCGCTGGAAACCTGGCAGCGTTCCATCGAGGGGCGATATCAAAAGCTGGTGCTGCACAACCGTGTCCTGAATCTTCCATTGCCAAACGTGGCGACGATCGATATGCGGATCGATTTTGGAAAGGGAAAGCGGATCGGCCCGATCTCGCAGAAATTGCGACAGGAGATTCTGTCAGCGGTGGCCGATGGGGGGCAGGTGATCTTGCTGCTGAATCGACGCGGGTTTTCGACACGCATTCAGTGTCCCGATTGTGGGCATGTTGAGTACTGTCCCGATTGCTCGATCCCGTTGACGCATCATCAGGTCGGCAACAAAGTCGTCTGTCACTACTGCGACTACCAGACTCCGGCGATCTCGAAATGTACGAAATGCGGGAATGTGGCGATTCGGTTCTCAGGCTTGGGAACGCAAAAGCTGGAAAGCCATGTCGCAGCCATGTTTCCGGAAATTCCATTCACGCGAATGGATACAGACACGATGCAGAAGCCCGGCAGTCATGAAAAAGCACTGACCGATTTTCGAAATGGCCAAACGAAGATCCTGCTGGGAACGCAGATGATTGCCAAGGGGCTGGATTTCCCGAACGTGACCCTGGTGGGGGTGATCAATGCGGATACGGGACTGCATTTACCCGACTTTCGATCTTCGGAACGAACCTTTGGTTTGATTACTCAGGTGGCCGGCCGAACCGGTCGCGGCAGCAAGGGAGGCCGGGTGCTGGTGCAGACATTCAATCCGGAAAACGGTGCGATCCAGGCCGCGCTGACCCACGACTATGAGGGGTTTGCGGCAAGGGAGCTGCCCAATCGCCAGTCGTTCCACTATCCTCCGTTTGGATTTTTGGGGCGAATCGTTGTGCGGGGCGAGTCCCTTACGCGGGTCCATCAGATGGCGGACCATATCGCCCAATCCGTCGAGACCGCAGCGAAGGGGTTGCAAATCGGCGTGAAAGTACTCGGCCCAGCGGCTTGTCCGATCGAGAAGTTACGCGGGCTTTATCGATTCCATTTGCTGTTGAGTTCGACGGTCGAGGGAGAACTTCAATCGACCGTCCGCCGAGCCGAAACCCTTATCCAGGAAACCGAAGGAGTTCAGTGGATCGTAGATATCGATCCGCAAGAGATGGTGTAGCGCCCCATTCAAGTGTGTCGCGGATAGTCATTTTCAATCCGCTCTCGTTCCGATTGAGATAGTTCGTTACGCCAGTCAACCACAAACGGACTGACACCTACGGCTTTTGCAATATTGTCAGCGGATGTCCCGTCAAGGATCTTTCTGACCCTTTCTTGATCCAGCGGCTCTCCCTGAAGTGCATCGGTCAGTGCTCCGCGACAAATCGCCAATGCATACGACATCGCGCAGAATAATTTGTCGTGATCCATAATACCCTTCCATCAGACGGTTTGGAGTGCGAGAATTTAGGCGACCGGCAGAAAAAAAGGTACCATAGTGTAGGCGAGTCGCTCCGCGACTCGCAACCCAGCGTCTGGGAAACACAATACTGCTTGGGTAAACTTTTACCTGACGGTCGCCTTAGCAAGTATATTGTGTTATGTGTACCATAGCAACGTTTTCGCTTCTGGCGTCTGTTTATAATTCCTGATTGCATGTCGTACCGCGGAATCAAATGGGTTTTTGGCGAATCGAGTCTGGAGCGGAAAATCCGGATTCTGTTCGGGATCTGTCTGTTGATTCTGATTACCGGTTCGTTCCTGTGGGTCAACTGGAACACGGAGGAGCTGATCCGGCTCAACACACGCGACAAGGCAAACGATCTGAAGCTGCTTTACATTCTCAAGATCCATCTTCCCGACCAGAACTTTCAGGACGATAACCAGAACGCCAAAATTCTGTTTGAGTCACTGGCAGAACAGACTTTGCCGACGAAATACAAGGCAGAGCAAATCGTGCTCGACGCCGACATTGGACGACACAGCATCAAGAAGCCGATTCTTGCCTCGGACCCGGAAGAGATTGCCCGATTGTTGCGATTGGTGGAACGTACCAAGGCTGATCAAAACGAGCAGAACAAACTGGAGATTCGACAGCGTTATCCGGTGGAAGCCGATGCCGAGCCTTATGTTGCCGCCGAGCCTGATACGATGGTCTTCGAGGAACGGTACACCGACAACCAGTACCTTTTTTACACACCATTGATTTTTAATTCAAAAGGCGCCTGCATCGGATGTCATATCCCGGAACCCAATCGCGAATGGGGCGACTTGGCAAAGATCGCCGAGTTCGATGAAATTCAAAGTCGTTTGGAAGACCTGAACACGCCGCCAGAAGAGTTCAAACGACTGGAGCTGGAGCGGCTTCAGTTGGTTCCGCCGATGTTCCTGCGCATCACGCTTGACAATGAGGATGTTCAGGCTGCCATCACGAGGAACCAGGCGATTCTGATCACGGTGGGAATTGTGACCGCGGTGTTTGCGGTCGCAGCGATCTGGTTGATTGTGCGTTACTGGATTGTCAAACCGCTGGATCACCTGAGAGAGGTCACCGAGCAGGTCGGGACGGGCCGACTGGATATTCGAGCCGAGCTGGAGACGGGCGATGAGTTCGAGGAGCTTGGACGTTCGTTCAACAAAATGATGAGACACTTGCAGGATGCGCAGACGGCGTTGCAAACCGCCAATACGGATCTCGATTTGAAGGTGGACGAACTGGCCCAGTTGAACCTGAAATTGCACGAGATGAATCAACTCAAAAGTGATTTTCTGGCGAACATGAGCCATGAACTGCGGACACCGCTCAACAGTATCCTCGGCTTTTCGGACTTGCTGGAATCGGCCAACGGGCTGGATCAAAAATATGTTCGGTTCGCGTCCAACATTCGGTCGCAGGGTCGGTTGCTGCTGGATTTGATCAACGACATTCTTGACCTGGCCAAACTGGAAGCCGGAAAAATGGAGGTCAATCCAACGGAGTTTTCGATCTATCAACTGGTTCGAGAGTTGTGCGAAATGGTCCGGCCGCTGGCGGAGAAGAAACAGATACCGGTGCTCGCCTGTTGCCCGGAAGATTTGCGGCCCGTGTATCAGGATAAAATGAAGGTACGGCAGATTTTGACCAACTTGCTGTCCAACGCCGTCAAGTTTACTCCAGAAGGTGGACGGATCAGCATCAACGTGAGTTCCAGTTCGCTCGGAGAGTTGGTGATTGAAGTCGCTGACACGGGCGTCGGGATTGCCAAGGCAGACCGTCAGATCGTGTTCGAAAAATTTCGACAAGGGGCATCCGTTCTGGGGTCGGACGCGCTGACGCGAGAAGTTTCAGGAACGGGACTTGGCCTGTCGATCGTCAAAGAGTTGTGTATTTTGCTGGGCGGTGACATTACGTTACGAAGCGAATTGGGCGAAGGAAGCGCGTTCACGGTGCGATTGCCCTGGAGCCTGACGTTTGTGCCGAAGATCGATTCCGAAGTCTCCGAGTCACTCGATCAGTTAGCCAAAGCCGGAAGGTTGGAGTTGAAACTAAAGGCGAAGTAATTTAGTAGGCCGGAACAAGGTCGCGGGAATAGAAGTCACCATACCGCAGTGTTTACAACCGCGACCGCAGTTCCGGCATCACGACCGGGTCAAAGCCGAACACCCGCAAGTCTAAGCTTCGCCACCACCTGCCCCAGTGTCAAATGCCGCAAACTTCGATTTCGCTACCACCCGACCCTGTGTCGGTGGGGCGATGACTGACCGGCTACAATGAGCAAAAGAGAAAGATTAGAAGAATGTTCCCATCGAAGAGTCTTTTCCTGTTGGTAACTTTGATTTCATACCAGCAGGGTTCGTCATCGAACCAGCCCGTTGCTCAGGATGAACGGGAGATGTCTTCGTTGGTACGGTTGTTTTTGAACGACTCTTTTGAAGTGGAGTATTTTTCCAAGCATTTTGATCCGGCAGATTTTCAACATGAAAAATTAGCCCAGTTAACGGTCGAAATACGAAAACGCTGGACTGAAACGATTGAGGATCTCAATGCCGAGGGTGTCGACGCCAAGCATCGAAAATTGATTACGGAAGCCTACCAAAAAGAAGTTGCCGATATGATTCGAGAAGGCCTGTTACCATTTCAGATACAGGTGCTTTCAAAACTTGAACGTCAGCGGAGTGCGATGCATGGAGCCAGATGCCTCAGTTTTCAGTTTCCACTTTTCGTGGCTGATGAAATAGGCTTGGATGCAGAGAAGAAATCTGAACTGGGGAAGGAAATTTTGGAGTTAACAACGGCGTATGGCGAGCAACGAGTTTCAATGCTTCGCGATTCTATCGGGAAGGCCACCAATTCTGAAGTAAATATTGACAAGCTTGATGCCTTTCTCGAATGGTATCACATTTGGGATCGTATTGACGGTGCATCCATCAAGGGGCGTCCAGGAGTCGTATTGGGGTGGAGGCTTGAGCAGTTTGATGAATATGAGAAATCCAGGAAACAGAGATTCACTATCAGTTGCACAGAGGAAGGGTTGGAGTTGACGGAGTACCAAATCGCTGAGATTACAGAGCGGCGCACGCGGTCTCGCAATCGTCGAAACCCAGATGATTATGTCGATCCGGAATATGCGAGAATCATACTTTCAATCGGTGATGGAAAGCTGGAAGATAAGAAGGCAGAAATCAGGAGTCGACTCAAGGCAGAAGAAGAAGCAGAGGCTGAGTTGGCAGACGAAATTTCTCGCGAGGTACTGCTGCCTCATCAGGTTGGGCTGATCGAACGAATGGCTAAATTCGATCGGCAGATGTATGAATCCAGATTTGGCGATGAATTCGGTGTTGTAGTTGGGTGGTTGGAAATTCAGGGCGGGATGGATGAATCGGAGAAGCACCACTTGAAGCGGTCCGTAGAATCGATTCGCGATGAATTTCACGAAGCAATGCAAAAGGTGCGGGATGAATATTGCTCGAAAGTACACCGCTTGCTGCCGGGCGATGCGAAACAAAATTTTGTCGAAAAGTTCGGCGAGCCTTACGATCTGGAAGGGGAGCGTGTTGCACGATGGAATAAAGCTCGGAAGTGACGATTGTTCCAGAACTTGAATCAACATGGATACGCGGAGCCGTAGCCAATGAGTCATCGTCCCCCCGGAACAGGTCCGGGGGAGGCGTTTGGGTCTTAAGCTTGCGGTATTCGGAATAGGCGTGGGGGAGGCGTGATTGTTTTCGATGGCAAGCTGGCGGTCACTGCGCCGGCGGAGCTGCATCTTTTACGCATCGAAATCCGAGGTGCTGCGTTCCTGTGTCGGGCGGCATCCCGCGACGAGCCGTCGGTCGGTAGCTTTCGCAGTAGCTGGGGTTGCACAGATAGGAACCGCCCTTGATCACATGTTCGGGGGATTCAGGAACCGGTCGGGTCGGATTGGACGAATCGGTTGGCCCCGTCGGATTGATCGTACAACCACCCTTGGAAGCCTCACTCATCCGAACGTGAATATCGTCGCGGTATAAATCGGCTGTCCATTGCCAGACATTGCCTGCCATGCCGTAGAGACCATAATCATTCGGCGGGAACGCCTTCACCGGTGACACACCGGCGTAGCCATCTTCGGCCGTGTCGCGGTACGGAAATTTTCCGGTAAACGTGTTGGCCATGTACTTGCCATCGACCTGCAAATCGTCTCCCCAGTAGTAACGCGTGGTCGTGCCACCCCGAGACGCGAACTCCCATTCGGCTTCGGTGGGCAGCCGTTTGCCGGCCCATTTCGCATAAGCCGTGGCGTCGTCGAAACTGACATGAACGACCGGCCAGTCGTCTTTGCCTTCCAGGGAACTTGTGGGGCCTTCAGGATGCTGCCAGCTCGCGCCCGTCGTCCACGTCCACCAATTCGACATGTTGCGCAAGTCCACTGGACCGTTCGAAGGCGTGAAAACCAGAGAGCCAGGTTGAAATTGCTCGTCGGGTGGCTTCGGCGTATTGGGCGGCACTTGTTTCTTGAGCTCCTCCCAGTCCAGGGGGCGTTCTGCCGTGGTCACATAGCCGGTGGCTTCGACGAATTGGCGAAACTGAGCATTGGTCACTGCGGTCGCGTCGATCCAGAATCCATCGACTTGTACCTGATGAGCGGGGCGTTCATTGGGGAACGAGCTCGGATCATCCGTCCCCATCATGAACTGGCCGCCGGGAATCCACACCATGCCATCGTCGGTCACTTTGTTTGACGTAGCATTTCGGAGTGGCTGCGGGCTATCCACTGCGGCCGGTTGAGCCACTAACGTTGCAGTGAACAGAGCGGAAGAGAGGGTGAACCAGAAGATCGTTACCATTTGTCGACCCATGCGGCAGTTCCAGGGATGAAATGAGAACATTTTTGTAGAACAGCCAATGTCACCTGTCAAGCATTCGCTCATTTCAGGGGTCGCCAGACGAGAGGAGAAGTCTCAAAAGTCATTGTAGATAGGGTAACCGTTCCGGAGTGATAAGCTGTTTAGCCGCAAGCCGAAGCCGACCGCCATTCCGTTCGTGACTATCATAGAAAGTAGATCGACTCTTGGTGGAAGCTGAAAGATTGAGAAATGGTCGGCGCAGGCGCGACGGCAGGGTACAGCCTCCGTATTCAACCTGCCTGCCAATAATACACCTGCAATCCGACGCACCGCGCGCCTTTGGGGGTTGCCGATAGGGCGATTTCGGTGTGGCGTATTTTATTGGCGGCAACCCCCGACGGCTTGCGGCTAAACGTTTATTCGCTCCCGGAACAAGTTTGCTCGAATTGCGGTGCTGACCTATACTGGAAGGATGGCAAGACTCCTTACGAATCCGTTTCCAGGCATGAATCCCTGGCTTGAAGACCACTGGCATTCGGTTCATGCAAGTTTCCTGACCTACGCGCGAGATCAATTGAATGAACAACTTCCGCCCGGTCTCGCGGCTCTGACCGAAGAACAGCTTACCGTCGAAAACTATCGTGACGATTTTCCACCTCGCATCGGGCCGGATTTATCGGTTAAAGAGAGCGATTTTGCTTCACCGCCGACATGGTCCCACACAGAAGACGGTGGAGTCGCGGTGGAACAGGGAAAGCTGGTTTTTCTGGATAATCCTGTAGATCGAACGTTGCAGATTGTCGATTCATCGGGAGCTTTGATTTCCGTGCTGGAGCTGTTCAGTTTCACCAACAAGGATGATCTTCGTGCTCGGGCGGCCTACTTGCGGAAACAGCAGGTCTATCAGGAAGGCGGGGTGAATCTGGTCGAAGTCGATTTGATCAGTCGGGGTGAACGGATCTTCCGTGTTGCGGCGCATCATTTTGGGCGATACGAAGATCATCCTTACGGAGTCTGTATTTGGCGGGCCAGCCAAAACAGTGAAGCTCGGGCGATTCCGATTGGCTGGCAACAACGGCTTCCCAAAATAACGATTCCATTGCGACCGGGAGACACCGACGCCGTACTCGATTTGCAGGCCGCGCTCGACCTCAGCTATGAACGGGGCCGTTACAGTTACTTGATCGACTACCACTATTCCCCACGTTTTCTTCCTCCAGAAATCGCAGCCTGGGCCGACGGGATCCTGCGCGAAAAAGGTTTGCGAAGTTCGTCCTAGCGCAATATGGTTTCATGGAGTGCGGTGAAGATTCACCGCTATGGATTTATGGAGTGCGGTGAAGATTCACCGCTATGGTTCTATGGTTCAGCATTTTAAACCAGCCCGATAATGTCCTGCGAAAAAGTTGACCACGTCAACCGTATTGAGGGAAAGCATCTTTTCCCAATGGTAGCAAGTCCTTGTAAACCAAAAATCCATAGCGGTGATTGGCATCCCCGCACTCCAAAAGGAAGGCAAAGGACAGGCACTTGACCGGCCAGTCATGCTAGCACATTCTAAAGGTGCATGTCCTTTGTTTCTTAGCCTTTATAAACGCCCCATTTTCCCATTTTGGAAATCAAGAATCGCTTGACGAATCTCGTCTTGGGTATTCATCACAAACGGTCCGCGTCCGACGATCGGTTCATCGATGGGACTGCCGCTGAGCAACAACATCCTCGCTGCATCCTGGGTTTCAATCACCAAGTCGGTGCCTGTCCGATCGAATCGGACTAGTTCCCCATCGTTCAAGGTTTCAGAATCATTGACGACCACCCTGCCGTGCTGATTCACAAGCAATGCCGTGTGACCTTCCGGTAGCGAAAGTGGAGTGCGGCTTGCTTGATCGATCCGCAGATCCCAAACATTGATGGGCGTGAACGTGGTCGCGGCCCCTGGGGTGCCGCGAAATTGGCCTGCGATAACGCGCACCTCCCCGGCCCCCTCATCGAGCGCCACGGCTGGAATTTGATGGGCGAGGATTTCCTGATACTTGGGCGGCGACGATTTGTCTTTCGCCGGAAGATTGACCCACAATTGCACCATCTCCAGCGTTCCTCCCTCGCGGGCAAAACGTTCACTATGGAACTCTTCATGGACCAGACCGGACGCCGCCGTCATCCACTGCACATCGCCGGGGCCAATCGAGCCACGGGCGCCGCTGGAATCACCATGCTCCAGCTCTCCTTGGTACAGGATGGTCACCGTTTCGAATCCACGATGTGGATGCTCGCCCACGCCGCGTTTGGCCTCTGCGGGCGCAAACTCATAAGGCCCTGCATAGTCCAGCAACAGAAACGGGTCGAATGCATTTCCATCTTGATAGGAAAACAGGCTCCGTACCGGAAAGCCATCCCCCACCCAGTGCGGAGGAACGTTACGAACCACTTGACGAATCGTTTTCATGAGAGATCATTTTTTGGCTTGAGCCGCTTCGAACTTATCCAGTTTGGTTTCGTGTCCATCCTTCTGAACACTTTGAGCTTTCACGTAGCTCTCGAACAGCAATTGGTAGTGCGGTACAATATGGTCTTTCATGATCTCCCCAAACTCCATCGCATCGGGGCGATTCCAGGTGCTCATCAGTTCCGCCAGCGTAGCAAAAGTATCCGTTGGAATGGCTCCGGCCTGGACAACGCGAGCGAGTGTGACGTCGGTCGCCATCGCGGAGTAGTTGCCGGAAGCATCGACGACGTTGAATACCTTGTAGCCGGCTTCGAGGGCGCTTAACGTAGGAAACGCCATGCAAACGCTGGTGAGCGTGCCGGCGATAATCAGGGTTTTGCGACCCGTTTTCTCGATCGCCTGAACCCATTCCGGATTATCCCAGGCATTAATTTGTCCGGTGCGCGGGATGTAGACCGCATCCGGATTAACGTTGTGAATCTCCGGAATCAGCGGACCATTGGGGCCATCGGGTACCGAAGCCGTCGTAAAGGTTGGTGTTCTGGTCAGCTTTGCTGCTTTGGCCAACGCAATGACGTTATTGCGCAACGTCGGCACGTCCATGTCTTTAACCAACTGAAATAATCCACTTTGGTGATCGATCAACAGTAAAACGGCGTCGTTGGGGTCGATCATCCATTTGTTAAATTGAGTCTTGGTCATCGTCTTCTCCTCAAAAAGTGTAAATCAAAATCAAATCATAACTTGTGACAGGAAACTTTGTGCCTCATGATTTATACTTATACTCGTGGGTTGGTTGAGAGGCCAGTATGGGCTTTTTTGTAATCAGTTTTTTTGTTGCTGAAGGAAATTTATGGTAGGCACAAGGGATCGGAAGAATGGCAAAAAGACCGTCGGATGTCCTGTGGAGACGACCCTCCAGGCGATCGGTGGCCGTTGGAAGGTGTTAATCATCCATCATCTTCTCGAAGGCACCACGCGTTTTGGCGAGTTGAATCGGGCTCTTCGGGGTATCTCGACAAGAACGCTTACGCGGCAACTTCGAGAGCTGGAAAAATGGGGTGTCATTTCCCGAGATGTACAGCAGCGGACGCCTCTCAAAGTCGAGTACGGTTTAACGCCACTGGGTCAGAAGCTCAAACCCGTCCTTTTTGCCATGCATGACTGGGGCATTGAACTGGAAAAAAAATTAGATAAAAAAAAATAGCCAGACAACTGGATTGGCTCAGGCAAACAACTCCAACACGGGTTGGCCGGTATCGGCCACTTTGAACGGGCGTTGTGAGGGCGAATGGGTCTCGGCGTTGAGCGGGATTCCCAACGCGTAAGCAATCGTGGCGTTGAAGTCGGGAATCGTGACTCGATCTTCAATGATCTCGTGCCCCTTGGCATCCGTTTTGCCGTGTCGAATCCCGCCCTTGATCCCACCGCCCGCTAATAGACAGGTGAATGCTTGCGGGTAATGATTGCGGCCGTTGTTCTGATCCATCACAATGGTCGGTGTCCTGCCAAATTCGGTTGCCAGGACCACCAGTGTCTCCTCAAGCAATCCGTTTTCAGACAAATCGCCGATTAAAGCCGCCAATGCCTGATCGAGAATGGCTCCTTTGGTTTCCACCTGATCGAAATTGTCGGTGTGGGTATCCCAACCGCCGTTGTCGACTTCGATGAAACGGACTCCATGCTGCACCAGCCGCCGAGCGAGTAAACAGGCCTGGCCGAATGGGTTATCTCCATATCGGTCGCGCACGGCCGGCTTCTCTTGCGTCAAGTCGAACGCCTGGAGGTCTTCGCTTTTCATCAGCCGAACGGCTTCATCGTACATCTGCGTATACGCCCGTGAGAGCTTGGTGTCATGCTGGTCGGCGAATTCGCGATTCATCTGCTCGAGACGTTGCATGCGGTTCGCGAAACGGGATTCGGAAACGCGCCGCGGCAATTTGCTGTGCTGTAAACCGGCTGTCGGATCGCCAATCGGCAGCGCTGCGAACTCCGACTCCAGAAAGCCGCCGCCCAGCCCAGCACTGTTGCCGCCGACCTTCACATTTGCGGGAAGACCCGGGTTGATTTTGCCCAAATGAAACGCACTCCAGGCGCCGAGATCGGGATGGCGGATCGTTCCGCGCATCTCGTAACTGGTGTGCATGAAATACCGCCCTTGCTCGTGGGCACCCTGACTGGAGTACATGCTGTTGATCACGGCGACTTTGTCCATCTGGTGCGCCATGTTCGGAAAGAACTGGCTGATCAGAATTCCGTCGGCATTGGTCTTGATCGATTCGACAGGGCCTTGTGTATCCGAGCCGGGTTTGGTGTCAAACGTGTCGAGCTGGCTCATGCCTCCGTTCATGAACAGGTAAATCACCGATTTGGCTTTGCCTGGCTCGCGAAACCGGGCAGGTGCTGCTTCGAGGGGCTTCACCCAGTTTGAAAACACCGACAGGGCGCTGAGTCCAAGAAAGGTTCTGGCAGCACCGCTGACAACCGTACGACGGGAGAGAGTATCGTCTTTCATAAAGCTACTTCACAAAAATAAATTCGGCTGAATTAGCCAGTGTCCAAATCAAATCGGCCTCGGCATCGCGCGGACTGGATTTAAATTCAAGGAGCCAGGTCTCTTGTTCGGATTTCGTCGGATATCGGCTCAGCATCGCCAGAAATGTTTTTTCGATTCTGACCGAGTGGGAACTTGCCTGCTGTGTGTGTTTCAGCAGAACCGCGTTTCGATTTTGAGTCAACTGTTGCTCGACAAAACCATTCATCAGTGAAAGTACCTGAATCACCGAAGGCTCGCTGTTGGCATTTTCAATTTCTTCGCGATCCGATTGGCCGAACTCCCGCAGAAAATGACCGGGAGGAGCCGGCGAAGGCAGCTCGGACGAGCGGACGAACGGATTCTGGTTTCGCGACCGCCGATCACGATTCATGGTCATTTGCGGTTGTCGTTGGCCACTGGCAATCGACTTGGTGAGATCGAGAATCTCCTCGGCGGACATTTCCTTGAGTTGATCGTAAGCATCATAAGCATCGACCGCGTCGATTCCTAATCTCCGAAATTGTCGACCAAGTCCCGTGGTACTCGCTCGTTGATCTGTCTCCGGATACACCAGCGTCAGCAGCGAATCCCAAATCTGTTCCGCCGTCATTCGACGCATCACGGGGCCGTTGAAGTAGAATTCTGCTGGGTCAAGAATGTCGTGGGTCACGGCCACACCTTGATACGTTCGCGAATTGTAGATCGCTCGCAGATACTGTTTCAGATCAAAATCCAACTCAATCATCGATTGAGTCAGCATGTCCAGCAGCGCTTCATTCGACGCCACCGTGCTATCGTCGATCACATCGACCGGTTCGATCAATCCGAGTCCCATCGCCTGCTTCCACATCCGGTTGGCGATCACTTTGGCAAAGCGCGGATTGTCGGCATCGATCAACCAGTCCGCAAAAATACGTCGCGATCCGATCTCGCGGGCGCCAGGAATCTGTTGCGGCCGACGAACCATTTGTTGACGCTGACGGTTGCCGAGGTTACGACCGCTGCGCGGAATCCTCGGGTCCAGTTCGGGTTGTTCACCGAAAATCGTTTTCGCTTTGACGATTTCGAATGCTTTTCCGTCACTTCCTTGGAATCCTTCTGGCAATCGGGCAAGACCGGTGCCTGAACCGGACACGCCGTTGAATATCGGTTGAATGACTTGGCGCAGAATCCGGCGCTCATCGTTCGAAAGCGTTTGATCGCGGACCAACCTGGCGACATCCATCGAATTTGCATCGCCCATTGGATCGCGATAACTCATCCCGCCGGTGAACGCGACCATCTCAAAGTACTGTCGCTGGGTCCACTTGTCGTATGGATGGTCGTGACACTGGGCGCATTCAAGCCGCGTCCCAAGAAAGACTCGAACCGTATTCGACATATTGTCTTCCGGCATCCCGAAATCGCGGAGATAGTAGCCTGTGGCTCCATTACCCCGCTCCAGCAATGGGCCTTCCGAGGCGATCAACGCATGCACGAACTGATCGTACGGCTGGTTGGCTTCAAGCGAGTCTTTGATGAAGTCAATATAAGGCTGGCCGGCGATATTGTTTTGCAGTCGTGATCGGGCGCGAAGCAAATCTGCAAAATAGTTGTAATGATGGCTGACATAGCCCCACGAGTCGAGCAACTCGTCGATGAGGTCAGCTCGCTTGTTGCTTGATTCCGATTCAAGAAATCGAGTGATCTCGTCCAATGTGGGGATTCGTCCAACGATATCCAGATAGATTCGACGCACAAACACTTCGTCGCTTGCCAGCGGGTTGAGAAGCTGGTTTTGCTCCGCCAGTGTTTGCGAGACCCGTTTGTCGATTTGATTGCTGATATCGAGAATTTTAGTTCGCTCAACACGATTCACGGAGCGGTTGTCAACGCCAACCAGAGATTGTGCCAAGCTGGTGGACGTAAACAGAAACGCCACACAAATAAGCATTCCCAATAGTTGAACAGTTCTTGCCACCATTTTTGGAGAATCATTGCGGTTCATAGGAAATGTCCTGAATTTAGGCCAGGTTGCAGAGAGCCGTAAACTACTTGTATATAGAATCACAAAGGCGCGGTGAGCGATTCTGCTCCGATTTCCAGATATTCTTTTTGAACCCATTTGGGAGGCCAAAGTTCTGCTTGCACCATTCCAAAGGTGCCTGTCCTTTGTGAAAAAATTGCAGGCCAGGCAGGTGCCCGTCCTTTGCGCCCTCTTTGCGTCCTTTGTGCCCTCTTTGTAAACAAAGGACAGGCACTTGACCGGCCAGTTATGCTAGCACATTCTAAAGGTGCATGTCCTTTGGTTAAGCACATTCTAAAGGCGCATGTCCTTTGGTTAGGGTGGCCAACGACAATGCATCGTTGGAACATGGGTTGGTTGTGTAATATTTTATACAATTTGTGCGGTGTGGACCATTTTGCGGATTCACGTTGGGAAGATATTGTTCCGAAATGTTCTTGCCTCCATCTTCCTGCCTAAATTGGCTCACACAGAGTCACCAAGGCACAGAGACGTTGGCTGGGCTGGTGGATTTCTCTGCTATCACTGTTGATATTATTCGAATCATAACCCGAAGCGTAAGCGAGGGGCCGGGTTTCTTCCCTCGCTTACGCTTCGGGTTATGATTTCCACCAGGCCAGACGTTGGCCCCATTTTTTCTCAGGTCGGGTGACAGAGGTCAGCAAACGGTTCACACAGAGGTCGCCAAGGCACCGCGGGCGGTTTCTGCTCCGATTTTCGGGTATTCTTCCTGGAGCCTATTTGGACGGCCAAAGTATCGAAAAAATGCTGCTTTTCCGAGCGATTTCTGCCTGCCGCCAGTCTTTGGCCTGATTTTGGCCTCTGTCTGCCGCTTCTGTCTTTTCTCCTGACATTTCTGAAAGAGGTTTTCAGGTTGACGAAACGCGAAAAATCCGGTATCTTTATTGAAAATTGGAAGGCAATTTTGCGCCTCCGTCGTATCTCGGTCGCCAGGATAGCGGTTATTTCAGCGACTTGTGTCGCTTCCGCATTCTCGCGAACGCGACCATGATGGACGCTCAGATTCCCTTTAGATGATTGTCGTTTGGTCTAACACTACGTTTGGTGGCGGAGTATTGCCCGTGGTTTAAGCAAGTTTTTCCAAGCCCGGCTGCAACGATTGTTGATTGATCGTTGCTCAAGGGGATAGGGACAAGTCCGACAACGACTTCTCGGTTTGGCTTTCGTAAAACGGAAGCGGGATCGGCAAGTCGCGCCAACTGTCCGGCGGTGAACGTAGGTGGGTTGCATCAAGCGACGTACGAATGCGTGAACCGGCGGAATTTTTTTTGTTGTCAGTTGGCTGTTGTTGGTAGTCCGTTGATCGCTGCAGGCTGCGAGTTACTGCACCCGTAGCAATCGACGACTGACAACCCGTTCCTGGTCACCGAATGACAACCGCAAATTGCCACAACTGACAACCAACCCACTGGCCACTGACCACTGACAACTAAAAATGAACGCAAATGAAGTTCTGCGAATTGTCGATTCGCTCCATCGCGAAAAAAGCATTGACAAAGAAACCGTCTTTGTCGCGATCGAGTCGGGGTTGGTGTCGGCGGCGCGGAAACATTTTGGCGAAGAAGCCGATATCGAGTTCTTCATCGACCGCGCCACCGGTGAAATTGCCGGTCGTAATGGACAGGAAGAGCTGGACTACGAAGATACCATCGGCCGTATCGGAGCACAGACAGCCAAGCAGGTCATCATCCAAAAAGTCCGCGAGGCAGAGCGTGATTCGCAAATCGAAGAGTTCAATGAAATCGTCAACGACATTGTCACGGGCACGGTTCACCGGAATGAAGCCCGGCTGACAACCGTGACGCTTGGTCCGGTCGAAGCCATTTTGCCCAAGGGCGAGCAGATTCCCGGAGACGATTTCAAACCCGGCGACCGCATTCGTGCACTCGTCACCGAGGTCAAACCGCAAGGCAGTCGCATCAAGGTGGTGCTCAGCCGGACTCGTCCGATGTTTGTTCAGCGGCTGTTCGAAATGGAGATTCCGGAAATCGTCGATGGGGTGATTTCGGTCAACTCGATTTCGCGTGAGCCGGGCCAGCGTTCCAAGGTCGCCGTCAGCAGTTCTGACTCAAAGGTCGATTGTGTGGGTGCCTGTGTCGGCGTGCGGGGAAACCGGATCAAGGGGATTATTGACGAACTGTCCAATGAGCGAATTGATATTGTCCGCTGGGATGCTGACCCGATGGTGTTGATTCCCAACGCTTTGCAGCCCGCCGAAGTGGACGAAGTGATTTTGTGTCAATTGATCGGCCGGGCCATCGTGCTGGTCCGCGAAGATCAATTGTCGCTGGCGATCGGCAAGCGTGGCCAGAACGTTCGATTAGCGACCCGATTGTGCAATTGGGATATCGAAATCATGACCCAGTCCGAACTGGAAAAGCAGATCGACCGCGCGGTTCAGGGCTTTGTCAAAATCGACGGTGTCAGTGAGGACTTGGCCAACCAGTTGGTCGGAGAAGGCTACCTTTCGTATGACGATCTGTCGGTGATCGAGCCGGAAGATTTGATGAGGCTGGGCGATTTGACTGAAGAACAGGTGGACGCCATCGTGGTCCGCGCTGAAGAGCTGGCCGAAGTCGCTGAGAAAAGGGCCGCAGAAGAAAAGCAACTGAAAAAAGCCGAAGCAGAACAGAAGAAGAAACAACAGAAAGCGGAAGAACTCTTGGAAAGTGCCGTCGCAACGTCTGAGGCGGGGGAATCCCAAGGGAATGAGTCCGAAGAGGCGGATGATGCTTCCGGCAGCCCGAGTGACGACAGTTCGGCAACGGGCGACTCATAAGGCAGCCGGCAGATAATAAGGCAGCCGGCAGATAAAGACGTACCCTAGTGTAGGCGAGTCGCTCCGCGACTCGCAACTCAGCATCTGGGAAGCACAATGTCGCTTGGGTAAACTTTTGCCTGCCGGTCGCCTAATAACCAATCAAGAGGGTCAAATCGGTTCCGTTTTACGGGACACGAATCCGGCGTGTCAGCGAAACCTTGAGGGACGCTGATTGCCCAGCGGTTAAGATTTCCAGTCATGATTTCTTGGCCGAACGTCTGAAGCCTTGTAAAAGGGAACTTTATGTAACATTAAAACCTTACGACAGATCGGAATCCGTGTATGTTTCTGTGGCCGTACTCGCGTTGGGTGCGGAGATGGGACAGTAACTCAATCGCCGTTGACTCGACGGCGGCTGCAAAGACAGGCGGAACGATCCATAGAGAAAGCGACTGAACGTGGCGATACGCATTTACGCGTTTGCAAAAGAACTTGGGTTCGACAACAAACAACTGCTTGATATTTGCGAGAAGGCGAATATCACCGGGAAAGGCTCTGCGCTGGCCAGTCTCGATGATGACGAGGTCCAGACGATCAAAGACTACCTGAAGAGTCAGGGAGCCAAGCCGTCCACCCCGCCTTCGACGGCAACCGCTCCCATGCCTATGCGGCCTCCCACCGCTCGTGCTGTGCCGCGCAAGATCGGCGAAATCGCCGCGCCCAAAACGGCGGCAACTCCAGAGTCTACTCCGCCGGTCGATGGGGAGGAACCGAATGATGTGGTGGCCGACGAACCAGTCGAAGTCGCTGCGTCTGATGAGACCGTGGTCGAGCATTCGGTCGTCGCGGAATCAGAACCTGAGTCAGCCGATGATGGGGCTGCCAGACCCAAGGTCAGTGCCTTGCTCGACCGTCTGCGAGCCAAGACGGACACCAAGCCAGCAACGCCTGCGGCGCCCCCAACCGCTCGCGTGCAGCCTCGATCGGGCGAACCTTCGACGCGAAAAATGGCTCCCAAAGACGGTTCGCCGCTCGCCCCCCGTCGTCCGGCAACGCTCAACCGATCCGGCACGGTTCGCGACCTCGACCAGAGAGCGGCCGGTTCATCGGAGTCAGGCTCCAAGGCGGGTGCCAAGCCTCGCAGAACGGGACTCAATGTCAAACTGGCGGCGATGCCCGAAATCAAACAACCTGTACTCAAGAAGGAGCCTGCCGAAAAGGTTCAAAAGCCGGATATCGCGCTTCCCCAAGAAGCGATTGCCAAGGCCCGCGTTGGACATGCTCCACTCGAGTCATTTACCAAATCTGCTAAAAGCCGCGTCAAGAAAAAAGGCAAAGGCAAGGAAGAGGGCGAAGACACCAGCGAAGGCTCGCCTATCCGCCGAACCCATCGCCGCGATGGTGGACCCGGTGAACCGGAAGGTGAAGCCGCTGCACGATCCGGCCGCAGTGTGGTAACTCGCCGCACGACACCGCTTCGCCGGAACGAATCACGTCGAACGTCAGGGCGACGAAGCGGAGCCAGCACCGCAGCACCTCGAAAAGGAAATCTGGTCCTGCAATTGCCCTGTACCGTTCGCGAGTTTTCCGAGGTAACGGGTGTTCCGGCCGTGAAAGCCATTTTTGAGCTACAGAAACTGGGCATCGACGACGTGAAAAACATCAACTCGATGATCGACGATGAAGCCGTTGAAATGCTGGTCATGCAGTTGGGGCTGGAAGTCGAATTCCGGGGTGCTCAAAGTCTGGAAGACACTTTCATGTCCCAGGTGACCCAGGAGGATGATCCGGAATCGCTGAAACCTCGGGCGCCGATTGTGACGTTCCTGGGGCACGTCGACCACGGCAAGACCTCGCTGCTCGATGCGATTATCGGTCTCAATGTGGTTGCGGGCGAAGCCGGTGGAATCACGCAGCACATCCGTGCCTACGAGATTTTCAAGGACGGTCGCAAAATCGCGTTTGTCGATACGCCTGGTCACGAAGCGTTTACCGAGATGCGTGCGCGCGGTGCGAACGTAACCGACATCGCCGTGCTGGTGGTTGCCGCCGACGACGGGATCATGCCGCAAACCGAAGAGGCCATCAGCCATGCCCGAGCCGCCGAAGTGCCGATCGTGGTGGCGCTCAACAAGATCGACTTGCCGGGCGTTTCCGCCGACAAGGCGATGCAGGATCTAGCCGCCCACGAACTGCTACCGAGTGAATGGGGTGGCGACATCGAAGTGGTGAGAACCAGTGCGACCACCGGTCAGGGACTGGAGGAGTTGCTGGAAACCGTGTTGACGGTCGCCGAGATGCACAACTATCAGGCCAATCCAGATCGGCCCGCTTACGGGATGTGTTTGGAGGCGGAACAACAGTCCGACCGAGGGGTCGTGGCGAAGTTGATGGTTCAAGGTGGAACGCTCAACATCGGCGACATTATCGTCTGCGGTTCGTCCTACGGCCGGGTGAAGGCGATTTATGACACTCTCAACCGAAACAAGAAAAAGAAACATGCCGAGCCATCGACACCCGTCAACGTGACAGGTTTCGATGTGGCACCCGGAGCGGGCGACAAGTTTTTTGTCGTCAGCGATATTGCCAAGGCTCGCGAACTGGCGGAAGAACGCCGTTACAAGGGAACGGTCGAGCGGGTTGGCGGCCGGACCACACGAACGTCGTTGCACGACTTCCAGAGTTTGCTCGAATCGGGCGACTTGACCGGTGGTCAGGGAGACGTCGTGACGCTCAACCTGATTATCCGCGCCGACGTGCGAGGCTCGATCGAGGCCATTCAAAAAGAGCTTGGCAAAATCTCGCATCCGGAAGTTCAGATCAAGGTGTTGCAAGCGTTGCCCGGCGGTGTTTCGGTGGCCGACGTTCGGCTGGCTCACGCCTCCAATGCAGTGATTGCCGGATTCAATGTGGTGGCCGATGAAGCCGCACGGTCGCTGGCCGAGGACCTGAAAGTCGAAATTCGTCGGTACGAAGTGATCTACAAGATTACGGACGATTTGAAGGCGACGCTCGAAGGCCGCCTCAAGCCGGAAGAACAGGTTGTCGAATTGGGGATGGCGATGGTGTTGCGTGTATTCAACGTCAGCAAGGCCGGAAATATCGCGGGCTGCCGCGTGATGCGTGGAAACATCGAACGCGATTGCCGGTTACGGATCATTCGCGACAGCCGCGTGATCGGCGACTATCCCATCGAATCTCTCAAACGAGAGAAAGACGATGCCAAGGAAGTCCAGCGGGGAATGGAATGCGGAATCAAACTGTCCGGATTTAATGATGTCAAGGAAGGCGACACCCTGGAAGCATACAAGATTCAGGAAGTCGCCCGTACACTGTAAATTTCGCTATCGTTTCCGTTCTGTCTTTTCTTCCGAGGTATGTGATGAGTTCCCGTCGTGTTTTAAAAGCTGCCGAAGCCGTTCGGGAGGTCGTCAGCATGGCGATCCTGACCGAGATTCGCGATCCCCGCGTCAGCGATGTGACCGTGACGTTTGTCGAAATGTCGCCCGACATGCGGCACGCGAAAGTCCATGTGTCGATCATGGGCGAGGAAAAGAAGCAGGAGCTGTGCCTGAAGGGGCTGCAAAGCTCGGTGGGGTTCCTGCAATCGAAAATCGGCAAGCGGATCGATACCCGATACACACCTCGCATCCAGTTCGAGCTGGATCAAGGGGTCAAAAACGCGATGATCGTCACACGAATTCTGGAAGAGGTACTGCCGAAGGAAGATCGTGAAGAGGAAGAGTATGAAGATTGAAATAGGATTTAAAAGCAATCGCAGGAACAATCAACCACGCTGCGGAACACCACGGACAACTGACTACTGACAAAAGAAAATGGCAACCAAATCACGAGCTGATCTCATTCTTGCACTGTTTAAATTTTGCAAGAAGGAATACCCTCCTGTTGCTCCCCCGTCGAACCGGACGGTGATCGAGCACATGCTGTATGGGTGCTGTCTGGAAAACTCCTCCTATGAAGCGGCCGACGAAGCGTTGGCAAAGCTGCAGGAGAATTTCTTTGACTGGAACGAAGTTCGGGTCACAACCGCTTCGGAACTGGCCGAGCTGATGAAGCGAAACACGTTTCCCAAACAGACGGCGGTCTCGGTCAAAAAAACCCTGCACGGCATTTTTGAATCTTACTACCAGTTCGAACTGGATTTTCTGCGCAAGGAGAATCTGAGCAAGGCGGTGACGCAATTCGAAAAATTCAAAGGCGTCAGTTCTTTCGTCGTCGCCTATGTGTCGCAGGCAGGGCTTGGCGGTCACTCGATTCCGCTGGATCGGGCGATGATGTTGCTGTTCTATACCGTGGGAATCGTTTCGGAGGCGGAGGCGCTGAGCGGCCATGTGACGGGGCTGGAGCGGACGATTTCGAAATCGCAGGGATCGGATTTCTTTTCCAGCGTTCATCAACTGGCAGTAGCGTTTCTGAGTTCGCCATTCAATCCGAAAATCCGGGAGCAGCTTGTTAAAATCAATCCCGTCGCCAAGGATTTGTTTCCCAAACGGGGAGGCAAAAAAGTCACCGAGGAAGCTGCGAGTACCGATGATCGGGGCGAGTCGACTGCACCGGCCAAGGAAACTCGTAAGGAGCCTGCCGCCAAAGCAGCGGATAAGGCCAAGAAGCCCGAAAAGCCAGCCGCAGCACCTGCCAAACGAGGACGTCCTCCGGCAACCACCAGCAAAACTCAAAAACCCGTCAAGAAAGACAAACCCAAAACACCCAAGACAAAGCTACCCGCAAAGGTTGTCAAAGGAGCCACGAGAAAACCCAAGCCGCGATAGTCCAGCCTATGAACGATTGAGGACAATCGTCCTACAATCTCAATTAGTTTGCTACTCCCCACCGAATTGATTTCGGTGGGGAACGAAAATTCACCCCCTAACCCTCGATCAAAAATGGCAGGCCACAGCAAGTGGGCAAACATCAAGCACAAAAAAGCGGCTACGGATGCAAAGCGTTCGAAACTCTGGAGCAAGGTCAGCAAGACGATCATTGTCGCCGCCAAGGGCGGCGCGGACCCTTCCGGGAATGCTCGGCTGCGTAACGCGATCACCGATGCCAAAGCCGTCGGGATGCCCAAAGACACCATCGAACGCGCCATCAAACGAGGAAGCGGTGAAATGGGGGCGGAAGAGTTTGTCGAAGTCCTCTATGAAGGCTATGGGCCCAGCGGCGTAGCGATCATGTGCGATATCCTGACCGACAATCGAAACCGGACGGCTCCGGAGGTTCGCAAAGTCTTTGAAAAATTCGGTGGGCAATTGGGAACGACGGGCTGCGTGAGCTATTTGTTTGATCGCAAGGGCTTGTTGGCCGTCCCGACCTCGGCGACGACGGAGGATGCTCTGATGGAATTGTTGCTCGAGGCGGGCGTGGACGATATTTCAACCTCGGAAGATGTGTTCGAGGTATTGTGTGATCCCGGCAGCTACGCGGACGTTTGCGACGCGCTCGAGAAAGCCGGCATCGAATGTCAATCCAAGCAAGTGACTCGCATTCCCTCGAGTCTGATCGATCTGGACGTTGAACAGGCAAAGCAGGTTTTGTCATTGATCGATGCCCTCGATGACCATGACGATGTTCAATCCGTCTCAGCCAATTTCAATGTCTCTGCTGAAGTCATGGCCCAACTGGAGGCATAGATGTCCCTGTTTTTGGATTGAATATTGAATATGAACGCAGTTAGCATTTTTAACGATGTGATCGGCCCGGTGATGCGGGGGCCTTCCAGTTCTCACTGTGCGGCGGCACTTCGTATCGGACGACTTGCCCGGGACTTGATGGACGGAAACATTGAGGAGGTGCTGGTTGAGTTTGATCGAAGTGGCTCCTTGCCCACGACCCATGAGAGCCAAGGATCTGACATGGGACTATTCGGTGGCTTGCTGGGATGGGAAGCGGACGACGAACGATTACCAGATTCGGGTACTGCCTTGGCGGAAGCCGGCATCTCGGTCCGGATTGAAACCGTTGACGTTGGTGATCCTCATCCGAATACCTATCGGCTGATCTTGTCGAATACATCGCAACAACATGAACTGGTTGCGATCTCGACGGGAGGTGGAATGATTGAAGTCATTGAAGTCGACCGGATTCCCGTTTCCATTTGTGGCGACTATCAGGAAACATTGATTGCGATTCAGACGGAAAGCGATTCACAGGTTCAAAAACTGGATCAGTGGCTGAATGAAAACCTCAACGGTGAAGCAGTCATCACGCACCCGTTCAACGACCAATGGCTGATTCAGATCAAAGGCTCCGAGTTTCTTTCGGGCTCGCTGGTGTCGGGGCTGGGTTCCTTTGGTTCTGTCACTTGGGTCAAGCAATTGAATTGTGTTTTGCCTGTTCGATCTCACCGAGGGATGAAAGTACCGTTTACGAATTGCACCGAGATGTTGCAAATCGTTGGCGATCAGGAAATTCCTTTGTGGAAGTTGGCGGTCGAATATGAAATGGCCCGCGGAAAACTTTCCGAACCGGAAATCATTGAGAAAATGGTTTCCATCGTGCGAATTCTCAGGCGATCGATCGAAATTGGAATTACGGGCACCCATTACGACGATCGGGTGCTGGGACATCAGTCGGGACAGTTCCAGCAGTTGCTCCAGGCCAATCGGTTGCTTGATGGAGGCGCGGTGAACCGGATCATCCTTTACGTGACCGCGTTGATGGAAGTCAAAAGTTCGATGGGGGTGATTGTGGCGGCTCCTACGGCGGGCGCTTGTGCTGCTTTGCCAGGAGCCGTCATCGCGATGGCGGAAGTCTTGAACCTCTCCGAAGAGGAAATGGCGAAAGCGATGTTGGCGGCCGGTTTGATTGGTGTCTTTATCACAAGCCAATGGACGTTTGCCGCCGAAGTGGGAGGCTGCCAGGCGGAAGGCGGATCGGCGGCCTGTATGGCGGCGGCGGCATTGGTTGGCTTGGCAGGAGGAAGTTTGCGTCAATCCATTGCAGCCTCGTCGATGGCATTCCAGTCCATGCTGGGACTGATTTGCGATCCGATTGCCAATCGTGTCGAAGCGCCCTGCCTGGGTAAGAACGTGATGGCGGCCAGCAATGCATTCTGCTGTGCCAACATGGCCTTGTCTCAGTTCGATCCGCTGATTCCACTGGATGAAGTGATTGAAGCCGCCAAGAATGTATCGAGCATGATGCCGCGAGAACACCGTTGCACTTCATTGGGAGGGCTTGCGACCACGCCCACTTCGCTAGAAATCGAACGCAAGTTGAATTCGAACAAACAGAAATCTTGTGGGAGCGGTTGCGGATGCGCACCCGCTTTGCCGCTGGCGGAGCTTCGGTGATGCAGCAAGAGGACGTAGGGTGTGTTGCGCGGTCACTGGACTCCGTGGGGGACTCCAACATCAGGACGCTCTTTTCGTCTGGCCATCTTCCTCGCAAGGTTCGACCGCTCCACACACCCTACTTTTTCTATGCTGCGGCCTTGTTGAACAGGAAATTGAATTCCTTCGATTGAATCCAGGCTTCTGCGGGGGTGCCGTCGAACGTGATTTTTCCGTTGTCCATGATGAGAACGCGGTCCGCCAACTTCAGGGAACTGACGCGGTGGGTCACGATGAAGGTGGTTCGCTGCTTGATGAAATCAGCCAGCCCTTCGTGCAAAACGGTTTCGGTTTTACCATCGATTTGGCTGGTCGCTTCGTCCAAAATCAGGATTCGCGGATCGGCCAGGATCGCTCGCGCCAATGCAACTCGCTGGCGCTGGCCTGCCGAAAGTTGCCGGCCTTCTTCGCCGACGAAAGTACCGAAGCCGCTCGGTTTTTCCTGGACAATATGCGTCACCAGCGCTCGTTCGGCGGCGGCCATGAATTCTTCTTCGGTGGCGTCCGGTTTCCCGTACAGAATGTTTTCGCGGATCGTGGATTTGAACAGCGTGCTTTCCTGCGTGACCCAAGCCATTTGTTGCCGAAGTTTTCGAGGGCTGAGATCACGAAGGTTGACCCCATCGAGCAGGATGTCGCCCTGCTGCGGATCGTAGAATCGGGCCAGCAGGTTCATCAAGGTGGACTTGCCGCAGCCGTTAGGCCCGACAATCGCGATCGTTTGGCCAAACGGTACTTCGAACGTCACGGAGTCGATGGCATTTTGCTTGGGGCGATATTCGAAGGCCACGTTGTCGAAGCGGATGGATTGGCTATGCTTTGGCACCGCAAGCCCACGTCTGGCTGCGACAACGGTTGGTTTCTGGTCAAACGTCTTTTTCAGCATGTCGGCGATCATGCCCGCGCGCACCACCTGATTGATGACTTCGCTCATCTTTCGGGCTGGATCGCTTGCGCCCGCCAGGAACCCGAAGAACAACAACAAGCTGGTAGACGTCAAAGGCCGATCCGAGATACGAATCCGCCACAGATGCGTTTCCTCATTGAGAACCAGATAGGCTCCCACCATAATCGCCACCGCAATCGCAATGGTTCCCATCATTTCCACGATCGGCCGGAGCAGCGAATCGTAGAAATTCATCTTCTGCGAAATGCGGTAAAGTGTATTCGCGTTCCGTTTGAATCGGCGTCGCTCGGTGGCTTCACGATTGAAGATATGGACGATCTTGATTGCGGAAAAGGTTTCCATGAGGGTCTGGAAAATACCCGTCATGCCATCGATTTCCCGCGAAGTGGCCCGCTTCATTCGATTGGTCAACGAGCGAACGATCAACCAGCCCACCGGTGAGATCGCCAGCGTGATGACCAGCAACGGAAAAGAAATCATCCCGGCGCCAATCAGGCAAGTGATCATCTTCATGGGTTCACGAATCATCCGGCCGAAAAAGGCGTGCAGACCTGCGGTGATCATCAACATGTTGTGCGATAGATACGTCATCATGCTCGACGTGCCCAGTTCCTCGATGCGCTGCTGGTCCATTTCGAGTGCCTTACGGTAGTAGATTCGCCGCAAATCGGTGACGGTGCGATTGGCCACCCGGGCCACCAGTTGGGTGCTGACAATCAGCAATGCGCCTTTGACCAAGGAGGTCGCCAGCAACCATCCGATGGCCAGCAACAAGGTTTGATAGGGCGAGTCGGGTGCCCATCGTTCCACATACGGTTCGAGCCAGCGATACCATTGGAGCGCTTTTTCTTCTGCGTGGAGTCTCGACTGGCTGCGGTTGATCTGATTCTGAAACGGAGCCACCTGTCGGGTGTGTGCGTCGGGAGGAAGGTTGTCTAGTTCCTGCTTTAGCGTTTCGATTTCTTGTCCGCATTGGGCGGCACTCGTTTCCGCCTTGGCAATCTCTGCCGCCAGCCACTGTTTTCCCGTCTTTCCGTCGAGCACAATTTCGACGATGGGATAGATGGTCCAGATGCTGGCGCTCCACAGAAGCGCAATCACCACGGAAGATGAAATCGCACCCGCAAGCGACCACTTAAAGCGAAGTGCGTAGAGGACAATGTTGAAAAAATTTCGCATGAATCTACTATCAGGCGGCCTTCCGCCCGTTCAATGACCGCACTTCAAACAGCTCCTCAAATCGTTGATCGACGGGTGTACCGTTCTGAAGCGAATCCCAAAGCCAAGACGCCAGGTCCCGATTTGAAAATCGATGCCCCACATTGAATGCGTGTGATCGGATTCGCTGCTGCTCGCCTGATCGCGTGATCGAGTCGACCGCTTGTTTGAGTTCAAATCCGTCGTAGTTCACCGTCATTCCCAATCCAAAACGGGACAGAAACGCGGAGGCTGCCGTGTCATGACCCCCGATGGCAATGATCGGCAGGTTCGCCGTTGCGATCATGAAGGGCACCCGGCTGGGTAGACTCAATCGGGCGATGCCTTCATTTTTTGAATCGCTGGAAAAGGTGCCGGAAGGCATGATCGCAAAAGGTCGGCGGCGCAGTTCCTGAACTAACTCTTCTCCCCAAAGTGCATCGTGCAATTGCAGTCCGCATTCGGCCAGTGCTTCCGTCGAGATTTGTAACCGCACCAGGTCGGGATCGTTGGCAAACCAGTCGATCTGAAGGCCGCTTTCCTTGATCGTTTTACACAGCCTTTGCAGCCAGGCTTCATCCCACACGTTGCCGATCAGCACACCACGCAGCAAGGAGTTGTCACACTCTGAATCACGGGCACTCAGGGAAAGCCGCTGCCGAATTCCGTTCCAGAGGGATCGGGATGGCTCAGCCACCGGTGATTGGGTCAGCCACGGAACAGGCTTGGCTGGAATATGTTGATCCGGAACAATCGGAGGGAGCAAAGACATCTTTCGGCCGAACTGCTGTTGATAGGCATCCTGCATCTCCGGCGAGATCACAAACACCAGATCGGCCATTTCGATGGCCTTCTGGACGAGCTCGACCGATACATCGCCATACAAGCAACTGTCATCCATTACATGGAGGCATATTTTGGTTCCGAACAGATCCTTGAGTCCCGTGGCAATGTGAAAATCGCTGGCAAAATTCGGCACGATGTAGGCTTCTTTGGGAGGCGAGTGATCAAACCATGACATCAGTTGTCGATAGATGTCGTGCCGATTCAGATTGCGGTGATCATCCAGACAGTAGTGGGTTCCAGACGGGGTGCGTTCGTCGTTGTAGCACTGGTAGGAGTTGATCGTCGCGACGCGATCCAAATCCTGAAAGAGATGCTGAATGAGGATGCCGGTTCCATGACGAGAGTTAATTTCGCAAGTTGAAACGACGACCCGGTCATACCCCGTCACGGGTTTGGGGTGATCGTAGCTTGGGGTGGATTCGCGGCTCGGTTCAGGAAACTTGATCCGCCAGAGTGGCACGGTCGGCGGAGCTGCTGTCTTTTTTGCGAAGGGGATTCGGTCGCGAAGAGGCTTGACCGGTTGATACACAGGGTATTCGGTATCGGACTTTCCGAGTGCGGTTTCTCGCGGTTCGACACGAACCGAGCAAACCGGCATTCCCAGTTTTCGGCGGCCGTTTTCGGCTTTCAGCGGTTTGCAACTGATGGTCAACCGCTGTTCACCGGCGGGCTCGCAGAGGCTATTGGAGACATCGAACGACAATACCCCCCGTTCGATGCGGATGGCCTTGCGGGGGACTTCGAAGTCGTTCCAGTAGATTCGAAATGGAAAATCCAGTCGATCACCGCGCAAACAACCCGTGTCGATCGCCACACGAGCATTGACGCTCGGAAGCGCGATACGAATCATCGACACGGCTTCGGTCCAGCGAAACGTGATTCCGGAGAAATGCTCGATCTGGTGAAAGTTCACCAATCGAGCATCATGGGTAGAGTTCATGGTCAATGAAAACATCAAGCGGCCTGTCGACGTCGGGTGCTTTCAAAAATTTCTGCCAAAGTCGCGTGGATTCCCTTGGTCCAGGTCCATTCGGGGAAATGCGACTGGAACTTGGAGCAATCACTGATGTACCAGATGTGGTCCCCTGTGCGGTTGCTGTCGCTGAAGCTGGCATCCATCTTGTTGCCAGTAAGCTCTTCTGAAATCTCAATGGCTTCGAGCATCGAGCAACTGTTTTGGCGTCCTCCCCCGATGTTGTACACCTCGCCCGCACGGGGGGATTGATAGAAACAGTCAAACGCGCGAATCAAATCGTAGCTGTGGATGTTGTCGCGGACCTGCTTTCCCTTGTATCCGAAAACGGTGTACGGCGTACGTTGGATCGCACAGCTCATCAGGTAGGAAAGGAATCCGTGCAATTGAGTGCCGCTGTGGTTCGGGCCGGTCAGACAACCGCCGCGAAACACGCCGCTCTTGAGTCCGAAGTACCGGCCATACTCCTGAACCAGAATATCGGCCGCCACCTTGGAGGCGCCAAAGAGGCTGTGGAGGCATCGGTCAATCGACATGTCTTCGGGGACACCGTTTTGGTAGGGATGGGCCGGATCGATCTCCCAGCGAGTTTCTTGCTCCACCAGCGGCAGCATGTTGGGGCGATCTCCGTAGACTTTGTTGGTCGATGTAAAGATGAAAACGGCTTCGGGGCAGAACTGCCGAGTCGCCTCCAGCAGGTTCAAGGTGCCGTTGGCATTGACGCTAAAGTCCCGTTGCGGATCGCGAGCGGCCCAATCATGGGAGGGCTGGGCGGCGGTATGGATGATCAGGCTGATTTCGGAACCAAACTGATTGAAGATCTGATTGATTTGAGTGGCGTTGCGAATATCGACGCTAAAATGGAGATACTGGGGGCCAAGCTCCTGTTCCAGCCGCGTTTGCTGCCACTTTGTGGATGCCTCGGCACCGAAAAACTCCTGCCGCATATCGTTGTCGATACCGACGACCGTCATGCCTTTGGCCGCAAAATAGCGGCTGGCCTCCGAGCCGATGAGTCCTGCCGATCCTGTTACCACTGCAATGCCCATAAGGATTCCTTTCCAATTGGTTTTCTTGCCTGCGGCAGATCAATTCGCAATCCGCGTTCTGGATCGCAGCGATTCTCCACGACGCCGATCTACCGGGTGAGAATGAGTTGTATTGGCGGCACGCAAGCCCTGTCAAGTACGTTCTTTCATCGCCTCTCACCGGCGGGAATCGTAGCGATAATGTTTCATCCGGCCAATAGCAGAAAACAGCAACGATGGTAGCTGATTCGGTGATCGAAATTGGCAAACGTTTGAATCAATAGATCTGAAAAGTCGTCTTGCAAAAAAAAAAAAAATTGTCTATTTAGAGACATGCTTGACCCCAATCAGGAAAGGAATCCTGAATACAGTTTTGTTCAGGCCGAGTACGCATCAAAGCCGTTTTCGTTGCAGGAACACATTTTTTATAACGCCCACCCAGGCAAGAACAGGAAATCGGATGACGTCGAAGGATCGAACTCGTACACCGCAATCTAAGAACACTCTCCAGGCACAATCCACCCATGACCCGTCCAGCGGGCTCGACATGGATGTCCAGCTTCTTCTGGAACTGAACTGCAACGAACCAGACGATCCCTGTTTGATCAATTTTCATGATGTGGAGTACCACAACGGATTGACTTTCCGGTGGTCGGAGCCGGTATCCATGATTCGCCTGGAAATGGCTCCTGCAGCCGCCCGCGTGACGATTGATACGGGAAGCCTGCGCAGTCCGGAATTGAACTTCCAGTATCAACTGCACTGGAACGACCATTTGATTCCTGCAAAGGCGATTTCAGTGGAGAACGGCAAACTGTCATTTGATGTTCATCCCGGCCAATGCGCACGCATTTGCGAGCAGCGTCTGACGATCACCTGCAAGCCACTTCAGGCTGAGAATGGTCGCCGTCAACTGGGAATGCCGGTTTGTTCGATTCGCGTCGAAACCATTACCTCCGCCCCAACCGGAGACATCCTGAAGTTCACTTCTCACTCTGGTCATCCGTCCTCCGGTACAAAAAAGAAAAGCTGGTTCAAGAAAAAAATGCCTGAACCCGCGATTCCCATTTGGCAAGTTCGAATGCCTGAATTGCAGACGGCGTCTACCAAGGACACTGGACATCCGAGTTATCCGCCTTGTGACCGGGTGATCGTTTCGCCATGCGAGATCAACTCCCGGCATGGAACGGGTTTGTTGATTCAGTATCTGGTTCAAGACATGGATCAGGTCGCAACGGTCAACTCGATGCGGATCTACAACGATGACCGGGTCCATTCTCGAGTCCATCATTGTTTGCCGAACCGTCAACTCACCCGTCATGAAATCTATGACTATTGTTTCAACTGGTTTGGTGATTCGCCTCCACGGCAAGCCTATGTCGTCCCTTATGGCAAGAACGATTTGTGGGTGGCGATGGCGCTCAAGGATTTGTTTCAGACACAAATCTGTATCCATGTGATGGATGACAATTGTGTGTATGGCCAGGAAATTCCGCCTGAAGTTGCTGCGGAGGCCTTTGAAAAAGCCGATCTGGTTCTGGTGATTTCTCCCGAGATGCGCCAGGCTTACGAGCAACGTTTCGGAAGGAAGGTCTGGATGCTGCCTCCGATCGTTCCCAATCAACTGATTCCGCGAGAAGTTACGTCGCCTTCGCAGGCCCTTTCTGCCCTTTCTGCCCATTCCAGCCATTCTGCGACTCCGAACTTTGCCTCGAAAGCCTGGAATTCGATTCAGGGGTTGTTGCGAAGAGGTAAAGCTGGAAATGTCAGTCCTTCAGGCCCACGTGGTATTCTGATCGGCAATATCTGGGATCCCGCCTGGCTGAATCTGTTGCGAAAAACGATTCGCGAGAGTGGATTGCAAGTGGACTGGTACAGCAATAACCCTGGAGCGTTCTGGTTGAAGGATTCCATTGAAGATATTGAGAAAGACGGAATCTTTTTACACGATTCGCTGTGGGGTCAGGATCTGGTCGACGAGCTTCGGCGGCGCCCGTTTGCAATTGTCCCATCAGGCCAACTGTCAGGCGAAGGCAATCGGGAGAACATTGCCCGTTTGAGTCTCCCTAGCCGCGTCCCCTTTGTCGTTGCAACAGCCCATCTCCCGGTCATCACTTTGGGCAGCCCGGAAACCTCAGCAGCCAAGTTTGTTTCTCGATTCCAGGTGGGAGCGAATGCGGAATACAACGGGTCCGAACTGCGAAAAGCGGTCGACTTGATTCTTCGACCGGATCAGCAGATGGAAATCCGTAGCAAGGCTCATCGAATCGCTTCGACCTTTGCAGCCGATTCGGTTGAATCGTGGTTGTGGGAGTCGTTGGATCGGCGGTCTCCGGCCGATGACCGATTTGAAACACTATTTCCTGCCCAGCAAAGTGAGTTTAGTTGGTACTTTGATCCAGAACCTCCTCAAAGTGTTCATTGGGTCTTCCGGGATACCTGGCGGCTGATCAACCGACTCAAGGCCCAGGGACTTGAACCTGACCTCGTCATTGATGTCGGTGCATCCAATGGAATCTGGTCCTGGACCACGGCAACCATCTTCCCCGATGCAAAATTCGTCATGGTGGATCCGATGATGTCGCGATACAGCCAGACAGAACGCAGCTACTATTTGCAGTCGCTGAAATCGTACGAATTGGTTGAAGCGGCTCTGAGCGATCACTGTGGGGAGGCCGACATTCTGGTGTCCAACGATCTTTTTGGCACCTCCTTGTTGAAAGTGGACGATCGAACTCGACGGGCAGACGTCGCCCGAGTGGACGTTTTGACCCTGGACGAAGTCGCTCGCCGTAAACGACTGCGCGGCAGGACATTGCTGAAAGTGGATGTGCAGTTTGCGGAGCACCTGGTCGTGCAAGGTGGTCTGGATTTCATTCGCAATCATGTGGATGCCATTATCCTGGAGTTGACCATTTTGCGGGAACACCCCAGTGCAAAGACGTATCGTGAAATGTTGGACATGATGGAAGATCTGGGGTTTGTCCTGGTGGATGAAATGGAAGGCTGGCGCAATCCGGCAACCGGTCGCTTGGAGCAGAAGGATGCCGTCTTTATTCGAAATGAAAAAATAAAGCGTCAACGGGTAGCATAAGTGGAGCCATGCAATGGAAGTCAAAACCTTATTCAAGTAGTGCCAATGAACGAGACGCTCGCAAAGACCACCTCACAGACCACGAGTACGGGTCCCTCCAGGATTCCGTCGCTCTATTTCCTGCATATCCCCAAGACGGCTGGTACCAGCCTGCGTTGCTGGCTGCAGGATCTGTACCGCGCCGATGAATGGCTTCCTTGCAGCGTGCTGGATGAAGTCCAAAAACATAGTATTGAGTCGATCAATGCTCATCGATTCTATAGCGGCCATTTTGGGTGGAAAATAATGGACTACCTGAACCATCCATTGTCCACTCTGACCTGGTTGCGAGATCCTGTCCACCGGACAATTTCCAACTATGTTTTCCTCATTGAATCTCACGAACGACTGGTTGAATTCGGTGAACAGATCGGACAAAGGGATGAGTGGATTCAGTATTTGGAGATCGTAAGGTCGAAGAGTCTCATGGAATTGGTGGAGTCAGACCAGTATCTGGGGTTCAACGATAATTTGCAGACACGGTATCTATCAGGGATTTTTCCTTCCGCAACCAGCCAGTTCGTCGACCGCCAGATTCTGGAAAGAGCCAAGCGAAATCTTGAATCCCTGTTCTTCGTCGGCATTTGCGAATGGATGCCCTTGGCAATAGATTTGTTGTGCTACCAGTTGGGAATGCCTCACCGCCCTCTGAATTACGAGCTCAACAAGAGCAGCAATTCAGTACGTTCAAATTCGCTGGGACTTTCTGATTCCGACCTGCAACGAATTGGAGAACATGAAAAATACGATCAAGAGCTCTATCAGTTCGGCCAGCATTTGTTTCAACAACGTTTTGAGCAATTTTGGAGAGAAGTGACCCACGAGTCCGATCGGTCATCCAGCTTGGGCGCTGAATCAAGTCGATTCGAAATCATGGAGATTCTGAGTCAGTATCAAGACAAAGATGTGATGGAGCGAGTTCGAGATCGGATCAATCAACATTTTCAACAATGCAATCGTCATTCTCAAATGGTAACGGAGGGACGAATTGACTTTTCAGACTTCGTCTATCAAGAGGGTTGGCATTATCGCCAACTTTCGCCGGACGGTTTCCATTTCCGTTGGGCAGGACCCAAAAATGTTTCAACAATCTTTCTGCCGCTTCAATCAGGTTGCCGGTATAAGGTCCAGTTTGTAGTCCGGTTTCTAGCCAACGATTGCTTTGTCCATTCCATGTCAATACGCGTTGGAAGTTTGGAAATTCCCGTTGAATTGCAACTCATAGAGGCAGCGGAGATAGAGGGGACGCTGGCTTATCAGGTCTCGTTCACGATTCCAGAATTTGCGGTTTCTGAAAGGGGGCTTACCGAAATGATCATCCAGACAGAAGGCGATATGGAACCCGTCTGTAGCAACCCACGCTTACTGGCTACCTTTGCAACGGATGGCTTCGACTTCAAAGCTGCTTGATTACTTTGACCATTGTTTCCCATTCTCATCAAGACCATTATGAAAGCGCCCTTTTATGACTTCCTCCCTCCTTTCCCCAGTACCCGTCGCCCAACCCTTTGCCTCCGAAGACCAAGCAATCTGTAAACATCTAAAAGAAATTGGCTTTTCTCCCGAGGTTATATTCGACATCGGCGGTTCCGACGGATGCTGGACGCGAGCCATGCAAACCGTTTTTCCGGACGCCGTCTATGAATTGTTTGAACCGCAAGCTCATCATAATTCACAGTACGGCAAGTATCTATTTCCGTTTCTGGAGCAAAATCCGAACGTCCGATTGCATACGAATCTAGTTTCAGAAGAAGATGGAGAAACCGTGTTAAACTTGCTGGGGGAAGGAGGAGTTGGCGCTAGCATGTTGGGCACCCTGGATTGCGAGAAAATTACATTGCCAACCCGGACCCTGGACTCAATGATCCGCTCAGGAGAACTCGCCCAGCCGAGTCTAATCAAAATGGATATCCAAGGCGCAGAACTGGTCGCTCTCAAAGGGGGAACAGAGTTGGCTCTTCCTGCTGCTTCCGTTCTGGCATTGGAGCTTTGGCTGGTTCGCGGCTATGGCAAGGAAACGCCGCTGTTGGGCGAAGTCAATGAATTTCTGGTTCAACACGACTACTATCCCTTCGATTTCGGAGGGACCTATCGAGAACCCAATGGAGTATTGATTGCTCAGGACGTCTGGTATTGCCGACTCGGCTCAGATCTGTCCGAACTACTTTGGAATGGTCGACTAACAAGACCAAACCAAACCTGATTATTTGCTTCTGTTACGTAGTACTCACTGGTAAGAATAAACGAGCGATGGATAGCCGAGATGGGTGAACGCACTCCTTTTTCGAGTAATCCGGATCGACTCCCAATCTGTTTCGCCTCCGCCTCCCATCATCTCGATCCGGCAAGCCGCGCTGCCAATGCGACCGCCGCCTTCAAGCTCGATGGATCGGCTTTCCCGGTCCAGGCAATATCCAGTGCCGTTCCATGATCGACGCTGGTTCGGACGATGGGTAGACCGAGTGTAATGTTGACTCCCGAATCAAAGTTGAAGGCTTTGAACGGAATCAACCCCTGATCGTGATACATGCAGATATAACCGTCCGTTTGCTCACGCCGCCAAGGCAGAAAAGCCGTATCGGGGGGCAGCGGATTCGTGATGTCGATGCCCTGTTCGCGAGCGATCTCAACGGCAGGTGCGATGAGGGTCTCTTCTTCGCGATTGCCAAATAATCCGTTCTCTCCCGCGTGTGGATTCAGACCCAGCATCGTCAGCTTGGGCTTCCGCTGCAGGATTCGGGACAGCGCATCCTGGGTCAATCGGGTGGCCTGCCAGATCCGTTCCGTTGTCAACTGCTTCGGGACTTGATCGAATCCGATGTGAGTGGTGACCAGGCTGCAACTGAATTGCGGTGACGTCATCATCATGCAATATCGTTCGGTCGCAGTTCGCTCGGCAAACAGTTCCGTGTGACCGGGGTACTCGATGCCGGCGGCGTTCCAGGCTTCTTTATGGATCGGGCCGTTGGCGATCGCAGCGATCCCATTGGATTGCACGGCCTCGATGGCCGCTTCGATGTACTGAAATGAAGCACCGCCTGTCAGGCGATTGACCTGGCCTGGCTCAAACTGATTCAGTTCGAGTTGCTTCAGGTCGACGATCGCGGCGGCGTTGATTTCCGCACTTCTCAGCTCGGTCAATGAGTAAATCTTTTCAGGCAGTGGTAAACCGCAAACGCCGGCGACCTTTTCCAGAACGGTACGATCACCAAAAACAACGGGCACGCAGGCGGCTGCAATGTCCTGGTCGGCCAGTAGATGCAAACAAAGCTCCGGTCCGACCCCGGCCGGGTCGCCCATCGTAATTCCAATTTTGGGACGTGCTGAAGACATGAGTCCCATTGTAGCGGCCTACGGGGTGTCTACGTAGGCCTCGAATGCGCACAGTTTTTTGTCTTCGTTGAACTCCAGACTGATGATAATGTCTCTGAAACAGTAGAGGTCTTCAAATTCATCGCCCCCCTCATCGTTGTTTTCCTCGCTGGGCGGGCCGAGCAGTTGCCGAGTGGTGTTGCGATGCGTCTGCTGGTTCCAGACGGCGCCGGAATCGAGCCTGATTTCGGCAATCGGCTCGCCTTCGCTGGCCGCACTGAACGTTCCATATCCCGTCGGGATCGAAATGCAGGTGACCTGCTCGTTTTCCATCTCGATTTCCAGCGGCGGATTCGTCCACGTCAATCGAGCCACGCCATTCTTGCCGACGTACTTGTCGGGCCGACCGAGAACTCGAATCGCATCGAGTGAACTTCCGATTCGGACCGGGCCCAGCGAAAATGGCTGCAGGTTGATCAGTGGTAAACTTCCCATCGACTGCGGCCACTCGCGAGTCGGATCTTTGGATTTAAATAGCCAGCTTAACATGGGGACTCCGGAGGGATGAAGGGTGAGGGATGAGGGATGAAATGAGCCGCGCAGCTTCTCAGGATCGCAATCGACTGTGGAAGGCTGCGGCGGATTGAGCAACGTTGCTCGCAAGTCGTTGTCGTAGGGCCTGACGCAAGCCCGTCAAATCGATATTCAGGTGACTGGGGGCGTCGAAATCGGGGCCTGGGAACCGGTCGTCCGAAAACCGGACTCCCGACTCAGCGGCGATGTCGCCAATCGTCCAGAAGTGAATCGGAATCGAGTAGGCCGCCATCGTCTGGAAGGGAACACGGCAGTAACCATCTTCGGCCCAAGCCGGTCCCCAGCTATTGCGTATGATCCATTGCTGGTTGGGCAAATCGTAACCGACCAGTAACATGGCATGGCCACTCCCGGCCGGCGTCAGGACAGGGCCCGGCATGGGCATCACGCCGGTGAGCCCCGCTTTGTCGTAGAATTCGTGTGGAATAAAAGTTCCAAAAACGACGGGCAATCCGTTGGCCAGGGCCGTCATCGCGGGGACTCCCAAGGGAGTTCGGCCATAGTGGATTGCCTGATAGTTGGCTCCATTGGCATAGGCGGGCTGAACGGGAGGCAGCAGACATCGGCCCGTATCGAATGGCCAAATCGCTTCCTCGCAAACACCGTGCGCCATCAACGCAGCCATCACATGATGGATGAACGAACCACAGTCCTGAAATTGCGTTCCAGCCAGACGCCGCGCGTTGAAGTAGACATACATGCGTGACAAATCCACATGGGGCAAGCCTTTGCGGATTCGGTGGAACTCCATGGCTCCGACGACGGCGTTGGCGGTGCAGGAGTTGGTGTTCAGTTGGTCTTCGACGGGCGAGCACCACGGACGCAGATCGACCTGCGCGGGAAGCTGTACGCTTGGACTGGTTTCCATCACCGGCGCGGCGACGGGTTCCATTTCCATCAGGCAGCCGGTCAGTGATCTTGAGTTGGACAGAGCCATTGTAAGTTCCTTGTAGGTTCCTCAATTTGGGGATGTTCGGGGGAAAGTTCAGTCTAGTAGGTTGAGAAAGGTTGATTGGGATACTGTTGGTATTCCTGGACGAAAGGTTGCGACGGGTTCGTGTCGTAGTCGGGTGCAGAGTCGCCCAAGCCAGCTTCTTCCATGAGAGCCCCAATCACAACGATGATCAGGAAGAACACGCCGAGGCCCACACCCGCCCACTTTAGTTTCTGCTTCGTTTCCGGTTTGCTGAAATCAAGCTGGTTGAGATTCCATGAGTGGTTGCTCCACTTGGTCAAGTCGAAATTGCCAAGCGGATTTTTCGGAACGACTTCAGCGTCGATCAACCCATCGATCAGCCGTGGGTTGACGTTTCCCATCTGCCGGACATACTGCTCAGCAGATTGGGGACGATTGGCGGGACGATTCGACAGTCCGCTTTCGATCAACCGATCAATAGATTGCGGCACGTCCGTTCGGCCCGAGGATGGAGGTTGCCAAGGGCCGACCGGCAGTGCATCGCAGAGGAGTTCATAGTAGATCATCGAAACCGAATACAGGTCTGCCGACGGACGCACCAGGTCCGGGTTGGTCAACTGCTCCGGCGCCATGTAGCCGCGCGTGCCAAGCGGTTTTTCTTTTTCGTATCCGTCGGCTGCCAGTCGAGCGATGCCGAAGTCCAGTATGCGGACGTTTTGGTCCCCATTCGGCTCCTGGACGATCATGATGTTTTCAGGTTTCAGATCGCGATGGATGACGCCTTGTTCGTGGGCTACTTTCAATCCATCGAGAATCTGCCAGACGATCGTCGATGCGGTCATGAATGGAACTGATTTTCGATCCATCTGGAACTGGCGGTGGTAGTCGCGGAGTGAAACGCCCTTGAGCAATTCCATCACGATGAAATGCTGGCCGTTGCATTCGTTAATGTCATAGACGGCTACAATGTTTTTGTGTCTCAGGTTTCGGGCCAGCAGTCCTTCCTGTTTCAGTCGCTCGGTTTCCTGCGGCGAAACTCGATGGGGATGAATGACCTTGATTGCGAGATCCAGTTGAGCCATTTGATCGTGGGCCCGATACACGACGCCCATGCCACCGGCTCCGATTCGCTCTTCGATGACGTAGCGATTGGCAAACAGCGTTCCGGGCGTCATTTCGGCAACGGTGACTGATTGTCCTCCAGCAAGTCCAGGTATGACGGTGTGCAATCCGCCGAGGGTTGCCATCCCGCCAATCGTTTCCATGGTGACGGCCGAGGCATCCGTAGCACGGGAAGTTGACGATGGTTGGTTGTTGTCTGCGACTCTCGAACCGCATTCCGGACAAAACAGGGCGTCTTCCGGAAGATGGGTTTGGCAGTTTTGGCAGGAAAGGGTGGGAGCAGGCATCGGAACAATCCTTGGTTTTTCGGCTTTCTGTCCCCAATACATCTCAAAGCGGGAACTGTGACAGCGGAGCTTCAGATTATTTGTCTATCAATTTATGTTAACTATTTCACATTCAAGACCTCGTTAGGCCGTAATACGGTTAAGTTTTCGTTTAACCGCGCCGCAGAGCCAATGGGGCTTGAATGCAGTCTGCCCTTTTAGACCAAGATTGTACTTGCTTTCAGGACCGATATAATATGAACGTAATCCGAATTTGATTGAGTAACCGGCAGGAACACAAAAGTGAACGATCATCCGAATAAAGAGATTCGGGCGGCCGTTGATTATGCCTTGGAACGTGGCTGGCGACTGGTGAAAGCTACTTCGAGAGCGCATATCTGGGGCCGAATTTTTTGCCCATTTCGTGATCGCTCTGGCTGCTGGATGTCAGTCTATTCGACTCCTCGTAATCCTTACCGGCACGCAAAAAATATACGTCACTACGTAGACCGTTGCCCGCACTAGGCAGCCGTGTTCTTCAAGAAATCATTATGAACATCAACAACAAGACGATCTACGATTTTACCTTGATTCTTTCCAGTCAACCGGAGTTGACTGAAGAATTGTGTGATGCTCTGTTTGCCGCTGGGTGCGATGACGCTACGTCCGGACAGATATGTGGATCACCGCAAATGATGTTTCATCGGGAAGCGGAGTCTCTGGAATCGGCCATCCGATCGGCAATCGCGGACATCCAAAAAGTTGGCTGCCACGTCGAGCGACTGGAAATGGATAACGAATCATTGACCCAAGTTGCAGGTGGAGCGTAACAAGCTACATCTGCTTTGTTAGCTGATCTTCGGCAATTCGTTGATAAACCGGAAGTTTCGGGGCGACAGCTCGCTAAACCGACCGTCAAGTATGACTTCGTAACTGATCAGTGTCGACTCCAGGTCGAAATGCGCTGCTTTCAAACCGGTATACGGTTCGGCGACAAACAGCGGCTGGCTGAGAAAGCAAAGCAGTTGAGCTGCGGCACGTCCGTTCGCATCCGTGTTGAAAAACCAGTTGTCATCGTTGACGGCTCCAGGATACAGGTTTTCAATGACCTCATGCAAGATGGAGCGAACTCGCACCGCCAGTTGCCGATGTCGATCACTGATAAGGTCTGAGGAAAGAATCGACGACGACGAGCGCCGCACATCCAGTCCCGGCAGCACCACCTGACTGGAGACAATCTGCGAACAGAACATGGTCGCGTCAAACAGACCGGTGTTTTCGGACTCCGTGATGACGAAACTGGTCATGGATCGATCGGGACCGGACCGATTTCGTTCGCTGAGGATGGCTTGTCGGAACGTGTTGATAAATCGCGAATCGTTGGAGACCGCGAATATTACATCGTGGCGCTGTCGATCCCGTTGATTTCGCAGGTTCTGAATGTCAAATTGTGAGATGGAAGAGGTGATCAGTACCTGTTTGGTGGGCGAAGCGCCCTCCTTGAACTCCTCTGCGACGGCATCGGCGTCAGGAAGGTTCGGATCGATCAGCACGACGGCATGAAAGGGCTGGTGGGGATGATGGTCCAGCCGCCAGGCAATGTCAGTCCCCAAAAGGCGATGCCCCGTTTTGGGTTCGCCGAAAATGAGCACATCTCCGCCCACCGGAATCGGTGTCAGTAAATCGACTCCGCGAAGCCCCGTTTCAATCATGGTAAACATCCAGTAATCTCCAGGTGTGTGGTCGAATCTGTAAAGCGGTAGGGGGCTTCTCATGATCCGATTTCGTTTTGAACTACTGGAAATACAGTTGACGAGAGCATTTGTGACAGAAAATTTTCTGATAGAATCATTTTTGCACGTTGGAGAGGTGAAAGAACTGCAGATTCGTGTGTTCATTTTGGGTAACCGTTCACGGTAAGCCAAAAATGTTTAGCCGCAAGCCGAAGTCGACCGCCAGTCGTTTGCAGTTACCGCAAGCGGCCGATCAACCAGTGATTGAAGCTGGAAGATCGAGTAATGGTCGGCGCAGGCGCGACGGTAGGATACGGCTTCCGTTGCCAACCTACCAACTACAGACAAACCGGTACTCCGCGCGCCTTTGGGGGTTGCCGATTGAGCGATCTCGGCGCTGAATTATATTTTTGGCGGCAACCCCCGACGGCTTGCGGCTAAACGGTCCCTATTCCCGTGAAAAGCCGCCATTGCGGTGGCTACCTCCCGACATCCATGGCAACTTCGAAAAGTACTCCCAGGATCGATGGTTACGACGACTGGGTGGCGGTCGGACGGGGGGCGATGGGGCGTGTCTATCGGGCGGTCGATCAAAAACTGCAGCGTCCGGTGGCGATCAAAATGCTGGTCGATGCGACCGATCATGAACTGGCCCGCCGATTTGACGCAGAAGCCAAGGCGATCGCTAAACTGAACCACCCGAACATCGCCCGCCTTTACGAGTTTGCGGCTACCGATGAAAACCTTCCCTACTGCGTCATGGAATATGTGGGTGGCGGCACGTTGGCGAATCTGATGCGAGGCCGAACGTTCAGCGGTGCCGAGGCGGCCAGTATCATTTCAACCCTGGCCAGAGCCATTCACTACTCTCATCTCGAAGGCATTCTCCACCGCGATCTCAAGCCCGCCAACATTCTGCTGGCCAGTGACTCATCGTTGTCTCCGGCACCCGACCGTTCGCTAACGGACCTTGCTGATCCGCCGACCGTTCGTCAGGACTCCAGCTCGTCCCAATTGGAAGACCCTGCCGGACCAATCGATGGCTCGCGTCTGAAGATCGTTGACTTTGGGCTTGCAAAGTCCATTGTGTCCGACGACCGGATTACGACCACCGGTCAGGTACTCGGAACGCCAGCCTACATGTCGCCAGAGCAGGCATCGGGTACGGTTTTCAAGCTTGGCCCAACCGTCGATGTGTATGCGTTGGGAGCCATCCTGTATGAATTGCTGGTGGGTCGGCCGCCCATTGTCGGCAACGATCCAGTACAAACGATGATGTTGTTGATGACCGAAGAACCCGTTCCGCCCAAGACGCTGCAGCCGATGGTTCCGGTTGATCTGCAGACGATTTGTATGAAGTGTCTGGAGAAGCGGCCGCTCAAACGTTACCAGACTGCTGCAGAGCTGGCGGATGATCTGGATCGATTTCGTGGCGGCATGCCAGTGCTTGCTCGACCGGTTTCGCTGCTGCAGCGAACCTGGAAATGGGCATTGCGAAAGCCCTGGCAGGCAGCCAGTGCTGCATTGGCACTGGCGATCTTTCTGGGAACGATTTGGGTGCTGGTCAGCGTCAATGCGGCCAATCGCCGGACCCAAGCCGCGAACGAAGTTCTGGCTGTCACCAACACACGGCTGGAACAGGCGCTCTCGGATGCGGACCAGTCTTTCAAGTTGACCGAGCGTTCGTTGCGCGACGTGATCGGCAACTTGAGCAATCAACTGCTCAAGGCCCCCGAAATGAAAGGAGTGTTTCTGCAGTCGACACGTGAAGCTGCGGACCTTTACCATGAACTGCAACGAATTCGTCCTGAGAATGTGGAGATTGCCAAACAGAAATACGAGGCCGTCAAGAATTTAGCGTTCTCCGAATGGTTGTTCGGCGACAAGCAAAAATGGCCAGAGTATCTGGTAGAAATGAATCGCCAACTGGAATCGATGCGAACGTCCGGTGTCGATGAACGATGGCTGCAGATTCAGGAATTGACGTTGCTGGTCGATCAGCAGGAGATCATTGATTCAGAACAACACGAAGCTCGCAATCTGGATCTGGACAAGCAGATTCAACCGAAGCTCAGCGAAATACTGAACCAGTATCCGGACGATCCGGAAGTATTGACGCTTGCAGGCAAGTATGCTGCCGGTGAGATGAATCGCGCGCTGGCCGTCGAAGATTATGCGGCCGGTGCTGAGGCGGCGAGCAAGCGAGTGGATTATTTTCGCAGAGCCTGGCAACATCAGAGCGAGGCGAGTAGACCGGCTGCGGCGCTGCTGTTTGCGCGATCGCTACTGGTTGCCACCCATTTGTTTGCGGCACAACGAGAATGGGAGAAGACGCGAGTTTTACTGAAGGAGGGGTTGGCGGTGATCGACCCCTATCGCCTGACCGACGACCCCGACTTCGATTTGACCAAGGGATCATTGCTGAACCGGCTGGGGGTTGTGGACATCGTGGAAGGAGATGCCGATGCGGCGAAAGCAAACCTGACGGCTGCTCTCGGCTTGATTGAGCCTGTCGTTCAAGTTCACACGGATCGCATTGTTGAACAGCTTGAACTTGTGGAAATCTATTTTCGTCTGGCTCAAATTGCGGAGTTTGAATCGGATGGAGCCAGCCAGCAGCAGTTTCTGTCTCGATGTGAGGATGCTTTGAACGAGTATACCCATCGAGGCGGTACGGAATCGCAAATCGAGTACTGGAACCGTAGAATCAAAGAAGCCGAGGGCAAGTAGCAGACGCATGACCCACAACGACGAAAAAATTGAAGCCATTGAGACTCGCTGGAGTCTGATCCGCAATGCCCATGACCCCCACCAGGCACAAACGGCGGAGGAAGCGAGACGTTCGCTGGTGATCCGCTATATGGCGGCGATCCGCAGATACGTCGGTGCGATTGTCGCCAACGATGTCGAAGCGGATGATCTGGCTCAGGATTTCGCGATCCGGATGATGAAAGGAGATTTTGCTGGCGCAGACCCGAACCGGGGCCGCTTTCGCGATCTGCTGAAAACAGCGATTCGCAACATGGTCAAGAATCACTGGGCCAAAGCGAATCGTCACCGCGCCAGCGACGCAGATCTGGAACGGATCGACGATGCCAGCAGTAGCCAACAGGATGCCGAATGGACGGCGGCCTGGCGGAAATCAGTACTCGATCAGACCTGGGCCAGAATGTTGGCCGATGACGGAGGAAAGCCGAGTCCAGGTTATCTCATGCTCAAACTGCGAGTGCTCATGCCTGATGCCTCTTCTGAGGAGTTGGCGGACACACTGAGTCAACAAATCGGATCCCCAGTGAAGGCCGATGCGGGTCGTCAAATCCTCCGCCGCGCCCGGGCGCGATTTGCCGCTCACCTGCTCGATGAAATCAAGGCCGGTCTTTCGGATGAATCGGATGAACGGGTGGAGGAAGACCTGGCCGAACTTGGATTGCTGGAGTGGTTTAAGGTTTAAGGCGAGGGGTAGATAAGGTCAAACTCGTGTCACGTTTACTTTCACGACTTCATCGTGTTCGGTTTCGAAGCGAAATCGAAGGCCGGTGTGCTGGGGGCTTTGCGGTAATGGAGATACGAGACTTCCGTCATTGATTGCGATTGACTCTCCTCGCTGGAGGCGTTTTCCGTCGATCGAAGTTCCGGCATCCGATTCGGATCGAATCATCAGGCGGTCATTTTCCACGTACAAGCTGAAGTGGTTTCGCGAAATAGCCCGCGACAAATCTTCGTCGATAGAACCATCCTGGTTGCGTACCAGCAACCGGATGTCGGTATCTCCACCCTGGGCCCGTGTTCGGGAACGTCCGGCCAGCCATCGATTTTCAGGTGCCATCAACAAACCATCAAATGGCGATTCACCTTTCTCAAAGCCCGTCCAGCGGAACTGCGTATTGCGTTTGACTCGAGTGCCGTTCGCGTTTCCCCGCAGTCCGAACTGCCGTGCGAAAACCCTGGCTCGAGTCAATCGAAGCTCCTTCGGGCCAGCCGTTGAGGGGCGATGGCTTTCTTCGTTCGATTCGACCCGGATCGGCGCGTAGATGGTGGCTCCGGTTTGGGGGGCGTCCGCCGAATAATGAATGTTCTGCTGGACGACGACATCCTTGCTCTTGTCGACAACGATTTCCATCGACGCCACAAACGAATACGTTTCGGATCGCCATTTCCATCGGGATGTGACCGCGATCAGAAATTCGACTTTGTGGACTCCCACTTTATCCAGGTCGTTGATCGTGACAGAAAAAGGATTGGCCTGATTGCTCGTCAACAAATCCCACCCGGGTGAGATGGATTTCCAGTCGTCCTCCTTCTCGCGATACCAGAGGTTGGGAACATGCAGCGAACGTCTGGCCGGAGAGCGATTTTGCAGTTGCAAGGTAATGGTCTGTCGTCCACCGACCGCTGCCTTGGCACTGACGTCGGATTCGAGTACCAAAACCGGGGCGATGCAGTGGCTGCAAAAGCCATCTTCATCGGCCAGTCCACCGCATTCGTGGAACGCGGTGCAGCGAAGCAGTGAGTTGCCGCACTCGTTGCAGAACGCGGCATCATTTCGGCAGGAGGCGGCGTAGCAGCATTTGGAATAAAGAGGCATTTTTGTATCCGTTCCTTAGGTTCGAAACCGATGTCCACATTGGGTACAAAAGTTGTCCAATGCGCTTACCACCTTACGACATATCGGATTGGGACAAACCACGGTCTCAGAGTGGGTTGCGGCGCAACTCCCTGAACCTGCTTGTCGGGTTTGCACGCCCTGAGCCACACCGGAAACGCCGTCCATGGCGGATCGGAACATGTCGCGGGCTTGTTGCTCGGATGAGACCTGCGCTTCGTTGGCTCGAGCGATCATTTCCCGCATGACCGACATGACATCGTCGTGTCCCTTGGCATTGGCTTTGGCCTGCTCGACCAAGATATTGGCAACGGCATCGGAGAACCCTGCTTTGACCGCGAGTATTTGTTCCGGAGAAAGGTGACTGGCGGCTTCCAGTTGGCGGGTTTGCATATCTCCTTCTGCCTTTCGGCCATCAATCTCAGCTTGAGTTTGGGCTTCCAATAATGCGATCTTCGCGTCGATGGCAGCCTGGTTGGCTTTTATTTCAATGTCAGACAGGTTGGCAACATGAGATGTTTGGTTTTGGTTGGCCGTCGCTTCGTTTGCCAATTCGATTTTGGTTTTTCGGTCGTCCAAATCCTGAGCCTGGATTTGACTTTTTCTATCAAATTCGAGCTTTAGCTCTTTTAACTGAATATCGTGTTGCAGATCGAGAAATCCGATTTCATGGTCGATTTTTGAAAGATCACGTCGCAATTTCGCGGCGTCGATCAAATGGGATGCTTCCGCCAATCGATTCTCAAACTTGACGACCCGCTCGTTTCGAAGCACCATCGCTTCATGGTGGAGAGCATCAAGCTGTTGGCGACGTTCGGCTTCGAGGCGTGCGTCGAGAAACCTGATTTCCTGATGGAGCGCCAGATGTTCCAGTTCCGATTGACTCATCGCCTTGAACGTCTGCATATCGACATCCAACTGAATCTCGAATTTTTGAGCGTCATGCTGCCGCCCTATTTGTCGCTTGAGATAGTCAAGCTGTTCATCCATTTTGCGCTGCTCGCGCTCAAGCTCGGAACGAGTCAGATGATCGAGTTCCGTTGCGGTCAATGCCCATTCCAGCGAGACGGCACGGACGATCAAGCCCAGATCGCCGGCGACGCGTTGGACCTCACCCATCATCTCGGCCTGGATGCGGTCTTGCATTCCCAGGTTGCCGCGGACCTCGTCCGAATTGACTTGCTGAACTTCGGCTTCGACCACACGGGCACTCAGGTGCGGTTCGAGACGCTTGAGTATTTCGTCGCGGGTTGCGTAGCCACTGTTGTTCACCAGTCCCATCACGTTTTTCGGGTCGTCCGGATTGACCTGCAATTCGAAGGTGGCTCGTGCCGCGATAGCCACCTTGTCCTTGGAGATCCCTTGGAAAACGGTTTGAATGGAGAACGGCTTCAGGTCCGCCAACAGAATTTGAATGTTGCTCGACCCGACCACGAATTCGCGGAGTTTGTTCAGCAAACCGCCGACCGAGAAGTGGGCTCCCTTGAAGGTGTCGACGATCTGCCCGTTGCGGATCAACATCGCCATGTGATCTGGGGGGGCCGCCAGTCGTTTTTCGAAGAATGATTTTAGCTCGGACTCGCGAACATATTCGGCGAGGAATTCAGGACTGCTCAGGCGTAGTGTTTGGGACATGGTTGTGGTGTTTGGTTGATGGTGGTTGATTTTTAGTTGATAGTTGTTGGTTGTATCAGGCTTAAGCGGCCGCGGTGTTGCTCCGGATGGAATACAGCATCCGAACCAGGAAGACAACGTTGAGTGCGATTGTGGCTCCGATCGTCAAGATGTTCTTCTGAATCAGCTCCGACAAACGGCCCTGGGTATCGTATTGTTGCATCATTTGGCCGGCAAAGCTCTCGGGCCACAGACAGCCAGTGATCGCCAGCACAACGGTGATCGTTGCAATGGCCACGGCGGCGATTCCCACTAGTTTTCCGATGGTCGAAAAGATCGAAAGTTCCACCGGCTCGGTGACGGCCTGATTGGCAGCGGCGTCGCGCCGTTTTCGTTCCTGGTCATATTCATCGCCCCGGCGGAGGGCTTCCGTTCGTTTTTTGTGGTCGATCGTCAGAAAATCAGGATCGTTTCCGGCCCGCCGAGCGGCTGTTTCGGTGACGGTTAGGTTGACGGCCTTGCGTCGCCACCAAATGAAGGCTTCAATCAGCAGCCACACGACTGCCACAGCCAATGCGCCGTGGATCCATGTATCGATACTGGGAAGCCAAGTCAAATTTACGGTTTCTGGGTTCATTTCCCAATCCTGGGTTAGTGGTTCAAAAAGGGGCTAAATGTTTATGTTTGAAACCAATACACACCGGTTTCCGTTCTGTGACAGGAGCAGTGAAATTTGGGGTCAGTTTCCCGGAATCCAAGCCGAAATCGCCAGTTTTGAAGTGGCTTGCAGGCGGGAACAAGGTCGGAAATTGCGCCGGAACAAGTTCGCATAGTAGGCCGGAACAAGGTCGCGGGAAAAAGAGCCGCCAAACCGCCGTACTTGCCACCGCGACCGCAGTTCCGGCATCGTCACTGGGTGCTGCCGGAACTGCGCAAACGCAAAATGACCGACGGAATAGCCCATTTTATTAGGCGTTTGCTTGTTCCGGCCTACTTATTTGGGCAACCTCAACAGGAGTAAAATGTATTAAATTTAACACATATACATGCCGAAGGCCGCACGATCTCAAGGGTCACGCTCGCCGCCATTGAGCGGGCAAGACATCCTTCACGTACTCGTACAGTCCGACGTCGATCAGCTCTTGCTGTACCCGGTCGGGGGTTGAGTGGTCCATCCCGTCGGCGATTTCTTCGACGATAAACTCTGCAAATTTGATCCGGGCGCGTTTGAGGTGTTGTCGGTAGGCGGCGGCATTGATTTCGCGGCCTCGCAGACGCGAGAGTTCTGCGGCCAGTCCAGCCGAATCGAGATCGGGAAAGTTGGATCGCATCCGCATCGCATCGTAATAGACGTTGCCGTCGTTTTTAGACTGGTAGTCTTCCAGGCGGCTCATACCCAATTCAATCAGCGATGCCCGCCACTCGTCCATCCAGGTTTCATCGATATCGGCTGATTCTACCGGCTCTTCGTTGGACTCTTCAGCATGTTTTCGGCTCAATTCGTCGCGCCGGTTCTGCTTGCTCCAGCTTGAGCGAACCATGTTTTTGACGGAGACTTTCAGGAAATCGCGAAAACGGCCGCGGTCGGGGTCGGCTCCAGCAAAGTCCCCTTGAATCAGCCGAACGATCACGTCTTGCGAAAGCTCATCGGCGTCGGCATCGTTGCGGGTCAACGCTTTGATATAACTGCGAATGGCACCCGCGTATTTCAAGACCAGATGGTTGCGAGCCTCGATCGACCCGGCAGGGCCAAGGTGGGCGCGGCGGATAAGACTCCAGCGAGTCTCCACCATATCAAGATTGGGAGCGAAATCGTCATCATTCATGGGGAATCGGCTTGGAAAGAGAATAAACTTTTCAGAAAATCAACTTCAGGTCGTCACAGACACGGTTCTCATTCGTAACTCATTGTATAGTCTCAAGCTCAGTCGCAAAGCTCATGAACGATCAAATCCGGAAGGGTCCATCGTTTTGTGGCTGTAGGAATTGTCCCGAAATAATTTCCCGGTTTTATCAAGGTCTATCATAACCCGAAGCGTAAGCGAGGGACCACTCTAGCTTGATGATGCCGTCCCTCGCTTACGCTTCGGGTTATGATGGAATACAGAAGTTATTTCGGGACAAATTCCTGAACGACGATTGGCGCCAAGGGCCAGAATCCGTTGAGACCATACTGTAATATCGGTAAACGAGTAGAAATTCCAATCATGAACTTCGACGAAGATGACAATGATGACCTGCCTCCCGCGATGCCCATTTCGGGACGGCATGCGGTGCATCGCAGGGTATCCGATCACGAGACTAAGGAGAGCGATCCGGAAACCATTGTGGTATCTCCAGATGTGTTGGCCGTGCCTTCCAAAGCCCGTTATCCTCGGATCGATGGTTACAAGATCACAGGCATCCTGGGGCGCGGCGGCATGGGTGTCGTCTATCGCGCCATCGATAACAAACTCAATCGGGACGTCGCCATCAAGACCATGGTGGCCCATCTACGAACGCCCAAATTCCAACAGCGATTCGAGACCGAAGCCAAGTCGCTGGCGTTGATCAATCACAAGGGAGTCACACGCGTCTACGATTTCGGCATCTCGGAGGACACACCCTATCTGGTGATGGACTATATCGAAGGCCAGACGCTGAACACGATCGCGGATGGCAAGCCACTTGAATCGGCCCGGGCGGCTGAGATCGTGATGCAACTGGCGGACGCCCTGCATGCTTGTCATGAGCAGGGAATCATCCACCGCGACGTCAAGCCGGCGAACGTTATCATGACTCCCAAAGGAGTGGCGAAACTGACCGATTTCGGGATTGCCAAACAGCGGGATGACAGCGATATTCGCCGCTTGACGAGCACCGGCGAGATCATGGGGACGCCGGCTTATATGGCTCCGGAACAAGCGAGCGGAGTCATCAAGAAAGTAGGACCCGCAACGGACGTTTATGGCGCCGGTGCCGTGCTGTATGAACTGCTGACCGGTCGGCCTCCGTTTCTATCGCATGATCCGGTGCAGATTGTATTGATGGTGCTGGGCAATCAGCCGGTTGCACCGAGAGCACTGCAACCTCACATTCCCAAGGACCTTGAAAATATTGTTCTCAAAGCGCTGGAAAAAAAGCCGGCCGATCGGTATGCCACCGGCGAGCAACTGGCAAAAGACCTGGGCCGGTTTTTGCGAGGTGAACCTGTTCAAGCCCGGCCCGTTTCGGTGCCTCGCCGGGCCATTTTCTGGATGAAGCAACATTCGGTGATCACCTCGGTGGCCGCGCTGGTTGTGTTGGCGGTTGCATCAGCCCTGGTCGGACTGTCCATTCACAACGCTCGTTTGCAAACCGAACTGAATCGAACCAAGTACCTTGTGGCCAAGGGGCGGGATCTCAGTGAATGGCTGTTCAATGATTTCAGCCGGATGATCCAGGAGCATGAAGGATCGACCACGTTACTCAATCAGCTCACCAATACGACCAAGGATTATCTGATCGCGATGGAAGCGGGCGTGGAAGGAAATGCGGATCTGCGGCTCAATGTGGTTCAATCCTGGATCAAGCTGGCAAGCATTCAAGGAGGTCCTGACCTGGGGGTACTCGGCCAGCATGACCAAGCCCGAACCAGCCTCGACACGGCGGAGGCGTTGTTGAAGGGATTCGAGTCACACCCTCAGTACGCCAAGACTAAAATGCTGTTGTGGATCTATCAGGCGAAACTCGATCTGATCCATTCGAACGGCGTACCTGCAGCACGGGAAAGGTTGGCTCAGATTTCAGCCATGCTGGCCGATCAGAATTTGAACCTGACTTCCCAGCAGCGGTTCAACATTGAATATGAAACTCTGCTCATCGAGTTGCGAATTTCGAATGCGGAGGGGGATGCGGAAGCAAGCGAGCGCGTGATCGCACGGCTGGAGCAGTTGTACTCTGCTCAGAAAGATCGCGATCCGGATCGGCCCTTGCCGCTGTCCATGTTGACGTTGCTCTGGCAGGCCCGTGTCAATCGAGCGACGATGGAGGATCGCTCCGGCGAATTGATCGAGCCGCTGAGCGACGATTTGCATCACGTCCGAACCCTGTTGAAGAAGGATATGGCCAATCTGCACACACGGTCGCAGATCGCGATTCTGGAACGGCTGCTTGCAGATACAACGTACTTGCAAGGGGACTACGAGTCGGCTCTGGCACTCTATGCCACCATCAAAGCAACTTGGGAAGAAGCCGGAATCCGTGATCCTGAAAACGCAGGAGCCTTTTACAATGCGGGCAATGCAAGTTGCTACATGGCCGAAACGCTGATGACTCTGGACCGGATGGAGGAGGTCAAACCAGTCCTGGATCAGGCCAGAGAGTTTTACACGCGGTATGCGGCTCGGTCTGGTCTCCAGTTGAATCAGTGCCCTGAAGCCTACGGTATCTATGGAGCCGAGGCGATGTACTACAGCAAGCTCGGGGATCGGAATCGAGCGATTGAAATTCTCGAACAGAAGGCCGTTGGGCTGCAGGAGATCGCGTCCGCCAACGTAGAGTATCGCCAGCAAGTGGCCGATGATTACGCCCAAATGGTGATGCTGTATGTCGTTACCGTGGTTGAGGAACTGGAATTTGAAGGCCCAGAACCGCCGGATTCGCTTTACGATACTTTTGACAAAGCCCTGGCAGCGATTGACCGCGCCAAGTCGTATTTCGAAGCCCTGGAGAACGATGGTGTTTCCAACGAGCGAGTCCGAGGCCAACAACAACGCGTGCTGGAAATGGAAGCGATCTTGAAACAGGAGCGAGATCGACTGGAACCCGTGGGCGATATTCTATAGGCCCAATGCCGCTTCAAGTTTTCGTTTAACCGCGCCGCAGAGCAAATGGGGCGTTGATGTAGTCTGTCTTTTTGTTTGAAGTGAATCGCCCTATTTGCGCCGCCAAGCGGCTGCGACTGGGTAATGTCTCCAAAATTTGTAACCGTTCACGGAGCGGCTAAACGTTTAGCCGCAAGCCGAAGCCGACCTCCATTTGTATGCAACGATCATAAAAACAGGACGACTCATGGTTGAAGCTGAAAGATCGAAAAATAGTCGGCGCAGGCGCGACGGTAGGGTGCATTCTCCCTATTGAGCCTGTCTGCCAATAAAATAGCTGCAACCCGATGCAACGCGCGCCTTTGGGGGTTGCCGATAAAATGATTTCGGTGTGGCAGTCTGTTTTTGGCGGCAATCCCCGACGGCTTGCGGCTATTTATGGAGTGCGGGACTCTGTACCGCTTTGGATATTTGGATTTCATCGGTGGCCGAAACCGTCCGAAGCTATAGAAACGATAGCGGTACAGAGTCCCGCACTCCATAGAGGCTAAACGTTTTCGCTTGTTTTCTTGGTGATGCCGATCGCTTCACACGCCCTACCTTTTTTAGACCAATCGATCTCGCAGTTCTGCCAGTCCTCGCGTTGCCGGTTCGGGGATGGGAATCAGTTGATCGATTCCGTGTGCTTCGGGCACGTTGGGATCGATGATGTATTTCGGAACGTGGGCGGCTGGTTCAAAGATCAACCCGGCAGCGGGATAAACCGCTAATGAAGTTCCGACCACCACAAACAGATCGGCCGTCCGGCAAATCTCGGCAGCCGTTTCAATCATTGGAACCGATTCACCAAACCAGACGATATTGGGTCGCAACTGAGAACCTTGTTCACAGCAATCGCCCTGTTTCAGTTCCCAGCCGTCGATTTCGTAAACCAGATCGGGATTGACAGTGCTTCGTGATTGTGTGATCAATCCATGCAGATGGATCACGCGCGTGGAGCCGGCTCGTTCGTGTAGAACATCGATGTTCTGGGTGACGATGGTGACATCGAAGTGAGCTTCCAGACGCGCAAGAATATAGTGTCCTTCGTTGGGTTCCACGTCCAGGGCCTGCTTGCGGCGTTGGTTGTAGAAATCGAGCACCATCGCGGGATTTCTTTCCCAAGCCTGCGGCGTAGCCACATCTTCGACTCGCTGGCCGTTCCACAACCCCCCTGCCCCGCGAAACGTCTGTAAGCCGCTTTCCGCACTCATTCCCGCTCCGGTCAGAACGACCAGGTGTTGTCTCGATGGATTCATGGTTACTCACTTTCAAGTACGAAGTACGCCCGGCGGGATTCGAACCCACAACCTTCGGCTTCGGAGGCCGAATATTGTGGTTTCAAGCCTCCTCGCTCACCCTTCGAAAAGTCTCGTAAAAACGTTAGTTTTCGCGGGATTTTTTCACTTTCTGGCTCGTCAGTACGAAGTTCAAAATTGTCAGGAAATGACTCAGAATGTCCCGCTGGGGCAACATTTGGGGCAACCGTTGGGGCAACCGTTCGCGACTCGGCTTCGGTGATAGCAGCCGTCCTGTTGTCCGTCCCAGTTGCTCGTTGCGATTCCCGATTCGGAAGTGTTGGCATCGTAGACAATGGCAACATCGGAAGCGAATCGACGGCCCCGGCCACGTCCAGCAATCGCGGATCGGTGTAGGTGTTCATCGTCAGCTTGATGTCAGAATGCCGCATCGCCTGTTGTGCCGTTCGTGGTGCAACTCCAGCAACCGAAAGCAACGTCCCGAAGGTATGCCGTAGAGCGTGAACATCAACCGTTCGGCCTCGATCATCCATTTTGGGAATACCCGCCGCTGCCAAATCCCGATCCAGAATCTTCACCAGTTGGCCAGGCACGTCAAAAATCGGCTCGGTCAGTTTCCGCCCGCTACGTCTCATTGCAAGCGATACGACGCCGTTTACCGCGTTTTCCTTTCTGCTTATCCAATCAGCCAAATCCGTCGCCAAGTCGCTCCTCAGTGGAATCTCGACGGCCTGTCGGTTCTTGGTGTCCTGTGGCTTCATTCGAAGGAATGGCAGCGCTTCATCCAAGCAAACGTGCTCGACCGTCAACGCCGCAACCTCCCCCCGTCTCAGACCTGTCAGGACGGCAATCTTGTAAATCAAACTTCGTTCCCAGCCCCGCTGGTCAAGCTCTTCGATGAGCGTCGGATTGTTAGCGAGTTTGGTTTTTGCTCGTTCAACCGCTTCCGGGATGTTCTCGAACGTCAACGGCTTCAGTGTCCATGTCTTACGGCTCGTCAAATCGGTTGGTCGGTCATCGCCAACCTTGGTTTCCGTTTCGCGGCCGTACTCTGCCAGTGGTCGCCATCGCGCAACAAACAGCAGTCGGTTCAATTCGGATTCGGTCAATGCTCGCCGGGTACGCCTACGGTCAACCGATTCATCTGCCCGCTTAACTCTGCTCAGTGGATTCGACAACAGACGTTCGGCATTGGCCGCCCAATTCAAAAAGCCGTTCAGCGCCTGTAAGTAGGTATTTCGTGTGCGTGCTGCCATTTTTGATCGGCGACGTTCCAGCAACCATCTTTCAACGGCTTCAGCGGTTATGTCTTTGAGCAACACGAATCCGCAATCATTCGATACGATTTCGATTTTTCGCTCCACATCGGCGATATGGCTTTTCGTCGTCCCCGCCAACTCCATCGAACGCAGATAGTCCGCAAGGTGTTGATCGATGGCAGACTTCCCATGATCGGCAATCCGCAATTCAGAACTGTCGATCAAACCCGAACGCACTCGCTCCGCCTGCCTCTCCAGCTCCGCCAGCTTCATCATCGCCGCCTGCTTATCCCTGCAACCGGTCGCGATCTCCCGAACAATCCCGTTTCCGTCTCGATACTTGGCATACCACGTTTCGGATTTTGTTTGGATTCGCGGTTCGGCTCCCTCGACGGCCACAACGGTTGCGGTTCGTTTCTTTCCTCGTCGGTCGATCCATGTTGCGATCAACTCAGAGCCGCTCCGGGTCTTTCGTTCCCCTACCGTTGCATTGGTTGGCAACGGTCGCGTCGATGTTTTCTTCTTCAAACTTCCCATGATGCAATCAACTCCTATTGCGGTGTGACAACTCAAAACTAAAAACGCCGAAGCAACCGGTGAGTTAAGCCAGCTTTCGGTAGCGAACCTAGCTTCGGCTAAGTCATTGTATTCGTCATTGAACCCCGTGGTATCCCAAAAACTTTCCGCAGTGCCGATATTTCGAACGAATAAAATCTGAAAATGGTTTGCCGTCTTTCCCCGCTCAAAAGCCATGCTTGATCGTGACGTCAGAGACTCCGTTTTTTGCAAATCCAGTACGCAACGCTTCCGCGACTCGATCAACGTCCGACTGACGGCAAATGATGCTGTCGTGAATCGTCACTAGCGGAATTTCCTTTGCCAATTCGCCAGCGACGGTGTCGATCATTATTCGACTCTCGAACCGCTGACATTCCCTCGCCAAATTCTGGTAGCACTTTGCTTTTGACTTGACGATGAATTGAGCTACGCCGGGCCAGCGTCGTTTCACCACCTTGAAGATAGGCAGCCTGGCTGTGGTACTGTTGTTCGCAAACAGCATGATGATGAATTGATGCTTAACGTCCTTACGAGCTAATGGGCGGTCAACAACATGGCGATGACGAAACGGAACTGGCAACCAATCGAATAAACTTTGCCCTCTGCAATCGTCAAGAATCGACTCATACAAGCACCCGTCAGAACAGGCTTTCAGATAGCTCTCAAGTACCATTTTGTGCGCCATATGGTATATGGGGTGTTGGTAGGGGGGTGGTGTGGGTTGGCGTGCTGCCAAAATTCCTACTATTAACGGTTGGCAATTCGCGATGTCCAGCTCCACCGTTTCGCTTCCTTCGATGGTGATGCGTTGGCGAATGTCCTTTGGTAGTCCCGTAAAACTGCTATGTAACCGTCCGTACTGGCACCTGATCGCATACCATGATCGACGTTGAATTGAGCGAACGCAAAACAGATTCCAGCCTTTGGCGACCACCCTTTCGGGAAGCTCAGCGAGTGGAAAGCACGATACTAGTCTATGTCCGCTGGAATCGACGTCTTGCAGTCGTATCCGGCTTGCGGATCGTATGTTGGTTTCGAAGATAGTAGTTTCTGGTTGGCGATATTGCTCTGAAAGTCTGATCGACTTGGAAAACCGATTGACAGAGTACCGTTGATTTCGCTCGACATATCCCAGCTGTTCGGCCTCTCGGATGACGGACGCATATCGTCCACCCAGCACGGATCGCCAATGCCTGTTGTGGACGTTGATCCAATGGCCGGCGCGTCGTTCCTCGGTGATCGACGTAAGGTTCAGCAGTTCGTCCAGCAGGATCGCCATTTTTAATGAAGGCGGTTTGGTTCCCAGTGGTATTTCGAGTAACATAATATCGTCGATCCTGTGATTTGGATTGTGAAATTCCGCCAGCTTTGTCGGGCATCGCGGAAAAAGAAATTTGGAAGTCGCCGGGGATTACGAGTCTCTGGCGACTTTTTTTATGGTTGGCTTCCGATGAGGCGGTACAACGCAACGTCCCACGGCTCGCCAGTTTCCTTTATGGCGGCACGGACTTTTTTCGACAGTGCTTTGGGAATCTTTGCAGTTGCCGCGTCTATTTTTGCTTCTTCGGTGATCTCGACGAGTTGTCGATTTATTTTTGAGACCGCGATTGCTCGACGGTATGCCTGTTCCAGAACGTCATCACTTGGGACCAATCGGTCTGGCAAATGCTTGGACAACTTGCCTGTAAGCCACTCGATAAATTGTGGTGCCGTGAAAGCGTTCAATTCGACTCGGCGTCGCGACTGCAAAAATTCGATTTCACGTTTGGTCGCGCCTTTGACCTCACCACCGTCTTTGTACTTGCACCGCTCTGACGCTAGGTTGTATTCCTCAGCGTCGGCCAAACGCAAACCAAGATCAGTAACGTCAATTTCGTTTTGGAAAAAATACGCGACACGATCCGTGCATAAAGCTGCGAACGATGGCTCAGTCAGACAAGATGCAATTGAAAATCCGTACTTATCAAAATCGTGGACAGTGAATAACGGCACTCCTCCCCCATTCTTGGCACAAACAAAATCGACCAGCTTTCTTGCCGCCACAACCGACTGACCTTTACTTGTCACGATCGCTAAATCAAACCTCTCGGCAATTTTTGCCTCTTCCAAAACTGGGTCGAATCCCTCTTTTTCGATGTATAGAACGGCAGCGTATCGTTCGCCCTCTCGCCACGATGGCCACTGTTTTTGTATTGAAACTTCTTCGATCTCTCGATCTCCATCATCGCGATCATTCAATAGGTAGTCATCGATCTGGATTGTTCCGACTGGAATTTGCCTCTCATTTGCCCCGTTGGGAATCGTGAACTTGCCACGAGAATCGGCGGTTATTTTCCAGCCTGGATCATGCTGGTTGAGGTATCTACGAAGGATCGTTTGCGAGAAATACGAATACTTGATCTCTCGGCCTGTTTTTTCTTTGAACGCTTCTCGCGAAGCGTAATACATTTGCCGTTGAGAGACCGTGTATTGTCCGTCACCGCTCGCGTGTTGATAAGCAGTTGGCAAAATTTCGGCAGCAACTTCAGTAAAGTTGACTCTGTCGGAATAGTAGTATTCCCGTGGTCGTCTCGACCCTCGCTCTTCGGCCTTGCGTTGCTTCGCCCAGGCTTTCGTTACGGACTGTAGCGCGCCAATAATAGATTCTGATTTCATTTTTATTCCTCGATGATGACGGATGATTTACCACGATCTGAATACTGAACTTTCGGGCACGTCAAATGCAAAACCAGTACGGTCGGTTCGTGCCGCCCAGCTCGTTGTTGCTCCAGAATGGAGTCGAGCGATTCACCTGCTGCTCCCAGTTGTCGAAATGGATTGATGATCCCCGGAGACCAGTTCACGCCCGTGATGATTCGGCGTGGACGATCTTCTTTGGGACAATACGCAAAACACGTCTCGATAATCCAAGGCAGGCCCTTGTCATCAACACCAACAACTTTCTTGTAGTTGAATGATTCCGGGTCTCCACCCACAGACTGCGCCCGCTCTTCGAGATGATCCGCGCCGATGATGCCAAGCGCCATCGGCTTGACGGCCTTGGTTTCGGATTGCATCGACTGGAGAAGTTTCGATACCGTTTCGGATTTGAGTTCGCCATCGGCGACCAATTCCGTCAGCTTCGCCCTCAACAGTCCAGTCGATTCAGTTACTTTTTTCTGCTTCGCTGTTCCAGATAATCCCCGAAACTCAGAGACAAATTCTCGCACTGTCCGATCTGGATTGTGGCAGATGTTCGCGGCAATCAGGCGCTTGAGTTCTTCGCACGTGTACCAATGTGGATCGGTCGGATTTGATGGAATCCATTTTTTCCAAGCTGGTTCGGATGCTTTGATATTGAATCGATCCTTGTCCCATTTGAGCGACAGCGTTAAATGCGGGTTGATCCAACAGTAGTTTTCAGCGAATTGTAAAAAACGCGATTTTCCGCTCCTTAGAATTAACCTTGCTTTTTCTTCGTCTTGATCGTCGTTTTGTAAAAAACGTGAGTTTTGATCGTTTACGTTTAACCTTGCTTTTTCGCTCAGCACAATGGTAATTTTCGTTCCAGGCACATTGGACTGGGATTTGACGTGCTCTACCTTGGGAATCTGCTTGACTTGGTCAACCGATACCGTTATTTGGTGTCGGACGCCTTGCGACTCGATGATTACCTGTCCGGCGCCGTAAAGTGCAAATGGCATTGCAACAATGGTTTTCAGTGCGTTTCCTTGGGCACCACGGCAAGGCGAAACGTAGGCTTCTCGGCTCGATACCCGGATCGTGAAGTCGAGAATCGATTCAACGACAGATTGGGGAATGCCAAGACCGTTATCGCTGACGGTGATCGTGTCATCGGTAACTGCGATGTCGATCTCTGGAGCGATTCCGGCCTCTTCGCAAGCATCCAGTGCGTTGTCAATTAACTCTTTGGCGATGACAAGCGGCCATTCGGCGACTTGGTGACCAGTTTGTGCGATTAGTTCTTTGCGCGAGAAAAAATCCAACTCTCGACTGGTGGAGAAGTGCTGCCGATTCAGCAACTTGCCGCTGTTAACAGAAGTGTCTTTCATCGATCAGCCCTCCTCATATTCTCAGCAGGACAGCCCGCATCAATCCACTGCTCTATCGCGCATCGATCCCAGCGGACAGCGCCGCCCAGCTTGACGGGGCGCGGCATCTGTCCCCCGTCGGCCAGTCGGTAGACGTGGCGTCCAGATACCCCCAGCATGGTTGCAACAGTTTCAACATCGAGCATTCGCGCCGGCTCGGTCGGCGTTTTGGTTTTTTGCATTTTGGAAACCCTCGGTAGTGATGTTTCAGCCAGCGACATCCGCCAGCCTCTATTTCTCTATCCCTTTACGTCAACCAAAAACGTCAACCAGTCTCAATAAAAAAAGCCGTCTAGCATTGAAACTAGAGGCTTAAAAATGTCAGAAAAACTTATCGCGTCAATTTGGCGTCAACCAGTTGACGGTGCGTTAGTCGTAGTCGTCAATCTCATTGAAGTCTTGTAGTTTCGCTTTATCACGATGAATTGATTTTCGGATTTCAATGGCTTCAGCCTGTTTGCCTTTGCGGTTTTGTTTCCACCAATCGCAATTACAAATTGCCTGTTTTGAAACTCCTAACAACTTGCCTAAATTAGCAGCCGCCGCAGTAGGGGGAATCGGTATTAGCTTATGGATTGCTTCCAGTTTTTCGTTTGCATTCAAATTCTCGTTTGTAAGTACATTCTGAATCTTGCTGAATCGGTCATTTGTCAAGTTGTTCGTGTAAACGCCCAACAGATTTACAAACCGGTTTTGTGTCGCGACTTCCATCGCATCCTCGTTTGCTGCTTCGCTCTCAACAGCGGTTGTCGGTTCTCCATCTTTAGAATGCGGTTTAGTTTCTTTGAGTGGGTAGGATTCATCCAGCTCGGCCCGCGTGGCCGCTTCGGCCAGTAGTCGTTCAACAGCTTCCAACTCGTCATCTTCGCGACGCGGCGGTGTGCCCATACGCAACCTGCTTTGTTTCTGCATGATTTTGACGATTTGGCCCCAGTTGTCCTGTGCCCACTTTTGAGCGTCGGAAAGCATTACAGATTCAACGTCCTGATCGGACTCCCCCATCCACTTTTGCCACGGACTCGACACCCGCAGTCCCGGAAACAATCGCACAAACACGTAGAACTGGCCGGCATGCGGCTCGTCACTAGAAATGATGTCTGGGCCAACCCAACCCGCAACGGTCTCGTATACCGCCTCAGTCTCTTTTGTAATCGAATGGATAGCAGTAGCCGCTTCGCCCTGTAGGTTTCCGGTCTGTGCCTGTCGAATCGACGTTTCGATATTGATGCTCTCGTGCGCCGGAAAAGCGTTTTCAGGCAACCATCCGAAACGTGGCATCATTGGCTGGTTCCGATAACGATCATTGAGCGAGTCACACAGCAAATTTGCAAGCCGCTGGTTTGGCGCAATTCGTATCGGGAACCGGCGAGAGCAAACCGAATGTTCAAAGCCAATCATAACGGGTGGGAGATCGGCCCACCCCGCAATTCGAGCCACTTGCCGGAAAGAAATAGTTTCGGGAGTAATCCGCCTGACGTCGATGTTCGACATGATTTTGCCTTGCGATTGTTGCCTTGCTCAAAACGAGAAAATGCACGGCTCGCCGACACGCAAGGCTTTTGAGGATCGACTAACGGTTGCAACCGCCGCCGTGCAATTTAGATTCTAACAAATCTCCGCAGGAAGATTGAGCGATATTCTGTTTTCTTTGGTGCTGAAAAAGTTCCAGTGGAAGACGTCCGTCAGCCAGCCCAACTACTTGCCGCCAATTATCTCAAGTCTATCGGAACAAAATCATGAGCTACGAAAGATTGTTGCAAGTCCTGCAAGCGCGACAGTCTCAGGAACTCGCTCGCGTCGCAGCTAACTAGAAATGATCGTTCTGTGCAACTGATTCAATGGTGTTGTCCGATTAGTGTGGGTGCTGAAAAATTATTGTGGTGGAGTTGGTGGGTCTAGCTGTCCGGGTAGTGCTTCATGGAGGCGATTGCGATATTCACCGATATAGGCTGACATGGCGTCAACGTTAGTTTGGTGCTCTTCCAGGGTTTCCGGTGATAGAAGCGTTGCTTCCATAAATTTCTCTGTTGAATCTAATTTAATGGTGCCAATCTGCATTGGCCCATCAATACCGCCAGTATTAAGCTCAATCGCGTGCTGGAGCGCCCAAACCGCTGCAAAAACACCTTCGCTCACGGTAGGTTGAGAATCCTTGAAAAGTGTTCGGTTTAATAACGCCAAGAATGGGTCTACAATCATTTGGCCACTACCCATAGAGACGAACCACATGTCTTCCGTTTTCGTCTCTGGCTGAAATCCATCACAAGCAAACTCAATCAACCCAAAACTACGGTTGATGCCAGTATAAGCCACAAGAGCACCAAAGGAGTTCGCTGGTGAGCTTGTAAATCGGAAATCTTCTATTGAGTAGTGAGCGATTTGCTTACCAATCTCTACTGCCGTCATCGCATTTTTTCGCAGGTTGTGTTTTTTATCGAACTCCGAGAGAACTACCTCGAATCTTTGCGCTTGTCCGACTGCGCCGGTTCCAGCAAAGAGGATGTTGGCGCCTACTGTGTGTGTTTTTTTGCAGTTTTTGTGTTCAATGGTGGGATGGCTTCCGGTAAAAAATGTAGAAGAGCTGTCCGAGCCAATCACAACACCATCGCGACACAAAAATCCGACCAAGACAGTCATCTGCTAACCCCGAAATACGCTATTAACTTTCATATCAGGGTAGATCTTGTACACACTTGAAACAAGTGATTCAAATGATTGCGAGCGGACCCATGAAGACAGGTCACGTAAATAGGTTTTATATTCTTGGCCGGCTCGATTGGCGATAGATTCAAGCAGCCGTTCGCCCTCGATCCTGCCTGCCGAAGTTGCAAGGTATTTTCGAACCGGAGTTCCAGGATCAAAGTCAACAACAACAAGCCCCTCTCTGCTCAACTGATTCGCGGCGTCATAAACTGCCGAATCGAACGGGCCATAGTCGTATGGACGGAAGTTAAATACAGGACCGCCAATACGGCCTCCTATTTCACGATCCACGATAAACAGGAATTTTTGCAACTGGACTGGTGAATAAGGGTCGCCGCCAGATGCTGCAAACGCCAGAAGTACCGCTTCTTTTGGCTGGATCATTGGATTCACAACAGTTGTTTGGATAGTGTTGCTCTGTTTTGTTCGTAATGTGAAATGCTACAGACCGCCTGTATTGTACGCAATATATCTTCGTCATGGGAGTTAATCAAATACTTGCGGTTTTTCGTGCCATTTCCATGCTTGACATGTCACACCTTCTCGAACCTAATTGAAATTCCAGCCGATTTTCCAACTTTTTTGGCCCAATCAAACGATGGCACAAATAGCAGTTGTTCATGGTCGCTTTTTTGCACGGCATTGGGAGATCGCTTCATCGCACTTGTCCACGAAATCGCTGATGCCCTGAACTAGAAATTGTTCACGCGCTTCTTGATAGTGAACAATAGCCTCGGTGAATCGCTCCTCATTCTGAAGCGCTGCCGCCAACCACCAGCGTACCACTGTCGATTCGCCCCCAAGTCGAATGACCGTTTCACACGATTCAACGGCCTTATTGTGTAATCCAAGTTTGGAATAAATCTCAGCCAACCGATAATGGCAAGTTAGATTGGCTGGACTTAGTTCTGCTGCCGTTTGGTAGTCCTGCAATGCCGAGTTGAGCTCTCCAAGTGCTTTGAAAGCTGAACCTCGGGCGCAATACGTTTCAGGACATCGAGGCACAAGTTGCACCAGCTTATCCGCAGTAAGTAGAGCTTCAGCTCGCTGCTCCGTCATCGCTTGGGCATTGTAGAGGGAATCATGGGCCGGTGCGAAATTGGGATTCAGGCGAATTGAATGCGAGAGGAAACGCATGCCGGACTGATACTCGCGACTTCGTTGTAGTTGCCGAGTAATGTCCCCAAGAGGCGAGGGATTATCAATGATGTCGAGATTTGCAATTAAAATACTGACCCTCCCGCGCGCGAAATGTAAAAGATACTCATTGTCGCCACAGGAAGATGGATCGATAGCCGATAGTGACTCTAAAAGGTTTCGAAAAAAAACTCCCTTTGGTTCTTGAGAAACTTGATCGACTGCCCCCGTTGTCTCGATTGCCCTCCAGATATTGAGCAAGTTTTCTTTATGATTGTCCTTTGCGCCATAATGCTCGTTCCAGAGGTCCATAGCGACAGAACGTGCTTCATCTTTAATGCTTGCGCCACGCCACAATTCCCGGCTATTGCATTGCCCTTTAAGAAAATCCCTAACCTCAGATGCCGGGACTGCGAAGTTCAGGTTCTGACCACCACGATGAAGGGCGGTTACAACACCAACGACCTGACCGGTTGAGTCAAGTAGCGGTCCGCCACTTGAACCGGGGCTGACAGGTGCTGTGAACTGAAGCCGTTCGGCACCAACGCGGTAGCCGCTCACGATTCCCTCGCTCAAGGTGGCTTCTAGCCCCTGTGGACTACCAATCGCATAGACCTTCGCACCAATCGCCGGGTTTTCTCCTTCCGTGATTTCAAGCGTTGGTGCCCCGCCACTGAGCCACCACGGGATACTGGACTCAGCAGCAGCCCAGTCCCACGAGTCCATCCCCTCAAACTCACCCGGCTTACTTGGAGGCCAAAACTGGACAGACAACAGCGCTAAGTCTAAATCCTCGCGCTCCATGATAACTTGAGAGACACTCCCTCGGAGCTTTACGCCGAAATCCTCCACGTGTATTTCGGCAGAGGCTGCGGCTCGGATCACATGATAGTTGGTGAGAAGGTAGCCACGCCTGGGGGCTTTCGCTTTTCCAGACCGATCACCCGTATGAAATGGAGTGGGGGCGAATTGGTCAACTTGCGATACGGCAATGAAGAACCCAGAACCTTGTCCAGTATCAAATCCTTCGTTGTCCTTCGTCGTGATGGTAGCGAAGGCGATTCGGGACTTCGCATAAAGCGCTGCTGGATCAAGTATTGTCCCAGATTCGGTTACCGAACTCTGCGAATTCTCTGAGGCTTTTACGCTCACCTCGTCATCGCGTGCGCTGAGCAACACATCATTCGGCGTCCCGTCAGTCGCGGGTGCAGCATTCCTGGACTCGGCCTGTTCTGCGGCAACTGTAGGCGGCTGAGCTTTCTCCGCATGTCGTAAAGGCGTGCGGAACACCAAGGCACACAGCAGGAGCAACGCAACGCCAGAGCCACAGATGATCGCCGCCCAAGTTACGGGCCAGACACGTTCTGGCTCCTTGGATTCTTCCTTGACTAGCGCGGGGGATTTCGGTAGCGGCGGCGGTGTCTCGGAACTTGAAGGGTTTCCCATGCGAACAACGGTGCCGCATTGGCTGCATCGCACTTTCTTTCCGATCCGTTCTGGTCGCACTTGATACTTCGCGCCGCATTCGCAACGCCACATCATTCTTTGCATCGTACATCTATCTTTCTGCAAGCCTCACGAGTAGCGACTTCGACGAACACCCCAACACTAACCATACACTCCCGCGCAAACGTCCTCTGACTCGATTGAAAGCCCGAGCGGATAGACCGCAACTGGACTCACCCGATGACTAACAGTTTACTACGCGCCGCGCCCAATTGCTACGCAGACTTGGAAAGTGAGTATCGTGACCCTTGCGCGGGGCGCGTGTGCGACCGACTTGGCAGGGGGTTCTGGCGTTCAAGTCGATGTGGAAGAAACTCGATCCGAGCAAAAAGCAGCCTGAAACCACCCTTGGGGACACGTCCGAAACGCTCGCGGTTGCACCCGAAAGCCCTTGTGATAGTTCCAGGCATGAGCCGATCAACTCGGATGATATTGTAAGCCCATCAGTGGAGCTTCGCGAGTGCAAACGCGCGTTTGAGTTCTAGTCTAAATGAACCACGACTATTCTTTTTAACAAACTGTGAAAGTAGTTCCTCGACGCTGTTGCGATCAATGATTGGCCGCAACTCTGCGGTTACTTATTCTTCTCGGAGTCGCTCGATCCCTTCCGCCATTTTGGGAGACAGTGTTCCATAGCGCGTTGCAACAAGGCCGCTTGCTTATGCGGCGGCAACGAGTCGAGCTTCGTCCGCAATCGATCTCGCAATATCTGTGACCGCTTCGGTTGGGTCTTTTGCGAAGAAGTATCCGAATCCTGTTCGTCGGCCTTTGTTGTCTTCTCTGATTTCATCTCCGCGCTCCTTTGGCAAACCCGTGACTAACCAGCCTTTGCCGGTTCTCTTTATTGCAATCCCTGCTGCCCCTCGCGCGCGTGCGCGGGAATAGTCATTCTACTGTTCGCATCGGCTGACGCCTATTGTGCCGTCCCCCAGTACATCCCAGTACGTCCCCCATTATCGCCTACCTGCTTGATTGCCCGCCGCTTACTGGGTAAATGCGATACAGCCCGTCATGGGATCGTAGTTCAGCAGGCCCGGCGTGATCGGTACGGGCACGAATGTCACGTCTGAATCGTCTTCAGCACACACATCTGAATCGGAAGCGCTTTCGATAGGTATCCCGATCAGTGGCTTTCCTTGTCGCTGCCTACGCGAGTTCACCCACGACATTAAGGAACCCAAGTCACGGGGATCGTATTGGCCACGATGGGCGTACTGCTTGGCCGTGTCGCCTGCTATTGCCGCCAATTGACCAATCACGTCGTAGTCGATCCTTATCAGCGTGTTTCGACTTCCTTTGTTTCGCATGATATACCTCTGGCTTCATAGCCCCACATTCGCAATTCAAAATCATTCCTCCGGGCAGGAAGATAATTCATAGGAGTCCCGTAACCCCCCGGTATGGGGTCTGGATCGATTTCCGTTGCTACGCTCAACACCTTCTTCTACTTGTGTTACTGTCTCCGCTTTGTCGCGCTGAATCCCAGCCGTTTGACCAATTCTTTCAGTTGTTCAGCGGTCAACTGTGACCTCAATTCGTCCGCCAGATCGTCCAAACAAGCATCAAAATCTATCTTGCTGGGGCAACCGTTGGGGCAACCAAAGTCTGAGGATTGATTTTCTCCCTGTTTTTCCGACAAAGTAAACGGTGGCGCGTCGGCTTCGGAGGCCGACGCGCTATCCAATTGTGCCACGGGCGCTCAGTAGACGCTATTCTTATATGTCGTCAGCCATTTGTCGATAGTCTCCCTCTATGGAAACCTCACCCAGTCGCGGCCGCTTGGCGGCGCAAATTGGGCGGATTACTTCAAAGAAAGGCAAGCTGGTTGAACGCCCAATTTACTCTGCGGCGCGGTTAAACGAGAACGGTTACGAGAATTCTATTGGATGCTCAGTACCAGCAAGATGAATGCGGCACCGAGTGTGACCACCACGGGCAATGCCAAGCTAAACGGCTTAAACCGTAGGCCGAAGCCACGGCAAACTGTTTAGCCGCAAGCCGAAGCCGACTACAAGCGGACTATAGTTGTCTTAAGTAGCCGATTCGCCAATGATGGATGCGGGAAGACCGAGAGTTGGTCGGCGCAGGCGCGACGGCAGGGTGCGGCCTCCGTAGTCAACCTGCCTACCAACATCGCATCTGCAACTCGGTGCCCCACGCGCCTTTGGGGGTTGCTGGTGGAGCAGTTTCGGCATTGCAGTACTTTTTTGCAGCAGCCCCCGACGGCTTGTGGCTAAACGTTCCTTTCCCGAGAGCGGTTACCGGAATTTCATGGGATTCAGAATACCAACAAGATGGATGCGGCACTCAGTACGATAACCACGGGCAATAGAATCGCAGAAAAGCAACCGATTTGCTTTGCCGCTTTGGATTTAGTTACCACCGTTTCGCCATTGCAGAATGAGCAAATCAGGTGTTGCCTTCCGCCGCACATGGGGCATACGCCGGACCAGCCGCTGCCGCCACATGCCGCACAAGGTCTTTCTCCTTGCGTCGCACTGCTGCCATAGAGGGTGACCCCATAGTTGATAAAAATTTCCACCCCGGTGCCATTGCAGATTCGACATTTTTGAAATCCGATACCGATGCAGTTGGGGCAAAGCACATCGCCTCTGGCGGTACACCGCGGACAGGCAACAAGGGGATCGTTCATGGGGCTCCCAGAAACTGTCAGTTCATCTTTCCAGACTCGAGTGGGCTATGGTGTGGCTATTCCTGGATCAGCTTCATCAACTCTTCCGCTGACAGTTTACTTGCGGTGTCGCTGCCTTCCAACAAACTGTCCGCCAGGTTTCGCTTGGTCTGATGCAACTCCACGATCTTCTCCTCAATCGTTCCCTGTGTGATGAACCGATAAATGGTGACGGGGCGTTTTTGACCGATTCGGTGGGCGCGATCGGACGCCTGGTCTTCCACCGCCGGATTCCACCAGGGATCCATGTGGATCACATAGTCCGCCGCCGTAAGGTTCAGGCCCGAACCGCCCGCCTTGAGGCTGATCAGGAACGCATCGCCCTCGCCCGATTGAAAGGCTTCGACTCGCTTCTTTCTCTCCTTCGCCGGAGTGCTGCCGTCGAGATACTGGTAGGCAATTCCCTTCCGGTCCAGCTCCTCGCGCAGAATTTTCAAATGGTCGACGAACTGGCTGAAGACCAGCACCTTGTGATGGTTCTCGATGATCTCGTCCATCGTTTCCGAGAACATGGCCAGCTTGGAACTGCTGATTCCCAACTCGGGCATCACCAACTTCGAGTGGCAACAGGCTCGCCGCAGCTTCATCAGTTCCGCCAGAATCCGCAAATGCTTTGCTCCTTTGGATTCGTCCTTGTCCTCGTCCAGGTTTGCAATTGCCTTTCGTCGCAACGCTTCGTAGAAAGCGGCTTCCTCACGACTCATTTCGATCAGTCGAGTGACCTCGGTGCGGGCCGGGAGTTCGGACAGTACCTGAGTCTTGGTTCGGCGAAGCAGAAATGGTTGAACCAGTTTCTTTAATCGATGGCGGGTCGCGCGGCAGTCGGTCCGTTCGATGGGATTGGCAAAGCGGCTTTGAAACTGCTCCCACGAGCCGAGCAGGCCCGGATTGATGAACTGAAACAGGTTCCACAATTCGCCCAGATGATTTTCCAGCGGCGTGCCGGTCATGATCAGCCTGAAATCGGCCTGCAATTTCATGGCCACCTGCGAACGCTTGGTCGCCATGTTCTTGATGGCCTGGGCTTCGTCGAGAATGACCGTATTCCACTGGACGGCTTGAAAGCGTTTGGCCTCGTTGTTGAGCAATCCATAGGTGGCAATCGCAACGTCGCGAGGACCCAGCTCGGCGAAAAACTGGTCGCGGTCGGTGGCTCCGAACAATTTTGGTTGGAGTGACGGCGCAAAACGAACCAGCTCATTCTGCCAGTTAAAGCCCACCGACGTTGGCGCGACCACCAGCGACGGACCCTGATGGGCGCGTTCGAGCAGCAGTGCGATGGCCTGCACGGTTTTCCCCAGCCCCATGTCGTCGGCCAGGCAACCGCCGACGCCCCATTCCGCCAAGCGGCGCAGCCAGACATAGCCTTCCGCCTGATAGTCGCGCAGCTCCGTTTGCAGCATTTTGGGGAGTTCGGGCGTGAACGAGCGGGCATGTTCGATGCGGCGCACTTGTTCTTTCCAATGCTTGTCGGTTTTGGCTTGCGTCTGCTCGACCAATTCCTCCAGTGCCGTTGCGCGGATCGGTGCAAATCGCAGACGGTCGCTGGTTCGCTCGCCGTAGAAGGACAGCTCCTCGATTCGGCGCAGCAATTGCTCCGTCAGTGCGAGAAACTCGCCATCGTCCAGTTTGACAAAGCGGGACGAACCTTGATCGAGCAATTCCATCAATCGCATCAGATCAAGCGACTGGTTTTTATCAAGCTCGAGATTGCCCGATGCGGCGAACCAGTCGCGATCCTTGCGAATCTGAATTCGGAACTGCGAAACCGAAGCTTCCCGCTTGATCTTGAACGATTCACCTTGCGGCCAGTGGAGCGTCAGGGGCAGCGTCTCGGCCGACGATTGCAACTGAAGGACCAGCTCCAGTGCCTGTTCCCAGTCAGGCAAAACATATCTCAAATCGGGTTCGTCGAGCAAACTCAGGATGGGGCACGACGCGAGGACCTGCTGGATCTGAATTTTTTCTTCCTTCAGATTCCGCTCGGCGGTGACGGCTCGCCCTTCGATCTCGCCGAAGACGTGGGTTCCTCCTTCACCCGGTCGATACATTGGCCCCGTTTCACCCAACGGACGCACATAAAACTCGCATCGTAAACCTTGCTGGACAGGCGACAGAAAAGCACACGGATTCGGATTGGCCGGAATGGTTTCTGTCGAGCTTCCAGCAATGCTGGAATGAACCGTGACCGTCGACGCCAATTTCTGTGTTGCCGCGACCACTCTCTCCTGAGCGGATTTGGGGAAGCGTGCTCCGGCCGCAAGAATCGAAATCAATTTCCGGCATCGATCATCGACCAAGGTGACCGCAATGCGATGGGCACCGTCGTTACGAATGGCAAACTGAACGTCGGACTTACTGATTTTGGGATTGAGTCGCAGTTCAATCTGTTGATTGCTGTTTCGGGCGACAATCAATTGAGGTTGTGTCCCGACGATTTCCAACGGTACTTCTCGTTCGTCTTTGCGGAAGACCAACGGATGTCCGATCAGGGCTTGGGCCATTTTCGGATAGTCCCACTGATAACTGCCCCGGTTATAGTAGTCGTAATCATGAACGAGTCGGATGGCACTGCAGATTCGCCGATCATGGTCGGTCAGATACTCCAGTTGAATTTGCTCTTCGAACAGGCGTTTCAGTGCAACCGGGCGGCCTTTGTTCCAGCCGCCGGACTTATTTCGGGACTGCAGAATTGGGGCGATTTCAAACCAGTCTTCCTTGTCAACCCCACCGATCTCCCAGATCAGCCGTTCATGGAGTACCGAATCGGTGCTGCCAGCAGCGGGGCCGGAATGTTCAACTTGTTCTGCCAGACTCTGCAGAGCTTTGAGCGATCGCTCCCAGAGTGGGGCAGGCTTGAGCCAATGGCACAGCGTCGTCAATTGCGAGATTTGCGAATCAGGACTGCGTGAATTGGCATCGGAATCAGGGACTTGGGAATCGGGCGGCGACGGTTTTGACTTGGCATAGCCAATTGCAGCCAGTGTCGCGCATTCATTGGCCAGCCAGTCCAGTTTGATTCGGCGATAGTTCCGGGTCAGGCTTGAAAGTCCTTTTGCGCTGCGACTGAGCAGCTTGGCAGCAGGTTCTGAATCCGAAAACCATTGCATCAGCCAGGCCTGGAACAGGATTTCAATTTCAGGTTCGTTGTAGGCATCGTGAACGAGCTGGCGAATTTTGAGGCTGGGGTTTTCCTGCAAGTTCACCGCCAATGCGATGCGATCCTTGAATCGAAACCAGTTTCCGGTCTGGGCACTCGATTTCAGCAGTTTGGCAATTTCAGCTCGCGCTGCCGCGGTATCCTGTTTCAGCAACAAGGCGAAATGGAACAGAGTGGGGAAATTGGGGACCAGTCCTTTCCGATTTTTGCTTCGCTTTCGGTAGCAAGACTGTGCGCGCGTCAAACAATCGAGCGCCCGTTCAAAATCTCCCGTCAGGAATGCTTCGCAACCTTCGGCTTCGGGCCGCTCGTCACCATACAAACTATGAAGCTCGCGCAGGCATTGCAGATTGCCGGTTGCGACCGCCCACTGGACGATAGAGTCAAAGAGCGACAGTGGAAAATCCGAATCCTGGGCCAGGATTTTGTCCACGATTTCGGCCGTCTCGGTGGAGCCTACGCCGTCACGGATGACCCGGTCTATCAATTGCGGAATCAGAAAGTGTTGGCAGTCGATTGACAGCCGTTCGAAAGCGCCCGGAACAACCAACTCAAATAGCGGGATTGGATCAATCGCTCGCAAACGACTGGTAAACTCTTGAAATTGCTTCAAGTTGCCCTGATAAAATCCGAAATGGCTTCTGAGTCCGGCAATGGAGCCGGAGTACATGTAAGAGCGATAAACCGTTTGGTTTTTTTCAATTCCCTGGTTGCAAGCCGCGATCAATTTGTCCAATCGGTCGGTTACCAGCGCTTTCTGGAACAAGAAATCAGCTAAACCATTGGGCAGCATATGTTGGCCGTACTGTTTTTTCAGCCAGCCCTCGGTCATCAGTTTGTTCAGGGCCGCCCGGATCTTAATCTGCGTTGGAAACGGATCCTTCGCACCGGCAGGCCAGATGGTTTTCAGTGCTGCTGGGATCGTGGTCAGCGTTTGGGGGGTATATTCAAACGCGAACGAGTACAGCAGAAATTGATGAAGTTCGGGGAGTTGATCGAAATGTCTCGAGTCGAGCTTTTTTAGAGAGGCAGAGCGCACGGTCACTTGGTTATTCCTTAAGTTGATTGCTTTATGGGACTCTGCTGTAATGCGAGGTTGCCCAAATCGCTTGGTCCTTCATTTGGTAAACGTTCCGAGGAAACGGAACCGTTTAGCCGCAAGCCGTCGGGGGTTGCTGCCAAAAACGTAATGTAATACCAAAATCGCTCCATCAGCAACCCCCAAAGGCGCGCGGAGTACCGAGCGGCAGGTATTTTATTGGGAGGTAGGTTGATTGCGGAGACTGCACCCTGCCGTCGCGCCTGCGCCGACCACCTCTCGATCTTCCTGCATTCATCATTGGCTGATCGGTTTCCGTAGGGTAGCTGCAAACCACTTGTAGTCGGCTTCGGCTTGCGGCTAAACGGCTTGGCGCTACTTCTTCTTGAGTGTAATCCCCATGCCTCCGCGAACGACGGTTTCCAGATTCGGGTCGGTTGTGATCGCTTTCATGAACGCCGGGTCCGCCTGACGGGGGTTGATGTTGTGAGCCAGAATCAAGCCACCGGATCGCAGCTTGGGAAGCAGCTTGTTCAAGTAATCAACGTAACCTTCCTTGTCGGCGTCCAGGAAGATCATGTCGATCTCGCCCTCCAATTCCTTGACTTTCTCGTGGGCATCGCCCACAACGACGGTGATGATTTCCTCCAGTCCCGCTTTCGTGAAATTCTCGCGTGCCGTCGCGGCGCGGCCGGGATCGATTTCGTAAGTCGTCAGTTTGCCGCCTGTGGACTTGAGTGCCAATCCGAGCCAGATTCCTGAATAGCCCGTCGAGGTTCCCATTTCGACGATATGCTGAGCGTTGATCGACTGCGCCATGATACGCAGCAGCCGCCCATCGTGTTCGGGGACGTTGAGATACTGCTGGTTTTGGGCAATATGGGCTGCGACGGCCAGTGCATTCGTTTCGAAATCATCGGCGGCCACAGGGCCTTTTTCCAGTTCCACATCCCCCGGCGAGCGGGACTGCCCCAGGGTTGTCCCCGCCAGAACTGTAACCAGAAGAACGGTGACGAGGGCCAAAGAGCGGATAGACTTCAACATGACGGTGCTCCAATGTTTGGGGACTGCTGTAATCAACAAGGAATCCAATCTACAATAATTTTCACTACGATGCGAGTCAGTTCCAGACACCCGCAGTTTTTTGCACACCGATTGGGTGGGCTGGTGGCTTTCTCTGCTATCGCTGTTGATAATATTCGAATCATAACCCGAAGCGTAAGCGAGGGACCGCGTTTCTTCCCTCGCTTACGCTTCGGGTTATGATTTCCACCAGCCCACCCATTGGGAGTATCCATGAGACTAGCCCTATCACTATTCGTCGCCTTCTTGATCGTTCGAAGCGAAGCCATCGCATTTCAATCCAACGATTGGCCTGAATTTCGTGGACCGAATCGTGACGGAATCTGTACCGAAACTGGACTGTTGAAAGAATGGCCAGAAGGTGGCCCACCCAAGGTCTGGACAACAACGAATCTTGGTTTGGGTTATTGCACCCCCATTTTCGCGGACGGAAAAATTTACGGCATGGGAACCCGCGACGAAAAAGATGGCGTGTGGGCTTTGAACGAACTGGACGGTTCAGAAATCTGGTTCACTCCGTTCGACGACCCACGGAATATCAATCAGAACAATGGTCCCAGCGGTAGTCCAACGTATGCCGATGGCAAGCTGTACGCCGTCAGCAGCAAGGGGAAACTGGTTTGCCTGGATGCAACGAGTGGAAAATCTGTCTGGGAGAAAGACTATGTTTCGGATTACGGAGGCTCCGTCCCGATGTGGGGTTTCACGGATTCGCCGCTGGTCGATGGTGATCAAGTGATTGCGGTTCCCGCCTCCGATCGCGCCGCCGTGGTCGCGTTTCATCGAGAAACGGGCGATGAACTTTGGGTGTCGCAAGTTTCAGGGGGCGTGGGGAAAGGTGCCGGGTACTCGTCCGTGATCAAGGCAGAGATTGCCGGCAAGTCTCAATATGTCGTTCTGTTGGGCGACAAAGCTGGAGTGGTTGGTATGGATCCCGCCAATGGAAATGTACTCTGGAAATATGCCGGCAAGGCAGCCGCTGGGGGGGTGGCCCAGATTCCGATCCCCATCATCTACAACGATCACATCTGGGTGTCCTGTAGCTATGACGGAGGTTCCGCACTGTTAAAGATTGCCGAGGAGGACGATCAGTTCCAAGTCAAACCGGTGAAGACTTATGTCAAACGTCAGTTGAACAATCACCACGGCGGGATGGTGCAAGTCGATGACCATGTTTATTTCGGGCACGATCAGAACAAGGGTCGACCGGTTTGTGTGGATTTGAAAACCGGCGAGATCAAATGGGGGCCGGTTAGAGAACCCGCTCGTGGTCTTGGATCGGCAGCCGTGCTCTATGCCGATGAGCGACTTTATTTCCGCTATCAAAACGGCGTGATTGTTTTGATCGAGCCGTCTCCCGACGAATTAAAAGTCGTCTCCTCGTTCCAGCTTGAGGACCCCAGTGGGCGTGAGCATTGGCCACATCCTGTCATCGTCAACCAGAAAATGTACATCCGCGATCAGGAAAATCTACATTGCTTTGATGTGAAGCAGTAAAACGTTTTCCTCGATACTTGCCCCGGCACACGAGCGCCCTATAATTCCTCATTCAATCGGCTTCGCCATCGCTTCAGCTTCCCCACCAACTTCGCTTTGCAACTCCGAACCAAGGCTGATTGATTGCCGTACTTGCCTGGGATTCAAAAGTTGCCGGGCGGGAAATCTGTCTTGCGAGTGGTTATTGGAACGGAGTAAACATGGATATTGATCTTTCGTGCAGATATGGAAGCCTGTCTCTGCGATCCCCCATCATGGTCGGTGCTTGCAGTTTGACGGCAAGCGAACCTTCTTGTCTTGGAATGATGACCGCTGGTGCCGGGGCCGTGGTTTTGCATCCGCTGTTTGAGGAACAGGTTGCAACATGGAATGAAAAGGAAGGTCGCTGTGAATCGGCCGATGATTATCTGGACACCATTCACCGGCTCAGTACCCATCTGTCGATCCCGGTGCTGGCCAGCCTCAATGGTCAGCTTGACAGTGACTGGATCGACTTTGCCCGAGAGCTGCAATTTGCCGGAGCCGCAGGCATTGAATTACATTTGCACCCCAGCCGCAACCAATGGTGTGAAAGCAATATTGAAGACTCCATCGTCGCGACGGCCAAAGACCTTTCGCGCGTGATCGAAATTCCTCTGTTGATCAAGCTCGACCGAAACCTCACCAGTGTCGGCCAGATCGCGCGGCGACTCAGTTGGGTTGCCGGTGGTGTGGTAATGTTTGGGCAGGCTCCCTCGGTTGAAATTGATCTGGATAGTTTGCGGGTCTATAAACGTTGGCGTCCAGACCAAGTGGCATCCATTACGGATTCTCTGGCATCGCTGATTCATGTGCGTGAGATTTGCCCCGACCTGCCCATTGCAGCCAACGGAGGAATTGAAGTGCCGGAAGATTTAATCAAGGTGCTCATTGCGGGGGCCGATGTCGCGATGGTGACGTCCGCGATCTACCAACGAGGCTCAACGGCCATCGGGAATCTGCGTGAAGGTCTGATCCGGTTTATGGAGCGTCATCATCTAACCTCACTGATGGAGCTGAGATCGCTGTGTTCCACCGCGATCGATTCAACCCAGGATCGCGCCGGCTATGTGAAGGCGATGGGAGAGTTTTGAAACTCTACCTTTCCCCGAGTAACCATCGCGGTTTTCGTTTTTGGTTCGTCAGACCAAAATGCTTCATGGCGACTTCTCGGACTCGGGTTGCGATTTCGCGGGGATTGTCGGAGAGCACGAATCGGTCGATATCCGCCTGATCGATGGTTTTTTCGCCAACCATCTTTTCCTGAAGAAACTTCAGCATCGGCTGCCAGTATTCGACACCGGCCAGCACGATCGGAAACTGTTGCATCTTGCCGGTCTGCACCAGAGTACAAATCTCGAACAGTTCATCGAGCGTCCCGTACCCGCCCGGCACGGCGATAAACGCATAGGAATACTTGGCCAGCATCAACTTGCGAATAAAGAAGTATTTGAAGTCGATCGAAACATCGAGATAGGGGTTGGCATGTTGTTCGTGAGGCAGTTTGATATTGCAACCGACGCTCCGGCCTCCGACATCTTTTGCCCCTCGATTGGCAGCCTCCATCACACCCGGCCCACCTCCGGTCATCACGGTGAAGCCTGCCTTTGCCAATTCAGCGCCAATCTTTCTGGCCAGAATATAATACGGATGGCTCTCCTCAAAACGGGCGGATCCGTAAACGGTCGCGCACGGCCCGACAAAATGAAGTTTGCGGAAGCCGTACAGGACCTCCCACGACATCCGCCACGCCCGAAACAGTTCGGCAAGCCGCGACTGGGGGCCGTCAAGAAAGAGTCGCTCATCGGCGACATCAGGATCGACAGTAGGCGAGGGCGGATTCTCCAAATGGGGTTGTTTATTCATGTCAGGATTCAAGGGTCGGGTTTTAGACTTCTGGGCCTTATTGATCGACGATACGATCAACGGCAACCCGACACGTTCACGAGAAGGTGAGAGAGTTTCAAATTGCAAATCGAAGTCAGTAGAATCAGACTACAGGATTTACGGCCTAACTAAAATAGGATTCAGTATGGATGATTCAGGCTTTTCATCCATTAAAGTTAAAATCGGCTCCCAACCGCGAGTTCCGGTTGTAATGGAAGTTACGAGAATCCGTTTTTTCTTGACTTAATCGCCCAAACACTGTCGAGCAGAATCCGAATAGAACTCGCTGAACGAAACCGCAATTCGGTTTTCAATCGCCTCAATGCCCTTGATGTCGCGAATGGCTTCCTGAGCAAGCTGCTTCAGATAGAACGATGGAAGCACTCCTGCCATCGTAAGACGTCCATCGCGATGGCAGCACTGAATCGAGTCGCAGTACTGACGAAGGTAGCGATGTTGCCACAAGGCCGTTCGCGCTCGAAGCTCAATTGCCGAATCGAGCGAACCTTCGCTTCGTGGCACTTCCGAAACCGCGTATCGGTTCGCCGCAACGGCTCGGAATGGGTTGATACTGGTCTTCGCCAAGACATTTGCATTTTCGGCCAACATTTTTTGCTCCTCAGTTCAGGACAGTTGATTCAATGCAGCAGATGCACAACCCGGAATCACAACTTAGATTATTACCATTTCATCCGTTCTGGCAATCGGATCCGCCCGATTCAAAGCGAAACGCTAGCAGTTGTCCGAGTCTGCTGTATCCTTTCGCTCAATGTCCGTTCGTTCGACATCATCGAACAGAATTCGGCGGGGAGGAGTTTCCAAATCGTCAAACTGGCCACTCTTCATTAAGTGGACAAACGCGATCACGGCCAGCAACGATAAAAACAAAGCAATCGGAATCGCAAAATACAAGACGTTCATTCTGAACCTACCGTTCTTTCGCAAGTCCCGCTCTCAAGGAAATGGCGATAACCGTCAACGAACTGACCGGCATCAGCACTGCGGCAAGCAGCGGATGAAGCACGCCCGCCATGGCCAATCCGACGCCGATGACGTTGTACCCCAGTGATGCTGCCAAATTTTTACGAATCGTGCTGCACGTGGTTTGGCTCGCGGCCAGCAGTGCGCTCAGTGGTTTCAATCCCGATTCACCCAGATAAACCGGTGCCGCCGCCAAGCTCGCTTCAGCGCCGTTGTGTACCGCGATTCCCACTGTCGCGGCCGCCAGCGCCGCGCTGTCGTTGACGCCATCGCCGACCATTACCGTGGTCGAAAATTGTCGATTCGATTCATTGACGATGGCCAGCTTGTCCTCCGGACTGACGCCGGCGTGTACGTTCTGAATGTTGAGCGTTCGAGCCACTTCCTGGGCGACGAGGGGATGGTCCCCCGACAGAATTCCCACCGACCAGCCGCGGCGCCGCAACGAATCGAGTGTCAACGCGGCGTCTGGCCGGATTCGATCACCGAGGCTTGCAATCGCGACGACTTCTCCATCCACGGCGATCCAGCAGGGCGAGTTTCCGGCGCTGAGAATCTGAAGCTCGATCGATTCCCAGTCCATCGGTCTGAGATCGCTGGTTTCGGTCCGCCGAGAGGGCTTTGATTCCAATTTTCTCAGTTCACCCTCGAGCGCGGTACGATTGCCGATCACCAGCGAATGACCATTGACGACGGCCGCCACTCCATTGGGTAAGGCAACTTGTTCAGAAACAAGGATTGGTTCGGGGGTTTGGGTTGGGGGTTGGGCATCCTGCTCTGAAGTGGTCTCACCATACTGAACCAAGGCCATTGCCACCGGATGCGAAAACTTTTTCTCGGCAGCCGCCACCCAAGGGATCCACGATGGATCGCCATGCCATTGGAGCACTTGCATGTTCCCCTCCGTCAACGTCCCCGTCTTGTCCAGCCAGATCATGCCGGGGCGGCTGAGTGACTGCATGACATCGCCCGATTTGACCATGATCCGCTGTTTGGCCAGCCGCCCGAGTGCGACCGAGATGGCCAGTGGAGTTGCCATCGCCAACGCGCACGGACAGGCGATGACCAACAAGGCAATGGCGTGATCGGTCGCAAGATTGACATCCGTTCGAAACCAAATCGCAAAGGTTACCAGTGCCAACAGCATCACCATCACCACGAAGTAACCTCCGATCTGATTGGCCCATTGAACGATTTTCGGACGTTGCGATGACGCCTGCTCGACCAACTCGACAATCTTGCCGATCCGTGTTTCCTGACCAATCGCCGTGGCCTGAACAACCAGAGGCGAAAGGATATTTCGCGTTCCGGCAGAAACCGCATCGCCGATTTTTTTTGCAGCGGGCTTCGATTCACCTGTGAGCAGCGATTCGTCGATCTCGGTATTGCCTTCGACGATTTTCGCATCGGTAGGAATCAAATCGCCGGGACGAATCTCCAGTCGATCGCCCACCTCGACATCTTCAATCATCACTTCGGTCACCCCACCATCTGCAATTCGGCGGGCCCGCTGGGGCGTTAGACGGTACAGCAACTCCACCGCGTCGGCCGCACGATTTTGCTGGCGAAACTGAATCCAGCGACCGATCAGAAGTAGAAAGATCAGCACGGTCAGCGAATCAAAATAGATTTCGCCACTGCCCCGAATTGTATTGGCCAGACCGTTGATCGTTCCGGCCAGTAACCCCAGCGAAATCGGCAGGTCCATATGGGGCGTCCAGGTTTTCAGCGCCGCCCATCCGCTGCGCAGAAACACTCGACCCGGCCCCAGCAAGGAGGCGACCCCGATCAGGCAACTGACCCACCGAAGCAGACCGATCATGGGGGCTTCGATATGCGTAAACATTCCCAGATACAGTGCGGCGGAGATCAACATGTTGTTGCCTGCCGCCGCGCCTGCCATTCCAATACGAGCCAGATGTTGCCGATTTTCAATTTGACGGCGAAGTGCCTTTTCGCTGGTTCGGATGGGATGGGGGGTATATCCGAGCCGATACAAGACGGACGCAATCGCAGGGAGCGTCGTCTGATCGGGAGCCCAGCGCAGGCGAAGGGTGGCACTGCTCCAGTTGACCTGAGACAGGATGACTCCGGGAACGAGCGCCGGGAGCTTTTCAACCAGCCACACGCAGGCAGCACAGTGGATTCCTTCCAGACCCAGCCGGATCTCCATTAATCCGTTGGGCAATGGATGAGCAAAACGAGAAAGAAAATTCGCATCACCCAGCTCATCGAATCGTTGGAGAGGATCTTTGCGATCCCGCAGCGTTTGATCTTCACTCGATGAATCGACCATTTTATAAAACGCATCGAGTCCACTTGAGGAGATCAGGTGGTAGGCTGTTTCGCAGCCGTTGCAACAGAACTGTTCATCGCGATTGGCCACAATCAAACCCGCCGGAACCGGGAGACTACAATGGCGGCAATCGGCTGAAACGTGCTTAACGATCATGAGTCTGACAGCAGGGCAACTGAGTGTGATCGATGTCGTGAACTTGCTGCACCAGCGATTCAGTGCCCTGAACCGTTTGCATGGGGACTTCACCCAGCACGATCGGTGCTCGGAAAGCGATCGTAAACACGCCCAGCAGTACCACCAGACTGGCCATCATGACCGGAAGGTGTTTTTGGATCGAGCCGCTGATACCGCTAACCCCCAGCATCAGCGCTGCCATGATCGGAACCGTACCCGCCCAGAACGCAAACATCAACACCATGCCGTAGAACGGGTTGCCGGTCCCGGCCGCTACGATACCAAAGGTGTACAGCCAACCGCAGGGCATCAGACTGGTCAGCGTTCCGATTGCAAACGCGCGCCGCAACGGCGTCATGGAGAGCGTGCGCTGATAAAGCGACTGCAAAAGCGTTTGTACCGGGCGGACAAACGATGGAAAACTAAATCGGATGCCCGACAAACGAAGGAGCCCGATGACGCCCACGCAGATCATCAATCCGCCGGCGGCGTAGGTTGCGGACTGTTGCCATTGATAAAGGCGACCGGTTTGATTGACGGCCATTCCCAATGCGCCCAGCACGAATCCTACGACGGAATAGGTGACCAGACGACCGAGACTATAGGCCAGAGTCGGTGCAATCGCGGCCGATCGCGAACGCGCGTGCGAACCCGCCAGCAGCGCAAACGGCCCGCACATGCCGACGCAGTGCAAACTGCCGACAATGCTGGCGATGAATACGGTAGTCAACAGGATGGTCATTGGGCCACAAGTGAAATTGAAAAGTCTATTGAAAAAATATCATACACATTCATAACGATGCAGCCGAATAAAATTATCGTGTTTTCCCCCTCGCCACTTAGGCGAGCGGCAGGATTTTAGTACCCCTGCCAGTTTAGCTGGCAGGATGCAAAGTTTGAAAGGCTAAGCGGTCGTGTATGCGGATTGTAGCTCCCCATGCGGGCTTGTCCCGCTGGAAGCCAAGTTTGGAGAGGGGAGTCGTAATTCGTTGCTTCATTTTGCTGACGTGTTGCTAACACTCAAATATTGTCGTTCTGAAAAATAAAACCGATCTTCGTCTCGCACGACCATGCTGTTGAACTGCCAGTTTCCGTTCTTCCGGAACGAATGGTTTCCGTGGTAAATGCCCGGCTCCGTTGCCGTCAGCTCGACGGATTGTACCACGGCCGCTTGAGCACAATGAAACGCGTCCAGCCGAATCGATGGAACGTCAATAGGTTGGTTCTCTCGATCCGTCAAACGCAATTCGATTTCGCTCGTGTCGGAACCCGCCGCAGGTTGCGAAACCGTCAAAACCGCCTTCCAGCCGAGTGCTTTGCTTGAATCCTGGCGAGACTGAAGTTCCTGCGAGCTGATTGTCGGATCAAAATCGTGAACGATCGCATGCGACGAGTCATTGCTCGTCATCACGATCGCAACCATCCAGATAACGGCTTGAATGGCGAAGAACATGATGATGAATCCGGTCCAGATAAATTGAGCGGTTTGTTCTCGGTGTTGGGCTTGCGAATTCATTTTAAAATGGACCTAGTAACTTGAATTTCAGCAGGCGACGGACGCCATCCTGATTCGAAATTTCAATGAACGTCTCGGCTTGCCCTTTCTGGAATCGTCCAGTGGGAGCAACCACACTGGCATGAAACTCTCTTACTTCCTGCGGCTCAAGCTGAAAATCAGATTCCCGAACTTCAATTTGAGCATCTTCCGGATTATCGATCGAGGCTTGGAAGGTCATCAAGCGATCGGTTCGATTGGTGATTTTCAGCTTGATCAAATTTCTAACGCTGCCGTCTTCCGTCATGGTATAGGGATTGCCTGCTTCACGCAAAATAACGGAATCAAACGGTTTCGACAGGGCGAGCATCGCGATAAAGGCACCGCCAATCCCGGCCAGCAGCAGGGGATAGATAATCGTTCTCGGTCGAATCAGTCGGCCCGATTCTCCTTGATCGCGAGCTTGCGAGCTGTATCGAATCAGGTTGGGAGCGCGACCAATCTTGTGCATCACCAAATTGCAGGCGTCGATACACTGCGCGCAATTGATGCATTCCATCTGTAGGCCTTCTCGAATATCGATACCGGTCGGGCAGGTGGTGACGCAGTTTCTACAATCCACGCAATCCCCCAAATCGTCGATGGGCAACCGGGATTTCTCTCGCTTCTTCCCGCGAGGTTCACCCCGATGCTGGTCATAGGCGACGATCAGCGAGTTGCGATCCAGCAGAACGGATTGGAACCTTCCATAGGGGCAGGCGATCGTACACATCTGCTCACGAAAGTAACAGAAATCGATCATCATGGCGGCGGTCACAAACATCATGACCAAGAATGGAGTGGGATGTTCGAGAGGCGACTGAGTGATCCAGACCTTTAACTGATCGACACCGACAAAATAGGCCAGAAAGGTGTTGGCGACGTAGAAGCAGCACAACAGATAGGCCGCGTACTTGGCAGCCGTTCGCCAGACGGGAATCTCTTTCTTTGCGCCGCCTCGTCCAGCGGTGCCGTCGAAAAAACGCTCAATCGGGCGGAATAGAAACTCCATATAAACGGTCTGCGGACAGGCCCAACCGCACCAGACACGACCGAACAAAGCCGTAAATAAAACGATCGACATCAGCCAGCCCACCAGCAGTATCGCCAGCAGAATAGTGTCGGTCGGCAGGAACGTATATCCGAAAATAATGAAGCGCCGTGCGGGGATATCGAGCAATACCAACGGCTTGCCGGCAATCTTGATGAAAGGAACGACGGTGAAGATCACCATCAGCAGATAGGAAAACCACCGACGTCGCTCCAGCAGTTTGCCCTTGCTCAGCTTGGGAGTCAGCCACCGCCGCGAGCCATCCCGCTCAAGCGTACTCAATACGCGGAGTTCGGATTTGGGGCTGGATTTGGTTGACATCACTCCCAACTCTCAATGACACGGTCTCCTTCGGGGGCTCGGCCGGGCACGGGGCTTTCACTCAGCGACGCCACATAGGCTGCGGTCAGAACGATCAAGTTGGGATGGCTCAGCCGCTTCTTCCACGCAGGCATGGCTCCATTGGCGGCACCGTCCGAAATCACCTTGGCAATGTCTTCGATATGACTGACCGATTTCCAGCGATTGTCGGTCAAGTTCGGTCCGACCAGTCCTTCGCCCTTGCTGCCGTGGCAACTGACACAGTTGGCCTGATAAACCGAGCGGCCGACCGAGAGCCACTCTTTTTCCTTCATGTACTTGAGCAGCGTTTCTCGATCAGCGTTCAGTTCGCCAATGTCCTTGAATCGCACTTGCATGATCTCGGATTTATGTTTTTCAAACTCCCCGTGGATCGTTCGCGACTCCGGGCCGGCGTGGGCGTACAAGTAGTAAACAGGCGAAAACAAAATCGATATCCAGAACAGGGTCGTCCACCAGCCCGGCAATGGATTGTCGTACTCCTCAATGCCATCATACGCATGACCGGTCAGATTGTCGGAATCGGATTCGGAGGGGTTCGATTGCGGGTCGACGATTGTCGTTGTTTCATCACTCATGCGTCATGCTCCGGTTGTTCATCGAGAACGATTCTGGATTGTTGTTCCGCCACTGCCGTACTTGAAAGTAGCGTTCGTACTGCGATCGCAACAAAGACGATGGCAAACAATACCAATGCCGCTTCCGCGAAGTAGGAGAGGTTCATTTGGGTCAGGATTTGTTTGATCATGGGCGTGGTAGGTTTGTTGTCAGTGGTCCGTTGTCAGGGGTTGAGGATCGGCCGGTGGTGGATCGTCCCCGGCAGGCGGTTCTTCGGTCGAAGGTGCTTCCACCGAGGTGTCTGGCGTTTCGCTTGCCGAATTATCTGCCGAGTCGTCTGCGGTATCGTCCGACGTCAAGTCGACCCCTAATCGCTGCAAGTAGGCGATGACGGCAATCATCTGGGTTCGCTCCAGTGGAACTTTCTTGTTCTTGTAAGTCGTGGTGACCACACCCTCGGTCAGTTCCCACGCTTGCTGTTCCGGACCGGCTTGTTCGAGCAACTCCGCAACGATTTTTCTGGCCTGATCGAGTGCCACCGCCTCGGGGTCTTGAAGAACGTCACTGCTATAGGGGACTCCCAGATGCGTGAGCGCCTTGATGCGGGCGGGCAGTGTCCTGAAGTTCAGTTCCTTTTCAAAATGAGTAAAGGCTGGCATCACGCTCTCCTGCGTCGAAGGATCGAGGAAGTGCCGGTAGTGCCAAAGATGCGTATTTCTTCCTCCTTGGCGAGCCAGATCAGGCCCAATTCGCCGAGAACCCCACTGGAACGGATGGTCGTATTTGCCTTCCTCGGCCATGGAGTAGTCTCCGTACCTTTCGGTTTCGGCGAACAACGGTCGAATCTGTTGCGAGTGGCAGTTGTAACATCCTTCGGAGACGTAAATATCCCGGCCAAGGACTTCCAGGGGCGTGTAAGGTTTGATCTTTCCGGTGGCTGGAACTCCGCTGCGAATCAAAAAGGTCGGCACGAGTTCGAGTGCTGAAGCAAGCCCGACGGCCACAATCACCCAGACCGTGAATCGAATGGGCAGGCGTTCCCACCTTCGGTGCCAAGTCATCTGCTCGAACACATCGAGCTTATTCGCCATATTGAGTACGGGTGCGCCTTCGAGTCGTGATCGAGGCGGTGCAGGATCATCAAAATACTCTCTCGACAGCGGAGCCGCTTCGATGATCGGAGTATCGTAGCTCTTGGGCCGCGAACGCCATGTCATCAAATAGTTGTAGGCCATCAACACCATGCCCGCGACATACAGGATTCCACCCCCGATTCGAATATGCCACATTGGGATGATTGCTTTAACGGTTTCGATAAAGTTCGGGTACGCGAGAACGCCGTCTGGTGTGAAAGCTCGCCACATCAAACCTTGCGTAATTCCAGCGACATAGATCGGAACGATGTACAGCAAAATACCCAGCGTCCCCAGCCAGAAATGCCACTCCGCCAACGAGTTGCTATAGAGCTTGGTTTGAAACAATCGTGGCAACAGCCAGTACAACATGCCAAAGACCATGAACCCATTCCAGCCCAACGCACCCGCATGGACGTGAGCAATCGTCCAGTCAGTGTAATGCGAAAGTGCGTTGACCGATTTAATCGACAGCATCGGTCCTTCAAAGGTTGCCATGCCATAAAACGTGATGGCCACGACATAGAATTTAAGTACCGGATCGCTGGCCACCTTGTGCCACGCACCGCGAAGCGTCAACAGGCCGTTGATCATCCCGCCCCAGCTTGGCATCCACAACATCACTGAGAAAATCATTCCCATCGTTGAGGCCCATGCAGCCACGGATGTGTAGTGCAGATGGTGCGGCCCGGCCCAGATATAAATAAACACCAACGACCAGAAGTGAATGATCGAGAGTTTGTAGGAAAAGACCGGCCGTTCGGCGGCTTTGGGCAGAAAATAGTACATCAATCCCAAAAACGGAGTCGTTAAAAAGAAAGCGACCGCGTTATGCCCATACCACCACTGCATCAACGCATCCTGAACCCCGGCGTAGACGGAATACGATTTGAACCAGCCTGCCGGCACAACCAGGTTATTGAAGACATGCAAAATCGCAACGGTTACAATGGTGGCAATATAAAACCAAAGTGCAACGTACATGTGCCGCTCGCGGCGGTGGATCAACGTCATCAAAAAGTTGCCGCCGAAAATGAAGAGCCAGACGATGGCGATCGCAATATCAATCGGCCATTCCAGCTCGGCGTATTCCTTGGATTGGGAGATGCCCAGCGGCAAGGTGATGGCTGCGGAAACAATGATCGCCTGCCAACCCCAGAAATGAAGACGGCTGAGCAAGTCGCTCCACATGCGGGCTTTGCAAAGCCGCTGGGTTGAATAGTAGACCGCCGCAAAAATCGCGTTGCCGGTAAAAGCAAAAATAGCCGCATTGGTGTGCAGCGGGCGCAAACGCCCAAACGAGAAATACTCGGCAAAGGAAAGCTGCGGCAGAACCAGCACGGTGGCCACCACGAGGCCCACCACCGTTGCCACCAAGCCCCATATAAGGGTGGCCAGCAAAAACATTCGGACGATCTGGTCGTCGTAGGAAAACTGGTCGAGACGGCTGGAGGAATCGGGGTGCCGGGAAATGGGTTGACTCATAATGAATGCGAGCAGCAGAATCGCTAAGGGTGTCGTTAAAAAGTATCGCTAAGGCGACCGGCAGATAAAAACGTACCCTAGTGTAGGCGAGTCGCTCCGCGACTCGCAACCCAACGTCTGGGAAACACAATACTGCTTGGGTAAACTTTTACGTGCCGGTCACCTAAGGGAACGTCCAGCTAACTTAAAGCGTCATCGACTAATTTGCAATGCGATCAGACAACTGGATCGCCTTGCTTGAGGCAAACTCAATGCCAATCCGATGGGGGTTGAAATGTCGCACGGACAGAGCAGATCAGAATCGCAACGAGTGCAGAATTCGCTCAGGATTCGCAGGGACGACAGTTGAATCGTGATGAAAACACTCTCCGACAGCAACCACTGAGCAAAACAGCATGAGCGTTTTCGCACACCTTGAAACGCAGAGGCACGGAGTTCACAGAGAATGGCTGAGTCTTTTGTGGGCCGGAGCAAGTAAGCGCCGAATAGAGTGAGTCCTTTCGTTGATCCAAGTGCGCCAAGTGCGCCAAGTGCGTTTGCGCAGTTCCGGCATTACCTTAAGATAAAAGACAATCGTAACCGTTCGCGGGAAATGAAACCGTTTAGCCGCAAGCCGTCGGGGGTTGCTGCCAATAACGTACTGCATTGCCGAAATCGCCCCATCAGCAACCCCCAAAGGCGCGTCGGGCACCGGGTTGCAATGTTTTATTGGAAGGCAGGTTGATTACGGAGGCTGCACCCTGCCGTCGCGCCTGCGCCGACCACCTTTTTGATTTTCCTACGTCAATTATTGGCTGATCGGCTGCGTTAGGTTGCTGCAAACCATTCACCGTCGGCTTCGGCTTGCGGCTAAACGGCTTGCGGCTAAACGGCTTGGCTAAACGGCTTGGCCAAACGACTTGGCTAAACGCTTTGACTTGGTAAGTATATCCAGACAATCCGTGAACGGTTATATTATCACGGACTTCATTTTCCCCTTGAATCCCTGTGTCATCCAAAGCCACCCCCATCGACGCTCAGACGCTTGGCTCGATCCACGACAACGCTGTCGATGCAATTATCACGATTGATGGGGTGGGAATCATGCAATCGGTCAATCCAGCGACCGTGGATCTGTTTGGATACTCGGCCGACGAGATGTTGGGAAGTAATGTCGCCATGCTGATGCCCAGCCCCCAGCGCGACGATCATGATCAGTACATTCGCGACTATCTCGATACGGGCTTTGCCAAGATCATCGGAATTGGCCGAGAGGTCACGGCGAGAAGAAAAGATGGCACGTTGTTCCCCGTCCATCTGGCGGTCAGCGCGATCAGTACGCCCAAACGGAACCAAGCGGTTTTTGTCGGCTTTATTCGCAATCTGTCGCAGTACAAAGAGACCGAGCTGAAGATGCAGTCGAAGATTCTGATGAATGAGCGGCTGGCGGCGATTGGACAGACTGTGTCGGGGCTGGCGCACGAGAGCCGCAATGCGCTTCAGCGGAGTCACGCTTGTCTGGCGGAGTTGGAACTGGATCTGGAAAGAATGCCCAGCAGTCTGAATCTGGTTCGCAAAGTCCAGCGGGCGCTCGATGATTTGCATCACCAGCTTGAAGAAGTTCGACAGTACGCCGCGCCGATCATACTCGAACGCCGCCCGTGTTGCATTGAACAGCTGGTGCGCGACGTTTGGCAGGAGATCAACGATGCCACGCAGGCCCGGGACGTGGTACTGGAAATGGATGTGCAGGCCGACTTTCCCAAGTCATGTAGGGTGGATGGTGATCGGCTGAAACGAGTGATTCGAAATTTGCTGGACAATGCCTGGTACGCCAGCCATGTGCCGCGCCGGATTCAGGTGAATCTTCATCATTGCGTGTCACCGGATGAAGGACAAATCTGCCGGATCGAAGTGATCGACAACGGAAGTGGAGTGTCTGAGCCGGAACGGGAGAAAATTTTTGCTCCGTTCTATACCACCAAAACCAAGGGGACAGGCTTGGGGCTGGCACTGTCGCGGCGATATGTCGAAGCTCATGACGGACGGATTTTTGTCGAGCCAGTTTCACCGGAGCATGGCGCCTGCTTTGTGATCGAGATTCCCATCGTAGTTCATCATGCTCCCGGTGTTTAGCAATACTGTTCAGTTTTCGTTTAACCGTTACGCCACGCCGTTTAGTAACCGTCACGTCAAGCGCCCACGTCAAGCCTCTATGGAGTGCGGTACTCTGTACCGCTATCGTTTCTATGGCTTCGGACGGTTTCGGCCACTGAAGAAATCCAAAAATCCAAAGCGGTACAGAGTCCCGCACTCCATAAATAGCCGCAAGCCGAAGCCGACCGCGAGTCGACGGTAGCTGCCTTATGTAGCCGATCCGCCAATGATGGATGCAGGAAAATCGAGAGGTAGTCGGCGCAGGCGCGACGGCAGGGTGCAGTCTCCGTAATCAACCATCTTCTCAATAAAATACCCCGGCCAATAAAATACCCCGGCGCCCCACGCGCCTTTGGGGTGGCTGATGGAGTGATTTCGGTATTGCAGTACGTTTTCAACAGCCCACCCCGACGGCTTGTGGCTAAACGGTTCTGACCGGTTACTTTTTCGAGCTCGGTCCCTCACCGTACAAAACGAGCGATTCCGCACATGCACAGCGGATTTATTCTGTTTCAAATGACCTGAGATCGGTGTTCCGAACCTTTCTGGGACGATTGTCGAATCTTGCAATGTATAAAATCATACAATTCATGGGCGGCATGGATTTCGCATACAATCGACAGCCATCCCGTCGCAAAATCTCTGAACCTTATGCAGTCAAGTCCCCATTCGATTTTCCCCCTCGATCCCGCAGACGATCCCAGTCAACCCGATGAGTACCGAACCTGCTTCCACCATGCAATCTTGCAAAACCAACGATAGTCAGGCCGACAAGGAAACGTTGTTGCCGGATCCGAGCGAAATCGCGTTGCTGATTGTCGATGACGAGGCCGACTTCAGGGAATCGGCAGCCCGATATTTTGCTCGGCTTGGCTTTCACGTCGATCAAGCCGAGGATGGCGAGGAAGCACTCAATGTAACGACCAACAAGCGGTTTGATGTCGTCGTGCTCGATATTCATATGCCGCTGATGAACGGCTTGACGGTCCTCGAAGCATTGATGAAACGGGAATCGCCTCCCAAGGTGATCATGCTGACCGGCGGCGGTACGATTGAAAATGCAGTCGAGTCCATCAAGAAAGGTGCTTACGATTTTTTGACCAAGCCAGCTCGGCTCGACGATTTGGCCCGAATGATTCGCCGGGCCTGCGATGTCAAAAAACTGGAATCCGAAAACAAGCGGCTCAAGGCGATTATCAAACGCCAAACCCATTATGGAGAAATCGTTGGGCAGTCCCCCGCGATGCGAGAAGTATTTCGCTTGATTGAACGAACGGCGGCTTCGTCAAAGCCCGTTTTGATTCAGGGGGAAAGCGGAACCGGAAAGGAACTGGTAGCGAGAGCCATTCATCAGGCCAGCGTTCTGGCCGACCAGCCTCTGGTGACGATCAATTGTGCGGCGCTGGCGGAACCATTGCTTGAAAGCGAGCTTTTCGGGCATGAGAAAGGCGCCTTTACCGGAGCGATCGCCACCAAACCCGGCTTGTTCGAGATTGCAGACGGTGGCACGCTGTTTATCGACGAGTTCGGCGAAATGAGCGGAGCCCTTCAGGCGAAACTGCTGCGTGTCATTGAAGACGGTTCGCTGCGCCGCGTCGGTTCGATTGTCGAGCGGCACGTCAAAGTCCGGCTGATCGCTGCGACGAACCGCGATCTCGAACAGGAAGTTTCCGAGAAACGTTTTCGCGAGGATTTGTTCTATCGCATCAACGTTCTTGGAATTCAGTTGCCACCGCTACGTCAGCGGACAGGCGACATTCGACTGCTTGCCGAAAAGTTTGCCGGCGACGATTGGTTGATCGACGATGAGGTGATGGAGAAACTCATCCACTACAGTTGGCCTGGCAATGTCCGCCAACTTCAAAATGCCATTGAACGAGCGAAGGTGCTGGCGGAAGAAAACCGAATCGAGCTGAAGAATCTGCCCCCAGCGATTGTCGATGCCGCTCCAACGAAGCAGACTCCCAATCCCGGCGACTCCTGCGATCTGGAGACATTGAACCGGATTCATGTCGAGGAAACCTACCAACGGCACAACAAAAACAAATCCAGAACCGCCCAAGCCCTCGGCATCAACCGCCGCTCCCTGTATCGATTACTGGAGCGGTTTGGAATCGAGTGAGTCCATCACCGGAGCTATAAATGCCAGTCCGACGCATATGTTTCGTTCGCGATCGGGCTGGATGCTTTTTTTGGTGCTTGATCAGTGTGTTTGCAATCACCTACAAAAGCACATTTCTTTTTCTGATTCCAAAACGATCAGGTATCTTGACCGAATGGGTCAAACCACATTGCGTAACTGGGGAACATGGTTTGGTCGGCTCAATGGCACACCTCCTTAATTAACCTCAATTATTCATTTTCCAGTCTCTTAATTAACGTCGTCGTCGAACTCCTGCAAGGCCGACCAGGCCCAATGCAAGAACCGAGAAAGTGCCAGGCTCTGGAACGGCTGCACCGTTAAGGGTGTACCCGCTCATAAGCGTGAGCGATTGACCGGCATCCAACGTGATGTCCCACTGAAACGCACCTGTAAAGTCACCGGTAAATGGAAGCCCAGTATTGTTGAGATTTGTGATCGAGGTATCGGTCAAGAACGACTGAACTCCAAATAAAGACTCCGTAACCTGCCAAGCATTCGCATTTGCTCCGAACCAGTCAATCGACTCCGTTCCACTCTCAATTCGTATGTAGTTCGGATCGATCAAAGCTGCAGTATTATTTGTCGTATTGCTTACATCAAAATTCTGGTAAAAGAATAAGCTAAAATTCGCCGTTTGATTGCCGGTATTGGTAATTGTGTTGGTTGCAACAACCTGAACATTCGTTCCCGCAGTGGCAGACGGATTATATATCGTCCAACGCTGATTCGAAGCGAACGAATAACCGGCGGTATTGGTAACCGTAAAATCATAACCACCGGTGTCGAGGTTTCCTGTGTTGTTACCTACGAGCGTACCAGCAACTGTTACTGTTCCCGATACACCATTTGCAAACGTGAATTCGCGAGTATCTCCTGGACCGCGGAACCACCAAGCGCTTTGGAACTGATGATCTACACTGAACAAACCTGCAGACTGAAAATGGGCGTTGCCTAAACCTGTACCCGTGATTGTTGTAGTTATCGGACCGTTTTGAAAAGCACCAATCCCGTTGTTTAACCCGCCCGGTGTAATCGCAAACTGGGCAGACACAGGCACCTGCAAGAATAAAGCCGTCCCCATTACAAAAGCAAATCTAAATAGAATCTTCATCAAAGAATCCTCCGTCATAGTTGGAAGTAAATATTTGGCAGTACCAAAACACCAAGTAACTGCCGACAAATAGCATGGCCAAATTAAATGTAATGCGTTTTACGAGACAATCCTCCCATTTTAAAAAATCTACATATTTTTTTAAAAGCAAACGCCCACCACGTGTCATACAACTGCATTGTCATCTCCCCAATTGATCCGCCAGATACATGGCCCCGTAAACGCTTCGAATCGCGTGTCGAATGACTTCGGAATGGACGCTCACCGTCCGCGATGGATAGGAATCATGGCTTCCAGGTGAACAATTCATGGCCGAACTGTGGGTCGATGCCACCGAAGAAAAGAGTACCGCCAACGACTACCGCATTGCTCAAGGTTTCGATTGTGGAAAAACGATTGTTGATTTGACCTATCGGCAGGGTGCCTGCAAGCGTTCCATTGGTGCGCCATGCCTTGAAGCCGGTCGTATAGTGTCCCCAAATGTAGATCAACTCATTTCCTACCGTTGCGACCAGTGTGGCCGAATTGCCGACGCTGGAGCTGGCGAGCGTGGTCGTTCCTGCCGAAGTTCCATTCGTGACCATTACGGCTGGCGGGTTGGTTGTGTTGTAACTTGCAGTAAAGAACACCTTCCCACTGGCAATTCTGAAATTGCTTGGGTCTGTCGCTCCAGTTGGCTTGACGAGCACAAAGACCCCCGGTGTCCCATTAGAACGCCAGACACGAAATTCCGAGTCGTTTCCATCCCTGGCGGCAAAATACATCATCCCATTAAGGTTTACGCCCGGGCCGTTCCCGACGATATTGCTGCGGATCAAGACCGGTGCATTGGTCATATCGATCCGGTAAAAATTGCTGCTCGTTGCTCCCTCTGCAAAAAAGTAGATCTGATTGCTCTTCACGGTAAACGAATTTGGATTGATCAGATTGGGAATCGATACGGTCGTACTATTCGAGCCCATGCTCCGCCACAACTGCGTCACATTGTTAACGGTTGAAACGAAATAGAGTCGGCCGTTAACGTCGGTCAGGTCTCGAACATCACGAAAATCGGTCGAAGTATTTAGCTGCGAAGTTCCCACCGTCGTACCATCTGATTTCCAAAAACTATGGGTTCCTGTCGGAGATTTGAGGAACATGTAAAGCAGAGTTCCGGTTTGGGAATCTCCGGTTGCTTTCATGATCGGACCGACTTCGAAAGTCCCCATGATTTGCTTGACAAAGGTGGTGCCGACAACGGTGCCATCGGATTTCCACAACTGGACGCGATCGGCTCCCGTCAAACTCCTTTTTAGGAAAAAGAGATTGCCACCCACTTCTCGAAGGGAATTCACGTCGATCGAAAAATTGGCGTTGTTGGCCGCAATGGCAGTTACGCTTCCGGTCACCAAATTTGGCGACGTTGTTACGTATAGCTCGATATTTCCGGTGTATCCGGTTAAGAACGCCGTCCGACCGCCGAATTTTGTCAAACCAAACGGTCCTGACCCTTGCGTGCCCGGAAACACATTGAGCATTTGAGTGGTAGCGCTTGTGCCCCAGCTATACCAAAGCTCTCGTTCACCCATTCCATTGAGAGCCGAAAAGAAAAATCTCGTGTTGGCGACCGCAAAGTCGGAAGGGAATGAACTTGCTCCACCTAAATTGATGTCACGAACCAGCATTGTCGTTTCGGCGGTTCCATCGCTCCGGTACAACTCACGTCCCAAGCTCGCATTGATCGCACTGAAATAGAGTCGCCCGCCAGCAGCAATCAAATTTTGTGGGACAGAACTAGCGGAATTGAGGTCCTTGACCATTACGGTATTGGAAGATATCCCGTGCGACTTCCACAATTCTCTGCCGTAGATCGGCGAAACGGCCGAGAAATACAATACTCCGTTGGCGACGGTCAGGTGCTGTGGGTTCGAGCCTTCGATTCCCGGCATGATATCTTTCAACATAAATGTAGTGTTCAACACTGTTGGCTCGTATCGATACAGCTCGCGACCCGATCCGGATTTCTGTGCCGTGAATGCCAGCCCGCCGTTCCAGGCCGTAAGTTCTTGTGGATTGGAGGAGCCGTCACGGACCAGATCGGCCACGAGAACCGCACTCGTAAGAGTACCGCCATATTTCCAGACTTCACGACCCCAAACAGGACTGGTCGCTGCGAAATAGATATAATCGCCGGAGACCGTCAAGCCGGCTGGATCGGAACCCGTCGCGCCTGTCCCGATGTTCCTGACCATCCACGTACTTGACTGGTTGTTAATGAACACCTCAGTTCCATAGGCGGTGCTATCCGCAACGAAGACAATTCGATTATGTAGTTTTGTCAACTCACGCGGATTGGAGCTTGCGCCTGTCCCAGGCGTTAAATCAGCCACCAGCTTGGTTTCGCCGGTGTCCGAATCGGTCATCCACAGTTCTCGACCCCGCGCTAAATTCCAGGCTGAGAAATACAACCGATCATTGACCGCAGTCAATTCCTTCGGATCGGACGACCCAGTTGAACTGATATTGGCAACCCGCGTGATTTGGCTCGTTCCCCATTTCAACCTGTAGAGCTCGCGGTCCAGGTTTGCGTCTACTCCTGAAAAGTAAACCCAGTCCTGGCCGCTGGTATCTCGAACATGGGCGATCTCCAACGGCTTGCGGCCATTGTGACCGTTGAATTCGTGAATTTTTCGATTGCTCGAGACATCTTCAGTCACCAGCGTCCAGCCTTTGGCCGTTTGTGCTGAAAAAGCGATGCCTCCCGTTGTCATCCCCGGGATCTCGACAATTGAAGTAGGATAGGAAGAATTCGGGACGTTATTCAGATCCGAATAGACGTTGACCGCGAACATCTCACGACGCTCGAGTTGCTCGTAGTTCATTTCGTTCGCAGTACTTTTCCGTTGACGCGACTTTAGCGATTTTCTTTGGCGTGAATTACTTCCCAGAACGTTTTTCCAGTCTAACATGTTTGCACCCTGCCTCATCAAATATCCGCTATGGTCCGGCCAGCAATTGGCACGGGAACACCCGTCGGCAAAAGACTAATCGAATTTGGATGCAAGGTGCGGCCAAAAATTTCTCGAAAGCTCTTGGCCCCACTTGATTGCGCTTCAGGTTTGCCATGGTTGACTCACTTAGGATCGCTCGATCATTTTGTATTCGATAGTTTCCTGGAAAACCCGCTAGATTCTGTTGATTTTAGACTCAAACAGGACACTTATTGATCGAACGATCCTTACCTGCACTCCTAGCACGATCCGAGGCCCAAGGTAGCTCATCAAGCCGGCCACATGTCGCTTGAGTTTTTGCGACGAATCTTTTTGGGGGAATGGCCGCTTCGGTAGTCGGCTTTCGATTGGTTTGTATCAACCGGTATTCACTCACCCTTTTCACGCAACGTTAGAACAAAAAGTCGCATCATGAAGTCGATTCAACAACGAATCAAAAATCTGGTTGGTTTATGGGCATTGGCGCTCGTGGGTTGCAGCCCCCCCGCAACTCAAGTTCCGACGTCCAACGAATCGACGCCGCCGTCCAGCGTTTCGTCAACTGCTGGCGCGGATAAGGATCAAAAGGCGACCCCCATCGCCAGCGACAAGCAAGCGGTCGATTTACCAAGTGAAGTCAGTCCATCGGAGAAAGCTCCATCTCAAAGTTCGCCGACAACCGTTGACATCGAGCGCGTCGCATCGCCTCAACCTACGGATGAGCAACTCGCTCGATGGAAGCACGATAGCTTTGATCCCTTGCAGTTGGTCGCCTACCGAGAATCCGACCGCGTTGGGTTCGTATCGTTTATGGCTCTTGCCAATGGTGGCCGCGAGTATGTCCTTGGAGGAACCAGGCTCACGCTTTGGAACTTGACAAGCGGCGAACGGATCCATGAGTTCATCGATGCCAGGACATTGGAGGAAGAGAGACTTTTGAGTTTTGCGGTTTCGCCGGACGGTAACTGGTGTGTCGCCGGAGACGCCAGTGGATTGTTGCGCAAGTTTGATATCCCAAGTCGCAAGGAAGTCGCAACGGCGTCAACCGATGGCAAGAGTATTTTGCAATTGGCCATCTCGCCCGACGGAAAAGAGGTAGCTGCAGTCTCCTACAACGGCGAGGTGTTTATCCGGGATGCCGATACGCTTAAAGACGAAACCCGTTTCAAGGTCGATTCGCGAGAAGTCAATCTGCTGCAATACATCACTGCCGATATGCTGGTTGCTGCCGGCGAAACGATATGCTCGTGGGATACTCAATCAGGTGCGAAGCTCAAGACTTTTCCATCATCGAAGTATCAATCAGCGGTCGCATTGTCCCCGGACGCAAAGTATTTGGTCTTCGGCGCGGACGACTACCTTCAGAACTGGAATCTGGTTGATGACCGTCCGGGCAGCCAGTATTGGGGAGTTCCGCATCGAAACGCGACCATCCGTTTTGCTCCCGATGGAACCTTGGTCGCCGTCGTCGCTTTGGATGGCATCCGGATTTTGAGCGCTGCAACCGGACAGTTATTGCAGATTATGGATGCGGCAGGTTCGTCAATTACCGACGTCTGCTGGATCGCACAATCGCATGCACTGATGGTGGTTACCGAGACGGGTACGATCCGAATCTGGGGACGGCCCGATGAATGTCGAAAGCTTGGCGTCGAGCCGCTACCAACTCTTTCGATCGATGTTAAAACCAGTCCAGGTGAACCCGCCACAGTCGCGCAGAATCTGGCTGTGATCGACTTGCGGTTACTACCCAAACTGCCAGACGCAAAGCCGCAAAACGACTATTTCAACTCGGTTAACTATGTAGCACCGGTTGGTGTGGAAGAGGTCAAGACATTTTATGGTCACGTGCTCGGACAACGCGGATGGACAAAATCATCGGCTCTACCCGTTGGAGACTCGATCCTTTTTGAAAAGGACGGGTGCAGCCTCAATGTTTCGCTTTATGCCAACAAAGACTCGGAGACCTACGTCACCCTGTGGTTTCTTGGAAACCATGACATTCGCAAGACACCCAAGCTTGACGCTTACATCAAAGAAAAAGTCTTTGAGGGACCTACAAGCGTCGTTTACAAAGTCGAGGCAAGCCTGCTGAGGGTTGAAACGGAGTTGCTCAAGGCATTTAACAACGCAGGTTGGAACAACTTCGTTCGGTTAACTGCGGGCAACAACGAGTCCGGTGATCGTCGAAATCTGGAGTTTGTCAAAGATGGCACGATCTTGAATGTGATGATTCAGCGAGATCCGGGTAACGACAAGTGGTTGAATGTGCATTATTCCCAATCACTGACTCTGTATTCGCTTCCCGTTCCTTCCGACGCAGGTGTGATGGAGTGGAATGACTTTGCCGAGTGTCAGATGGTCGCCAATACTTCGTTAAGTCTGAAGGAGGCAACGGCGTTTTACGAAGCTGCCATGAAACAGCAAGGGTGGACAGCGCTGGAACGAGGTCGACGTATGGACGAGGACGTGGTCTATCTGCCTTATTATTGGGGTCAACGCAATGTGACCGTGGCTCTCGAACCGCTTTCATCGGGCTGGGTGCGCATCAAGGCGGGCAAATACAGCGAATTCTCCTGGCAACAGCCCAAGGATCAGGCCGATGAAAATGATGAACCAGACGAATCACCCGACAACAGCCATCAACCATCGGCCGAAGGTATTGAGGCTGCCGATGTGCCGATCCTGCACGCTCGCGAGGCACCCAGCTACGATTCTGCTCGGGAGGAGATTCATTTTGAACTGGACGATGTACCGCTGATAGAACTTTCCAAAGAGTATCAAGCAGCTTTCACGGAACTGGGTTGGACCGCAACGGCATTTGGAGAGCCAGCGCCAAAATCGGTCGGGATCCACTTCAACAAGGAGCCATTGGTCATCTACTACCAGTCTGCGATCGATCCTGTTGGCAAGGCGTATCTGACGCTTTCGGGTAACGGCTTGCTGTGGAATAAAACAATCGCGACCAGGCAGTTGATTCCCTATAGTCAATGGCTGCGAAACAACAAACGGCCTGCGTCGCTTAAGTTCCTTGACGAATACCAAACTCAAATGGGGCCACTCGATAGGTAGAAATGGAGTTTTGGCGAACCTGAATCGCATCAGTCTTGAGAACCTGTTATCCGCGAACCAATCGTTACTGGTAATCTGTCTTTCCAACGCGAAGCGCAAGAGCACAGCTTTAACAAGCACAAACAACGGGCATTCCCCTTCGCTCGACTTTCATTCCTCGCGACCTGAGCGAGCGAAACACCTCTCGCAATCCATTTCGGCATGCGCTAAGGCGACCGGCAGATGAAAACTTACCATGTAGCTGCGTCTCTCCGAGACGCCGAGCTTGCGAGTCTCGGAGAGACTCGCCTACATTTCCGGTAGATTCTTATCTGCCGGTCGCCTAAGAACCGAAACCTTGCTTTCCCGGCCACAAATGTTAAACTACCTCTGTTTGCTATGGATCATTCGGCTTTGCTGGGTTTGTTGGGCGATCACCGATGAGCGACTTGTCGCGAATTTCTTCTACGGTAGTCATACAGGGGTTACTCGATCAAATGCGGTCGGGTGATCAGGACGCGTCGCGGAATTTGCTCAACGCAACCATGGAGCGACTTCGGAGCCTTGCAAAAAAAATTCTGGCCGACCGACCTGGTGTTCAACGATGGGAAGGTATTGACGACGTGCTGCAGAATAGCGCCGTGCGATTATGGAAAGCTCTGGAGAAAAACCATCCCGCCACACCTAAAGACTACTTCAGGCTGGCTGCAGCGGTCATCCGGCGCGAACTCATCGATTTGACACGCCACTACTTTGGGCCGCGCGGCTTGGCCGCTAATCATGCTAAGTCGTGGGGGCACGAAAGCGATCGTGTTGCGTCGCCTGTGGACTTGAAGTCGGACAATACCCATGACCCGGTCAAACTGAAGAGCTGGACGGAATTTCACGAGTACATCGAAGGATTACCCGATGAAGAACGATTATTATTTGATCTGTTGTGGTATCAGAGTCTGACGTTGAGCGAGGCGGCCGAAGTGATGAATTCGTCGGAGAGAACCGTGCGGCGCAAGTGGCGTAGTGCTCGTCTTAAGCTGTTCAACGATTTGCAGGATGACGGAGAGGCTGTTAATCTGAACATGCCCAGTTAGGCCGATTGAATTGATTCCCATTGTTGCATTTTGCTTGCCCTTCATGAATTCCACCACGATTGACGAACTGCTGGAACTGTGGGAGGACAGCCATGATCGCGGCCAGCCTTTGTCGGTGGAAGAACTCTGCTCCACCCATCCTGAGTTGATTGGCGAACTGAAGAAACAAGTTTCTGCATTGCAAGCTTTTCAATCCCGGTATGGCATGGTTGCGGACGACTCAGGGAATGCAGCGAATCAAGACTCTCTGGCCAATCAACCGGCTGTGCAGATCACGTCAGAATTTCAAATCCAGAGACTACACGCTAGTGGTGGATTGGGCAAAGTCTATGTCGCCCATGATTCAAGTCTTGATCGGCTGGTCGCCATCAAGTTTCCTCGTCCGGATCGGTCGCACCGCGAGCATTTGACCCGGTTCCACCGCGAGGCTCAGGTTACTGGCAGATTGAATCATCCGGGTATTGTTCCGGTTTACTCGCTTCGACAAACCCATGCCACAGAGCCTTGCTATGTGATGCGGTTTATTGACGGGCCAACTTTGCAGGATCGTATCGAACAGCTCGGCCAACATTCTGCGGCAAAGCCAGCTTATTGCTCGACGCTCGAATTCCGCCAGTTGCTGCAGAACATGGTTTCGCTGTGCAACATCGTGGCGTATGCTCATGATCAAGGCGTCATCCATCGAGATATCAAGCCGAGCAACGTCATTTTGGGGCCGTTCGGTGAAACGATGCTCATGGATTGGGGGCTGGCAAAATTTATTGTCGAACCTGAACCCGCCTATGATCCGACAACCGATTCTCAATCGACAGAGACAGTCAGCAATGCTTCGCTCAGCACACGAGCGGGACAAGTGCTGGGAACGCCCGCCTTTGCCAGCCCGGAGCAATCGCGAGGGCAGGTCGAACTCGTCGATTCCCGTACCGACATCTATGCCTTGGGAGCTACTTTGTATTTCATGCTTACTCAATCTCCTCCCGGAGCTGAGGCATCGCATGAAAGGCTGCTTCGACATAACGATAGCGGCGGGATACCTGTTGGTTTGGCCGCAATCTGTGGCAAAGCCATGTCACCGACCATCGGCGCGCGATACCAGACGGCGACGGAATTGCGCGAAGACCTGGAACGATATCTGGCGGGCGAGCCGATCAGCGTTGTCCGCGAAACCGTTTGGTCATGGCTGGCGCGGTGGATACGACGTCGTTCGGCGGCGGTTGCCGCGATTATGGTGGGCGTGGTGATTGCTTCCGTGGCGGCCGCCGTGGGTAGTTACCTGCTGGGCAAGAAGAATTTGCAGTTGCGTTCGACGAACGAGCAATTGCAGACCGCCATCGCCGACGCAACCACCTCGCAACAGCGGGCAACGTCAACCGCACAATTGCTAAGCCGCGCGCTGCAATCGGCGACTCCAGAGGTCGCCCAAGGCAAGGAGCCGACGGTTCGACAACTGCTCAACGAAACGTCGAACCGCTTGCGCGAAGACAAATCCATCAATACCTTTGTCGCAGCCGATACGCACAAAATTCTGGCAGATGCCTATCTGTCGTTGGGCGATTACGACCTTGCGCAGCAACATGCTCAGCAGGCCGGTGATCTGCATACCAACCTGTCAGGCGAAGCCAGTGACGAGACGCTGCTTTCCAAAGCGACCGTTGCTTTGTTATTGTCGCGCAAAGACAACGATGACCAAGCGATTCAATTGGCGGAGTACACTTCGAACGTCGGTCGTAACAATCCCGATTTGCACCCGGAGACGCTGGCCACGTTACTGGATATCTATGCGCATGTTCTTTCGGCTGCCCCACAGCCCGACCACAAGAAAATCATCGAACTTCATCGCCAAGCGTACTCCATTGCCAGAGAGCAACTCTCGCCGGACCATATACGGACATTGAAGTTGGCAACCAACTATGCAGTGGCGCTGATGGAATCGGGCAATTTGACTGAATCCGAACCGCTGCTGGAGAGTATCCACCAGACACATCAGAAGCAACTTGGAGACAAGCATCCTGATACGTTGGTCGATGTCATGAACCTGGTTGCTTTGAAATTCAAGCAGCAGAAATTTGCCGAGGCTTTTGCCATTTGCGATCCCAATGTACGGATTTTTGAGGAGGTGATGGGAGACGATCATCAGCGAACCATTCGTTTGCAGTTGCTCAGAACGAAACTGTATTTTTCGCTTGATCGGTTGCAGGACGCGCATGACGAAGCACAGCTCTGTCTGGATCGTTCAATAAGAACGCTTGGCCCCGTGCATCAGGATAGCTTCGATGCGCGCGGCATGTTGGCCGCTGCAATGCTGGCTGTCGGCAAAATGGAACAAGCCGAAGCGGTTGCACAGGAGCAATACACGCTCGCCAAAGATACGTTCGGACCCAAACACGAAAACACGATACAAGCGATTACTCTGCTGTTTGACTTGGCGGATTCAAGAGGAAATTTAAAGGATTTGGCACATTGGTGTGAACAGTTGCGAGGTTCTCCCTGGGAAGCGGCCGCACAAGCGACCCTTCAAGCCGCTCAAGACAAAGCACAGCAAAAAAACGATTGAAGAAACGCGTCAAGTGCCCTCGAAAGATAGAATGGGTATGTTGAATCGTTTGAAGCCAAATCACTAACCATTTAAAATCCCTGGATTCCAAATGTCGCTCCCTGAAGCCCCCGTTTTTTCTGAATCAAAACCTGGTATCGGCTCCCACTACTTCCGCTGCATTGAAGGCTGCTCGGGAAAATATTCTGTTTACGAGGTCATGTACCGATGCCCTTCGTGCGGATCGTTGCTGGAAGTTCATCACGAACTCGAGCCGCTCAAGAAAACGATTCCGTACAAATGGCAGCAGCTTTTTGACTCGCGGGCTTCGACGACGAACTGGCCCTTCGGCAGTGGAGTCTGGGCGTATCGCGAATGGATCATCCCCGACTTGCAGGACGACAACGTGGTTTCGATGTGCGAGGGCAACTCGAACCTGTTCTGGGCCGATCGATTGGGAAAGCAGTTGGGGCTTGCCGATTTATGGATCAAGCTGTGCGGCAACAGCCATACCGGAAGCTTCAAGGACCTTGGCATGACGGTGTTGGTCAGCGTGGTCAAGCAGATGATGGGGCTGCCTGACAACCCCGTGAAGGCGGTGGCTTGCGCAAGTACCGGAGATACCAGCGCAGCCCTTGCGGCGTATGCCGCGTACGCAGGTATTCCCGCCATCATTTTTCTGCCGGCGGGCAAGATCAGCACCGCGCAGTTGATCCAACCGGTTGCCAACGGCGCCCACGTGCTCGCGCTGGATACTGATTTTGACGGCTGCATGAAGATCGTTCAGGAGGTGACGCAGGACAATAGCATCTATCTTGCAAACTCGATGAACAGCTTGCGGATCGAAGGCCAGAAAACGGTCGGTATTGAAATTTGCCGACAGTTTGACTGGGAAGTGCCTGACTGGATCGTCGTGCCGGTGGGCAATCTTGGAAACATCAGCGCGCTTCACAAAGGGTTTCAGTTGATGATCGATCTGGGAGTGATTCACAAAATGCCGCGACTGGTCGGAGCCCAAGCAGCGCAGGCGGCCCCGTTTTATCAAGCCTATCAGAATCAATTCAAGGAGAAAGTATCACTCACAGCGGGTGAAACGTTGGCCAACGCGATCCGAATCGGGAATCCCGTCAGCTACCCGAAAGCCGTTCGCGCTATTGAGGCTACGAACGGTCTGGTCGAACAGGCGACGGAAGATGAACTGGCAGCCGCAGCCGCAAAGGCTGATTTGACCGGCATGTTCACATGCCCGCATACCGGCGTTGCATTGGCGGTACTGGAAAAGCTGTTGAAACGCGGAGTCATCAAGTCGAACGAACGCGTCGTCGTCGTCAGCACGGCACACGGTTTGAAGTTTACCGATTTCAAAGTCGGTTATCACGACTCCCAGTTGCCCGGTGTCCAGTCCGCTCTGGCAAATCCACCCAGGTATCTACCCGCTGACGCAGCCGTCGTTGAGCAGACGATCAGCCAGTTGATTCAGGGGTAATCTTCTTTGGATTGGTGGGGTTACTTTGGGGTGCAGGACGGTATAATGAACAAGAGGCTCCAGCCTATGGACTGCTACCAAGGTCAAGTCAATCAAAATTCTTGTTGGAAGGTCAATCAAAATGTCATACACGGTCGAACTGGACGAGCGAACGGCTGCGGTAATACAGGAGCTGGCAGCTACTGAGAACCGTTCGGTGGGTGAGGTAATCCGGGATGCTCTCAACATCTACACCGAGAAAAGCAAGCGAACCCTTCCGAAAGGCGCCGGCAAGTACCGAAGTGGGCATACCGATACATCGCAAACAGTCGATGCTTTATTGAATCCGTCGAACGCGGTGATTTCGAACTGATCACACTGACGGGTTCGGACATTGTTCGCTGCCGAGAACTGATGATGCAGTATGGTGATCTGAATCTTGGGCTTGCAGATTCCACGATTATTGCCGCTGCGGAACGTCTGCAGATTTATCGCATACTTACTTTGGACCAACGCCACTTTCGTGCCGTTTCTCCAAAGAATTTTTCTCATTTCACATTGCTGCCAGCAGACAATTAGACCTGAAGGGCAATTGTGGTCAGTCCCGCAGAATTGGGCTGCTGGGATTTTGCTGTGCAATTTCGCCGGCGACTCTTATTAGTTTTCCCGAACGGGAATAATTTGCTTGACAAACCTGAATTGCAATCTAAATTTTACCGAGCGGTAAAAACTACTTAGAAATGAGCTATTTATCGGCAAATCTTCCCGAGCGGGAAACTCAAGGGCATCGCTATGTCAAAAATCTCAAATCCGAAAGATTTAGGCCAGTTAATTCGGCGGCGGCGCAAGGAAGGAGGGCTGACTCTCAAAGATGCGGCTGGTTTAGCCGGTGTCGGCGTACGGTTTCTTTCTGAACTGGAACGTGGTAAATCCACGTTGCAAATCGGACTTGTCATTCAGGTACTGCAGTTGTTTGGGCTGGAACTGTACGTTCACCCGAAAGGTGAGGCAAAATGAGCGATCCACTTTTTGTTCATTTTGAACAGCACACGATCGGCAAACTCAGTCAGAATGATTCCGGTCGGATACAGTTCCATTACCATCCCGATTGGATCGACGCAGCCGGAGCGTTTCCGATTTCGCTGTCGTTACCGTTCGACGGTTCATTTACCGCGAGCGATTGCCACCACTACTTTGCCAATCTTCTACCCGAAGGCAATGTGCGACAGCAGATTTGTAAATCACTCGGAATTTCTCCCGACAACGATTTCGAGTTGCTCAAAGCCATTGGGGGTGATTGTGCGGGCGCGTTGGAGATTACTGAATCGGCCGAACCGGGGCCGACGGACAATCGACCTCGATACGAAGTAGTTTCGGACGAGCAACTGGCACAGTGGTCGATTGGAGCGCCGGATGCATTTTCTGACGTGACGGGGCACAGCGAAGTCCGTTTGTCGTTGGCCGGTGCGCAGGACAAGTTACCGGTGTATGTCGATGGTCAACAGATTCTGATCCCACATGGTCGAACTCCGAGTACCCATATACTCAAATTTGCTTCGCCGTTCTATTCCCATCTGCCTGAAAACGAAACCTTTGTTACTTTGCTCGCTCATGGAGTTGGTTTGCCGGCGGCGGATGTCAAACTTCGCAAAACGACAAAGGCCAGCGTCGCCGTGGTCACGCGGTATGATCGAGTCATTCGTGACGGAAAGTATCATCGACTGAATCAGGAAGATTTTTGCCAGGCGCTGGGCATTGGCGCGTCGAGCAAGTACGAAAAGGAAGGGGGGCCGAGTCTGAAGCAGTGTGCCGAGGTCATTCGTCGCCATACAGCGTTTCCGCTGATTGAACTTCAGAGACTATTGCATTGGGCCTTGTTTAACTTGCTCGTGGGTAACGCGGATGCACACGGCAAAAATTTGTCGTTGCTTTACGACCGGAACGGAACACTGAGTCTGGCACCGTTTTACGATCTGGTTTGCACTCGGAACTACAGAAAAATCTCACGCCATCTGGCGATGCCATTGGGGGGCGCGTCGGATCCTGATCTGGTTGGGACACAGCATTTACAATCGCTGGCCGCTGAATTAAGCGTCCGTCCAAGTGTGGTGATCAACGCATTGAACGGACTGATCGAACAGATTCCCGACGCGATCTCAACCGCAGTGACACACTTTGCAGAACAGTTCGGCGATTCACCGGTCCTCGAACGCCTGCCAATCATCATGCGAAAGCAAATTCGTCGAGTGAAGTCACAATTGAGGTAGGCTGGAATGGTTCAAACATGGAGTCTGCGAGGTATAATAGTTGTACCTGTCTTTGATGTTATGATAGTGTTTTAGTCCTACGACACGAGCGATGATACCGATGGCTCAATCGATTCTTGAAGCTGCCAAACGAGCGGATGCGTTTTTTATGGGAACATCATCTATTCATGCTGCCATGCGCCGGCTGACCGATGCCATGAACGAATTACAGATTCCATTCGCAATCGCCGGAGCCATGGCGGCGAACGCTCATGGGCACACGCGAACAACTGCCGACGTCGATATTCTGATTCGACGCGAAGACTTGGCCCGATTCAAAGAACGCTATATTGGCGTTGGATGGGTTGACAAGTTTGAAGGATCCAAAAACTTTCGCGATGCCGTCTGCAACGTCGACATCGACGCGCTGATCGTCGGCTCCTATCCCGGCGATGGCCTGGCCAAGCCTGTGATATTTCCTCCCCCCGAAGAAGTGGCCGAAGTTCACAACGATGGAATCCCGGTAATCTCCCTGAAGACGCTGCTGGAACTGAAGCTTGCAAGCGGTATGACCGCGCCGCATCGCATGCAGGATCTGGCAGACGTGATGAACCTGATTTGCATCAACCAACTTCCTCTGGACTACGCCGATTCACTGGATCCTTACGTCGCTGACAAATTCCATGAGCTATGGCATGCCGCTCAAGTGAACGATGACGCATAGTTATATATAATCGGTTTTGCCTTTCCGTGAACGGTTGGCCGTTTTGTAACGGTTCACGCGGTGAGACTCAGCACTGGTTACAAGAAGGTTTGGAACACTAATTTTCACTAATCTCCACTAATCAAAAAATCAGTGTTGATTAGTGCTGATTAGTGTTTACCTGCTTCTGGCCCGGACTTTTGTACAGTGGTTCTACATTATCCCGTGAACGGGTACGAAGGTACGAAGTTACCTGCCACTGCGGTGCGTCAACGTTCGCAAAACGGTATCAAGAATATCATCAAGATGTTTGCCGACGTCTTAGGCTAGAAAACGCAGCACAAAATAGCCGTGTTCCTGCAATAGCATGTCTTTGCGGCGGTCGCGACGATAGGCTTCAGGGCTTGCCAGGTGTTGCGGGCCGTCGATCTCGATGACCAATTTGGCTTCCGCATCGAGAAAGTCAACTTCCATGCTGCCGTTGCCATCAAAGGAAATGGGCAACGCGGTATTCAATTGGAATCGCCCGGCGGTCGACGATAGGGTTTGTAAACGCCTGAAAAGAAAAGCCTCTGTGGCACTGCGGGCCATAGGGATTTTGTCTGGTGGTTCCTGGCAATCTGGAGTGGAGTCCACAAGGGTCTGCCTCACGGGAGCCGAAAGGACACCGTCAGAATGTGTGGCTCGCGAGAAGAGTTCTGTAAGTTGGCTGTCCGCGATCGCGAGATGCTTTCTGCAAAGGCGCGGCGATCAAGTTACCGAGACCTCCTTGCGGCAATGTATCTTGATTCGGAAAGAAGCGGTCATACGAGTCCAGGCCGATGTCGGGTCTTTGTTCCATCGTTTCGGTCAGCAGGTGAGCGCCAAGTTTCCTCGCCAGGTTTGCCGGAATCGCTTCGGCAAAGAACAGCCAGAGATGAGCTCCATTGCCGCTTCGCGAGCGTTCCAAAGCCACTGGCAATTCAAGCCGGTGACAGGTTTCCAGCATCGCCCGCGCATCGGCTTTCCAGTCTTCCTTATCCAGATCGACCGCCAGAAAGAAGCAAGTCTCATCTCGAAGCAGCGGATAAATTCCCATCACAAAATCGCGACCCAATTCATCGCTGCCTGACAGATGGCAACGAACCACTTCATCGGAAACGGGAAGAAACCGTTGATGAGGGCAAGTGGCACATTTGATTCGTGGCTTTTCGCAAACACCTCGCACCCATTCATTCGCGCAGGCCGGTGAGTACCCCGATTTACGGGTCCTCAAATTCTCGAACCGCCGAGCGTAAACGTCATCCCGTCCTCGAAACAAACTGCGAAACAACGCAATTTTGGATGTGGGCGGAGAGTGCTGATCGACGCAATGGTGTGAGAGGCTCATCGAGGTCACTGCTTTCTGACACCCATGATTGTAGCCGGTATGGAGTGCGCATGCCTTGACACCACTATGGTTTATTAGATCGTTGTATGGTTTTGTGCCGCCAAAGCAGCAAATGAAGCGACTACTTTACCTTTCAGGTCGACACAGAATGTAGTTGATTACTTGAGTAGTGTGAATTTCAAGTTCGCAAATTGAACGAATCCTCGATCAAATGTCACTATTTCAAGGTGAGCCGTTTGCGCAAAAGCAGCTAGATAGGCGTCGTTCCAGACATTGGTCGAATGCGTCAGTAGTTGCGTCAGTTTTCGCCATGCTATTTCGATATCGCCAGGCTCTTCTGCGAATACGATGCGATGATCGGTCAGCAATTCGTCATAAGCTTGCCACGCCTCACTCATAGGTAATGCGTCATCTGCAAATATTGTTCGATTTGTTGCCAGCCGGAGGAATCCCATTTGAGACACTCGGCAGAGGCAGCAACTTTGTGGCGATGCCTCTTGCATCCAGGCGTTGGCGGCAGGGTGATGGCGATGTGATTGAAAAACGAGTGCCAACCAAAAGTTAATGTCAGGAAGATACATCTTCCTCATCCAGTAATTGGGCGATCTTCTCGTTGGTGAGATGAACGCTACCGGGCGAGCTAGAGCGAACGAGAGGAAACTCGACGCGTTTCGGATTCTTGGCGGTTCGAATCCTTGGTTTGCCACTCAAGATCACGATAACCATACTCCCTTCAGGCAGCACGGTTCCGCCTTCCAGTACCACTACGCCATTTCGAACTTGCCCAAGAATATTCATACCCCCGATTATAGGCTGGTACAGTCAACCGTTCAACTACGACATAATCCGCAAACACTTTCAGCGACTTGGCGAGTCTTGATCGCGGTTTGGCCAACGTACCCGCCGACGAGTCCAGAGCGGTCTGTTTCGACGAGATGTCCTTTGCTCAGATAGCCCAGTGCCGAGTAGATTTCAGCCAACCACCTTGCAACGGTGGTTTTTCCTGTTCCTGGATTGCCGTAAAAAATCAGATGTCGGCTAACTTGACCGCCCTGCATCCCGCGATCGCGCTTCATTCCCTGCACGCGCAAAAAGGCAACCAATGAATCGACTTCCCTTTTGACGTCATGAAGTCCGGGCAAGGACTGGAGTTCGTCCAGAAGCGTTTCGATAGGTCGATGCGACTGAGTTTGAATAACTCCAGATTGTTTTGTGTTTTGGGACTTGCCTAAAGCGGCATCCAGCATTTCTGTAATTTCGTCCAATGCATCTTGCTCAGCTTCAGTTATCAAGCCGTCCGCTTTTGCGGCGAGATTTGCCAGGCGATTAAGAATTGAAGCAGCATGGACCGCGTGTGAAGTTTGCGATTTCGCGTCATATGCCTTCAAAAGTCTGATGGCTTCACAGCGCTTCTCAGCATAGTAAGGATTGCTACGAATCAGACTTTCCAAGAACACGCGCAGACAGAAGCCTGAAGGACTTTGGCAGGGCAGCCTGGGGCAAACTTGGGTAAACGTTTCCCCGCCGGTCGCCTAAAGCAAGGATCATCGGCCAGGGGTTTTCAGCTGTAGCTCGATTTCCTCCTCGCCCGAGATTTCGAATTTCTTCATTTCGAATTGATCCGATGAACTGAGGGTGAAGCTGCCGTCTCCCAAATAGATTTCAAACTCTCCTTCCTGATTGGTATAGAGGTAAGACTCAACGATCGGCGGTCCGTTGATCTGCATGTTGTCTGGATTGGGTAGCTGTTCACCTTCCAACCTACTGATGTCTTGTCCGTATTGCCTGAAAGCCAGACATTGGTTGGCCATGGGCTGCTGGGTTCGCCCATGAATGAACTTGCCGAAAACGCGTGTTGCCGGTCGAAGTGTAAAGTTTCTTTCTTCGATGGGCTGATTGCCGCGAGCAGCCAAACCCGCATGAGGAGCCGATGCCCATTCATTTTTGTAGGCCGTGACCAGATAGGTGTTGTTCGGCGGCACCCGCAATTCGTAGGCGCCCTGCTCGTCAGTAATGGTAAACTCATGATGTATCCACATCCTGTTCTGCTGTCCCCGATGCGAGACACCGGCTCCTTGGGCATGGACCTGGATTCCCTGCACAGGGGAGCCTTCCGCATCGAGGACTTGACCGCGAACTGGTACTTTCTTTCGGAGTACGATGGTGAACGCGTCGGTGTTGCTCTTCGGATCGTATTTTCCTCCATAGCTCGAATGGTCCATTGAGAAAGGATAGAACTCAATGGATTTCTTGGCCCAAGTGGGAATCCAGGCAAAGGTCGCGACACCTCGTTCATCGGTGTGCTCAACAAAGCACTCAAGAAAGCTACCCAGGTATACGGAAGTGTCGCCGCTGAGCCAACCGCCAAGTCCCAATCGTGTCGGATACACCGGGATCCCCGGGATGGGATTCTGATCTTCATCGACGACGGTTACGGCAACCCGGTTTGCCTTTTTGAGCGTTACGGTTTCATCGATGCCATCCCCAGGTTCCGATGCAACGAATGAACTGCCCAAGCTCAATCGGGTTTGCCAGTCACGGCTTCGATAGCCCATGCCCAGGTCGTCCTTCCATGCCACGAACGCTTTAACATGTTCCGTTTCGGGAATTTCGAATTGAGCGATGCCGCTTTCATCCGTCATGATGCCTGAGAGAGTATGCGGATGCTCCAGTTCAATCCCTGCATGAGCATCCACAATCGGGTCGCCTTTTGCATCGACGGCTTTGAGTCGCACGGCCTTGGTGGGTGAAAGCCGCATCTTGATATGGAGATCCGCAAGTTCGGCTTCTTCCTCTGGGAACCGATAATACGCCATTTGTGTTCGGGTGGAATTGGTGGCCTGGATGCGGGGGGTGGAGTACCACTCACTTGGAAGTAGTTCGAACAGGATACGGAAATTGCCGTTCCCATCGGTGGTCGTTGATTTGGTCTGGCGTTGTCCACAGCTTGGCGACCAATACGTGACGCTGACAATACAGTTTGCGGCGGGGTTGCCGTCTGCGTCGACCACTTGGCCGCGGTATTGAGTTCGATTGGCGAGGTCGTGATCGTCTGTGGTTGCGCTGACTGAGTCGGCGATGGTGGTTTGATTTTTCAGCGGCGATGAGGTGTCCGCTGAAGTTGCTTCACTCGAAGTGTTCTCCGCCGTCGTTTGCGCGACGACGAAATGTTGTGCGGACAGAAGGATGACGAATCCCAGCAAGATTCCGGTCAGTAGGCCTGGGTGGGGAAAGCTGCGGAGGTTCGGCAAATTTTGGACAGCGATACGCGTGATCAAGTAGAAAGCGGACATGGAACCGATTGCCTCCTGCAATTAGTAAGTGCCATTGGTTGGGAGTGGTCGCACGACGAGCTGGCTTCCGCTCCCTGTATGACCGAAAGAGGGATATATCGGTTTACTGAATCCGAGTCAAGCTAAGGTTGGGATCGAGGAGGTGGTAAGAAGCCGGGCTGTGCGAGACCGGGCAAAATTGAGGTATAGGTGCCTCTGACAAGATGCTTGCAGAACGCTTGCCCTATTGCCGAGTAACCGTTCACGACGAGCGAAAACGTTTAGCCGCAAGCCGTCAGGGGTTGCCGACAAAAACACACTGCCACACCGAAATCATTTTTCGGCAACCCCCAAAGGCGCGCGGTGCATCGGGTTGCAGGTATTTTATTGGCAGGCAGGTTGAATAGGGAGATTGCACCCTACCGTCGCGCCTGCGCCGACTATTTTTCGATCTTTCAGCTTCAACCATAGTTCGACCTACTTTCCATGTTTGTTTCAAACGAATGGTGGTCGGCTTCGGCTTGCGGCTAAACGTTCCATCACTCCGTGAAGTTTTGCATTTGCTTTCACGAAGCATGAATGTTCACGACAATAATCGAAACGTTCATTAAATTGATATACGTCAATTTCAAATAGTTAAAATTCTAACAAAACAGCCTTTGGCTGTCAACTCTACTAATGGGATTTGGCTTGTAACCTTCGAGCATTCCAGACTTAGAGCAAGGAACCGTTCGAAAGCGTCGATAATTTTCGGTATGGCAGGACCAAAGAAAAAACCGACGCGTCGCAGGAAATTAAAGGGTGCCCGTAACGGAGCAGCGAACGATGTGGGTGTCCTGACCGCCGAGTCATATCGTTCAGGGGATGATTCTGGGGAGACGTCAGCAGACATGCCGGCGAAGGTTGCCAAGCTCTTGCAATCCGCCGTCCAGAAACATCAGGCCAGCCAATGGGCCGGCGCGACGCAGCTTTACCATGAAGTACTGCAGCTCGATCCGCAGAACCCCGACGCCCTTCATCTGCTCGGCGTGATTGCGCATCAGGCCGGGGATCATTCGACAGCGATTGAGTTGATTTCTGCCGCCATCGAACATCAGCCTGACGTTGCCGATTTTTATCTCAATCTTGGAACGGCACGGCTTGCGATGGGCGACGTCGTTGCAGCGATCGAGGCATTCCAGAAAGCGTTACAGCTTAACCCCAGGCTGACGCTGGCCATCAACAATCTGGCCAATGCGTTGAAAGCCAAAGGCGACACCGCAGCCGCCCTGCACCACTACTCGGCCGCGCTCGAACTTGAGCCGAACAACGCGCAGGTGCTCTGCAATCGCGCCGCCCTGCTGATCGATACGGACTTGGTGAGCGCAGAATCCGACCTTCGCCGTGCGCTCCAATTGAATCCTGAACTGTTCGAAGGATACACCAACCTGGCCGTCGTCGAAGCGAGAAAGAAAAATACTGCCGAAGCCATTGAGCTCTACCACCAGTCGTTGCTGCTTCAGCCGAACTCAGTGAAGACGTGGAACAATTTGGGAGAACTGCTTGCCGAACAGGGAACTATCGACGAAGCCAAACTCTGTTTCCAGCAAGCCGTTGAGAAATCCGGCCAGTCATTTCGCCTGCTTCGAGCGGAAACAGTTTGTCCCGTCATTCCGCAATCTTGCGAAGAGATCGCTCAATATCGTTCGCGGCTTGATCGTGTGCTCGAAGTGTTTCAAGATCAGTCGCTTGACCTTGATGACAAGGAATGGGGAGCGAGCGGTTTGGCGCCTCCTTACTATCTTCCCTATCACGGTGAAAATGATCGAACGCTCAAATCAAAATGGGCATCGCTGTTTTCATCGCAAATTCCGTCGGTCGATCCGATTCCGCGACAGGGAATTTCGCATGTGGGATTTGTCGTTGCCGATCGCCACGTGCCGGTATTTTGGCGATTCATGGGCGGGTTTTTACAGCACCTTCCCAGTGAGGATCTGAAAGTTTCGGTCGTCGGTTCCGAGGCGAGTCGTCGCGAGTTGGCAGCGTATCCCGTTTCGCCGAGTGTCGGCTACGTGGTGATCGGCAAGGAGTTGCTGCCCGCGGCGCTGGCGATTCAGGCTGCTCAGATCGACGTTCTGTTTCATTTCGAGCCGGGCGCCGACGCGTTCAGTTATTTCTTGCCATTCTGCAAAGCAGCCCCGGTGCAGTGTACTTCGTGGGGCATTCCTGTCACCAGCGGAATTCCGGCGATGAGCGATTTCATTTCCAGCCGGTGGCTTGAGAGCGAATCCGCCGACGAGCACTACAGCGAAACACTTTGGCGATTCGAATCACTGCCCGTTTTCTACTCGCGGCCGAAACCACATGCGAGGAAGGAGCGGTCCGAGTTCGGATTTTCGGATAGCGATCATTTGTATGGCTGTCTGCAAAGTCTGTTTAAACTCCATCCACGATTTGATGATGCGCTGGCTGAAATTCTGCGAGCTGACGAGCAAGGAAAAGTCGTCTTGCTGGAAGGTCGCCAGCCGCATTGGACAACGCTGCTGAAACAACGGTTCGGTCATTCACTTGCGGATGTTGCGGATCGGGTTATTTTTCTGCCCTCGCAAAGTTCCTCCGATTTCCTGAGTCTGGTCGATTGCTGCGACGTGTTGCTCGATCCGTTTCCGTTCGGCGGCGGCGCAACCACCTACGAAGCGATGTCGGTCGGCACGCCCACTGTGACTTGGCCGGGCGAGTGGATGCGCGGTCGGGTTACGTCTGCATGTTGGCAGAGGATGGGGATTCACGATTGGATTGCCAGCAGCTTATCAGACTATGTCGCAAAGGCCATCCAGATCGCTTCGGATGAGTCTTGTCGAACGCAGTTGAAATCACAAATTCTGGCCGCCAATTCTGTTCTGTTTGACGACCATCGCGCTGTCGAAGAACTGCGCGAATGGTTGCTTGAGCGAGCATAGGCTGCGGCGGCCTGGTGGAAATCACAACCCGAAGCGTAAGCGAGGGAAGAAACGCGGTCCCTCGCTTACGCTTCGGGTGATGATGAAATGCGGAAGTTATTTCAGGATAGTTCCATCGTGTTTGATCCTTGATTCCACCGAATAAATTCGGTGGGGAGCGGACGATGGAACTTGTAAGGAAATTTGAAAGAACAAAAAATGCAGATTACAACTTCGGAAATCATCCACTCAGCCGTTTCAACGATCGCCCTGCCCCACTTGCGGTCGATGGCAGAGACGATTCGGGTTTCGGCTTGTCCGGCGTGTGGCGACCAGGTGGCGGTTCCGTTTCTGGACGAGGATCGCCAACCGCTGGCAACACTTGCCTGGCCCAAGAGCCGCGCCGAAGCCGAGAACATGAAGCGGTTGCCGCTGGCGTTTGTTCGATGTGCGTTGTGTGGCCATGTGTATAACACCCGGTTTCAGTATGAGGAGGTTCCCTATTCGCTGCAACCGAATTTGATGTTCAACCGCGGCTCAGGGTGGAGCAAACATCTTGGTTTCGTGCGGGATGTGGTTCTGGAGTATCTGCCAGAGAACCCAACGGTCATCGAGATTGGTTGTGGTGATGGTCATTTGCTGCATGCGGTTGCCGAACTCTGTCCGAGCGGTCGCTATATCGGGTTCGATCCGAACGCAAAGACCGGACAAACAGGTTCGGTCGAACTACGTGGCGAGTTGTTTTTGCCGGATCGGCACATGGATGAATTGCGGCCGGACATGCTGATCAGTCGCCATGTGCTGGAGCACTTGCTCAACCCGTTGGGTTTTTTGCAAGCCATTGCGCTGGCTGCCGATCTGATTCATTCGAAGACACTGTTGTTTACTGAAGTTCCCTGCATTGATCGGGTTTTCGAAACCGGGCGAGTGGAAGATTTTTACTACGAGCACAACTCGCATTTTACAACGATGTCGTTTACGCGAATGCTGCAGCGGTCCAACGCGTCGTTACAGATGTTGATTCACAACTACAACCGCGAAGTCATTTCAGCGATCGTCGCATTCGGTTCAGAGTCATCGTCGGCGGATCTGGCCAGTACCGCAGCTCAGTTCCGAACCAAGGCACGAACCGCCAAGCAGGTCGTCGCTCAACAGTTGGCCGATTTGCACCAAGCCGGAAAACGCGTGGCGATCTGGGGAGGTACCGGCAAGGCCTCAGCGTTCATGAACTACTTCGGAGTCGATGCGGACCGTTTTCCGCTGGTCGTCGATTCTGATTCAGCCAAGGCAGGAACGCATGTGCCGGGAATGGGGCAACCCATCGTGAGCCGAGATGTGTTGCGAGAGAACCCTGCCGATATCGTGCTGATCCCGATGCAGTGGCGAGCACGAGATATCGTGGAAGAGATGAAAACAGTCGGCATTCCATTCGAGCAGGTGCTAATCGAACACCAAGGCCGATTGATCGATTTTCATTCGGAGAAGCATCCGTATTAGGAGGGAATGAATGATGAGCAATGTGAATTTACTGGTAGCGTTGATTGCCTTGATCGCGATCGCGGCAAATGGTCGGCAGGATTCAGATGGCGTACCAACAAAGAAAGCAGAGCCTGACAAGGAAATTCGATTGGGGAATTTTTCGATCAGTCTTTCGGTCAAAGATATCAAGGCTTCGCTTGAATTTTATGAAAGACTGGGTTTTCGTCAAAAGGGCGGCAACCTTGCCCAGAACTGGGTTATTCTGCAAAACGAGACCAGCACCATCGGGCTGTTTCAGGGGATGTTCGAGAAAAATTCGCTGACCTACAACCCAGGTTGGGATCGCGACAGCAAAACGTTGAAAGAGTTTGACGATGTGCGCGATATTCAGCGGGAGCTTCTCAATCGTGGATTGGAGCTGAGCGTGAAAGCGGATGAGTCAACGGACGGACCGGCGTTTTTCGTGTTATCGGATCCGGATGGCAATCCGATCCTGGTTGATCAGCATGTGCCGAAAGCCAAATAGGCCGGAACAAGGTCGCGGGAACCAATGCCGTCATACCGCAGTTTGTTGCCGCGACCGAAGTTCCGGCATCGCACCGGGTAAATGCCGGAACTGCGCAAACGCAGACCGATCAACGAAATAGCTTGCTTTATCCGGCGTTTGCTTGTTCCGGCCTACTCCAAGACGCCAGTGTCAGAACTTTTTTGAAATGAGATTCCGAGACGGGCTGCACGGACAGGCGGGAACCTTTTTGCAGCAGCGTCATCCCATTGAGTTCTGAAATTTCCTTCAACTCGCCAAGCGTGATGAGCTCCTTGAATTTCTTTTTAAGCTTGATATCGACCATGAACCAAGTGGGTGAATCCTGTTTCGATTTTGGGTCGTAGTGATCATTTTTCGGATCGAAGGCTGTGAAATCGGGATAGCCTTCGCGGACGATCGTTGCCACCCCTGCGATGCCGGGTGGTTCGACCGACGAATGATAGAAAAAAGCCAGATCGCCTTTCTTCATCTCGTCGCGCATGAAGTTGCGGGCTTGATAGTTTCGGACGCCGTCCCAAAAGGTGGTCTTATTGGGAGCGGCCGCCAGATCGTCGATGGAAAAACAGTCCGGTTCGGATTTCAAGAGCCAGTAATTCACGGGTAATTCAAGTCAAGGCCAAGGTGTGAACAACAAACAGTTACTTCGCCAACGTGATGTTTCCCTTGCGAAACGCGTCGGCCATTGCCCGCGGTACATTCGCTTCGGCTTCGACGACATGTGCCCTTCGAAGCGCCACCTCGGCTTTCATTTCCTGTTCGTGGGCGATCGCTTCGGCGCGACGGCGTTCAGCGGCGGCTTGGGCAACCCGGGTGTCGGCCTCGGCCTGATCAGCTTGCAGGCGAGCACCGATATTTTCGCCTACGTCGATGTCGGCGATGTCGATGGAAACAATTTCAAACGCCGTGTGGGCATCGAGGCCTCGCTCCAGCACTGCGCGGGAGATGCGATCGGGGTTTTCCAGCACGTCTTGATGACGAGTCGACGAACCGATGGATGAAATGATGCTTTCGCCGACGCGGGCGATGATGGTTTCCTCTGTCGCACCGCCGATCAACTGGTTGAGGTTGGTTCGAACGGTCACGCGGGCACGAATTCGAAGTTCGACCCCGTCTTTGGCCATCGCGCTGAGGAACGCTTTGCCACTTCGAGCGGCATCCGGGCAATCGATGACTTTGGGGTAGACGCTCGTCCGGACCGCGTCCATAACGTCGCGTCCCGCAAGGTCGATCGCAGCGGCGCGGTCGAAATCGAGATCGATATTGGCGCGTTGGGCTGCGATGATGGCGTTGATGACACGCATCACGTCTCCACCGGCCAGATAATGAGCTTCAAGCATGTCGGTGGAAATTCCGCCTCGCCGGCTAATATTCAATCCCGCTTGTTTCGCCATGACTTTTGCCTGAACGATGATGGGAGCGCGAACGCGGCGGAAGTGCATTCCGATCAGGCTCATCATGCTGACATCCGCGCCCGACATCAGTGCCTGAAACCAGAGTTTTCCATAAGTGAAAAAAGCCAGCAGTAAACCGAGAAAAAAAATCCCGATCACGCCCAGCACGACATAGAAGATCAGCCAGTAAAACGACGTCATGTTCGACGCGGCCTCATTCGGCTGGATCGGGCTGAGCATCGCGGCGAATATAATCGAGTGGAGGGAGGGAATCGAAAACACAAGTAACCTCGGAGGGTGAAGGTCAGAAACTTAGGTCGGAGACTTTGCTTGTAAGTAATAGTTTACCAAACCCGTCAAATGTTGCCAGTAGTTCAAAATCAGGCGTTCAAAGGTTGCCCGTCGTAAAGGACTCGATCCAGCCGCCCCCCAGCACACGGTCGCCATCGTAGCAAACCACGGCTTGGCCTGGCGAGACACCGTTTTGAGGCTCATCAAACTCGACTCGCAAGCGATGGTCGGGCAGCCGGGTGGCGGTGGCAGGCTCGGAAGTGCTGTTGTAGCGAATTTGGGCCGAGCATCGAAAGGGTTCGTTCCGTCCGGCCGGCAGATCGACCAACCAGTTGGTACCGCTGGCGGTGAGTTCGGATCGCCCCAGTTCGCCCAATGTGCCGATGACCACCCGCTTGGTATCGGCTTCGATGCGAACGACAAAATAGGGATCGCCCATCGCCACCCGCAAACCTTTTCGCTGGCCGATGGTAAACCGCTCGATGCCTTGATGATGGCCGACGACTTGGCCGCAGGTGGTTACGATCTCGCCTGCGGTCTCCCCGCCCTGCTCTGTCAGAATATCACCGCGCCGCTGACGAACGAATTCATCGTGTTTGCCCGAGGTTACGAAACAGATTTCCTGACTGTCTTTTTTTTCCGCGACGTTGAGTCCAAGCTGCGCTGCAATCTCGCGGATGAAAGGTTTTTGATAGGCTCCAATCGGTAGCAGCATCCGGCGCAGGTACTCTCGTTTGACTCCGAACAGCACGTACGATTGATCTTTGTGAGGGTCGACTCCGCGAGTCAGGAAGATTTCGTCATCGCGATCGTCGAGCTGTGCGTAGTGCCCGGTCGCAACGTACTCTGCTCCGATACTGTCGGCGTAGTCAAACAGTTTGCCGAACTTGATCTTGTTGTTGCACATCACGCAGGGGTTGGGTGTTCGGCCGATGGTATACTCGTCGACAAAGTAGTCGATGATCTCGCGGAATTCGGCTTCCAAATTGAGGGCGTAAAATGGAATCCCCAGATGTTCTGCGACCCGGCGACCGTCTTCAGCATCCGAGGCGCTGCAGCAGCCCTGTTTATGGTCAGCACGGCCACCCAGAATGGGTAATAGCGGCGAGCTTTCCATCCGGCCATCCACCGAGCAGGCGGCAACGGCTTTTTCGCCGTGCCGCATGAAGACGCCGACCACTTCGTGGCCCTGCTCCCGCAAAAGGTAGGCGGCGACACTGGAATCGACTCCGCCGGACATGGCTAGTACTACACGCGACATTGTTTCAGGCTTCAGTTGGCTTATTGGTTTGGGTCGTTTGACCGGGAATAGGTATTAGTTTACAGTTTTGGGGAATTATTAGAGGCCCGGGACGTGTTGAATGGGAATTGCAGATTACAAATTACAAATTGCAAATTTCGCAAGCGAAGGCTATCAGACGCCAGAACATGTGCAACCGACAACTAACAACTAACAACTTCCAAATAACCTCTGACCTCCGGCTTACGCAATTCAAGGAACGCTAATCATCACTAATCACAACTAATTTGCATAGGATTAGTGTTGATTAGCGATGATTAGTGTTCCTGCTATCAACACTTCTGATCTCCGATCCCTTAACCTCCCAAAAATGACTCAACGCAAAGACATCCGAAACATTGTTATTATCGCCCACGTCGATCACGGCAAAACGTCGCTGGTCGATTGTCTGCTGCGTCAGAGCGGGCAGTTTCGGGAGTCGCAATTGACGGGGGAACGTATTTTAGACTCTGGGGACATCGAGAAGGAGCGCGGAATCACGATTTTGGCCAAGAATATCTCGCTGCCGTATCGTGGAATCAAAATCAACATCATCGACACTCCGGGCCACGCCGATTTTGGGGGCGAAGTCGAACGCGTGTTGCGGATGGCGGATGGGGCATTGCTGCTGGTCGATGCCGCCGAGGGGCCGATGCCGCAAACCCGTTTTGTGTTGGGCAAGGCACTCGAGGCCGGCCTTCGGCCGATTGTGGTGGTCAACAAAATTGACCGCCCCGATGCCCGGACGGCGGAGGTGGTCGATGAAGCGATGGAGTTGTTGCTCGAGCTGGGGGGCGAACATTATCTGGACCATTTTGTTTATATCTACTCGTCTGCCAAAGAAGGTTATGCCACTCATGACCTGAACCAACGGACCAGTAATATGGAGGCCTTGCTCGATTTGGTGGTTGAGCATGTTCCGCCGCCAACGATCGAGCCGGGACCGTTTCGCATGGTGGTGACGACGATGGACTGGTCCGAGTTTGTTGGACGAATTGCGATCGGTCGCGTTCGCAGCGGTATCATCAAGAAGAACCAAAATGTGAACGTCATCGGCATGGATGGACGGCCAGTGGTGTCGAAAATTTCTGCGGTGAACGTGTTTGACAAGCTGGGGCAGGTTGAAGTTGAACGAGCAGAAGCCGGTGAAGTGGTGGCGCTCGTAGGGCTGGAGAATGTTGAAATTGGAGACACGGTCTGTGATGTTTCCGAGACTCAGCCGCTGCCTCGTATTTCGGTCGACGAGCCGACACTGGAGATGATTTTCTCGATCAATAGTTCGCCGCTGGCAGGAAAAGAAGGAAAATATGTGACCAGTCGTCAGCTTCGCGAGCGGTTGCTGAAGGAGCTGGAACGCAATGTGGCGCTTCGCGTGCGACCGCTCGAAAGCGGAGATGCGTTTGCCGTATCGGGTCGCGGGATTTTGCACTTGGCGGTTTTGATCGAAACCATGCGGCGCGAGGGATTTGAGCTGTCGGTGGGTAAGCCGCGAGTAGTGGTCAAAGAGATTGACTCAAGGAAATGCGAGCCGTTTGAAACACTAGTGGTGGAAGTGCCGACCGAGAAGTTTGGCCCCGTGATGGAGATGGTGGGCAATCGCCGCGGTGAACTGCTGGAGATGACGTCGCGTGGCGACTATACGTTGGCCAAGTTTGTCATCCCGTCGCGCGGCTTGATCGGGTTCCGGACCAAGCTGCTCAATGCGACTCAGGGAACGGCCATCATCAATCATCGTTTTCTCGAGTTCCGACCCATCGAAGGCGAGATCCCGCAACGATCCAATGGTGTGATGATTTCGATGGTGCCCGGCAAAGCCGTTGGTTTTGCACTGTTCAGTTTGCAAGCCCGTGCCGAGATGTTTGTCGCGCCGGGCGATCAAGTTTACGAGGGAATGATTGTGGGCGAAAATGCTCGCTCGAATGATCTGGCCGTGAATCCGACGCGGGAGAAAGCGCTGACCAATATGCGGGCGTCGGGAAGCGATGAAAATATTTTGTTGAAGCCGCCGCGTCAGTTCAGCCTGGAGGCTTCGCTGGAGTATGTCGAAGATGATGAGCTGGTTGAAATTACTCCATCGAAGATCCGATTGAGAAAGATTCTGCTTTCGGAAAACGATCGGAAGCGAGCAAGTCGGTCGTAGCGGGTGGTTACTTGATGCTCCAGAGGCGGCTGGCGAATCGGCAGGCGCGGTGGTGAGCGTACCATCTTCGTTTGGCTTGGTCGGAGGTGAATCGGCGTTTTCGTGTTCCGTCTGGCATTTTCGGGATTTGGGGTTTGGGATTCGGGATGCGGGTTGGATATTCTTTTCAATTCCGATACTCAGGAAATGGCTGTTTGTGACAAGGCTGGTCAGGATTTCATGCCCTTTCACCCCCAAACCCCGAACCCCGAACCCCGAACCAGGCAATTTGGGTAATATGAGTTATATGCAAGGTTTTGGAGATTCAGGTTAAACGCAAGTTTCCTAAACTGCCGATTTTCCGAAAGTAACCCAAACTCTTACTTTCGGAGGGCCTGCAAGTTGAAACGAGCCTTTTATATTACATTATTGTGCATTGTGTTCGGTGGTCATTTACGGGCCGTTCAGGCCCAAGACTATTGGAGTTCCGAATTCGGGCTTGCTAGCGGGGTAAGCAATCGTGCCGGTGGAGATGTGCTGGCTGGCCGATCCGGGTGTTCCTGCGGTTCGTCAGGCTGCAGTTCGTGCGGGACCGGTTCCTGCGGCCCTATTTTCGACGAACGATACTTCAGCCTCTTTGGCGGATTTACGAACGTCGACAACTTCGAGCGGACGTTGAGTACGCCGACCGCCACGTTCATTGATGGAGCCAACTTGCGATCCGGACATGTTTTCGGAGGAGCCATTGGAGGGGTCGTCCGCCAATTTATTCGAACGGAAATCGAATTTACCTTCCGCAGCACCGACGTCAATTCGGTATTCAGTCAGGAGTTTGATCTCGACGGAGTGCTGGTGGCCGACGCACGCGATCCGGCGACTGGGCAGGTTGATACTTATTCGGGGATGTATAACGTGGTGTTTGATGTTGGAAAGCGATGCGTGGGAACTCCTCACTTATACATCGGTGGAGGTTTGGGAGCTATCTACGCGGATGGGGCCTTCGATTCAGCCGCTGAGTCGTTTGCGGTCAGCGATTCTTCGTTCGCGTATCAGTTTATTGCTGGTTTGAACATGCCTGTGCGTTCCCATGTTGATCTTTACACCGAATATCGCTACTTGGGAGCCGACAATCTTCAAGTGGAGAACTTGACGCTGGGCACGAGCATGGGGGACTACACTTACGATTCGCATAGCGTACTGTTTGGAGCCCGATTCCGACGATAACCCTTTTTGGGGCCTACTTGCGCCGAAAAAAAACTGAAATCGGAACACGGGAGGCGGAAATCAGACTAGAATAACGGCTTTCAGATTCCGTTCATTCAGTTTGAATTTCGATGACGACGCGACGTGATTTCTTGCGGGCTGCTGCGGCCGTTCCCGCGATCAGTTTCATTCCCGCCAGTTTGGCTTGGTCCCGTGCTGGCGGGTTGAGTTTGCCGGTTCCCATTGCTCCGCTGAACTCATTTCCGAGGATCACGTTCTACGGAGCGACGCGGCAGGTGTCCGGCTCGTGCCATCTGCTGGAGACCTCTCATGGGCTTTACCTCGTCGATTGTGGGAGCTTCATTTCGGATGTCGATGACCCGGACAAGGAGAACCGAGAGTTTCCGTTCGATGCCAAGGAGATCAAGGCGGTCTTGCTGACGCATGCGCATGCCGACCATCTGGGAAGGTTGCCGCTGCTGTACAAGCAAGGGTTCCGTGGCAAAATCTATTGCACCGACGCGACTCGCGACCTGACACATCTATCGTTCAGTTCGGGACCATCTCGTGAGGACGATGAAGATCGGTTGTTCGATCAAAAGGATGTGGAGGGGATGTTGCGGCTGCTTCATGCCCTTCCCTACAACCGCAAGTCGGACGCTGACAAGCTGACCGTTCGGTATACGGATGCAGGGCATATTCTCGGTTCGGCGATGGTCGAAGTCTGGGTGGATGGCCGAAAGATTCTTTTTGGCGGCGATATGGGACCGGACAACGCTCCTATTCTGATTTCGCCCGCGCAGCACTACTATGCGGATGCGGTGCTGGTCGAATCGACGTACGGGCCGACCCCGCGAGTTGAAATCAGCTATGAAGAGTTCGGCCAGAAAATCCAGGAGGTCATTGATCGCGGTGGCGATGTCCTGATTCCGACCTTTGCGATTCACAAATCCCAGTTGTTGATCTATACGATCCAGCGTTTGATGGACGAAGGAGTGCTGTCAAAGGACATCCCGGTCTACTGTGATTCTTCCACCGTTCATCAAGGCAATATCATCTACGATACTTATACCGAGTACTTCGACGATCAGGCGAAACAGTTTTCGGACAAGCACGGAACCCTGTTTTTCAAGGGGAAGTACCGTGAGGGCCGAGTCAGGGATTTCATTCAAGCCCATGGCGGCACGCCCAGCATTTTCATTGCTACCAGCGGGATGCTGGCCTACGCGGCGTCGCCACGGCATTTGCTGGAGATGGCTGACGATGAAAACAGTGCTCTATTTGTTCCGGGCTATCAGGCTCCTGAAACGGTGGGGCGGCATTTGCTCGATGGAAAGCGCCGAGTGAAATTGTTTGTGGATGATGGCCAGCCGCGAACCGTTTCGAAGGAAGTTAAGTTGGAGATTGGCCGTGTTTCGGGTTTCTCGTCGCACGCCACCGGCCAACAGATCCTGGAATGGGTTGGCAAGTTCGAGGAAGTCGGGCCGGTGTATGTGGTTCACGGCGATGAAGATCGTTCGACCGGACTGGCAGACCATCTTCGCAAAATGAAGGTCAAAGCGCATGCTCCCAAGCGGGGCGAAACCTTTACTGTCAAAGGCGACCGCGTCCAACCTGGCAATGTCCCGCGGATTGAAGCCCGTGGAAACCAAACGCAACCCCCACCACCGGTGAGTGTGGATCAGTAGTTTCGACCTTCGACGATTTCGGAAGTTTGAAACATTTCTTGTTCGGTTTTGTTATTGCTCTTTCATCCTATCCATGAAGCCATTTTCCTTATCAAGTTTGTTTGCGTTGATTTGCCTGCTCGGGTTTCCGTTGGTATTGATGGCCCAACAGCGGGACGAGGATTCATTCGACTCTGACAACAAGGCGACGGAGGTTCGCAAACCCGTTCCAGGCGCGAAGCTGGAGATGTTCAAAGTCCCCTACAAAATCAAGCTGAAGGATCTGGAGGAAAAGAAAGCGATTCAGTTTGACGATGTGTCGGGCCTGAAATCGTCGCTCTACAAAGATGCCTTGGTGACCGGCAAGGTGGAGTCGGTGTTCATTACCAAGGCGAATGACAAAGCGATCCTGAATCTCGGCAAGGACTCCCGCCAATGCTTCAAGGTTGTCATCGATCAGGATGACTTTCCGAAATTTGGCTCTAGTTCTCCCAAGCGAATCGAGCAACTCTATCGGAATAAGCAAATCGCGGTCAGCGGGCTGCTCACGGAGCACAACCAACTTCCGCAAATCATGGTGTCGTTGCCGCACCAGATTGAAATCGTCGAGAAGTGATGCTGCGGCTAAACGCTTTGGTTCGTCGTGAACGGTTGCGAAGCGGTAAGACGTTTAGCTGCAAGCCGAAGCCGACCGTCCAAGGTTTGCAACGATCATAAAAAGCTGGTCGGCCCATGGTTAAAGCTGATAGATCGAGCAATGGTCGGCGCAGGCGCGACGGTAGAATGCAGTCTCTGTATTCAACCTGCCTGCCAATAAAATACCGGCCACCCGATGCACCGCGCGCCTTTGGGGGTTGCCGATAAAGTAATTTCGGTGTGGCAGTGATTTTTGGCGGCACCCCCGACGGCTTGCGGCTAAACGGTGAATTTCCCGTGAATAGCTACTAAAAACGAAACCTGGCAGCACTCATGTGAGTATTTCCTGGCTCCAGCCGCGTCGATCAAGCTGGCAAATGCCGGACGCTTGATTTTTCTGCCAATATCGGCGAAAGTTACATGCATTCAGTTTCCAAACTATTGAATCAAACCATTGGATTTAACGGGAGAAGTATACGTGAATTTTATCTATCAAAATGTTTGCAAAACGATGTGGATCGGCTTGTTGGCCGTCGCGACCATGGTTTTGCCCTCGCAGCGTCTGGCGGCTCAGTCGGCCCCTCCAGAACCCGCCATTGTCATTTCGATTGCGGACATCAATCAGCAACTGTCGACGATCGAATACGTACTCAACGCATCCGGATTTCCTCAGTTCAAGTTCATCGCTCAAAGCGCTGTCAAGGGCTATTCGAAAGGGGTGGATACCAAGCGACCTGCCGGAGCGTTTCTCTTTTTTCGTGATGACCGAGATACGCCGGACGTGTTGGCCTACGTCCCGGTCAGCAACCTCGATGATTTGCTCGATACGATCGCCGGGCTTGCCAACCTCGATGAGGACGGCGATACCACGGTTGCCACATTCCGAAACGGGATGGAATTGAATATCAAAAAGGTCGGTGACGCGGCCTATATTGCGATGGATAGCGAGCTGCTGAGCCGAATTCCCGAAGACGTCCATTCGATTCTGGAAGACCTTCCGTCTCGATACAATTTGGCCGCCAAGGTGGTTGGGAGCCGAATTCCCAAGGCCCTTCGCGATCAATGGATCGACACGGTTCGCGACGGTTATGAACGTCAGCTGGAGATGATGGGCCAGGATGATTCCGTTCAGGCCGATCTTCAGGAAATGAATTTCAGCCAGATGGAACGGGCACTCAATGAGATGGAGTCGGTCTTGATCGGAGTGAAAGCCGACAAGGAAGGCAAGCGACTTTATTTTGACCTCGACATGGTGGCCACTGCAGGTACGGAGCTGGCCGGACGATTGAATGCAAGCCGTCTTGAGGGCGAATCAGAATTCAAAGGATTCCTGCAGGAGGGAGCCGCCATGACGGCTCATGTGTTCTCAGGGTTTGCTCCCGAAGACATCGAACAATTCAAATCGGTTGTCGAGCGATTTCCTCAAATGATTCGCGAAGAACTGGAGGACGAGGACCTGACCAACGAAGAGATCGATACCATCGAGAAAGCCGTCAGCCGCTTGACTGGCTTGCTGCTCGATACAGCGGCATCCGGAAAGATTGATGCAGGAGCCGTGCTGAAGATTGGCGAACAGGAACTCAATTTTGCTTCGGGCATCGCTCTGGCCAATCCAGCTGAACTGGAAACGGCGATCAAGGAACTGTTGCCGCTGCTCGAAGAGAAAATTGGAGCGGAAGTTCAGATTGAAATGAACGCAGGCAGCTACAAGGATGTGACGTTCCATCAGATTGTCGTCGATATTCCCGATGTCGATGAGAAAATGACCGAAGTGTTAGGGAATCGATTGGTGTTAGTCGTCGGGATCGGTTCGAAGGGCGCTTATTTTGCTTCCGGTACGAACCCCATGGATTTGCTGAAGGATTCGATCGATGGCCCCGGACCTTCCGAAGGAGCCAACCTGCCGCTTCAGTTCAATCTGCACGTCGGTCAGATTCTGGATTTTGCCTCTCGCTTTGAGACGGACCGAATGGTCAAACACATGGCCAGCAAGCTACTCGAGACCGGTGGTGATCGCATTCGGGTGACCAGCGAGTCGCTTGAAAATGGCTATCGGGGCCGGTTCGAAATTCAGGACGGTTTACTGGGCCTGATCAAGGTCGGTTTCGAAAGCCTCCAGGGCGGAGGTGATTTCGAAGATGGCGAGTTCTGATCGAACGGTCTGATATACGTGAGTCAAAAAAGAGACCCGCTTCAGTATCTGAAGCGGGTCTTGTTTTTTTTCCAATTCAGTGACTCAGCACCGATGCGAGACTAGTTTTGTGGATACGCAGGGGTGGGGGTTCCGTTTCCGTAATTTCCCTGTCCGTTTCCACCTTGATCGTAGCTTCCCTGGCCGTAGCCATTGTAACCTTGGCCATTGTAGTAGTAGCCCTGGCCGTTGTAACCTTGGTCAAAATAATCGTTGCCGTATCCTTGGCCGTTGTACCCATTGCCATTGCCGTGCATCGGTGTAGTGTCGGCGTTGTTTCCGTAAAAGGCACTTTCGAACAGGCGGTCGCCCCGGTTCACCATGCCTCGAAGGTCTTTGGAGAATTCGCTCAGGATGTAACCACTGCCCAGGCGAGTTTTTTCGTGTTGATTGCAGCACTGATTGGCCCAATCTTCGAAGGACTGGCAACGCGAGGTGCATAGTCCGGTTCCCTGGCAGTGTTGGCATCCCGAACCTTCGCATCCTGGGCATGTGCGGTTTTGCTCATCGGGACTGGGTCTTCGCGGGGCCAGCAAGTTGCGGCGATACGCCAGTTCGGCTGCGTTGTGGTTGAGCCAGCCGACGGTTTCGGTCGAGACCATCGTGAAGTCAAATGGATAAGGTTCGCTTCGTTGTGGGTTGGCCTGATTCAGCTCGCCTAGTTCATTCATCAAATTTTGGCCATCACTGTCCACGATTTCGATGCCGATCAAGCCGACGCCATCAATCCCAGCGGCCAGCAGTCCGTATTGACCGACGGGGACGTGGGGGAAGTAAAACACCCCGTAGTTATCGAGATCGGTTGCCGCGTAGACGTCGTCCTCCTGTAGAAGCAGTACCCGAGTCGTGCGAACATCAACAGGTCGTCCCGATGAGGCGTTCATCTGATGAACCCGACCCAGCACTCCCCCCGATGCGGTTCGAATGACAGGCCGTGCGTCGATCGAGGTGGCGGGCTGGGCAGCAGGCAGATGATTCTTCAGCCCTTCGATTCCATAGAGGCTTTGCGGGTTATCCTCGCCTTCACCTTCCACGTAGCGTCCGTAAACCCGAAACTGGGCCTTCGGCGAATAGTACCGAATCCAATCCGTGTTGATGGTGGTTTGGTTCTGGAAAGCCAGGACGCGAACGGAATTGCGTACGTTGGTGGTGTAGGCTTCGTTGAAATCAAGAATGGTCAAACCGAATGCAAAAAAGGCTTTCGGTCCCCAGCCGATCAACGAGTAGGAACCTTCCGCAACGTTGGAGAAATCAAAGCTACCGGTCGGCTTGACTTTGGCCTCCTTGATCGGCCGCCCTTGCTGCATCAGGTAAATGATCATTCCTTCCAGCTCGGCGCCTTGGGTCGGCACCACTTGACCGGTGAAATGGCCATTGGTGTCAACCATGATCCAGTTGGCTCTCAGCTCATTGGACAGCCGCCGTCCACCGACGCCAGGACCGGCCTGTTCCCAGCCTGCAAATTTTGCGTTCAATACAACGACCTGGCCAGGCTTCTCTTCCTGGTCTCCAGGCCCCATATAGGGAGACCGAGAAAATGGTTGCCCTTGCGGACGAACGATCAAGTCGTCGTCATCGTCCAGCAGCGGATCGCGCCGCGTTGGAGGCGCTTGATCATCCTGTGCTGGATCATCCTGGCGTCGTTGAGTTTCCGGAGTCTGGTCATCCTGAAGCAGCGGGTCCAGGACGTCAATCCCCGAATCACGTTGAGGTTGATCCTGTTTCGGTTGTGCCGGATCGTCCGAAAAGTTGAACAAATCCTGCGCGCTCGACGCGCCCATACTCAGGATCAGGGTTGCAAACAGAACAGCAGAAAGCGGGAATAGACTTTTCATTGTCATGGGTCTTTTGAATCTCTTGGGATATGCAGACGGACCACTGGATTTTCAGTACCTATCAATGGTTGAATCGACGACTGCCATTCAATTCAGCAACTCAAAGCCTGTTTTCTGCAACATTTGCCGGACTGCAAAAGCAAGACAACGATAAATCGTGACAAGCGGAAAGTACGGGTTTTCAGGAGAATCGGGGTTGGGACGGAGGTCAGAGGTCAGAAGTCATTGCGAACTACTGATTGAGATTTGTGACACTCTTGGGCTGGACTGGTTGGACTATTCCAGCAATCGTCTCAACTCGCTCAGTTCATCCTGTATCTGCTGCACCATCGCTTCGAGTGCTTCGACGCGATGACTCAAGCCGGATGCTTCTGCCGACCGGTCCGAAGAAGCCCCGACGGGTCGAGTCGGTTCGTCGTCATCTTCAGGTTCATCGGTTTCCTCTTCGGATTCCGCAAAGGATTCATATTGCCGCTGAACTTTTTCAAGTTCGTTGGGCTGATAGAGGTTGTGAGATACGACCTGCCCTCGTCCGGCAGGGGTCAGTTCCAGAATCAGCTCTTTGGACTTGAGACTGGCGAGGATCGGCCGTAACGCTTCCAGCGAATCCAGCGATTTTTCCATGCGCGCCGATCGGGCCCGCAAGTCACCGATGGATTGAGCTCCCCGCAACAGCAACTCGGTCATCACGCTCAGCTCTTCTTTCGAAACGCCCAGCCAGTCGTAGGCCTGATGTTTGAATTTTGAAACTCGGCCGTTGGCATGGACTTCAATCACACATCCGATCTGTCGCAGTTCATAGAGTATTTCTTCCACCCGATGATCCTCCAGTTCCATCAAGGGGCTGCGATTCGATTTCTGGTTGCAGCCATTTTTGATGGCGTTGATGGTCATCGGATAGACGTCGGGCGTCGTCTTCGATTTTTCAATCAGGACGCCCAATACGCGTCGCTGATCGCGAGTCAGAGGCGTCCAGCGGGGACCACTGGAAGGTTCGGCGGATGATGGTGACGTGGGTGTTTCCATGGGATGAGGCTAAACAAGAGCGCGCGATCAACGAAGTGATCGTGTTGGCTCTGAAAGGGTGATGAAGCTGGATTCCTGGCTCCATCATCCTAATCGTAGTTGCCAATGGAGTCGATGGGTTGCGCAACACAACTACCATCGCTAATCAACATATTCATCCGACAGCAATATCAGTGTTATTAAAATATGGACGCACCAGCCAGTTGATTGTAGAATTAGAATCGATATTAAGGTTGTTAGCCCAGATTACGGATTCGGACCGTGTGAACGAGTGGATCCTTGCCATAGGAGTATATGTGATGGCCGTCAACAAAGAAATTTCTCAATTGTTGAAGCCGTCTACGACAAAATGTAGAACCGTTGTCCTCGATGATTCAGCGAGCCGGAAAAGTTAGCTATTTGAGTGGCATCGGACAGTATGGCCAATACCGAATCGATTCTGAAAATGATCCGTGGCGAGCAACGAGGCGTGGTTGCTTGGCTGGTCTGTAGTGTCCTGTCTGTGCTGACCCCCATTTATCGGCTGGTCATCGCGATCCGCAATGCGCGATTTGATCGTGCAGAAAAACAAATTGAAATTCAACTACAGAACAAGGCTTCATCAAAACTTGGCAACTCCATCATCCGCGTCGCTCCCATCCCGGTGATTTCAATCGGCAACTTGACGGCCGGCGGGACGGGCAAAACGCCTTTTGTAATATATATTACAAAATTGCTGGTTTCAAGATCTTTACAAGTCGCCATCGTCAGTCGAGGTTATGGTGCTCGAAACGAATCAGGTTCCTCGCGGAAAAACGATGAAGCGATGGAGCTGGAATTCCGCTTGCCGGAAGTGCCCCATCTCCAATCAGCGGATCGGTTTGCTGGAGTCCAACGGGCGGTTCAAGAAATGGGTTCTCAGATTGCCGTGCTCGACGACGGATTTCAGCATCGCCGGTTGCACCGCGATCTGGACATTGTACTGATCGATTGCACCAATCCGTTTGGATACAACCGACTTCTTCCGCGTGGTCTGCTAAGGGAACCTAAATCGAGCTTGCGGCGCGCGGACGCGATTGTACTGACCCGGACGGAGCAAGTGGCGGTTGCCGAACAGCAGGCTCTGATTGATGAAATCAGAAAATACAATCCGCAGGCCGTCATTTCCGCCGTGAAGACCGAGCCATCGGGTTGGTTGCTGGCTGGCCAAGGTGAGTGTTCGCTCGATGAACTGAAAAACGTGCCGGTATTTGCATTCTGCGCCATTGGCAATCCACACAATTTTCTCGTGACGCTTCGTCAATTAAATGTAAACGTCGTCAAGCATCGTCCATTTCCTGACCATCACCATTTCTCTCAAACGGAACTGGAACAGATTGCAGATGAAGCACAGAAATCAGGCGCTCGTGCCATCGTCTGTACGCATAAGGACTTGGTGAAAGTCAGCTCCAGTCACATCGGAGAGTTGCCTTTGTATGCGCTTCAAGTCGATACGAAGTTTGTGTTCAACGAACAGGGGGTGGTTGATTTGGTAGATCAGATGATTCTCGCCTAATTCAGCGAGCCGCGATTTCCGTTGCGACGTAGTCGACGAAGCAAGGGTCGCTGGTTCGGCTCGCTGCCGTCAGCCGAATGGGTGGTCGAATCTTCGTTGTTCGTGTCGGACGGTTTGTCGGAGGCTGCGTCGGTTGGTGGAGGATCTGCAGTCCGAGACGCCATTTGATTGACGGAACGGTCTTCAAAATGTTCATCGAGAAATCGTAGCCAATAGCTGTTGAGTAAAACGCGGCAACTCTCGAATGTCATCGGATTGGCCAGCAGCGGTCCACAACTTGCCAGACGTTGTGTGATCGCCTTGGAATCTCGTTCATCAAACCAACGGTCAAAGATTTCGAAATGATCGACTTCCACTTCACCCTGCCCCATTAGATCCAGACCGATGCGGACGCTCGAAAGCCTTTCAATGGGAAGGTCATCGAAGTGAACCGCAAACCGTTGCCACTGACGGGTGATCTGGTTCGATTGGGGGTTGGGCGACAATGCGCCAATCGCACCAAAGCGGTAGTAGCCGGACCCATCGGATGCACCTTCGATGGAGATCCGAAGCGGCGGCTGCTGAGCCGGGTTCTCGGTGCGCAGCCAGACGGAAACGGAAAGCCTGCCCGTCGGGGTAAGGGAAAACGCGTTGCTGCGAATCCAGGCGGTCTCAGCACCTTCATTTCTGATTTTCAGGTAACCCGAACCATTGAACGCATCGGCTTGGCCCAGACTGATTGCAGCCTCGTTTCCGCTGCTCATCTGCCAGCCGCTGATGGTAGGTTGGCCATCGACATCGAAATCAGGATTTTGCAGCACCGGTATCGCGGGAACCTGCGTGGCGCGTTGTAGTTTCGACTGGAGCACATAGACTTGTTTTCGCAGGCGATTGGCCGCATCGGTGGGAAGCTCAAACTCATAACTCTCAATCGTTCGCGATGAGGGTACGGTCGCTGCAATCAGACTGAGCGGTTCGAGTTCCAGTTCCAGCGTCCTGGCATTGGCACCGGTTACATTCGAGGTGGTCGTCGATCCATCGCGGTCCTTCCATGAGGGCGGTGGATCCGAAATCCATTCCAGGTCCGTGGAGTTGATCTGGCTGTTCAGCTTCAGACGAACGGGCCACGGCGAGGCGTTGACGGCGTAGAACCAGGTGTGATCGGCGGCGTTTTGCTGACGAACGACGACTGGAAAGACCGTTTGATTGGAACCGTTCATCGGCGAGTTGAGCGGGACCTCTGAAAATCGAACGGCGGGAAGTTGCCGGAAGGTCCTGATCAACTCCTCCAACGACTCATTCTGGCTGGTCGAGAGATGAGGCCCTCCTTCAACCAGAATCTGACAGTCATTGGCCCTCAAGCTGTTGAGAAATTTCTGCCGGGCCCAATGATCCGACGGCGAAAATGGTTGCAGACGCATCAGCGGTCCGCCTTGATTCCGAAACGGTTCCATCTCTTGCAGCTGCGAGAAATGGGCCCACGAAATGCGGTTGATATGCAGATCACCTGCCGAGTCCGCCTGCGAGAAGAACTCATCCATCTGGCGATTATTGTTCAGGTGGATTTCAATGCGGTTACTGGCGAGCGAATGGTTGTAAGCGATTCGTTTGGGTTTGAGGATTGTCAACCCATCGATTTCTGCTAGTTGTCCGGCATCCCAACCCACCCGCAGCATCTGTCGTTTGAAATCGGTCGACGTATGGAGACTCGGAGTGAACGCCGCGTTGAGCTCTTCGTTGCGAAACAGATCCACAGGCGACAGAAACAAGCGGGCATTGGGTACTCGCTCGCGCAGCCGAGTGGTCATGGCCCGATATCCATTGGCCATCTGTTGTGCCCGCCAATTCATCCAGGCTTCGAGATGTTCGCCCGTCAATTGACGCAGCACTTCATTACGATCAGAAGACTCAATTTCGCGTCCTGTCTTTTCCAGCCAGAACCTGGAAATCGTTTCCTCATCGTAGCCCCATTGCTGTCCCGGAAGAGCCGCATAGCTGTCAGGCCGTGCCACGATGGACAGGCCCGTGAATGAAGGATGGTCAGCATATCGTTCGGCCAATTCATCCACCATGGAGGTTAGAAGATGTTGAACGGATTCACTCAGCGGGTTGTAGATGGGGCGATCACTGGCCGACTCGCGAGTTGAAACAGAGCCATTCCAATGCACTGGCCGGATGGACGTTCTCCGCGAGGCTCCTTGGTGCTGCTCCCGCAGTTGCTGCTCCCATAGCGCCTGCTCCAGTTCGGGCAACGGACCCGTCGGCACAATTGCTGGAACCAGTTGCAATCCTTCTCGTTCAAACATGCGAAACAACAGTTCCAGCACATCTTTGCGAACCGGATCCTGACCGTGGCTGAAAAAAGTTCCCATGTCCAGGCGAGGAGAATTTCCGGTGACCTTGCTGGGATACAGCGAACTTCCTTCACCACCTACAACGATGAACGCGCCGGTGTACTGATTGACTTTCAGGTGCTGCACCAAACGGTTTGCGCCCTGATAGAAAGTAACCCAGTCATCGAAGGACTGACCAGTTTGCTCGTCCAGCGATTCGCGAGCACCCATGTTTTTTGAGAACAGTCCCGATTCACAAAACGCCATAAAACTTCGTCGCTCGGCCTGTGCTGGGGAGGGGGACGAACCGTGCTCGTAGGCGGATCCATTTGCTGCGCCGTCGGTCAATCGTTCCGGACCTGCGAACAACTTGATATTTCCGATGGTGCAGGGATGCTTGGGAGATCGGTTTGCGATCAACAGATAACACAGTCGTTCTTGTGGCCAGAAGTGAAATCGGTGGAGTCGTTTGATACGCTCCTCGGACGCTGCGTGAATCGCAATCAGACTTTCGGGAACCAGCACTCCAGAGTCAATGCCGTAGTTAGGAATCTGGCCCAAGGCGTTGGCTTCGAGCAGACTGATGCCGATCGCGGCAGGTTGGTCGGCCAGATACTCGATTTCGATTCGGTGCGGTGCATCGAACTGGTCTACCTGGATGGGGATCGCCTGCCAGCCTCCCGGCTGAAGTTCCATCATGGTCTGGTCGCCGATCGAGACCGGGCTGCGATGCGGATTGCCCAAGATGGTCTGGACCGGCTGATGGCGTCTCACCGGATTCATCAGTGAAGAATTCACCCGTGAATGTTGCGGCTCGACGGATTCACGAGTCGAATCGATGGTGGTCAGCAACTTCCATGCGGCAGTCTTGTCGGTTCGCGGAGCGTGAGGGCTGAGTACGACAAACTGAATTTGCCGAGTGAGCGTCGGTCGGGATTTGAAAGCCGCTTGCTGCCACGGCGTGGTCAGCTCGATGGTCAAAAGGTAGACGCCCTCCTCAGCGGGTGCGGTGAAGTGGATTGATTGCGCGAGCGACGAACCGTTGGAGTCGGTTTCGAACTGAAAGGGCTTGATAACATCGGTACCGGATGAGCCTGCTCCCAGGCCAGCAACTGCGTTGAATCCGCCTGCCCCCATGCCTCCGCCCGATGAGCCTTTGGAGTCAGTCAAACAGGATTGCAATCGCACACGGCTGTTGACGGTTTGCGATGCGAATTCCGTCCGGTTGGCATGAAAGTGAAACTCGAAGGGTTCCCGAGGTTCGAGAATGACATGGCTTCGGGCGAGCCGCACAGGTATTTTGTCACCGGGTACTCGCGAGATCGAGAATCGTGAACCATTGGCGGTTAACTCTCGCGTCACCGATAGGTGTAGCAGGTCCGAAAGTAAAAATGTTTCACGGATTTGTATGCCAGAATCATTCAGGTCTTCAAGTTCGATTTGGAGGGCGGCACCTTCGATACAGGGAACTGAAATATCGACACCACCATAGTTGGTCGGTGACCCATGTTGGATTTCAATGTGATCGCCGATAGGAATCACCGAACCTGCGGCGTCGGCAGTCAGACCCAAGGGTTGTAGATTGCTGAAAGTTCCTTCTGTCAGACGGATTCTTCCGGTCCATTGACGGGCTTCGCCGCCCCAGGAGAGCCGGAGCCGGATGGAATCGTCGGGCGACGTGCTGGACGGGACTGCAATCAGGCCGTTCGTAGATGCGCCGGCCGTTGGAGGTTGCGGGTTGGGATCGGGCTGAAGTGCCCTTTCGACCGGAGACTGCTCGTTGTGATTCGGTTGTAGCCCAACGTTTGTCGGATCTACCGGAGGCTGGCTGGTTTCAGTTTTGAGTTCTGCTTGGGTCGTGGAGAGTGGCTGAAGAGTTTGCGAGTGAGTTTGAGAAATCAGCAGCGACCACACGAGCATGAGCGCGCAGAGGCACACGTTTTGTGCAGCCCTTAGGCCAGCGCAAAAGGAGTTTGAGCGAGTCAGTGGCGGACTTCCTTGTCCGTTCATCTACATCTTCCGTCCCTTGGGTTGAAATGAGGGGGAACTTTAGCGTCACCGACTTGGGCGAACTATCCCGATTTGGGAACACGCCCCGAATTTGGAAGGTCGTTCCTTGCAAAGTGCTGGCAAAGAATTGATAGCATCGCTCTGTGGAGTGCGGAGATGCTTCTCCGCTATGGTTTTATGGAGTGTGGTGAAGATTCACCACTATGGATTCTTGGAGAGCGCGTGATGCCAATCACCGCTATGGATTTTTGGAGAGCGCGTGATGCCAATCACCACTATGGATTCTTGGAGAGCGCGTGATGCCAATCACCGCTATGGATTTTTGGCTTATGGTGACTTGCTGCAATCGGGCAGAGATGCTTTCCCTGAATGCGGGGGACGTGATAAACCTAATGGTAGCGTCCCAAATATTCCATTCCCTCATGGTCTTCCATGTATCGATTCAAAGGTGTGGGATTCTTGATGGCTCGATAAAACGGTGCCGTGTCCGGAGGCTGGATATAGAGCTGCTTCTGCTGGTACGCCGCAACGACCTCCAGGACTTTCTTTTCTACGTCGGGGGTGAGTCCCGGCAGCGTTTTCTTTGCGATTTCGACCGCATCGTCGAATCGGTTCTCAATGGCTGCCTGCTGAGCCTGCAGCAACAGGACCATCCATTGGGCTTGCTCCGGCGGCAATGGCGTGGCCAGCGATTTCAGGTCGAGTGAGGCTCGCGTGGCCGGGTCGGGAGAAGTCAACGTCCACCAGGCCCATCGAAACGCAGCCCATTGCTCCGGCGTACTGTAAGCATCACTTTTGGGACGAGCGAACAAACGCGTGCGGTCTTCTGTTTGAGCATCCGCAGCAATGCGATACCATTCCAACGCCTCTTCGATTTTACCCTGCTGTTCCAATAGATCGCCGATGAACAAACCCACTTTGGACTGGGGCATGCCGTTTTTGACAGCGATCTGATAACGCTCCATCGCTTCATCATGAAGCCCTTTGGCATGAAGGGCTTCAGCCAACCACAAGGCATGCCATTTGTCGTCGGGCCGTCGATCGGATTGCTCTTGGCGGTACACCAACAAATCATCGGGTCTATGCTTGGGAGGTTTGCCTGCCGCCCATTTTCTTACACAGAAATTGGCCAGTCGAACCTGCCCCCGCTCCTGACTCCAATACGCCTGGCGGACACGAAAATAATCAAGGGGTTCATCAAAAGAAATAGGAGCCGATCGACAGATGAAATTGTCATTGAGATAGACTTCGAAATACCTTCGATCCAGGTGAATCAAAAGTTCATTGATTCCATCCCGCAAATCGACATCGAGAAAAAACTGGTTCGTGCCATTGAGTGCTCCAAAAAATAGCCGCCCCCTGTTTGGCAGGTCCTCGACCGATTCTTCCATCACCGGCTTGCCAAGCCCGACGCAAAACCGACCCCGGCCATACATGGCGATTTCCAGAACAACGAACGGATTCGGACCAGGTTCACCGTCTTCGGAAGGGAGAAACTCCACATCAAAGGCAATCGTCTTGGCACCAGGCAATTCGCAGATTGAAGTCAGCTCGAATTGGGGAGTACCGACACGATTGTCGATGACGGCAGTGGATTCCGTTACATAGCGCAAATGATCGATGTCCTTGGCTTTCCACAGCGACCATGCGGGATCAAACTTGAGTTCAATGAGCTTGCCGTTGTCAAAATCGAGTTCCTTTTGAACCTGGTCGCGAGCCTGTTGGAAAAACAGCGAACTCACGGGATGCGTGTTCTCCGCCAGGACCGTTTCAGTCAATTCCAGAATTTCTGACGCATTCTTTGAGCGGTCGGCACGCTGCTCTCCCATCAGCTGGGACAACGTTTCCGCCTCCGCCATGAACTCACTGGTTGAAGCATAGGATTTGCAGCGGAGAACATCGAACGATACGGCCTTCAATTCCAGCTTGTTCAAGGCTCGCCGATTGACCGATTCGCCGATTTCCAAAAACGCCTGATCCGCCGCATCGAGATCGCCCGCCTCGGCCGACCAGGTGGCTTTCAGGGTCAAAAAAAAGGACTTGGGCAGCAAAAAACCTTCCCAGGCCGCCTGCCGGTCGCTGGCACAGAAGCCGTCGACAATCTTGATCAACTCCGCTCGCAATTCCGGGCTTTGGATCCATTGGACGAATTCAGGATCGTCGACCGAATACCTTTCGAGAATCAACCAATAAGCCTGCGGCACAATCATTGGAGCCATCGTGTCGAACTCGTTTTCGCTGGCGATCTTTTTAGCAAAATCAAAGATCGATTGAGCGGCTGATTCTGGATGGTCATAGCCGATGAAAAGAAGTCGGTTGTAAAGCAGACTCTCAAGGTCCGGTTGAGCTTTTCTGGCCTGCTCAAACCAATAGTCGACCGACTGGTCATCTTGACCGTGATAGGCCGCAATCATCAATCGGCTGGCTGCTTCTGGAAACCAGGGATTGATCTCGTGGGCTTGACGATAGAAACCGGCAGATTTTTTGAGATAATCGAGCGTCAGGTTCCGATGGGTGAAAATCAATTCACCATTCTGTCTTCGCATGTTGTTCGTCGCCATGACGTGAAAGTAACAACCGCGAATCATGTACCTCAACCAGCGTGGCACATGGGTTTGCTGTACAAACCATTCGTTAAATTCGTCGACGATTTCTGGCGCAGCGTGCAATCCAGATATAATAAACCGTCGAACGTCATCGACCAGGTGGTGATGATCAGAAAAACGAATGTTCTCCAATGATTCTTCGGCCAGCCACTTTTTCAATGCTTCGCGAAATCCCAACAAGAGTTCCGATGGATCGTCGGTGGCGATATCGGACAACTTGTATTCGATCAGTTTCCGATAGGCAAAGACACTCAGTTGGGGATCGTAATCACCGGCGACCAGCAAACCAATCGCAGCCTCCATTTTTCGGGTTCCCTTTTGAGGACTCCCAGTGTTAAGATCGACCAGTCCATCACAAAGTTGGTACATCGGGTCGTCGCACAGCGGTACGCCGGCCTGGATAGGAGCCTGCTCCAGTTGATTTCTTGTTCGTTGAACCAAAATCCATTCTCGTTCGCCCATGTCGTAGGCCGTGGCGCGGATCGTCTGCTCGGCAAACTGGATCAAGTCGTCGGCAAACGTATCTCCGGAGGCACGCATTCGAGTGCGAAACGGTTCGACATTCTCCAGATCGAATTGCACTCGGCTCTCAACTTGCTCCAACGCCGTGGTTGGACGGGTCGCATAGGACCGGCGGTCGTCCTTGGTTTCCGAAGGCTCTTGCTCATCGGTGTCTGCCAGTTCAGGGAGCGTGACGGGCAGTGACTCTCGATCCGTCACGAGCGTTTGCTCGGTCGCTCCATGATTCGCTTCTGGATCTGCTTTCTGGTTCGTCTCCTCAGACGCAACGCTCATCGAATCAGATTCTGTTTTCTGATTCGATTCATCGGAGCGATAAGAGTTTGCCGATGGCGGAAGAGGTGAGTTCGGCTCGTTTTGGCGGCAGGCCGCAAAGCCAACGACCAAGCACAGCAAAACCAGAACGGCGCAGAAGTGGAATGGGGGCTGCAACATCGTTCGCACCTCAATAAGTATTGTTCCACATGTCCAGAAGGTCCTCAAAATTTTGAAAGAATGGAATCGGGTCGTCAACATCCTGATAGATCATGGCCGTGTTTGCCGCATGATGAAATGGCTTGCCGGACTTGAATGTTTCGATCATGTTCAAAACCAGATCTTCGGCCGCGACAGGACACCGGGGTAAAACTTTTTTAGCGAGTTGTTCTGCTTGCGGAAATCGGCCTGCGGCGGCCTCGGTTTGAGCCTTGAGCAAGTCCAGGGTCCAGAGGAGTCGATCCGGCGGGATCGGAGTTGTAAACGCGCCATCGGCAGCCTGTTTCCGAATCGAATCATTGGGGCCAGTCAACGCAAGCCAGCGGAGGCGATAGCTGGCCCACTGATTGGAATTGCCATACATATCATTCTGTCGGCGTGGGAAAATGGTTGTCAGATCGGCCGTCTTCTCGTCGGCAGAGATTCGATACCATTTGAGGGCTGCGTCCCAGTCGCCCAGTCGCTCAAAACAATCGGCCAGATAGAAGGCGACCGTCGGTTCGGGCAGTCCCATTTGAATCACGGTTTGGTACTCAGTGATGGCTCGCTGAAGCTCGCCGGATTTATGGATCGATTGCGCCAGCCAAAATCGGGGCCATCGATTCTCAGGTTCGCGTTCCACCTCCGCCTGGTAGTACTTGATCAGAGATTCGGCATCTTCACGAACGGGAGGATTCTCATCGGGCAGCTTCTTGACTCGTATGTTGGAGAGTTTGAACTGGCCTCTCCCTCGCCGGCTGGCGGGTTGAACAAACGAGATTACCGGCAACGGATTGAGGATCTTTTTCTCGCTGGAGCGAAACACAAACTGGTCATTGAAGTAAACCTCATAGTAGCCCGTTGACAAATGGTATCGAAACCGGTTGACTCCTTCGTGAGTGGGGATTTTAAACATCATCATGGGTTGGTCGGACGCGGTGTAACCAAATGAAAGCTGGCCGAAAGAGGTCGAATTTCCGGCCTGAATTGGCAAATAGAGTTGGTTCATGCCAAATGAAAATGCCGCCCCACTGTAGTGGATCGCGTCGAGTGAAGGCGTTAGATGATTGCCGGTAATATGTTTTTTATTTCGGAGGGGATAGTGAATTTCGTACTCCATGACACGATTGCCCTGCAACCGAAGAATGCTGTCGAAACGGAACGCGAATGACGAGTTCAAATTGCTGATGGACACCGTGTTCGGAGATTCATACGTCACCTGGTCCGGATCGAGTTGCCACAGTGAAAAGGCCGGGTCAAAGTCCAGCTCGATTTGCTTGCCATCGAGAAACTCCAACTCACGTTCACAAGCCCGTTGAATGGCCTGAACCAGAATCAGTCCCTTGTTGTCCGGATGATTTTGCTCCCATTTTTTGCAAAGCTCAATCACCGTCTCGCGATTTTCGGGTTGAACATGCCGGGTGTGGAACAGTCCGTCAATCTGTTCCGATTCCGCCTTGGCTTCGGGTAGATCCGTATAGGCCGAAGCCTGAAACATTTCGAACGTGGAACGCGAATTCCACAGTCCCGTCAAGGCACCGCGATGGTAGCGACCGTTCATTTGCTCAAAGGCTTCGCAGGCAATTTCGCTCAGCTCTGCATTCAATGCAATCGCGGCTTTTTCAGTGAGAAAATAGCTGACGTCACATACCGCTTGATTGCGAACTTTGGGCGTGGGATCGGCAATCAATCCATCGAGTGCCTCGATCATTCGCTTGGCAAGCTCGGGATCCTGGCGGACTTGATCTCTTGCCTCTGCCCTCGCGCTCGCCTTCGTGAGAATATCGGCATAGCAGTCCACCAGGAAGTGCGGGACGATGGTGTCAAACCGCTTTTCCGCCAGGCACTGATCCCCAAACGCAATCATTTGCCCGATGGAGCCCCCCCATTGTGGCCGGAGGAAAGTCATTCGGGTTAGATAGGCTTGCTCATGGTCATAGTGGGCTTCGAGGGCCTTCTTGAACCAGTACTCCTCCGATTCGTCGCCGAAGTCTGTGGCCCCTTTGATGCTCAGCAAGCCACAGGCACTTTCAGGAAACATCGGATTGATTCGATGGGCATCGAGAAAATATTCGATGGCCAAGGCCTCATAATCCTGGAATTTAACCATCCGCTCGATGGGAATGTTGCGTGAGACATCGGTTCCGCGAATGTGCCACGCCATTCGATGGTGCAAGTTCGCGCGAGCCATCGAGCGAACCCAGGGTGGCAAATGAAGCTGGTTGGCCAGCATCGCTTGAAACCGTTCCATCGAATCACTGTCCGCCTGCGATTCAAGGCTACCGATAAAGTTGTTTAGCACTTCGTTGACGTAGCGATGTTGATCGGGACTCTCCTGAAAATCCCGAATCAACCAATGCTCAATTCCCAGATAGAATCGCGCCAGGTCAGCTTTCGTAATCGTGCCTTCAGGGACATTGGCTCGCTGCTCATTGAGATACATTGACGACAAAATGGCAATTCGACTGGGGTAATCCGCGTGGCGAAATACCTGTTCACTGAGTCGATACCAGTGTGCCGCTTCCGACGCCGAACCCAAGGCGGAGAATGTCAAGCCATAGGCCAACAGGTACATGGGATCCGTAACCAATGTGGGGTGTCGTTGCTTGAGATCATAGAGGGCCCGATTGAGCGCCTTTCGGTCCTCGGGAGAATAAGGCTGCAAAGGCAATTCAATCGCCTGCTTGATCAGGTCGGCGGCCTGTTTCTTGATGTCGTCAGATATGCCCTTGATTTCTCGCCCTTGAAAATGCTCCCACCCCGTCAGTCGATATTGAATGAGGCCTTTCAAATATTCCAGGCTGTTGGTGGGTTGATCCGAGTAGACCACTTCGGCGGTTTCGATGAGCGTGTTGGATTTCGTCAGGAGTGGATCTGCGGCCAACGCGTCAATGGCGAAAGCCAAGTCGTGCTTGATTTGTAGATCTTTGAACTCAGATTCTGTCAGCGAAGCCTTGCCTTGGGCCTGGTGGACCAGCAGCACTTGTTTCACTGCGGGATTCAAATCGTCACGTTCCAGCAGCTTAACAACCGGAAGTTGCTCAATGGGCGGCGTTCTCTGGCTGGGTGTGGACGGACTCGGATCCTGTTCCGCCGGATTTGCGCGTTGAGTTGGAGGGCTCGTGTTTGGAGACGCTGAGTTCGTGTTTCGGGCCGCTGACTCCGATGGGGTTTCGGTTGGTTGCGGATTCTTTTGACAGCCTGCGGTCAAGTAAACGGCCACCACAATCATCCCGAGCAACCAAGAGGCGGTTGTCGAAGCGACTGAAAGTCTTGCGTCTTTTTTGATCATCCTTCTCTCCAGATTTGATTGAAGCGGCACTTGAGGCAAAAAAAGATTTTGAATGTGTATAGCCTAACCGGTTTTAAGAGATGCCGAAAGAACCGAGAACTACCGGCAGAGCTCGGAGTGGATATTTGTCTGTCACACGATGTAGCGTGTCGATTTGCGATGGAGATTGAGCCACAGATGTCGCCGATGTTCGCAGATTGCCGTACTTAAGTTGCGATTAGAATGGTCGAATCTCAAATCTGCGCACATCGGCGACATCTGCGGTTGACTCCTCGCGCACTCGCGTCGACATGGCCCAATCCTGGTTGCTTGAAGGTATGATCAGCTCATTGCAGGCCGCTTGCTATTTGTGTAAATAGCCACACACTTCACAGTCGCTGGCGTTGTCGGCTGGACAAATGCCTGTCCTTTTGTGTCGCGCCTTCGTCCCGTCCGGGACGACAAGGTCACATCCCTTAGCCAACCGGCAGGTAAAAGTTTACCCAAGCAGTATTGTGTTTCCCAGACACTGAGTTGCGAGTCTCGGAGAGACTCGCCTACACTAGGGTTCGTTTTTATCTGCCGGCCTCCTTCGATCAACGGAATCGACTCCGTTGAGCATTATATGTTTTCCAAAAATTCATCCGTCGTTCTGATCATTGACCGTCTTCCCGCATCGATGCTTGGGCCGTATGGCAACACGACGATCGAGACAACCCATTTCAACGATCTGGCTTCCCAATCATTGCTGTTTGATTTCGCGCTGGCCAGCGATCTGGACCTCGAGACGTCCTGTGAGCGGTTCTGGTTTCATTCACCCGCGGAGCCGGACGACATCCCTCGTTCCTGGATTGAGGATTTAAGTTTGGCGGGAACGGAGTCCGTACTGATTACGGACGACGAAGTCGTGGCCAGTCAAGGCCAGGAGATTTTTGAGCGTGTACTCTACATCAAGCCGCTGACAGTTTATCAAGCGGCTGCCGAAGAAGCGTCCACGCAACTAGCCTGGTTCTTTGCGCAAGTCACGGCCTGGTTGTCGTCCGAATTTGCGGAAGGTCAACTGGTGTGGGTTCATTCGCGAGGCCTGGCGGGCGCATGGGACGCGCCCTATGAGTGGCGCGAGCGATTGACGGGCGAGGAAGACCCCTCCCCGCCGGACCTGATTGACGTGCGGGATCAGCTGCTGGATCGCGAGCTTGACCCGGATGAATTGCTGGGATGGCAGCAGGCGGCATTGGCCCAGGTGATGCTGGTCGATGATTGTTTGGGAGTCTTTCTCGATCAACTGGATCAGGTCTCGCAGGATGGGGAGACGTTGCTGTGGGTGGCGGCCAGTCGAGGTTGTGGGCTGGGCGAACATCGCCAGATTGGAATCGGGAAGCAGCTTTATTCCGAGGCCATTCATGTGCCGCTGATGGCCAGGTTTCCCAATCAGGCCGAATATCGCTCGCGACGAACCGGACGCAGCGGTTCGCTGGTTGATATTCGTATGCTTTCCGAGATAGTGGCGGCCTGGCAGTCGGAGGATGAACCCCAAATAGAATCTCTGCTCAACGGCGTGGATCGAATCCTGCCCGACTGCGAGTCCGAGCTGATCTCAATGACCAACGACGAGTTTGAAATGATTCAAACTCATGCCTGGAAACTGATGCGTTCGGCATCGGGAAAAACAGAATTATTTGCCAAGCCGGATGATCGGTGGGATATCAATGATGTGAGTGACCGCTGTCCGGGAATTGTCGAAAAGATGAAAAAACTTCTTGCAGAATGTATCGCGATGGGCGATCATGGTTGGGTTCACTGCGACGTCGGAGTCGATCAAGAACTCGCCCGACGAGTTGAGTAGTTGAAAGGACTTCCCCAATCTCCCACCGTCTGAATCGCAATGTCTCGGCACCCTTTTCTGTTATCTGTCTGGTTTGTCAGCAGTTTGTCCGTAGTCGCCATCGCGCCGAGTGCAGGTGCTCCGAGCACTGATACTGAAACGGTGATCACCGAAGGAGGCGCAGTCCAGGACCCCGATTGGAAGACCGTGAAGGGAACGGAATCGCGTTCGTGGAGCAGTGCGGATGGCAAGTTTTCGGTGACCGGCACGTTGGTGGCTTATGCGGGTAACTCGATCCGAATCAAAACGGAAGAGGGGCGCACCGTTCAAATCGAGTTGAACAAGCTGTCGGGGAACGACAATCGGTATGTTGTGCAGACCTTAATTGGGATTAGTGGAGGTCAATGGTCGAATGATTCGTCGGAAGGCTTTGGGTTCGACAGGTCGTCGACAGGAGCGAGTACAATCGATTGGAAGACGGCCCAACCCGTTCTGCTCAACGTCACCTCACCGTCGTCGCTCGATCCGAGTGTATGGAACGCGATGCCCCCCTCGAAACGTCGTTTCCGGATGAAAACTACGGGTCGTACCCGTTATGTAGGTAGCGCCGACAGCGCCGATGGTTCGGCGCTGGCATGGGTATTGGACAATTTTTTCGGGAAGGATAGTGAGAGGACGATCATTGAGTTCTACCGGACGGATACAGGCGCACAGACGGGGCGGTTCGCACTGCCCCAGGGGAGGAATGAGATGAGATCGAGCAACGATATTCAGTTGCTCGATGTCGACCCGGTCCACAAGCGAATCCTGGTGGATGAGAAGGGGTTTTTGAGTTCCGAATGCCAGATTTGGAAACCGGAGGGAAACAAGCTGAAGCTTCACAAGAGCTGGCGATTGGCTCGACAACCGGATGATCCAGATTCTTTTTTTCAGGAGTCGTCTGGCTGGTTTATCGATGAGAACCACATGGCCCATCGGTTCTCGGACCGACTAGTGATCTGGGAGATTGATTCGCTCAAGCCACAGTTTTCTATCGAAACGGGCAACGGTCATTTGGTGTCTTCGGCCGACCGGAAACACGTTCGCATCCATACCGTGGCGGGCGTTTTCGAAGTCGATTTACTGGCGGGGAAATGTCTGGGGGTGGTCCGAGGGACAGAATCTTCGGGCGGCCAACACCGCCAGGGTCAGACGGTTCGTTATGGCAATGACATCCGCGGCCTTCAAATCTTTGACTCGGCGGATCATTTGATGGATGAGTTCTACCTCCCGAGAGGGCTATCCAATTCCAGCTTTACATGGCTGGATCACGAGACGTTGATTGCCATCGCGAACCGTCGCGAAGTTTATATTGATGTCTCCCGAGGGATTTTGCTGGCGGAAGTCCTCGATAACAGTGCCCCCCCCGCTCGTGCGGGCTGGATCGTGGAAGATGAGCATGAACAAGAGTTCTTCGACAGTATTTATCTGGCGAAATATGTTGAAGCCTCAAGTGTCAAGTTGGAAAAGCCTGACCTGGAATCGATCCGCCGGCGCATTGCCCACCATGAAGCATCCTGCGTCGAGTTGTTCAAGTCAGGCGATCGTGTGACGCTGCAGCTCAATTTAGCGGATGAGCCGCAGTGGACTGAGCTTGCTCGGCAGCGATTGACGGAACTTCTGGAAGCCCGAGGTGTGGAAATTGTACCCGACTCTCCGACGGTGTTGGAGGTTTCGGATAAGGCGTACATCAGAGAACATAATCGCTTTGGGCTTCAGTCCGTGGCTGCTTTGCAGAAGCAATTTGGAGTTGCCCCGGGTTCCTCGGGAGCGACTACGGAGAAGGCTCCGGCAAGTCGCGGGAGTGGGGCTTCGGCAGCTCAAGCAGCGTTAGCTCCGCCGGAACTTCCCGGTCAATCCTCGCCAGCCCCTTCGGGGAATGCCCCTTCCGGGAATGCCCCTCCCGGGAATGTTCCGCCAGGTTCCAGCTCCACGCCCTCGTCCGGGCCTCAGTTATCGCCTGGCATCGGCGGTCCCCGGGGACTGGGCGAACCGATCATCAAATATCGGGTTCTCACCTATTCCCTGAAGCTGAACATGGATAGCCAGGTGGTCTGGAACTACCAGGCCACTTTGGGTGGCCCCGGAACCAAGATTTTGGTTCTAGAGGATGAGACCTTCCAGCAGGCCGTTGACCGGCAAGCTCCTCAAGGGGACGAGTTCTGGAATTCGTTGCAACTGCCCAAGCGAATCGTCTCCCATCCCGATGGCAACCCTTGGTATACTGCAATCCGAAACCAGGACGGACAATTGGAAGAAAAAAGAAACGGAAAATGAAATCACTTCATCGAAGACCAAAGAGGTAAGAAATGTGTTGTCTCCATTTTGCTGCAAGCCTGTTGTTTCTGGTGTGTGTACCTGTTTTCGGTACAGAGACGAACAGCCCGTTTGAACGGTCCCATCCATGGACGAGCGAAGTCCAGGACCCCGACTGGCAGGTGGTCAAGGATGCTCCATCCCGCAAATGGAATAGTGCCGATGGCAAGTTTTCAGTCACCGGCAGTCTGGTTGAGTTTTCCGAAACCAAGGTCAAAATCTCGACCACCGACGGACGCAATGTACAGGTGGATCTGAGCAAGTTGTCACGGGAAGACAACGCCTACGTCAAAGGCGAACGCGAAAAAATGGCGTCGAGCAACCCGTCTGGGGAACCCGATCCGTTCGAAGATGCAGATGAGGCGGCACCTGGCGAAATAGGAGTCGTCGACATTCGAATTGCTGAACCGATTTCATTGGATACCGATGTTCGCTCGCCGATTGATCCATCGGTCTGGGCTATCCAACCACCGAAAGTAAAGTCCATCGTTGCCAAAGCCGGTTCGTTACACGTTCGGAATACCAGTTTTGCGGTCAGCGCGGATAATTCGATGGTGGGAGTGACGTTGACGGATCCCTTTGGCAGGTCATTTAATTTGCGAGAGGGCTCTCAATCGGAGTTGCGGGAGCAGTTTCGGGATCAGTTTCGGGATCACGACGCGGAGGATCCATCGGGACGCCCCAACCATGTCACTTGGGTCGAATTGTTTTTGACCAGCAATGGAAAGTTGAAAGAGAGATACCTTTTGCCCCGTGAGAACTGTGTTCTGGAAGCCATCGATTCCGACGCACAACGTTTGCTGACCGTTGACAAGGCTTTTGGAGGAGGCACACCCAAGCTCCAAGTGTGGAAAATGGATGGAAAGAAGTTGATACTCCAGCGGAGTTGGCAGATGAGCCCATGGCGAGCGTTGCCGACTTCAGATTCCATTGACGCCTGGTTTATCGATCGGAATCACGTGGCAATTCAGGACGAGCAACAACTACTGGTCATCCGGTTGAATCCGGTCGAGGCAATCTATTCGGTCGATACGACGAAGGCCAGCGTGGTGCGCGGTTCGGATCCGAAATTCATCCAGGTCCATACCGAAAAAGATTCTTATGAAGTGGATTTGCTGGCAGGAAAGTCCTTCATTGCCAGTAGCGGTTCTGAAACCGGACCTTTCAAACCAAGCCACGGCAAAACACTGTCTGCCTCGAATCGCACGATTAGCGTTTATGATGCCAGTGGAGAAGTCATCGATGAGTTTGGTGTGCCGTCCGTCATCCCCAACCCGGAATTCCGTTGGCTCGACGAAGACACCGTGGTGGCGAAATGTTTCACGATGGAACATTTTATCGACGTTCCAAAGGGAGTGTTATTGGCAACGGTGGCAGGTCATCATACACCGCCCCGCTCGTCTCTCTGGGACGTAAGCTCAGACAGAGCAATGGGGCCCGGCGAAGGGTCTTCTTTTCTCATCACCTTTATGGGGGCGAAAAAGAATCTTAAGGATCAGCCCAATTTGACCGAGATTCGACGCCGGGCGTTCAAGGGTGGCAAGCCTCCCCTGGAGCTTTTCAAGCAAGGTGATGTGATTGCGCTCGAAGTCAAGCTGACGGCTAATCCTCACTTGAATGAATTGGCGACCGAGCGATTGACAGAGTTGCTTGAGGATCGTGGGGTCGTGATCGGTTCCAAAGCAGATGCTCAATACGTCCTTTCGGCCAGCGATGCCGCCGAGAACGTGGAAGAAGAATATCGTGTCCATGGAATCCGGGGAGGTACTGAGAAAGTAACCTCGCGGTTGGTGGGACAATCGGTCCGACTGCTCAAAGGTGGCCAGGTGGTGTGGTCGGCGGGGAGTTCGCAGCAACTGTCGATGATGGTCATGACGAAACAAAATGAGTCCGTTCAGCAAGCGGTCGATCGTAACAAGGGAAACGAAGAAGATTTTTGGAATACGCTCCAGCTTTCAGGGCGGATTGTTGAACATCCCAACGGGAGGTCCTGGTATTCTGGCATTCGCACCCCGGATGGCACCTTGCACGGTAACTAACCGCCTTAGGCGAAGTTTACCGCGAAGTTTACCCAAGTAGGATTATGTTTCCCAGATGCTGAGTTGCGAGTCGCGGAGCGACTCGCCTACACTAGGGTACGCCCAAGCAGGATTGTGTTTTCCAGATGCTCGGTTGCGAGTCGCGGAGCGACTCGCCTACACTAGGGTGCGTTTTTCCCTGCCGGTCGCCTTAACGGAATCGCACTCGGTCGCTACATTGTTCTATGGGTTCAAACCTCCGTGTTCTCAATTCTGGCACTGGTGAACCTGATTTGCGAACCTGACCCACAGACGACCTTCATAACATGTACGACCGAGCAAGACTGGCTGAGCTGATTCGATCCGAAGCACTTCAGTTTGGCGATTTTACGCTGGCTTCCGGCCAGAAAGCCTCTTACTATCTGGACTGCCGGAAATTGACGCTTGACGGAGAAGCCGCCAACCTGATCGCCGACGGGATTCTCGACTCGGTGCAAGACAGCCTGCCCGATTGTGTGGGAGGCATGGCCATCGGTGCCGATCCGATCACGGCATCGGTTATTGTCCGCGGCTGGCAGCGGGAGATTCCACTCAAGGGCTTTATGGTTCGCAAGGAAGCCAAACAACATGGCACCGGCAAGCAAGTCGAAGGGCCGGTCTCTGCGGGACAGCGGGCTTTGCTCGTTGAAGACGTGATCACCACCGGCGGCAGTTCGCTCAAAGCCATCGAATACGCGCGCGACGTCGGGCTGGTGGTAGATCGCCTGATTGCGATTGTGGATCGCGGCGAAGACTCGCGATCGGTGTTTGCCAATGTGGGCGTGGAGTTTTTCAGCTTGTTCCATGTCAATGAGCTGGTCGGAACTTTGTGATTCTCCCGTGATACATGTTCTGTTCGTTGCCGAATCTCCCTTTCAGCTGGGGCCAAGCCAGGTGTTGGCGCAACGGATACCGCAATTGACCGAGGGGGCGGCGGAGGTTCACGCAGTCTTTCGGCATCCCGGCGATACGGATTGGCTGGGGCTGTTGGAGGTTGCCTGCTATCTCCCTTCGCAATGGAATCAGGAAGGTCGTCCCACCTCGGCTCCTCCTGAGTTGGACGCATCGAGTGGTGATGCCACTTGGTCGCGTACGGGAATGCGGGGTGTTTATGGATTGGCTTGTTTGATTTCGGGCCTGAAACCCGACGCGATTTACGCGCTCGGTCACAACATGGCCCAGCAATTGCAGGTGGCGTTGTCACTGCTAAAACGCAGCGTTCGTTCTAATATCGAGACGGTGTATGTCGAGGACGCCAAGCCCAATCGTGGAGAAATGCCGGGGCCTTGGCTGAGCCGTATTCGCGGTGTTCGGTTTGACCGGATCGAAGTGCCGCATGAAGTTCTGAAACAGCACCTCGTCTCGTGCGGCGTCGACGAACCGATCTACATCGTTCCCAATCAGGTTTCGCCGCTGTTGGAGTTGGCCGGATTCGAGTTAGGGCCGCCGAGTGATGGTCTTCGAATGGGGGTTCCACCGCGACCGCGATTAAAGCTGGGAGAGATATTGGGTGCTGAGAAACAGCGCGACTCCAGTCGGCAGGTGTTGCGAGACCGTCTAGGGCTGCCCGATTCCACCATTGTCGCGGGGACGGTTGCCGCTCTGACCGCGCGAACGCGATTAAAGGATTTAATCTGGGCGACGGATTTGCTGACAACGATTCGTGATGACTTTCATTTGGCCATTTTTGGCTGTGGGCCACAGTATGCTCGATTGAGACGATTTGCCGAATTGACGGAAGCCGCCGAACACGTTCACTTTCTCGGCGAGCCAGCCGATGCACTGACGCTGTTTCAAGGGCTGGATATTTACTGGCACTCGCATTTGCGACAACCGAATCCCGTCAATGTGCTGAGCGCGATGGCGATGGGCATTCCGGTCATTTCAGTGTTGGGGCCGGAAACCTCGGATGTGGTCAAGCCTCTACAGACCGGATTGGGGGTAAACTTCGGCGCTCGTGACGAGTTTGCGAGATGGTCGAAATATCTGATCGAACAGACCGAATCGGCAGACCGAATTTCTCAACAGGGAGCCAATCTTGTGCGGGAGAATTTTAGTCCCTGAATTTTGTCCCCGGCCTCCAGAAATATCGGATCGCCAGCCCCGCCAGAATCAGTCCGGCTCCCATCAGCGTCGTTGCTGCCGGAAACTGATATTCGGGATCGTTTCGCCATGCGATGAACACCCATACAGGAACGAGGATCGGCTCGAGCAGAACCAGGCCGGAGGCTTCGTGGCTGGAAACGGACCGGAGTGCGGTTGCAAATAGAAAGTACGGGATCGCAAATTGCATGACGCCGAAGGCCGCCAGATAGAACCACTGCTGACCCACCGGCCAGATATCATGGATGAACAGAATCGGCGCCAGGACAACGGCCGTGGTGGCGTTATTCAAAAAGACCAGCCAGGTCGATTCAAAATCGCGATTCCATTTCAGCGTCAGCATCACCAGGGCAAACGACAGTCCCGATAGGATACCGTAGCGAACACCGGCGGGCGATTTGCCGCTCCACTCTGCCCACAGGATCAAGCCCACACCGCAGCCGGCCAGCACCAGCAGAACCCAGTCGCGGCGAACCGGCAGCTCACCGAAAAACAGCCAACTCAACAGAAACACCCAAGCCGGTGCGGAGTACTGTAACCAGATCGCGAGGGTCGGCTCGCACAGCACCAAGGCTTGGAGATACGCCCAATTCATCACCGCAAAAACCGTGACCATGGGAATCAGCCGCCACGACCACTGCACATGGCGAACAAAAAACACCAACGCCAATGCCGCAAATGCTGCGCGCCAGCACGCCAGACTTAGCCCACGCGAATCCGCAGGCCAATCGGTGAAGATCGGTGCCTTGGCAAAGAATCCACTTGTACTCCAGAGTACGGCCGAAACCACGATCAGCCAGCGCCCGGTGCGAAGGGAGGGTGATAGGTTCACGGAACTCATTCCGTGTTATCCTGAAAGTTATTTCTTGCGATGTCGGATTTTGGCACGCATACGACGTTTTTTACTGCCGATTTTACGGCGACCTTTTCCGGTCCGTTTAGTACCCACGCTTGATCTGCTCCTGTCGTTAAAATAGGGGATTTTTCGAGCCTCGGATTCTAACGGCGGCCAGACCGCTTGGCAACCCGAAATTTCAAAGGATTCTACTTGTTTTCATGCCCAGGCTCAGTAAACCTCCGCCAACGACCCATGCTCCGATCACGAACGCATGGATTCCCAGCCCCTGAGCCATCAAGTAACTCCAGGCCTGGTACATCATGAAACCGCAAGCTGCCATGAACAGCAGTGGTGGCAGCGGATACAGGGGAACCCGAAATCCCTGAAACTGACCGGCGTAGCGGAACCGGTTGATGATCAGACCGAACACCGTCATCGCAAGGAACAGCCAGAAATAGGGCGCCGTCGCGTTCACAAGATTGTCGATCCCCTGCTTGCTGTTTCCGAACGCGATCATAAACAGCACAGTAACAACACATTGCAGCGCCATCGCACGCCACCAACCGGTTCGGGATTCGGGCTTCGGGGCTGGGGATTCGGGATTCGGGGTTCGGGGTTCGGGATTCGGGGTTGGGGAGTCGCTTAATGAGTGTGAGTGGGATAGGCGTTCTCGTCTGTCATCCACCTCCTTATTCTGCCCCTCACCCGCAGTTCCCGCCAGCCACGCCAGCGCCGGATAGTCCTGCGAAGTCGCCCAATAGATTCTTGGGCTGGTGAAAATCATGGCGTTGATTCCGCCGAGACACGAAACACATACCAGGGCATTGAACAAGCTGGCTCCCCAGCGGCCGAACGTCTGACCGACAAACGCAGCCGATGCGTTGTCTCCGTGGCTGGCCATCGCTTTGAGTCCAAGCCCTGCCAGCAACGCCAGGTTGACCAGCAAATAGATCGCCAACACCGCCAGGGTTCCAAACAACAGTGCGCGAAACAGGTTCTTCTGAGGATCACGAACTTCTGAAGCCACAAAGGCGAGGTCATTCCAGCCGCCGAACGTGAACATCACAAACACCATCGCCAGCCAGAATGAACTCCAGGCGATCCCACCGGCGGCTTGGGGTGGTTCAGGTTCTGTGTCGGCGGCTGGTTCCGTGTTAGTAACGACTTGGCCAGGCGCAGCATCCCTGTTCTCGAGCGTGTCGGGAGTACCTTGAGCCAAGGTAACCGTCAGTGCTCCCCCCAGCACGATTAGAATGCCGATGACTTTGGCCAGCGTCAACGCATTTTGAGCGGTCTTGCTGAACACCACACCCAGCCAGTTGAGCGCCGTGATCAGCACAACGATCGACACCGCAAGCACCAGCGGACTCGAGTCCTCTGCCCACCCGTTTTGGTCCAGCAGTTTCGATGCGAACGTGCCAAAGATCATGGCCAGCGTCCCGATACTCCCTGGCCGGATGACCCAGAATGCCGCCCAGGAAAATGCGAACCCCACATGCCGATGATAGGCGCGTTTCAAATAGCCATAATCGCCGCCGCGATCCGGATAAGTCGTCGTCAACTCGGCAAAGCACAATGCTCCCATCAAAGCAATCGCTCCTCCCGCGATCCAGACTCCCAACAACCAGGGGATGCTTGGCAGCAGACCGGCAATCCTGCCTGGGAACTGAAAAATTCCTGCACCGATCATCGTGCCGACGATCACGCAGACGGAATCAAACAAGGTAAAAACACGAGCCGATTCGGTGCGATCAAGCGATTGGGGTTTAGATTCCATGGATCGGGGGGAGAATGAGGGATGAGCTTGATGTAGGGTGTGTGCAGCGGTCAATGTTACCAAGAGAGCTGACCAAAAGAAAAAATAGCAACATGGCGTTGGAGCCTCTCATTGGGTTCATTGACCGCGCAACACACCAGCGAGCTGAGCTGATTTACTCCCACGGGTTGGTCCACTGGCCCGTGTATTCAAGGTACTCTTTGTAGACCGGAAACTCTTCTGCGCGCTCTTCAAGCCATTGTTTGGCTTCGGCAACCAGTTCCTGTTCCTGCTCCAGCGTCAACTCGCCGATCAGTAGTTTCGCGCGCAGAAAAACAAAATAAGTATCCAGCACATCGCAGCGGCAGTAATTATTGATTTTGTCCAGCTCGCCGCCATAGTAAAGCTCCTGGACCATGTGCCCCTGGATCCCCATCTTGCCGGGCATGCCCAGCAGATTGGCCATCAGGTTCAATCCCCCATTGAGCCGCGTTGTGCTGAAGTTCGTAAACACGTCCTGCAAATCGAGATGGCTCTTCAGGTTGTACCGGTTGCGGCGCTGCTCGTAGGCGCTGCTGCGAAGGTTGAACCAGTCAGGGATACTGATTCCGTAGCGGTACGCCGCCAGCTCCATCAGGGGGATGTCAAAGGTCCGCCCATTGAAGGTCACGAATGTCGGGAACTTGTACTTCCGCCAGCCCTCCCAAAAATGTTTCGCAATCACATGCGGCCGATACTCGGGTGCGTCCAGCGTTACCACATCGATGATTCGAAAGTCTTCATCGACCTTGATAATCGCCACTGCAACCGGAAAGTGAAAGGTATAGGGGATAAATTCGCTGCCGGAGACTTCGACCCGTTCCGCACAGTACAGTTCAATCGCTTTTTCAGGTGGATGGTTCTCGTTGGGAAACCGGATTTTCGAAACCAGTTCGCCATCGACAACACTTTCGACGTCGAAGATCAGATACTTTACGGCAGGCGATGTCATGGAACAGTTTTTGTTTTAAGATAGGGGTCTGGAATCCGTCACGACAGTGAAATCTTATTCTCTGCCAATAGGTTTCACAACTCGTAGCGGTTCACAAAACCATTCATTTTTTTCAGAACTATCAATGAACTCCCCTATCAACTCGAAACGACTACTTGATCGATTTCTTCAGTACGTTCAAATCCATTCCACCGCCGTCGAGAACTCAGGCACGGTCCCAAGCAGTCCTGGACAATTGGAAGTCGGTCGGTTGCTGGTTCGGCAGATGCTGGAAATCGGAATTGCCGACGCTCAACAAAACGAATTTGGGATCGTGATGGGCACGGTCCCCGGCAACACGGATGCTCCAACGATCGCCTTCAACTCGCATGTGGATACTTCGCCGGAGACCTCGGGCGAAAATGCCAAGCCCAACGTGATCGAAAACTTTGACGGCAAGGATATCGTCTTGAGTGGTGATCCCACCAAGGTGATTTCGGCGGCGACCTGTCCGGAGCTTCCTTTGGCCAAAGGCAAAACCATTGTTACCACCGACGGAACGACATTGCTCGGCGGCGACGACAAAGCGGGTGTGGCCATCATCATGGAACTGGCAAACGTGCTGCTGGAGAACCCCGAGATACCGCACGGCCCGGTGCGAATTGTATTCACTTGCGACGAAGAGATCGGACATGGCACGGACCATCTCGATATCGATGAGATCGGCGCCGTCTGTTGCTACAACTTTGATGGTGGTGGACAGAACGAAGTCGATATTGAAACGTTCTCCGCCGACATGGCCATCGTGACATTTACCGGAGTCAATATTCACCCTTCCATCGGCAAGGGGAAAATGAAAAACGCGATCCGTTCGGTTGGAGTGTTCATCGCTCGGCTGCCCGATGAGCTGGCCCCCGAAACGACAGAGGGCCGCGAAGGCTTCTTGCACCCGTACGTTCTTGAAAGTGGTGTTGCTCAGGCCACGTTGAAAATTCTGTTGCGAAGTTTCGATACACCCAAGTTGACAGAGTACGCCGACCTACTGAGAAAGATCGCTCAGGAAGTCGAGTCAGATCGCGGGGGCGTGAAAATCGGAATCGAAATCGTCGAACAGTATCGAAATATGGCAGACGGTTTGACTCGCGATCCGCGCGCCGTGGACTACGCCATCGCCGCTCATCAGGCACTTGGCCGAACGGCGGAGAAAACGATCGTTCGAGGCGGGACCGACGGTTCCAAATTAACTGAAAAAGGCTTGCCCACCCCCAACCTCTCATCTGGCCAGCACAATATTCACTCGCCGCTCGAATGGGCCTGCCTGGACGAGATGGTGGCTGCGGCAGAGGTTGGAGTAGAGATTGTCAAGCAATGGGCCCGAGCAGAGGTTGGTTGATAGATCAGGTTTTTTCATCTTTCGCGGTCTGAGGGGGTAAATAAAATCTTGATCCCGGATATAATTCGCTCACTGCTCAACTGATTTTGCTAAGACTTTTGCCAAGCGCTTTTGCGAACTGCTGGCCGCCATTTCTTGCTCAATCTCCCCGATCCCAAATTCCTGACCCCCGATCCCAAATCCCAAAATGGACGATCAATTTCCGGATCAGACCGATATTCCGTACCGCTTGGGCGACAATCTGAGTGACGAGAAATCACTTTTTCTGACACTCGTTCACAGCATTCCCGCCTGCTTTATTCGCAAGGACCGCGATGGCCGCATCGTCTTTGCCAATGAAAAGGCGGCCGCCGTACTCGGTGTGGATGCCAAGGACATGATTGGAAAAACGGTCGCTGACTTTTACTCGGAAGAGCTTGCCATACTGGCTCGCGAAGAAGACGAAATGGTGATGCGGACGGGTGAGGTCATCGAAGACGTATTCGATGCTGAAGTCGATGGCGAAACCCGCTACTTCGCGTCTCGAAAAGGTCCCGTCCGCAACAACCAAAAAGAAGTCATTGGCATTCAGACGATCTACTGGGACATCACCGAACAAAGCCTCGCCGAGCAGGCTCTGCATCGAGAGCGCGAGGAGCTTCGTGTCGCCAAGATCGCCGCCGAAGAAGCCAACCGTGCCAAAAGCGATTTTCTGGCAAACATGAGTCACGAAATCCGCACGCCGATGAATGCCATCATTGGTATCACGGACCTGTTGCTCGAAACCGAACTGAACCAGACTCAGCGTGAATACCTGCGAATGGTCCAGGACTCCGGCGAAGCCTTGTTGACACTGATCAACGATGTACTCGACTTCTCGAAAATCGAATCGGGAAAATTTGAACTCGATCATTTGCCTTTCGATCTGCACGAGACGTTGGGTGATGCACTCAAAGGACTGGGCTTCCGGGCGCATAACAAGGGCCTCGAACTGGCGTTCCATGTCGACAAACAGATTCCGCCTTTTCTGATTGGCGACGGAAACCGATTGCGGCAGGTCATCATCAACCTGATCGGCAACGCCATCAAGTTCACTGAGTCCGGAGAAGTCGTGCTGGAAATCGACTGTCTCGAGCGCACATCGGAACGAGCCAGATTGCACTTCAAGATTATTGACACCGGCATTGGAATCGCTCCGGAAAATATCGGCAAGATCTTTCAGGAATTTGAACAGGCCGATGCGTCGACCACACGGCGATTCGGTGGAACGGGGCTTGGCCTGGCGATCTGCAAACGCCTGGTCGAGCTGATGGAGGGGCGCATCTGGGCGGAAAGCGTCCTTGGTGTGGGCAGCAAATTTCAGTTTGAGGTGACGCTCGATGTCGATCCGTCGCAAACCTCCTCGCGAGCAGAACTTGCACCCATCAATATTCAAGGCATACGGGTACTGGTCGTCGACGACAACGCGACCAATCGGCGGATTCTCAAAGATATGCTGACCAATTGGGGTATGGTTCCAACGACCACCTCTTGCGGCGAGACGGCGTTACAAGCACTGGTCGATGCGAACGACGAAAACGATGGCTTTCAGGTGATTATCTCCGATGTCAACATGCCGAACATGGACGGTATGATGTTGGTGCAAGCCATCAAGGATCGCGCGCTGGCCAACCCCGACTGCATCATCATGCTGACTTCCGGCGCCCGCCCGCAAGATGCCCATACGCTCGAACGACTCGGCGTGCATGCTCACTTACTCAAGCCGGCAAAACAATCTGAAATTTATGACGCCGTGGTCGACTCGCTGATTTCGCGACGCCAGCAAACAATCAAGGCTCCGCCTGGAAAGTCGAAACCGGTTCCGTCAAAACCTAAACTGCGGCGTCTACGAATTCTGTTGGCCGAAGACAATCTGGTCAACCAGAAGCTGGCCATCGGTGTGCTTGAAAAGCTGGGGCATCACGTGAGCGTTGCCTCCAACGGGCTGACGGCGCTTGACAAGATTGCGAATGACGATTTTGATCTGGTGCTGATGGATGTCCAGATGCCGGAGATGGATGGTCTGACGGCGACACGTGAGTTGCGAAAACGGGAGGCCGGAACGGATGGCCACATGCCGGTGATTGCGATGACCGCCCACGCAATGAAAGGCGACCGCGAAATTTGTCTCGAAGCAGGGATGGATGAGTATCTGAGCAAGCCGATTCGTTCGAAGGATCTTGAAGATAAACTAGATGTTTTTTTCCCAGCAGCGGATGCGGCAACCGAAACCGAGTCGGCCGATTCAGACTGTTCCTCGGCTCAGACCGGCCATCAAATCAACTGGAAGAAGGCGTTGAAAAATGCCGCCGGTGATGAAGAATTGCTGCATGAATTGCTGATCACGTTTCAGGACGACGTTCCCAATCTTGCCAAAAAACTGGCCGAAGCGGTGGACGCCGATGACCGAACCCGGATTCGCACCACCGCCCATTCCATCAAAGGCTCGCTGGGGTTTCTTGAAACCGATGATGCACAAGCATGGTTTCAAAACCTCGAAGACTGCGCCGAAGAAGCCGACCGCGAAACCCTGCTGGGCAAAATCAACGATTGCCGACAGCGATTGGATATCGTGCTGTCCGAAATCAGTAGTCGTTTGTAGACCGGTCAAATCAAGGTGATGCATGAACGAAAGACACATTCTCCTTTGTTTGACCCTCGCGATCTCATCATGGTTTGCTCTTGCCGAAGTTACATTGGCCCAGATTCAGCCGATGCCTGCCTCATTTCGCTATGAGATGCTTGACGAGATCGTTGATCCGATTGCGGTTCGTGAAATCGTTCCAGCCTGGCCCTCTGGCGCGGACTCTTCGGCAATCATGACACAGCTTTCGGGATTCGATGCCGTTGCCCAAGCACATTTCATGTTCGGACCGGGAGAACAGCCTGTAATGCTGGCCATCGTCCGGGAGCAAAATGAATCCGGGGACACTGGCGATCACCACTTGCGATTGGCAGTGGATGTGAATCGCGATTCCGTACTCAGCCGCGACGAGCTGTTTGCAAACCGTCCGAACGCGGTCAACCAGTGGTTCGTACGTATTCCCTTGCTGTCGGAGACTGATCGCAACCTGGCAACCATCGAACCGTCCTCCGGTGATCGCATTGAGGACAAATCTGCCAATCAGAAAGTTGAGTATCAGTTTCTGCTCAAGTATGAGAACGGTCGGTTTTATGTTGGTCACGCAGGCCAATCCTTGGGCGAAGTCACCTTCGAAGGCCAGAAATATTCGGCGATCCTGATCGACCAGAATGCCAACGGTCGCTGGACCGATGCACAGGATCGTCTGCTGATTGACTGGGATGCCGATGGGCAATTCAGTCCGCTTCGGGAACGATACGCTTGCCAGCAGGTCATTGAACGTTTTGGCAATCGCTACTTGCTGGCGTTTCGAAACGAGACGCTGGAACTGGAAGAGATCGCGGGCGCTGGAACGTTGACACTGCGGCTCGCTCTGGCGGATACGGATGCGCAAATCGAATCGTTCAGAGCCACCTTGGTCTCGACCCACGGCGTACACTTGACGATCACGGAAGCCGATCAACCCAACATGGCTTCGGTCGGTGATTACTTCGTCAAGGAGTTGTATTTCAGACTCAAGTCCGATCAGTTCTGGTCATTTTCATTTCAAACACTCAAGACCGCCGATCGAGTGGTGGCTCGTGTCGAGAACGGGGGTGAAGTGGAGTTTGATGTCGTCAGCAACCTGAATCTCTACGCCATCGAGGCCGAGCGAGAATCCGAACGGAGGATTCTGCCGATCTTGCGCACCGGAACCGGCCTGTATCTGCAATGGAGCGCGAAAGGGCAGATTGCGGCGACCAGCGATAACCGACTGTTTGCGACGCGATCCCAAATTTCAGCAACAGAGAATCTGCCCAGCCTCGTCAAGAGCACTGATTTCTCCTGTGGTTCGTTTTGTCCCATCCTCTTTGATGATGATCCGGATATCACCGGTCCGAGCCCTATCGAGTTGCGGTTTGACTCCGGCCCGCTCGCGGGGATGCTCACGGCGACCATCGGAGCAACGATCGGACAGGAACAACCATGAGGAAGATGTTTGGCTACAGAACCTGCTACTGCCTGATTTTTATTCTTGCACTCTTTGTGCCGCACCAACTGAGGGCGCAACCATCGGATTCGTCGTTACGATTGACGGGGCGTGTTATTGATGAAGCGGGGCAGCCGGTCGCCAAGGCAACCGTATCCTGGTTTCCCATCGAGGGACTGACCGGAGCCACACGGGTTCACGACGTTCCGTTGGCGCAATGTGAATCAACACCGGATGGAACTTTTGAACTGGTCGTCACCCTGGACCATCCGATGCTCGCAGAAGTCGATACGGCAACGGAAGGGCGTCTGGTCGTTTCCCGATCGGACTACGGAATGGAGATTTTCAATGTGCCTCTGACCCGACTCCTTTCGGATGCGCCAGTCGAGTGTTCGCTCAAGAGTGTCACAGATCGTGAAATCACCATTCTTGATGAATTCGGTAAACCTGCGAGTGATGTGGGAGTTGCTCCAGCAAATTTCAAAGGACACTCCTTGCCGTTTGCCATCCGAAATCAATTGGTCGCACGCAGCGACGCGGACGGCAAAGCGGTCCTTCAGGGCGTAGACCTTCGAGGCTTGTCGCATGTCTATTTGCAGCGTGATGCAGATACCTTTGAGCGATCGGCCGTGTCGCGTGTGGATGAAAAACTTCAGGCCCAACTATCTCCCTTGCGTAAACTGACGGGCCGCGTGATTCCACCCGATGGAGAATCCGTCGATCTGGAGGCCATCACACTGGTGTTGCTGGCCGGCACGGATTCCCATCTCTACAGATTTTCGGTTCAATCTGCATCCGAAGCGAAAGTCAACGCGGATGGCACCTTCGAACTGTCAGCCGTCGAAGGGCCGGTGGCACTTGCGTCGGCATTGCCGCATGAGTTTCCCTATACCTTCGACTATCATGAGATCCGCAATAAAATCAATATCAGCACTGGCCCCGTTGAACTTCCGCTTCTAAAATCCGTCCAGATTAAAGGCCGAGTCATCAGCAACACGACGGGTGAAGGAATTCCCGATGTCTACCTGAACCAGCTTGTTTCCGAAGGGCGCCCAAGCGTGACTACGGACGATGGCCGGTTTACTTTTTGGGCGGCTGCCAATCAGGATCAATTTCTGCCTCTTCATCGTTTTGGCTATTACATCAATGAAAGCTCGATGTACGATCAACCGGAAGTGGTTCCTGTCGATCATGTCATTGAGCTTGGATCAACGATACTGATGCAGCAGTCTCAAGCGGTGGGACGCGTTGTCAATGAATCGGGAGACGGTGTCGCTGGAGCAGAAGTACGCGTCCAGTTCAAGAAAGGAATTCGCACGAATACGATCCGACTGTTTTCCATGCTCAATGGTACCTTTCGTTTCAATGGCGTCACTCCCGAGTGCGCGGTTGAACTGACCGCACGCTTGGCATCATCGGCAACTCCGCAATCCATCAGCCTGCAGTTGACCGACGATTCCAACCCTGTGTTGATGGTTACTCCACAGCCCACCGCCCGATATTCCGGCCAGATCATTACGTCCGATGGGCAGTCGGTTCCCGATGCTCAGGTCACCATTCGCAAGGCCGTCGTGTCCCTGCGAGAAGACTCCAATGGCGAGTTTCGATACCCGCAGAATCTGTTTGATACGGAGCGTTTTCTGACGGATGAAAATGGGCAGTTTGAAACCACTGCCACCCTGGACTGGAATCAAGACACCTCCATCCACGTCGAGGCAAACGGATTTGAACCCTACTATGGCAATTGGAAATTGCGAACACTCAATGCGAACGATGCAGCAAACAGTATGGAAGAAGCAAACATCCGCTTCGGGCCGATTCCGTTGACCCCGCTGCCGCAGAGCAAAACCATCCGTGTGTCGGTCATTGATGAAAATGGAAATCCGATTGAACACGCTCGCGTTGTGTTCCTCGGCGCAAAATCCAGGCTCGTCAGGGGCGAAGCGCAAACCGACGGCACAGCCGGTTTTCAACTGCTCGACAGTCCGCAGATCGCGGCCGCCAGTGCTGATGGCTATCTTCCGGATGTCCAGCAACTGAATCGGCTTCCGGATGGCACTCTTCAGTTTCAACTACGGCCCGACACCAGCGCACCGCCGGATCGAACGCCGACGGTCGCGTGGTCAGAAGATCAATTTCGCGGCTTTGCAGGTGAACTGGTCGGATTGGTTCCTGAGCCGGCCAAAAACGATCGCTATTTTCGCAAGAAAAACCATTTTTCGGCTCATTCGTTTGCCGAGCCAAGGAAAGCCATCGATCAGGTCAAGGATGATCTTCTGCTGAAAGGGGAGCCGCTGCCCAAATATGTTCTTGATGAAATACAGGCTTTTTCTACGGCCGAGTTGATCCGCCTGTTGCCCGACGTGGACCTGCTTTACCGCGTTTTGATCTGTCTGGAGTTGGCGCAGCGATCAAGCTCATCCAATGAACAGGAGCAGTACATCAGTGAAGCCCTGATCGCAGCACGTCGCCTGGAAGGTGATCATCAACTGGTCGCCATTTCGAGAGTCGCCTCAATGATGCTGAAGTTCGATCTACACGAGGAGGCTCGCGAGATTCTGGAGGCAACTTTTTCGGTGCATCCTGTACTGAGCAGGTTGCTGGAATTGGAGCAGCGCAACGCAAGTCATCTCGAGGCAGGCATCGCCCGCTATTTTGCTCCCGTATATGCGATCGTGGATCCAGCCATCTCGTTGCAACTGATTGAACGGGCCGCCTATGCCAACGAAATCGAATACCTCAAGTCTCAAGTGTTGACCTTTGTTGCAGCTTCCGGAAATCCCTGGCAAGAGTGGCTGGAAGTAATCGGCAAGCAAAATTTTCAGGCGGCTGGCGTTTTAGCCTATTGCCACAAGGTGAAGCCACTCGATCCGCATCTTGCCCTGGAGATTGCAACTTGCTTGCCGGACGATGCGGACAAAGTTCGGTTTCTCTACGTGGTCGCAGAGACAGGTTCTCCCAGTGGTTCGGCGGCTCGCCGCTTGCTGGGCAATCTGGCGCTGAAGTCAATTCGGGAAGCGGGACCGGGGCACGATGATTATCACCTGAGCCAACTGGCCGCAGACTGGGCCGTGCTGATCCGCCCGGCGGATGGTTCGTTGGCGGAGCAGTTCCTGTTCGAATCGTTCTGGCACTGCGAAAACGAGAATCGGGTCATGCCGTTCAACCTGATCTCTGAGCTGGCTCGCCGGCTGGCGAAGTACGATTCGGCATTGGCAAGAACACTGATTTCACCGTCTCTGGAGAACTGGTCCTGGATGTTTACGGAAGATCGGGCCGTCAACTACGAACTTCCCCAGCCTTTGATCGCGCTGGCCAGCATCGACCCGCAGGAGGCGATTGCGAAAGCCAGACAATTGTTCGCCGAAGAACTACCAGAGAAAGTCTCCAGGCAGTATGCCATCATCAACGGCATCGTGTCCTCGTGGAAGAAACTGGAATCCGGGCAGTAGAGTTCACGACCACCATAACGTTTTGCCTCTATGGAGTGCGGGACTCTTGTACCGCTATCGTTTCTATGGTTTGCGACGGTTTCGACCTCCGATGAAATCCAAATATCCAAAGCGGAACAAGAGTCCCGCACTCCATAAATAGCCGCAAGCCGTCGGGGGTTGCCGCCAAGAAAATACTGCCACACCGAGATCGTTTCATCGGCAAACCCCAGAGGCGCGTGGTGCATCGAGGAGGTATTTGATTGGTGGGCAGTTTGAGTGCGGAGACTGCACCCTGCCGTCGCGCCTGCGCCGACCATTTCTCGATCTTCTCAGCTTCAACCATGAGTCCATCTGTTTCCTATGATAGTTGCAAGCGAATGACAGTCGGCTTCGGCTTGCGGCTAAACACAATATCGCTCAAGTGCGGGAGACCTCACTCAGTGTATCCGCTTGGCGGCGCAAATTGGGCGGTTTGCATTAACAAGAATACAAATTGGATCATCGCCCAATTTGCTCTGCGGCGCGGTTAAACGCAATACCGTTTAAGTTTTAATATT
>CAYPXY010000004.1:0-201203 GCA_964414815.1 uncultured Pirellulaceae bacterium | reverse complement strand
GCGGCACAACAAATCCTATGGTCGGATTCCTGACGTCATCGGGCGCAGCGAGTACTGTCATTGAACCCGAAGATTTACGCAGTTGTGGAACCCGAACTGTTACGCACGGGTTAAGTTAAGATGCTCCTATTGGGTTAAATGAGGAATGGAACGAGCCGCAGGCTCGGGTTAAAAAATTCCGCCCGCGCGCGGGCGGAATTTTTTTAAAATCTTTGAAGGGGCATGGGGTGGGCCTTCCGAACTTCTTGTCTGGTTTCAACTTTGACCAGGTAAGTAACCCCCACGGAGGCCATCGGAATCCGGCCTCGATTCCAAGACCGGATCAGGCATCGTTCGGGTCGTGGGTTGACCAGAAACCTGAGCGTCCAGTTCTTTTAATCGGTAACTGCGACCCTGAATATTGAGCACCGTTGCACAATGCAGCAAGCGATCCAGAATCGCGCCTGCCAAGACCTCATCATCGGCAAGCACCGACGGCCAACTGGCGATCCCCTTGTTCGTCGTAATCGCCATCGAAAGACCTTTCGTATAACGATAATTCACGACTCGAAACAACAGATGCGACTCCGCCCGATCCAGAGGCTGATAACCAAACTCGTCCAGAATCACGAGGTTGACCGCCATGTACTTGCGATGCTTCAGACGGGCCGGACTCAACTCGGAATCCTGCTTCAACTGATGCATCAACTCATCCAATCGATAGAAGCTCACCGAGAAACCCGTTTCGATCGCTCGCATTGCCAACCCTACCGCCAGATGGGTTTTGCCTACCCCCGGAGGGCCTTGCAGCAACAGGCTCTGGCCGTCACGAATCCACTGACCCGTCGCCAGCGTTTGGAGCTGACTGCGGGAGATTGAGGGCTGAAACGCAAAGTCGAAATTGCTGATCGTCGGGCCCGTCGGCAAGTGCGAAATCCGAATCGCCTGCATCACCCGACGTTCCTCCTGCCGTTCCAGTTCCAGACGAAGCAACGCGTCGAGAAACAGGGTGGCGTTCCAATCCTGTTTCACCGATTGTTCGAGCAAGTCATCCCGACCTTCAGCCGCGAACATCAGGCGCAATGCCTCCAGACGTTGGCGAAGTAACTCCACATTTTCAGTGGGGGACGGTGCGGGAAGAATGCCAGCCGCATGAAGCTTGCGTGTTTGGGCAATTTTCATCGGGCCACCTCCGCAATCGCTGCATAGATTTCGATGGAACGTTGTTGAACCGGCAGCGCCGCGATCTCGCTCAGCCGCTGAGCGATCCGGCCCAGCGGTCGTGGGGCCGCCACCGTCGCCGTCGATTCCCCTTCGTAACAACTCGCATCGATCAGTAGTAACTCGGCCGTTTGACGCGGATATTGCCGCACGACGCGTCCGTCATGGCGATCCACGATTTGAATAAAACCATTGCAGCCACGGACTTCCACGCTGCCACGAACGTATTCGAACGGAACCGTGTAAGTTCGCCCTTCAAATCGGACTGTGCAGTCGCTGTGAACCGGACACGTTCGAATCAAATCAAACGGCTGCGGCAGCGTGGCGGGCAGCGGACGAAGCAACGGGACTTCATCTTGCCAAGTTTGCCACACACTCCGCCCCGTCACCGGACACTTGCGAGTTCGGGCATCGGCCAGCAAACGCTCGTCAGTATGGGCTTGTAAGTCTTCGAGCGACACGAAGCTCTGGTTCAAATCCAGGCACTGGCGAACCGCCGAGACGCGCCGTTCGACTTTGCCTTTCTGCTGAGGCTGACGGACTTCGTGGGGATCGATATGGAAGCCCATCGTGCGGGCATACGCTGCGTAGCTTTCATTGTGCTTGCCCCAAACGCCCGAACCTTGAGCCACTCCCGTTTTGAGATTGTCGATCCGGTTAACCGCCGCCACGCCCTTCAAACGCTCGAACGCCTGATTGTGAACCTGATGCCAAGCCAACTGGGTCATGCGCAGACTCCAGATCACCGCCGGCATCCGGCTGTGGCTGAGCGTCATCACAAAGCCGTATACTTTGGTGGCCTGACCGTCGATAACGACTGTTTGCTCCATCCAGTCACTCTGCGTCTGCGCCCCAGGAGGCGTTTCGATCCGACGAAAGGGACGCAGCTTGGGCTTGTCAAAAGCCGTGCGAACATACTTGGCCACCGATTTATAGGAGCCTCCGTAATCGTAGTCTTCCAACAGGAATTGCCATAGCTTGTGAATGTTGGGAGCACGTCCGACTGGCAGAAGGTCAAGCTGCGATTGCCACCAGTACCGAACCACTTCCACCAGCGACTGCTGTTCAATCAGAGAGCGTTTTTTGCGACCATCGGATGCACCCGATGATTGCCGGCGACGGTGATAGCGAACCGTCCCCTCAGTCACATTAAGTTGGCGGGCGATGGCCCGACCGGATTGGCCTTTCTGGCCAAGCGTTTGAAGCGTCACGATTTCATCCTTGGTTAAGTGTGCCACTTCGTCTCCAGTGAGGGATTTTTCAAATCCCTCAACTGAGACCAAGCGAACCTTTTTGGGAAACGGCCGTCAAAGACAACCCCATCCGAAAAAACGGTAAAGTTTGAAACGCGTAATACTTCGGGTTCACTAACTCCTAATTTTCATGGTCCGGTGACAACGCGGAAGCCATAGCATACGTCACTGTAGGACGGGTCCACCGCGAACCGCATCGCCGACCGGCAATACACAGCGTTGCTCTCCCAACCACCGCCACGTACCACGCGTTGTGAGCCCTTACCAGGACCAACCGGATCGGTCGCGGCACCCTCTGGATAAATGTCCCACCAGTCCGAGCACCACTCCCAAATGTTACCATGCATATCATACAGGCCCCAGGCATTCGGTTTCTTCTGGCCAACTGATTGCGGGCCGACGGCGGGTCCCTGAAGAAACCAGGCATAATCTCCGAGCGACTTCGCATCATCGCCATAACTGTACCTCGTTTTGCTACTTGCACGACAAGCGTATTCCCACTCCGCTTCGGTTGGCAAACGATAGAGCCGGCCTGCTTTTTTTTCTTCCGGGAGGGCCGACAATCGCTTGCAAAACTCAACTGCATCTTCCCATGAAACGCTGTCCACTGGGTAGTTTGACGAGTTCATCTCCTTCCCCACGCTTCCTGTTATTGGAAGGCGCTCCGCAACTTTGTCGCCCTGAAATTGGCTCGGATTCCTACCCATCACCTTCTCGTATTGAGCCTGTGTCACCTCATGAATGCCGAGAAAGTAATCTTTGCTGATCGTCACCTCGTGCTGACGTTCGTTATCTTTCAATTCCTCTAGCAATCCTTCTTGGCTAGGCGGCTCGCCCATCGTGAAAGTCCCCTTGGGAATCAACACAAGCTTCATTCCGATACTGTTGGTCATCTCTTTCGGAAAGTTAACGTCTTGCTGACGCTGCGTACAAAATTGCTCCGCCTCGTTTTTTCGAACGTATTTAATCTCCGTCGATTTCCAATACTCGCCAGAATCGTTTATTTTCCTAAAAAAGGTCGACTTCCAGTGGTCAACATCTATAATCTCAATTATCAATTTTCCTTCAACGATGTCTTTACCTTCAATGACCTCTCTGTCAATTGTCAACAGCGTCAACACATTTCCCGTTGAATCAATGCTTCCACTCTGATTTTCGCAATAGGGACTAATGGCACAAATCTTTATCCCATTATATTTTTTTTCGACGGGTGAATAACCCAGGCTCCAATGACTAAACACACCTTTGTCAAACGAATCAATTGTCAATTCACTTTGCAGCCAATATTCACCGAGCATTGTGATGATCTCTTCACCAGAGAATTTGGTGGGCGATTTGGCTTCTGGCCATCCCCAATTTTCGATTTGTGCGTCCCAATGTCCGACTAGTCTAGCAAGGAATTGGTGTCCATCGCTAACTTGCGCCGAAACTGAGCCAAACGGGACGAACATATGTGAGACAACCACAACTAAATGGAAGATTGTGTTCATGATACTAAAGTCTATCGGGGAGTTGGTACTGCTCCGGTAAACGTTACAAACGGATACCAGTTTTGGCTGGGTACTCTGTGAGTCTGTGGATGGCTTCCAGGCATATTGATCCATGGGAGTCCAGCTCCAGTTACTACTTGCTTTGCAAAAGTATTGCTATTTGTTTGGAACGGGTTGTAAAGCGATCTGGTCCAATTCGCAAACTCGGCACCTCGTTGTTCTGCCCATTCGTACGTGCGTGCCTGAGTCAGGACATCCTGCCATTTGTCGTTTACGGAATTAAAGTCGCCAACAAACAACGGGACCAGCCGCGTATTGTTAGGTAAGTCTCCAGGATAATGGATGCTAGAAATCATGACCGGAACATTTATCGCAGGGAACCTCGCGACGCTGGCCATGGCCTGCCATCGAAGATCCGCAACTAGTTCAGTTGTCTCGGTCGGTGTGCAATTTGTAGCCAATGCACTGTCTCGTGAAATAAGCACGCCCTGTTTAGGGCGTCCGTCGTGAATGCCACACGGGCAAGTCCAAAACTCAACAGAGTAGTGAAAGAAAATCGTTCGCGCGATGATAACGAACTTTCGTCCAAGAATGTCAATTTCGATTGGGTCGGTTTGGATCAACCTATCCGATATTGCGATAAAATCTAGTCCGAAAGGATCAATTCCAACTCCAACAAAATACCCCCTGTACTGGCTCATGCCATCGACATATTCCAGCGGATCCTGCGAGAGGAACTCACCGGTTGACGGATCGTAGTATCGCGCCCGGAAGTACATCAGTCCCGTCTCGGGATCGTGTTGCCGCGAGGTGTAGCCGAATGGCATGTTGTACGAACTGGTGCTGCGCACCGTCGAACCATCGGCAGCCAGGATCGTTCGTTTCCCGAAGGCGTCGTAAGTGTAACGCTCCAGAACGGTTCCGGCGGAGAGATCGCAAAGCGCCGTCACGCTCCACTGCTGGTTGCGGGTGATGGTCAGCTTCTGGCTGCCGCCGCTGCGAACCAGCAGCACCAGCGAATCGATTTCCTGTGCGTAAACGTATTCCTGACTCGGTGAACCGGCATTTGCACCGGCATCGTATTCAGCGATCAGATTTGGTCCGGCGTAGATGGAGACGACATGCTCGGCAATGGTGCTGCTGCGAGTGATCTTCTTGAAGATTCGCCGCTGAGTGGCATCGTAGCCGTACTCGTTGGTGCCTTCGAAACCAGCACTCGGGGAGCTCGGCACGACCACCTGTTTCAACATGCCTGTCTCATCCCATCCGAGCGTATGGCCATGATAAGATGCGGTCAGATTCCCATCGTCATCGAATGTCTGGCCGGTTCCGCCGACATTGGTCAAGGCATGGACGTTGTTGTACGTTCGATACGAATTATTCGAGTTCATCTGATAGTTGGTGATGTTTCCGATGTCGGAGCGATCGAGGTAAAGCGACTTGCTTTGTCCTGACTGGATGAAGTTACGGAACCTGTCTTCGGCATCGTAGCCGCTGGTGTAGGTGCCCCCGTTCTCGGTGGTAAAACTCCAGGCCGCCATCGCGCCACTCCAGGATTCGCTCAGCTTGTTGTGGTTGGCATCATAGGTGTACGTTGCCGTGCCGACGTTGGTGTTGCCGATGGAGGTCAATCGGCCAGCGTCATCATAACCGCGAGTTTCGTCAACGCCTGGTCGATCCACACTGGTCAACCTTCCGGTGTCATCGTAGCCCCGATTCTCGATTTGCGCGCTGTCCCACTTGATCAGGTCAATCGCACTTCGCTCGTCAAAGGTGTATTCGGCCTTGCGACCGGAAGGATAGGTGATCTCTTCCAGTCGCCCCCGTGAATCGTAGCCGTAACCGACCGTGTAGGTCTTGCCGCTGTAAGTGGTTGACTCTGTAAGTGTTCGCCCCAGGTCATCGTAAGTCCAGCCATTGACCACGCCGTAGCGACTGGTGGCTGCGGTACGCTGAAGCAGGGCGTTGTATGTAAAGTCGTCGGTTCCGGTCAGCGTATTGCTGTCGTCACGATACTCGATCTTGTCTACGACACCTGAGAATTCATAGATCGTTTTCTGGGTGATTCCCGATTCAAGGGTCACCTTCGTCACCCGACCGGCTGCGTCGAATTCAAACGTCTTGCTGGATGTATCGGGAAGCGTAACACTGGTTCGCTGACCCAATAGGTCATAGCCGTAGGTGGTGGTTTTGCTTTGGGCATCCACAATGGTCCCCAATCTACCGGCGCTATCGTAAGTCCGCGTGGTGACCTTGCCCAAGCGATCCGTGGTGGTTGTGTTGCGTCCCATACCATCGTAGGCGAAGTAGGTTGAAACATTTTTGGCATCCTTCCGCTGCGTGACTTGTCCCGTATCGGGATCGTAAACTGTTGTCTGCGTGTTGTTGAGTGGGTCTTTGACCGTCAATTGTCGGCCTAGACCGTCGTAAGTATAAATGGTTTCCTTGCTGAGCGCGTTGATTGACTTGAGCAGATTACCGCCCGAATCGAATTGACTCGTAGACTTTTTGCCCAATTGATCGACCACCGCAATCGTTCGTCCCAAGCCATCGGCGAAGGACGCGACCACCTTGCCGTCGGGATCGATTTGACTCGTTTTAAGCGTGTGGATGGCATTGGTCGCAGTGTCGATGTCGTCATAGCGGGTGCAACTCCAGTTCACCAACTGATTGGGTGTGGTTGCGGTTGGCCCCGTCATCGTGGCCTGCATCACGGTGCGGCCCGCCGCATCCGAGATCGAAACCTGCATGGTCTTTTCATCGGGTGCAATCACCACCGTTGCACTGCCGCAACTCGAATCACCAAACTCCCAATTGACTCCGCCTGAAGCAATGGACGAATAGAGTTTCGCCAAGGCTGCATCGATGGACACATCTTCCGTGTCTCCACCGAGCAGGTTGATGGTTCGGGAGTATTCGACCTCCTGTTCGTTGGTGATCCCCCGGAAATAGACATACTGGGTTGTCAGACCATCACCCACCGGTACACTGTTGAGACCGGCAATCGGTGGATCGTTGCGGTTGATCGCTCCCAGCGGTACCTTCCAGTGCGTCTGGTATTGCACCCGGCCATCAACTCCGTAACGAGTGGTCTGTTCGGAGAGCGTTTTTCCATCAAGCGGATTGAGTAGATTGGTATGTTCGTCGAAATCCTTGACCGTCGCCGTATGTACCGTCCGGCCCGTTGAATCCTTATTGACAATGGTGCCGTGGCCCAAGGCGTTTTTGATTCCTTCAGTCAGGCTACAGCACGTCTCCCTTACATGGGTGGTCACCGCACTTCCCGGCGCCGTTTCGGTCAGTAGATGGCCGTCCAAATCGTAGCAGTAACTCCACTCCAGTTCATCGGACGTTCCCGGTGCTACGGTGCGAACTTTCAGGTTCCCTGCCGGATCATATTCCATCTCCGTCACCAGACCGATTTCAGAAGTTGTTTCAATCACGTTGCCCAAGTGGTCGTAAACCGATTCGGAAACCAGTTCGAGACTTCCCTTGCTGCGAGCCTGAATTAGACTTCTTCCCAGTGCGTCATAGGTTGTTAGCGATTCAATCCCTAGCGGATCAACAAGCTGGACAATCTGGCCGCGAATATCCCGCACTGCATCGTTGATGATGTAGTCTGGATCGGCGCCTGTTTGTCGGGTAGCACTCAAGATCGCAGCATTGTTGCCAAACGTCACCCCCGGCTTGCGGGTTTGAATGGTTCGCACTGTCTGGCGATCTGCTGAATAACCGTAGTAGGTTCGGACTTCGTGACTACCCACTTTGTTGGTCGTGTAGAACCGCTGATTGCCGACATAGTTCGTCAAGGTCGTCAACGTAAAATCATCGGAACGAACGTGTTGATGCTGCTCAACCGGACGGCCCCGATAATCCAGCGCTATCGTGGTCACGGCTCCGCCCCGGTTGATCAGCACGGGCTGGGAATCACCCACGCCATAACCGTAACTGGTGTATTGACTGTCGGCCAGCGCGTTAATCTGACTGACCGTGCCATCGCTCAAGTCGGCATCGGTTCCATAGGCCGCATATTGCATCGACAACCGGCCCGAAGGACCATATACCGACAACGAAACTCTTCCGGTGCGGTCGCGGCGATAAACCTTGCGGTTCACGTCGTCGTAATAAACTTGTGCCTTCGTGCTGTCGGAATAAAGGGTTTCGACCAATCTTCCCAGTTCGTCATACGAAAAATAAGTGGTATGACCAAGCTGATTCGTTTCACTGGTTTTCAAACCTCCGGTCCAGCCGAACTCCACCTGAGGCCGAGCTGCAAAACCACCCGGCAGACTGATCGATCCTCGATGCGGAGTGGGTGTTTGAATCTTGATCAATCGCTGATTGGCATTGTAAGTGTAGTCCGTTCGTAGATCAGTAGATGGGGCACTGAACGAGCCACCACTGTAGGCGGTCGTCGCACTCCAGGCTAATTGACCTTCGTTGGCATGGCTGGTGCCATAGTAGCCAAAGATGTCCTGTACCGCTTCGGATGTTGCCGTCGGACTGCCAGTTCCGCTTGGATCTGTCATCCCCCGGATCACTCGAACCGGCTGGAAAGCGTTGTTGTACTCGGTGACCGTCACAAACCCCGCCCGGTCGCGATAGTAAGTTGCCTGACCAATGGAATTGTAAATCCATTTCTCGTAACTTGAATCAGGATACGTCTTGCCAATCAGATTGCCGGCCGAATCGTAGGTGTTGGTGATTTGATAGCCGGTTTCATCAATCGTTACCGGAGGCTGGGCCCGCCGCATTTGTGTTGCGGAGATGCCGGGGTTGGAAGCATAGCTGTCCTCCAGCGGACCGGGATTGCCTCCCACATAGGACGTATAATGCTGGACCGATTGACCGTATTTCACCCGTGTCAACCGTCCTGCCGTCAGGACGTCGAACCAGCCTGGATTCTGTTGATCGGGATAAATCATGCTCTTGATTTGCCCCAAGCCATTCTTGCGGCCATACAGGATATTGGCAAACTGGTTGACCACCGTGCCATCCCCGGACTGATAGTCCACCGACAGCAGCAGTGTGTCGTTGGCATCATGGCCAGTTCGCATCCGCTCGTGCCAGGTCAACGTTGCGGCGTTATAAAAAGTATCAACATCATAGCTGTAGGTTGATTTAACTTCTTCATTTCGCTCGACCGTTTCCAGAAAGCCACTGTTGTTGTAGTCGTATTCCAACACGATGTCACCGGAATTGAAATCAATCTCCGAGACCACCCAGCGGCCACCGATTTGACTGTTGTGATAAGTGAATTCAGCCGTGTTGCCGTACAGGTCCGTCATCGTGTCCAGTTGCCATTGCAAGGTCGGATCGTTTTCGATGGCGTTCTGAGTGAAAGGTTGGCATCAGTCAGGTACTGGACCCGGCCCAGTTGCGGATCGACCAGCAAAGCCACATCCCCGGCAGTCGTATTGGGATAAAAGGTGACACGAAAATCAAAGTCCGAGGCCATGCCACGCCCGAAGGCAAACGCATCGACTTGATTGGACGGCATCAGATAGCGATTGACAGCAATCGGCGGAGCATAGTTCCAGTAAGCATTCGATTTCAGCAAATCCCTACTCGTTGAACAGGTACCGGCACTACAAGACCCCATCGAATCACACTCACCGCAATTTTCGATGGCAGGCCCTTCGGTCACGGCATCGGTGATCAGCGGAAGCGTCATTGCCTCACTGAGTGGGTTGCCACAAAAGGGAGTTGTCAAATAGCCTTGAACCGGGATTGCCGTGCAGTCGCCAACGCGAGGCGGACAGGGATGCACGGTCGTCTCGGACGTTGGTGGTGGGGGAGGGTTACCTGGATCGTAGGGATCGCAGGTCGAAAGTTCGGGAGCCTCCGTCCAAGTACAATCACAGCAGGGAGTCAACTCCGCTACACTGACCTCGCATAAGATGGTTTCCGTTGCCGGATACACTGGAGCAACGGCACAGGCAAACTCCGGCGTCTCCGGTTCTGGGCCTTCCTCCTGAGCCTGACACGGTGCCGCTAACACCACCATCCATCCGGCTATGACCAGAGAACTCAACCACGGTGACAGCCATCGACCCCTTCTCGTCAAACGATTTTGACCCAAACGTGTCTGACCTGCATCGGCCTGACTCATACCAGATTGCCTTCTCACCGTCCTGCTCCTTGAATACTGGAGGATTGAGAATGAACCGACTCTTCGATCAGTTCACTCGGAAATCAAATGGGCTTTCGCATCGAAACGAATCACCCCCGATTGTACCGATCTCCATAGGACTCACAAGAAAATTCTCTACCGACCGATTTTGGAAATATCTCCCGATAACTGTTTGTGTAATTTTTCACAAAATAACAACAAGAACTTTAACTGCGGTTAAACGAAAAAGCACTCACGGCTACTGCCAGGCTATGCAAAACGTTTTTCGATCCGCTCGGCAATCAGTCGGCCGATATTGAGGGACGCCGTTGCGGCGGGTGAGGGAGCGTTATTGACGTGGATGACTCGCCCCGTTTCCACGATCAGGAAATCATCCACCAGCGAACCATCCCGGGAGACGGCTTGGGCGCGAACGCCGGCGGGGGCCGGTTCCAGATCGCTGGCCTGAATCTCCGGCATCAAACGCTGCAGCGCCCGCACAAAGGCTTTTTTGGACAGTGACCGTCTCATTTCGGACATGCCCATCCGCCAGTGTTTGGCCGCCATTCGCAGGAATCCCGGGTAGGTCAAACTCTCCAGCAAATCTCGCGGATTAATCTTTGTTTTGGTATAGCCCTCGCGTGCAAAAGCGAGTACCGCATTGGGACCACATTCGACCTTGCCGTCGATCATGCGTGTGAAATGCACACCGAGAAACGGAAACTGGGGATCGGGCACTGGATAGATCAGGTTTCGGCACAGATGATAGCGTTCCGGCTTCAGTTGATAGTACTCACCTCGGAACGGAATGATTTTGGCTTCGGGTCGATCACCGCAAAGCCGAGTCAAGCGATCGTTGTGAAGTCCGCTGCAATTGACAATCAGTCCGGTGGTAAAAACGTTTTGGTTGGTCGTCACCAAGGATTGCGACGAGCTGTGGTCGACTTTTCCGACACGGTGCCCCGTCAAGATTTGTCCGCCGCGCTGCACGATGACTTCGGCCAGTTTGTGACAAACCTGCCGGTAGCTGATGATGCCTGCTTGCGGGACGTGGATTGCCTTCACTCCCGCTGCGTGGGGTTCGAGCTCGCGAAGCCGGTCTCGATCAATGACGGAGCATTCGATTCCATTGGCCAGACCGCGTTCGTGGATCCGCTGCAGCGCCGGGAGTTCCTGCGCGTCGACCGCCACGATGACCTTCCCACAGGTCTCGAAAGGAATTTCGTGTTCCCGGCAGAAACGTTCGAGAGCCGCCTTGCCTTCGCGGCAGTTGACCGCCTTGAGCGAGCCGGGTTTGTAGTAAATCCCGGTGTGCAGCACGCCTGAGTTGCGTCCGGTTTGATGAGCGGCCAGCTCGTTTTCTTTTTCGAGTACCATTACCTTCAATCGAGGCAGGCGCTCCGAGAGCTGATAAGCCGTCGCCAGACCGACGATACCCCCACCGATGATCGTCACGTCAGCATTCATATCAGCAATCCATGGTTGAAAAAGAAAGGTCAGAATATTGGATCAGCATCAAAACGGAGAAGCGAGAGCATCTGCATTTGCTCTCGCTTCCTGCCTCTGTCTGATTCTGGCTTTGAACCCGCCAGCTATCTGTAGAATTCTAACCCAAAGTTGACTCCGTGGAAGTACATCGAGTCTTTGTCTGGTTTGCGACTTCCATGAAAGGGAGAGATGGTGCCCGTCAGGTTGTCGGAAACGGAAAAGATTTCATCCAACAGCAAGCCCTGATAGCCGAAACGGAAACGGGCTCGCCGGTTGATCTGATAATGTGCCGTGAACATCAGTTCCAATGACGTTGAGAAGGACGACGAATCGGTACGGTTATTCAGGAAGGAAGTGCCGCTGTTGGTAGCATTGACTTCGAAACGATTGACGTTGGCGTAGGCCCCTGCTTTTCCTGCAAGCGAAAACGAAAGTCGGTAGCCGACATCGTAGAACAGCTCACGTCCGATATGAACTCCGATCAGATTGTTAAGCGATTCAAGTTCGTAGGTTGCAGGAACTCCGGCCCGTTGGGAAAACATATTGTAGCTGTCATCGACATGGATATACCGAATCCCGACGATCGATTTGACCACATCCCAACCCCACCAAACGCGATTGATTTCAACGCTGTGGAGGCTTGTCTCAATGGTTTCGTTCTGGATTTGCGCGTTGAAGAAAGGATCGGCCAATCCGACGCCGATGACGGACGCCGGAGTAAACAACGCGCTCAGTCGTCCGAATGGATCTGTTCGATTGATAGATTTGCTGAGGTCCGTGGTTCCAAAATACGAAAGCTCACGTCCGTGAATGGCATCTTGGCGCTCTCCGAGGGTCAAACGCCAGCCGAGATCTCCATCAAAGCTACCCAATCCGCCCGCGTTTGAAAGAACGATGGATCCGTCGGTTCGTTGTACATACAGGGCATCGATTTCCGCGTATCGCCGGGCCTTGCTCATGGCGCCGAAGTATCCCAGTCGTTCATCAATGGTGTGAGCATCAAAGCAACCGGATGGACCGCAACTTGGACATTCGGATGTGCCGTGGAGGTGGCCGTGGTGGTGGACACCGAAGTTGTCGGACGTCGCAATCACGGGGTCACCGGAATGGTAATCAAAATAAGTGGGCGAAAGATCTTGGCTGGGAGAGACCGGGGAGTATTCGCTTAAAACCGATTCGCGCTCAACCGTGTCGATGGTGGGCACAGATGGTTGAATCGCCGCTGGATCGGGGATGACTGGCAGGTCCACTTCGACATCCTGTTGCGAACGGGCACTGCCTGAATAAAAAGGAACGCCTGAAGACGAAACGGTGCGCCCGGATTGCCAGCTTTGAACGGGGGTCGGTACTGACAGCGGTGCCTGGACATGATGTGCTGGAAGTGTGAACCCACCGTCGCGTCCCGAACTCGACGTCATGACGGGGGAGCGGGTTGCCGGAGGGTTGATGGTTGAACCTTCAACCGGCTGCAACATATTCGGCTTCTGTCCTGATGGCGAAGTCCACGTCCCGGATCCCGTCGTTGAACGGGACGCAATCGGTGGGGTTGTTTGTGAGCCGGAAACGATCGGAGGCAGGGAACTCGATCCGGAAACCACGGGTGGTAGGGAACTCGATCCCGACACGATCGGTGGGAGCGATGTCGAGTTCGCTTTCGCGCCCGAGACAATGGGCGGCAACGAATTCTGGCTTCCGGCCTGCCAAGGGTTGGAAGCTCCGGGATTCCATCCACTACCCGAACCTTGAGGATGACCTTGGGCTGGCGCGTTTGAAGTTTGAAAACCTGCTGCGATACCGAGCGAGGTCAAAAACAATAGGGCAGCCTGGGTTCTCTTGAACGATGTTTTCATAGGTCGATCGACTTGAATAGGGTCTGTCTGAGGTAATCGCATTCCTTACCCTGTCCAATCTTCGGCTAAAAAAGTGTCAACTTTTAACGATTCTTCGGATTTATCTCGATAATCCGCACTTAGCGAGTTTGACGGATATGACTGGTGATCCAGTAGAATTGCTGTCAGAGCAACTTCACCAGTTACATTCTGGACAATCCGGCACAGCGAGTTGCTGGCGAAATACGCCGACATCAGTTAAAATTGAAGTTGATAACACGGCTGTCAGTGAAGTGACATCAACGTTGATAGCATGTGAGCCACTTACCGAGTCACGAGCAAAATGAACGAACCTTCTTCTCGACCACGTCAACGATCGAACAAGTCGTCCGGCGGCCACGGCCGCTTTCGGGCGTTACAGCTCGGACTGCCTGCGGCGATTACCGCGCTCATTGGGGTGAGCGCCTTGTTGATGGGGGCGATTGATCGTGATCGGCAGGAAGCTCGGTACAAGCGCTGGGCGGACGATGCCCATAAGGAGCGTCTGGATCGAACCAAAAAGCTCAATGATACCCTGCTTCAGTTACAGGCAACCAGTTCCAACCAGAGTCTTGATTCGCTGATTCCGCCCACCGATGAACGAAGGGTAGAGCTAGAGAGGGTCACCAAGAACGAAAAGCTGTATTGGTCCAAGCTGATTGCAATGAATGCCAGCTCCCCGGAGTATCGTTATAAATTTGCGTCCGTATGTTTAGTGGAGCCGATCGCGGAGTCGCGACAAATGGGACTCTCACTCATGAATTCGCTGGCACCGGCTCATGACGCAGGCTATCCCGAGGCCCATCTGTGGATGATTGATTATCTGGCTCAGCAGGTGAACGCAGGGCGGATTCAGGCTCAGGCTGCGGTCCCTGCAATTTTTACACATGCCGGACATGCGATCAAAGGCAATCAACAAAAAGACCTGGAGTTGCACCAACAGGCGCTCAAACGCAAAGCGGAAACAGCGGTCATGCTGCAGCGACATGAAGACGCCTTGGAAGCCTATACCGAGTTGTTTGAGACGGACCCATACTATTTCGGGAACTTGGTGGCGATCAACAGTCGGCTGGACCGTCCCAAGGAGGTGCGTGAAGCGGCAATCGCGGAAGTTCTTCGGCAGGCCCGCACCAAGTTTGAGTCCCGTTTGCAACAAGAAGCCATGGCCGTGGAATGGACCAAAGACCTGGATGCGTGGCTGACGTGTACCTTCGGCTTGAAAGAGTACGATGTCGCGGTCGCGAGATTGAATAAGGAAATTGAACAGCTCGCAGACAAGCATCCATTCAGGCGGCTTCACCTGGAACAGTCGAAGGCTCGAGCGTTGGTCGCTCAGATACGTAACAGCAATGCATCACCTGGCAGCCAGTTTACTCAGCGGGATGTTCAACTGGCCGCCGAGGCTTACCATTTAGACCCCAAGAATCTCGAGGTATTGCTGATATTGGTCAAAATCGGATTGGGTAGCGACTTACCGCTGGCCGAAAAAGCAAGGCAGATCTACGATGCCGAAAAGGATCCGGATCCGCCGGCCATTATCCTGCTGGAACTGGGGACGGTGGCGTTGGCCAAGCAAGACTATGACGGGGCGGTGATGCATCTGGAGCGATCCAGACAGAAGGATCCACGCGATGTGAACACACTCAACAATCTGGCTTACGTTTATCTGGTTTCGAATCGCCCCAATCCAGATCGCGCATTGAGGCTGGTGGAGGACGCGCTCCGGAACCTTCCCAATCAGGATGCTGCCAAATCTAAGCGGACATTCCTGCTCGACACTCGTGCCATGGCTCTGATGCAACTGAACCGGATTCCCGAAGCGATTGCCAGTTTTGAATTGGCACTGCAGGATCGGCCCACCAATCGAAAGATTCTTGAGGCTCTCATCAAGTGCTATGAGATTTCTAATTTGTCGGCAGACGATTATAAAAAGCAGCTTGCCAAACTCGACCAGGCAACCCAGGAAACGGAGTAGTCACGTTATTTATGGCCCGAAGACGTAACCGAGAATTCGAATCCTTTTCGATCACCGCCTGGCTGGCAAAGCCGTTTCGGATTTTGATGCAGTGGATCAACCGGATGGGGTCCGGAGATAAAATCAGGGATCAACAAACCAGTCCGCTAGTTCATGCCCTGCTGTTTCCGGTTCGAATCGTTGCCGCCTGGATTGCATTTCTGATCAATTCGTGGACGGTGACACGTGAAAGCAAACCTTTTTTGCTGGCGATCCCGGCCTTGGCAACGGCGACCGGAGTTGGGGGAGTGCTTTGGCTGGACTACTATCTTTATCCGGATCGGGTGGCCCGCGCGCAGCGCTATTACGAGACTTTTCTGATAACCCCGGATCGCGGACCGGCCTTTGCAAAAATCTTCGCAATGAAACAGGTGAATCTGGAACCGGAAAGTGACTCTGCAAAATACAATCTGGCTTCGATGTGGGAAAGTCTGGAAGAGCCATTCAAAGCGGAAGACCTGATGACCTGCCTGGTCAAGAAGGATTACATTCCTGCCCACAACTGGTTTGCCCGAAGGTACATGTTGGATCGAAATCTGGACCGAGAGGGACGAGATAAGCTAATTCTCAAACATCTGGAGTCGGCTATCGCGCTCAATCCAGAAGACAATCAAACCAAGTTGACGTTGGCAGATCACTTGCTCACCCAAGCCTCCGAGTATCCCAAGGAGGCTCCCGAATATCGGCAACTGCTTGAGGAATCCTGTGGGCACATGACGACGGTGCTGGAGAAGAATCCGATCGACATGATCCGGCATCTTCCCAAGTTGATTTTGGTGCTGGTCGAATTAGACCAGCAAGAACGGGCGGAAGCGGTCTACGAACAGGCCAGAAAGCTGCTGCTGCAGATTGCGCGGCAGATGCCTGGCGATGAACGAATTCCAGAACTCTGGCGTGTGTTGACGATGTCGGCGATTCAGCTAAAGAACTACAAAATTGCTGCCGAGTTGATCGACGAAGGACGCCGTACGACTTCCGGCCCACGAATGAAATCCGTTCTTGACGCGGCCGCATCCACATTGGTGATCAAGCAAGCCTCTGATTTCGAAAACCTGGAGGATCCCGAGCAGTTTAAATCGGCCCTGGATGTTCTTTGTCTGGGGGTTCTTAATTCGCCTGCAGATCCTGCCATCAGCAGCCAGTTGATTGAATTGATCTTGCCGGAACGAAAAGACGGAAAAGACCTGGCCGGACTGCTGACCAACATCCAAGCGACCAAAGCCCCTGCCGTGGCTCACTTGTTGCTAGGGATTCACAAGGTGTCGCGTGGCGATGTCCTGGGAGGGCAAACCCACTGGAAAATCGCACAAACCCAGTACAATGGTGCTCAAATCGTACTGTTCTCCATGATTCGGTCGCTCGTGAACGAATACGCAAGCCAGTTTCCGAACCTCGACGACATCATTGCGCTGGCGATTGAGCAGTATCCCGATCAAGGTCTGTTTTATTTTCTCAGAGGAATGAAACACATGAATGCGGAACAGTTTAGCGAGGCGATTCCATCGCTGGTTCAGGCTTCGAAGATGGTTAAAGAGCCAAATAATTTCGAGGTCCATGCGATGTTGGCTTGGTGCTATCATGCGCTCAAAGACCAAGAGAACGAAGACGATCAGCGTATCATCATGCAGAAATTGCTGGGCCGTGCGAATCCGTCAACCCGCCCGTGGCTCGAGCAAATCATTGCACGACTCGACGAACGAGTGGCCGCGATGGATTAGCCGCAGAACGAAAATTCTGGTATACTTCTGGTATACTGACAGACGAATCTTCCATCGGCGACGTTCCGATGTACTGAACCTCAACACCTGATTCTGCCGTTTCGGCAACAACTATCTGGCTTCGATGTCCCGCTTTCAACTGACATGTATTTTTACCTCATTGATACTGTTGCGGGTCGTCGTCGGTTTTCATTTCTTCAAGGAAGGAACGACGAAACTGCAAAGCGGCAATTTTTCGGCCAAGCCGTTTCTATCCGAAGCCAAAGGCCCTTATGCGGATTACTTCCACCCATTCCTGGATGACCCTCATGGAGTGGTACGGCTTTGCCTGAAAACAGAAAATCCGCTAGTTGCAACGGATGAAGAGTTTCAATCGCCCGAAATTTCTGCTGATTTTACCTTCGCGATCTGGAACGATTTTCGGGACCGACTTCACGACCACTATCAGTTCGAAGATAGAAATCAAGTCGTTCGTGCGGAACGTATTCTGAGCGAACACAAACAGCTACTTGAAGAATTCCTCGACGCCAATCGGGATGAGTTGATCGTTCATTTTGGTTCCACCGATCGACTCAATGGATTCGATCGCGACGGTAGCGCTCGTCAATTGACGGCCGAGAAAGTTGAGTCTCTGCGAGAGCAAGTCGAAACGATCAAAAGTGACCGCAGACGCAAGCTACAAGGTTGGCTACGCGAAGTCGAATCGATCTGGGATTCTCTGGAGCAGCAATTGAATGAAGTTGCGGTCGATTCGCAACGAGACCAACCCGCGCTGACCCTGCATCGGCCTTTCAGCCAGCCCTTGAGTTGGCAAAAAGCGATCGATCGAGTGATCCCCTGGTTTGATACCATCGTGGGGGCTTTGTTGATCCTCGGTTTGTTCACCCGATTCGCATCGCTGGCCGCCGCGATGTTTCTGGCGTCCGTGATCGCGACCCAACCGCCCTGGATCGCCGGAACCGCTCCCACCTATTTGTATTTTGTCGAACTGGCCGCTTGCCTGGTGATCTTTGCAACCGCAGCCGGAAAGATCGGCGGGCTAGACTTTTTTCTGAGCAAGAAGAAAGGTTAGTGGTTATCATCCCTCACCCCTCATCCCAACCATGAATCTCACTCCCGAAGAACGTGAAGTCGGCCGCGAGAATTACTATTCCGCCGTGACGGCTTTTGAGAAAATGCACCGTCGTGATTTTCTGGTCAAATCCATCGCGGCCGGTGGTGTTGCAGCCGGAGGGCTGGGGGGGATGTACTTTGGCTATCAACGGCCGCATCGACCGGTTCGAGTCTGTGTGATCGGAACGGGGGACCAGGGAAGCGTCCTGATGGGCGCGATCAATCCAGACTACGTTGACGTTACTTCCATCTGCGACGTCCGTCCGTCGAGCATCCACCGGGCGTTTCATGGCGATTGGACCAGCAACAATACGATCAAAGTCCGGCCAGGATTGATGAAGGTCTACGGCTGGAAATCCGAAGACGAAGCCCGGCGTCACGTCAAGATTCATCGCGACTGGCAAGATGCGGTTGCCGATCCCGACATCGACGGAATCATTATCGGTACGCCTCTTTTTCTGCACGCTCCGATTGCCATCGCGGCGATGAAAAACGGCAAACACGTGCTGTGTGAAAAACTGATGGCTCATAGCGTGGCCCAGTGCAAACTGATGACTCGGGTCGCCGAGGAGCAACGACGATTGCTCGCCGTAGGACACCAACGCCACTACAGCATTCTTTACGACAACACAGTCAATCTAATGCGATGGGGCTTGCTTGGTGAAATACATCACATTCGTGCCCAGTGGCATCGTAATAATCTGCCGGGCGGAGATTCCTGGGCACTGCCGATTCCAGGAGGAGAGACCCGTCAGGACGGGAAGCATGTCGATCGGATTTTGGACGACTTGAACACGTTCATGGCCGATTATGAGTCCGGCAATTTATCGGCTCAGGACCGAATGAATTTGCTGCAGAAAATCAATCAGTGGCGGCAATGGGATTCTGATCGATACGTCGATGCCGCAAAGCACGGGTACGAAGATCGAACCGATGTTTATGGAAGCGGGCGTGTGCGGACGGCGCTGGAAGAGCTGGTTCGTTGGAGGCTATGGGACCGGACCGGCGGTGGCTTGATGGCGGAGCTGGGAAGCCATCAACTCGATGCGGCCAGTATTTTCATCTCTGCTCTGTCGAAAGAAGTGGGGGGCCATGTTCATCCTCTGACCGTGCATGCAATCGGCGGACGGCACACCTTCCCCTATGACCGCGACGCAGACGATCATGTCTACTGCACCTTTGAATTTCCAGGCCAGGGTTACGATTACAAGTTTGATGTAGGCTATCGGGATCCAGTGAATCAGTATCCTGATCCATCCCGCGGGGTACCGGGCTATGCGATCGACCCTAACAAAAAAGTGGTCGTCACTTATTCCTCCATCAACGGAAATGGCTTTGGTGGATACGGTGAAGTCGTGATGGGTACCAAGGGAACATTGGTATTAGATAAAGAAGCGGAAGTGATGCTCTATCCGAAACAGGGCACTTCCATCAAAGCCCGGGTTCGGGCCAAAGACGGCTCCGCCGCGCTCGACACATCCGCCAGCGGTGATTCCGCACCCGCCAAAACCGCCGAAGGCAGTGGCCCGGTCAGCCGTGGCTACCGCGAAGAAATTGAACACTGGGCGTGGTGCATCAGCACGGGTGACTGGGGCAACCAGCCTCGCTGCAACGGACCGGTCGCACTCGGTGACGCGGTGATTGCACTGACCGCAAAACAGGCTATCGCGAATTCCCAAAAAGTGGGTGGCCACGGGTTCATTGCCTTCCAGCCAGAATGGTTCGATTTCAAATCGGATGGCGTTCCCGAAGTCTCAGGTGCCGAGGCCACCCGGCATCTGTTTGAAACGGAATCAAAAACGTTGGGTTTGACATAAAAAATCATGAACAGAATCATGAGCAGTACAAACGGGATATTGCGAGTAATTCCATCGGTATTGACCCTTATGATTGTTCTCGGTGGTCGTGCCGGATGCGCTCAACAGACTCAGGAGGAAACCCGAGAGCAATCTTTGGAGAGGCTTGAGAAAATTGCTGAGACCTACCGAATTGAAATCATCGCAGTGGATCCGGAGTTTCCGGTCGAGATCCGACATGGGACGATTGAAGGCAAACCGGCCGAAGAAAAAGAATTGCTCAAGTACATTCCCTTGTTCGATCAGGAGCTTCGCCTCTATCCTCGAGAATTAGTTCAGCGGTCGCGATTGAAACGAGTGGTGATTTGTTGGGAGCTTTCGTTCGCAGGACAGCGACGAGGAGCGATTCCGGATTTCGGAAATGATACGCTGTATCTGGATATCAGTCGCGGCACGCCAACGTATCTGCGAAAGGTGATTCACCATGAGTTTTACCATATCATCGACTGGCAGGATGACTTCAAACTATACGAGGACAAGGTTTGGGCGGCTCTCAATCCGGAAGATTTCAAATATGGAGATGGCGGAAAAAATGCTCAGGATAATCCCGATACAGGGGTGTTGACGGAAAAGTTTCCCGGCTTTCTCAACCATTATTCAACCACGGGTGTTGAGGAAGACAAGGCCGAGATATTTGCCAATCTGATTGTCGATGCGGAGTACGTGGCCAAGAGAATGGAGAAAGAGGCGGTGCTCGAGAGCAAAGCAAAACTGCTGAAGGAACAACTGTTCAAGTTCTGTCCTGCCATCAACGATGGGTTTTGGGATTCGATCCAGAAAACAAAACGCAATCCAGCAGACCGGGCTTTGCTGGACAGGATGTCGAGTTTCTAGCTAGTCAAACTTTCGCTCCTGCCAGACGAGCTGGCAGGGGGCGGGATGCTGACTTTTTTGGGGGTACGTCCCCGGTTGGCTTGTCCAACCGGAACGAAAGTTGACCAGCTAGAGTTGAAACCCCTTCACACACCGAAAGTGTGCGGCCCAAATGGAAGCAACAACTTCGATCTTGAAACTATTTTGCCTTGCACTCACGTTACTTTTCATTGTCGGATGTGACTCGAAACCAGTCAGTGAAAAACGAATTCCTGGAATCGTTCACGGGGCTTCGATGGCACCGACGCTTTTCGGTGAACACTTCAGCCTGGAATGCGCCGATTGTGGGCTTCCGATTCGATTTGCCGTCGGCACGGATCCGCTGCCAGCACAGATGGTCTGTCCGAACTGCGGTTTTAAAAACATCGATCTGAAGCTTGCTGAGCCTCTGCCTGTTCAACGCGTGTGGATTGATCCCGACAAACCGATTCAGCGATGGGATGTGGTTGCGTTTCGATTGCCGGGTTCAAACTCTGTCGGCATCAAGCGAATCGTCGGGCTGCCCAACGAAGTCATTGAAATTCAAAATGGCAAACTGACCAAAGAAGGCGTTGTCCTGTCCAAGCCGTTGGAAGTACAAAAGCAACTACGAATTCCTGTCTATGATTCAGCATTTTGTCCGAAGTCGATCGATCCAGCCGCCCGCTGGCAAACCAAATCAGAGTATACGCGTTGGGCGGTTGAAGACGGGCAGTTGGTCTTTGATGCTCGATTGGACATCGACCGTGAGCCACGGTCTGAAAACGACAGAGGCACCCCATTGCCAGTCCTGGACTGGATCCGGTTTCTGAATTGGCGATGTTGTCCTCATTCGGGCAAACGCGATGATGTGTTTCCGGTTGAAGACATCGATTTCTACAATCCATCCACATCGAGGAAACTCAATCCGACGGCTGACCTGTTTGTCGAAATCGAAGGCAATTTTCCGAAAGAAGGAATTTTTGGCTTTCGATTGTTTCGAGGTGAAAGCGTGATCGAGATTGTATGTGAATGCAAAGGAAACCAGGAAGTCGATGTAACCTGGTACGCCCGCCACGGGTCAGATGATGACCTTCCTGAAACCGACTTGGCCCGCCTGACCCCATCGAGTCATCAACCACACTCATTCAAGGCACACCGCTGGCCCATGGAGCGAATCGAGCTATCCCTGTTTGACCATCAATTGAAAATCCATTTTGACGGACAGGCAGTCTGTCATTCGGAACCTATTCCGGAGCCCCAACGATTCACAGACCATGTGTTCGAAATAGGCGCCAGCAGCCATTCGATGAATATCCGCCGAGTACAAATTTGGCGCGACATTTACTATCTCGAGCAATCAGGTAAGCTGGAAGCCGGCCCGGAATCCCGGATTTTGCTCGGCGACAACCCACCGCTTTCGACCGACAGCCGATTCTGGAATCCGCCAGACATCCACAAGCAGGATATTCTGGGAGTCGTTCAATGGTAGAAGTTAGGTCCAATCAAATGAAGCGAGTTCTTTTTGTCTGTATGGGAAACATCTGTCGATCACCGGCAGGAGAAGCCGTATTGCAAAAGCGGGTCGATGAACAGAATTTGAACCCGTTCATCGAAATCGATTCGGCAGGAACTCACGATTATCATATTGGCGAACTGCCTGACCCGAGAATGCGGCAGGCAGGCCAGCGGCGCGGTTATTCATTTGTGACCCGAGCCAGGCAGGTGACACGGGAAGACCTGAACCATTTTGATTTGATCCTGGCGATGGACCATGCGAATCTGTCGAGAATCCAGTGCTTAGGTACAGGCGGAACGGCAGAGGTACGTTTGCTCAGTCATTTTCTTGATGAGAACTGGGAAAAGGAAGTCCCTGATCCATACTATGGCGGGCCACAAGGTTTTGAACATGTGCTGGACATGTTGGAAGCCGCGTGTCCGGCGATCATTGCCCATCTTGTGAATGAGCCAGGATCGTCCTGACCGGCGGATTGATTTCAAACGATCCGTTCAAACGATCAGAATCGGGCAGCAGAACGAATAGATCAGATCGATGGCCCGATGGAAGCTGGGCGAATCGTGTTCACGGTCGCATCCCCAAACCAGTAGTCGCTTGCGGTCGCCGAGTTCATTGAGAACGGTTGGAATAAACCGACCTGCTTTGACGTGGACGTGAAAGTGAATATCGCCGGCCTGTTGGGATCGCCGATGCGAGGCCGCCGTCACTCCCGCAATCATCTTGGGAAGCATGGACTCGATTCGGTCAATCGAAAACAGTTCGTCTGCGGGGCCGTCCGAACCGTCGCTCAAGATTCGGCGAGCTTCCTTGATCATGTCTTCGTCGGCAACCGCCAGTAGCTCCACATCGCCGGGATGGCTGACCAGACTGAATGCCCAAGCCACCGATTTAAGGGCCGCTTCGTCCATCGATGTCAACGGCACCACGCAATTTTTAAAGGCGGTAGACACTTCTTCTGCCGAGACGGGCCTTCGTACACACAGGATGGGACAAGTCGTCTCCACCATTAACAATCCGACAAATTCTCCCAGACTGTCGCTTTTGACGTCGTGAAAATCCTTTCCGTAGGGAGCGTCGATCACCACTAGATCTGCCTTGTTCGCCTCAATGGCTGCAACCAGATCCGCGACGGTCTCGAAGATCCCACCTTGAATCACGTTTGCGGAAGTTCTTTGACTCAATTGTTTGGCCACCTCAAGAACGGCAGCTTCCTGATTGCCTCCATCGACGGCGACGAGGATCGTATTGATAGAAACTTCCGACAACTCGGTCGGGACCGCATGGGTGGCTGCCTTGAACATGCCAAGGTTTTCCAACATGCTGGAACGATTGTCAAAGGGATCGGTAGTGGACACTGAATGCTCCGTATAAAAAATGTGGGATCGACCTCCCGATGTGGGATCGACCTCACGGTCTTTCGGTCTGCCAATTACTTTTTTTCCGATAGACCTGGAAGTCCATCGCCACGAATTAAAATTGTACCTATCGAGAAGGAAAAAGACCAAAGGTCGAAAAAGCCCAAAGATACAATACGATTGCTGCCCCTTGAACCAGGGTCAAAATTCCCCCCATGCGCAGAAACTCTCCCCAGCCCACTTTGACTCCCCCCTCTTTTTCCAATGCATTGAGTGCAATCACGGTACTGACACTTCCGATCGGGGTCGAATTGCCACCCAGATTACAGGTCAAAATCAACGACCACCACAACGGATCGGTGGCCACCCCCTGAACTCCCATTTCTCGTACGATCGGGATCATCGTCGCGGCAACGGGAATATTGTCGACGATTCCCGAGAGCGGCATCGTAAACAGGGTCAGCAACAACAACGTGACAGTTTCATTTCCTCCCGACCAGGCGATGATGTTTTTGGCCAGTACCGCCAACAGCCCGGTCTCCTGAACGGAACCAATGATCACAAACAGTCCGGTGAAAAACAGAACCAGGGACCAGTTCACTTTCTTGATCGCCTCATCGGGGTAAATCCCCGATACCAACAGTGCCGTCGTCGCACCGATAAAGGCAATATAGTCCAGCCCAACCCCCAGTTTCTGCGACAACGCAAATCCAACAATCGTCAAGCCAAGAATGATGGCGGAGCGGTAGAACAGCCGAACATCCTTCACCAGCGCCCACTCATCAAATGAAGCCACCTTGGCTCGTCGTTCCTCCGGCGTATCTGGTGAAACAATGTCTTTCTTGTAGAACCGGCGAATCCACTCCCACGCGATCCAGGCAGAGATCAGCGCCATTGGGGAAGTGACACGAAAGAAATGCAGGTACGGCAAATCACCGGCATGTCCCAGCATCAGAGTACAAATCCCCGACGCCAACGTCATCAACGCACCCGAGTTCGCTGTCACCGCAATGGCGATGATGTAGGGTTTGGGTGACAGATGGAGTTCCTTGCAAACGACCAGCGCCAGCGAAACCATGATCATCGTTCCCGGAGCAATGGTCAGAAACGTAACGAACAAGACCGTCGCGACAATCATCAACGTCAGCAGTTTCATGGGATCGCCCTGCGTTCGCTTGACGATTTTGACCGCCAGAAAATGAAACAAACCGCTTCGACTGGCGATCTCCACCAGAATCGATGTTCCGACAATCACACCGATGACGCCAATATCGTGTCCGATGATGTCGTGAACGGCTTTGCTGTATTCAGAGCCCCCTGAACCACCCTTGAATACATGAAACCACAAGGCTGCCGCGACCGCAACAATGGCTCCCACCATCGCGGCGACCGTCTTATGCATCCATTCGAAGGCAATCACCAGATATGTGACCGCCATGATGATGCCCAGCACCACCATGGGCGTGATTGGCTTCGGGCCGCTGCCTCCGCCACCTCCGCCGGCCACATCGTGAACCAACTCAATCGGGCTGCCCGACGCCAGCAGAAAATCAAAGAAAATAAGTTCCATGTTTATCGAGTCCAATTCGTCAACTGGAACGAACGACCGTTCGCACGATGAAATTTACCAGAATACGTTTTAGCTGGGAACGATTGTGCCTGAAAAGGCATGTTTGTTCAACCCGTGATCCTTGGTTAGACGAGCGGCAGATGAAAACTTACCATGTAGCGGCGTCTCTCCGAGACGCCGAGCTTGCGAGTCTCGGAGAGGCTCGCCTACATTTCCGGTAGATTCTTATCTGCCGCTCGCCTTAAAACCTTCGCAAGGTCGTCCTGACTGTCCCCTGTTGCTCATCGAGCATTTGCAGTTCTGTGATCTTCCAGGAATCACCCACCAACTCGATCGTGAAATCGGCTTCGTATTGATTGGTTCGTTGATGGACGTGCCCCCAATGCTCAACCGTGCCGACGAGATTCCAGCGGCCCCGATATCGAAATCCAATCTCATCAGGCTCTGCCGATTCGGTTTGCTGGCTGCCTTCCAGAACGTTGACTTCATCAATGCGCGCAATCGATCCGCCTTGTTCCTTCATTTTCAAACTTTGGTTGATCTGCAGATACAGCTCCCGCAACAAAGGCCCATCGACACTTTTAGCCAGCGCATCATAGACGTCCGATTCCTGTCGATAGTCGAATGCCCGAAACAGGTTTTTGTGGAGCTGAGCAAAAATCCGGGACGCCTCGGTACCCGCGATGGAAAACGTAGGTGGATCACTAAACGGATTGGCAACCTGCTGCCGGTAGAGCGGCCTGGTCAGTACGGCTCCCACCAACAGTGCCAAGGCGACCGCTCCACGAAACTTAAGCGTTCCCAGCAACCCCTTGGCTAACAATGCCAGTACGGCGAAAACCCCCAACCCTACCGAGATCAGCGGAATCGACCATTGAGCTTGTCGATAAGTCTCTGGCGCAATGCTCGCCCGAACACCAGTCAGTGGCGGAAGCGTTTCGCCAGGTCGGGATTGCCAGGAATAAGTGTTGTTCTCAGCGTATTTTGCAAACTGGGTTTTCTCGATCTGGGGACCGGCAATTACAACGGCGTCTACGGTCAGAATGACATCGTTGAAATGATCCCAAGTCAATTCGATATTCGTCGGCGATCCTTTGGTACCGTACGACATGATGATGCCCGCTCGTCCGTTGGCCATACTGACTCGCTGCTGCTCGGTTTGCGTGGCGAGATCGGCCAGTCCCAGTCCGTAAAAATCAATCCGGTCGAAGTGGGGTTTTACTTCGACACCATCAATCTTGACTGGATTGATGGTTGAAAAAAGTGCTTTGATTTTTTCGATGGTCGCCGCTTGTTCGTCTACTTCCAGAAAACTTGCATCGGCTCGCTCGATGTCCATCATCGTGGTCAGCGTGGCAAGTGGAACCAGTACCTCATGGCGTACGTCGAACCGGTTGATATACAAAAATGAATAAACGGCGCTATACTGGATTAAGCCCAGTGATTTCTCTCGCTGCGCATCAAACCACTCTTCCCACTCCTGGTCTGAAGCCGCCTGAGTCAGCGCTGGACGATCCCAGTCAAACTTGAACGTTTCGGGCATGTTGGGCTTCATCACCTGCGAGTAGGGAACATCACTACCGGCCTGCTTCATCAATACTCTCAACTCTGCCGGCAGCAAAATTCTTTCGCCCCCCATGGTGTGTTCGATCGTGATGAACTCCGGCGGACGGTCATAGCGAAACTCGTACTCGAATTCGACTTTGAAATTCACGAGTTGCCCTGGGCGAATCCCTTCGTCAGGATATTCGAGATGCTCAATGTCGACCAACCTACCCGGCATGATTTCGCCGTTGGCATCTCGAAATGTGATGTGCTTGGTGAGGTACCTTGCGTGGTCTTCGGTGGCATCGACGAGTTCCTCGGGATCGTAAAATCCATCGTCAAGGACTTCGACGCCCTGAAGCAATTCCAGATCGTCTGCCAAACACCGCATCCGGGCTACGGTACGGTTCTGATTGACGTAGATATCGGCTTCCACCACGACTATGGGATGTATCGAGGAACCTAATGGCGTGGGGGTGCCAGTAGATTCAATGGGATCGCCAATAGGAGAGTTGGGGTGCGCGACTGCGGATTCCAGCAATATTACCAGTGCGATCAGGATCACGGGAAAACTACCCAAGACGGACCAAAGCGAACAAACTTTCATGTTATGAGATTCTTCAAATTACAGAATCCGGATTGGGAAATTGGAGAAGGCCTATTGAAACCGGATGTCGTTCAGGGGAGTATGATTCTAATCGCATTCCAGAATTTTTACTCCCCCATGCACGGCTTCCCTCGATACGAAATTGATTAGCAGCCCCGACAACACGACGGAGCCGGTCAGTGGCATCGGCTGGCGACTGCTAAAAGTCCGTCCGGGAGAAGAGCGGCCGTTGATGCTCTCGGCGGCCTATTTCTTCTTGATTCTGTTTGGCTATTTCCTGCTTCGGCCGTTGCGGGAGGCGATGGGAGTCGAGCGTTCGATGGATGACCTGCGATGGCTCTATGGATTGACCTGTACGATGTCGCTGGTCGTGGCGGTTGCGTTTGGTGGCGTGGTTGCCCACACGGACCGTGCACGATTTATTCTGATCGGGCACCTGGTGATCGTTGCTTGCCTGCTGGTTTTCATTGCCGTTCGCGGCCTGGTGGGTGAGGATGCCAAGGTCTGGTCGGGCTATGCGTTCTATGTCTGGCTCAGCGTGATCAACCTGTTTCTGACGGGACTGTTTTGGGGATTCATGGCGGATGTCTGGCGGCATCAGCAATGTATGCGGCTGTTTCCGGTGATTGCCGTCGGGGGTACGTTGGGCGGATTGATCGGATCTACCTTTGCCTGGCAGATGGTAGAAATCATCGGACCGCTGTGGCAAATGGGACTTTCAGCCTTCTGCTTTGCCATCGCGATCCCCTTGGTGGGACTAATTGATCGCAATGAACGGGCGACAACCGGTAGGCCGATCCAGCCGATCGGTGGTTCCTGGAAAAGTGGAGTGTTATTGGTTGCAAGGTCTCCCTACTTGATGGGGGCGGGTCTGTATGTCATTTTTCTGGCGATCAGTAATACCATGCTGTACTTCACTCGAACCGAACTGGTGGCCAACGCCCAGTCGCAATTGGAGGCGAGAGCGTCGATGTTCGCCCAGATGGATACGTGGATGCAGGCTACGACGCTGATCATGCAGGTCTTTCTGACGGGACGATTGATTCGGGTTTTGGGCGTCGGGATCACACTGGCCATTTTGCCCGTAGTGACCGTGGCAGGATTTGCAATCCTCGCGTGGATCGAGCAGAGGCCGGGGATTGCAGCTTGGCAGATATTTGGAGCGGTCACTGCATTCTCGGCACTGCATAGTGCCACTCGGTTCGCCATCGCCAGGCCAACTCGCGAAACCTTGTTCAGCGTGGTGAGCGAAGAAGAAAAATATAAAGCCAAACCGGTCGTTGATCTTTTTTTATATCGCGGCGGCGACGTGGCCGGCGCGGGAATGACGGCCTGGGTTGCGGGGTTGTGGGGAATGTTGATGATCGCCCTGCCGCTGGCTGCGGTATGGGGAGTACTATGCTGGTCGCTCGCCACGGCCCAATCACAACGCGCACGAAAGGGAGATTGTTATGTCAACTCGTAGAGATTTTTTGGCAGCCGCCGGAGGGATTACTCTGGGGGCAGCCCTGTGTCCTGATCTTCTTGTACGCAGGCCCTTGAATCGGGATCCATTGAGGATACTGATCCTCGGAGGAACCGGTTTTCTAGGCCCCGCCATTGTCAATCGGGCCGTTGAACATGGGCACCAATTGACACTGTTCAACCGCGGCCGAACGGCTCCCGATCTGTTTCCGGACCTTGAACACCTGGAGGGCGATCGCTACTCCGATCTCAGCTCGCTCGAAAAAGCCGTTGCCGACGGACAACAATGGGACGTCGTCATCGATACGTTTACCTATGTGCCGAAAACGGTTACCGATGCAATGGATATTTTGCTGCCGGCGATGAAACAGTTCATTGTGATCTCCACCGTTTCCGTCTATGCCTCCAGGCAAGAGCCAGGAATGGACGAAGAGGGAACGCTGGCGACCGTGGATGATGAAGTGGCGGCCAAAATCACAACCCACCGTGAAGTCGGTCAACACTATGGCGCGATGAAAGCCCGCGTCGAACAGGCGGCCGAAGCCCGCTTCCCCGGAAAAGTAACCAACATTCGGCCAGGTTTGATCGTCGGCCCCCGCGATACTACGGGACGATACAGTTACTGGCCGGTCCGCGGCAGCGAAGGAGGCCGAATGATTGCTCCTGGGACCGGAAAAGATTTTGTGCAGATCGTCGATGTTCAGGATCTCGGCGATTTCGTGGTCCAATGTGCCGAGCAGCAGACCGTCGGTGTTTTCAATGCCGTGAATCCGGCAGGAAAATTGACCATGAAAGATATCGTCGACTCGGTCGTTCGGATTTCGGACAATGTCACGGAACCCGTCTGGATTCCTTCTGACTTCCTCAATCAGAACGGCGTCAGGGCTTGGCAACACATGCCAGCCTGGTTCCCGAACGACGCCGATGGTTTTCGGGGTGCCGGCCAGCTCAGTACAGAACGAGCCATCAAGGCGGGATTGAAGACCAGCAACATCGACGACATCAATCGATCCGCTCTCGAGTATTACACAACCCGATCCGGCGAATTACTGGATGAACGAGGAGAAGAATTTGTGACCACCTGGAAAAAACAGACTCGCGGCGGGCTGGCCGCAGAAAAGGAACAGGAAGTGTTGGCGGCCTGGGATTCGCAATAGCGTCGGTTGGTGTGTTCCGCGGTCGCTCAACTCCATGAGAGACTCCAAACGCCATGACGCTATTTTCGTCTGGCTATCTCCTTTGGAAGGCTCGACCGCTTCACACATCTACTTTTTCTAGTGTAGGCGAGTCGCTCCGCGACTCGCAACCCAGCGTCTGGGAAACACAATACTGCTTGGGTAAACTTTTACCTACCGGTCGCCTAAACTGTCTTCTTGCTCAGTCGGCGATGGTTCGGACGCATCAGGTTTTTGATCAAGCCTGTTTTCTCCAGACCGACCAGCGTCATCCACGTCACATCAAATTCCCACCAGCGATGTCCGTGCCGCGCCGAGCGTGGGTCGGCGTGGTGGTTGTTGTGCCAGCCTTCGCCATTGGTCAAGAGGGCAAACAGCCAGTTATTGCGGCTGTCCTCCCGCGTTTCATAATTCTGGTAGCCCCAGATATGAGCCGCTGAATTGATCCCCCACGTCACATGCCAGGTAAAAATGGTTCGCATGATGACGGTCCAGAAAAAGAACTGCACGGCAAACTGATATCGTCCGCCGGGTTCCGCAATCAGAAACGCCAAACCGATGCCGAGTACCAATAACGCAATCGCATGAGCAACATAAACCCAAACCCAGTTCAATCCCCGCTGCAGCCACATATAGTATCGATCTCGCATCAAGTCTCGGCAGTACCGGTCGTAGGCGGCGATTGAACTGAGTTCTTTGTTATCAATAAACAGCCAGCCCATGTGCGACCAGAACGCACTGACGCGAGGGGTATGCGGATCGGGTTGATGGTCGGAGTGTTGATGATGGACACGGTGTACCAACACCCATCGCGCTGGCGAGTCCTGAAAACTGCAAACGCCTAGCGTCGCCAATAAATACTCGAACCATTTCGGACACTCGAACCCTCGATGCGTCAACAATCGGTGATAGCCGGCGCCGATCCCCATCGAGGTAAAGATGTAGTTCCCGATGGGCAGAAACAACAGTCCCCACCAACTGAAAAAATAAGGCAGGAACGCTAGCGGAATCAGTAAGTGAAACGCAATCACCGGCAGCACATACTCCCACATGATTCGGCTGCTCACCGTGACGCCAGCCGGTTTCGGCAACCGCGCCCCTTCGGCCAGCACTTCACACTCCACATGGATGTCTTTGGCAATCGCATCGACGGCCGAAGCGTCCTTCTGGGGTTCGGCCATGGGGGACGTATCCGACTGATGTTTGGCTTCCGGACGTTCAGAGAGTTTTTTGACTTCGATTTCAGCGGACATGATCGGGAGGGTTGATAAAAGTGACAGCAATTCGATTCGTATGAGTTTAGGCGGAGTCTGATCACCCGAAAACTGCAATTTAGTGTCGCAGCACCGGATTTGTGTGCATCTTAGCACTTCTCGTCCACTTTCGAAGCTAGCGAAATGATCTGGATACAGTTCATCGATTCGACTGGTCGATAACAACCTGTAGGGACTGCGCTTATTTTGATGATTGGTGCATCCTTTTTGACTGTAGTGATTTTATGGTTGTCGCGCTGTTTTAGAGGCGTTTTGATGGTTTTGGATTTTGCTCGATTATTGGCTCTACTGTCGGTATGGATGTTCGCCTTCAGTTCAGCGGCTTGCTATGCACAGTCAGTTGCGGATGACAACCTGATCGCAGCCGGATATTACTCGCGTCAACAGTGGCCCGAGAGCATCGACGCGTTTAGCCGGTTGATCGAAAACCATCCCGGTTCCGTTGAAGCATCGGTCGCACCGTTCTATCTCGGTGAAGCTTACATGCAAACCGACCAATTTCAACTGGCGTACCGCTCATTTCAGCAGTACCTCGTCCAGCATCCGAGAAGCGACCTGTCTGCGCGGGCAACGTTTCGAATGGGTGAGGCCGCTTATCAACTTGAGAACGACCAAACTGCCATTCGCCTGATCGAAACCTTTGCCCGCGAGAATCCTGAACATCCGTTGCTCGAGTACGGGTTCACCTATTTAGGAGAGATGCGGCTTCGCCGAGTCGAACCCCAACTTGCTCAGCGCTGTTTTGAACTTTCGCTGCAAACCTGGCCCCAGGGAAAGCTGGCCCACCGCTCGATCTATGGATTGGCACAGGCATACCATCTGCAAGGGGCACTCCAAGAAGCCATCGATGCGTTTCAGATCGCTGCCGATGATCCTGAGCATCCGCTGACCGCAGACGCCGATCTCCAAATTGCACACATCTTTTTAGGTGAAGACGAACACGAGGCGGCGCAGCAGCATCTACGACGAGCGATCGAACGGGCCAAAAATGAAGAAACAAAATGTGAAGCTACCCTTTGGCTGTCGCGTATCGACGCCGCTGCGGGAGACACTGAATCCGCCTACGAAATGATTCAGTCGATTGTCGGCATTTCAAATTCACCGCAAGTCGCCAGTACGGTCTACTTTGAAGGAGCCAGTCTTGCCGCCAAGCTGGGCCACTGGGAATCGGCTCATCAGTGGCTGACTGAGTTGCTCGATCAATATCCTCAATCAAAAGTGGCGGAAGAGGCTCTACATCTGAAAATTGAAGTCTGCCGATTATCAAATGTTCCAGCTCATCAGAACGAAATGGAATCCGTCATTGGCCAGTACCTGTCTCAATGGCCCCAAGGTCGCTTGCGGCCGAGCGTGCTGGAAAAAGCGGGCCGATATTACTATTTCAAACAAGAATACTCCAAGGCCAGTGGCGTCTTTTCGGCGCTGCTCGATGACGGATTGCATGTCGATCCGGCACAAAAGAAGTCGGACCGGAATCATTGGTTGTACCTGAACGGGCTGGCGCTGATCGGTGAGACAAAATTTGCAGAGGCCGAAGTCAAACTTCTTCAAATCGATATTACAACCGCCAGTGATGAACTCCAGTCACTCTATCATCTGGCGTTGGGAACGACTCGATTTGGCCTGACGCGATACGGCGAAGCGATTCCTGGATACTCCCAATACCTTGCCAGCAGTCAAGCCGATTCAACTGCAGACGAATCCGCCAATCGGTTTCGTGCCCGCAACGAGTTGACGATATGCTACGGCGAAAGTGGATTCTGGACCGAGGCCATGGACTCATTTCAGAAACTTCAACAATCGCATCGAGACCAATCCGTCGTAACGGAAACGGCTGCCTGGCTGACCGCCAAGGCCATCGAATCGGGTCAGACCGCCACCGCCATCGTGCTGCTCGAACGTCTGGTCATCGACTGCCACGACGAAGAAAAATTGCCGCGCTACCTGTCGAATCTGGCTTGGCTGAAGTTCGAGCTGGGTGAAACGGGACAGGCGAACGAGCTGTTCCGGCGACTGCTCGAGGAGTATCCCCAGCACGAATTGACTGGCTCGGCTGCGATGGCGGTTGCCAAGTCGCTCGAAGACACCAAGCAGTATGAACGAGCTGCCGAAACGTATGACCATGTGATTCAACATTTTGGTGTGACAGATTTTGGGCGGCTCGCCAGACTGCGATGTGGTCACGCGCTTCAGAAAATGGGCGATCAGGAAAACCTCGAAAAAGCAGCGAGTTTGCTCAGCGAATACCTGTCGCTGGAAGGTGAGTTGCCAGCCCGAGATGAAGCCTTGTATCAGTTGGGCTGGATCCACTTTGAGCTGGGCGACAAGAACAAGGGACACGATGCGTTTGAGCGGCTGATCGCAGAGCATGGACACAGCAAATATCATGCGGATGCAGCGCTGAGGTTGGCCTACGATGCCGTCAGCAATGAAAATTACAGCCGGGCTACGTCGCTGGTTCAGCCACTGACCGACAATCCGGAGGTGCCGGAAGTCATCCGCACACGCGGAATCTATTTACTCGGTGAAGTCGCTGCCAAACAGGATTGCTGGAGCGATGTGACCGAATTGATGTCGCGGCTGACCGACGGAGTCGCGGACGCGAGCATTGTGATCAAAGCCAGGTACTGGCTGGCCGAGGCCGCCTATCGCCAACATCGCTACGACGAATCGGCCCGGCGGTTTGCTGAGCTGAAAGAACAATATTCCAGTTTGGGAGCGGAGCTCCATCCCTGGATCTGGTTGCGTCAAGCGCAGTCATTGGGGCAACTGGATGACTGGAGTGGAGCCCGAGCGGTTGCCGAACAAGGAAAGGAACAGTTTGATTCATTCCTGGCATCGTTTGAGTTCGACTTTCTCAAAGGAAGAGGACTGGAACAGATGGGATTGCTGACCGATGCGCGGGAGTGCTACCAACAGGTCGTCGATTCCAAGCATGGCAGAAACAGCGAGACGGCAGCGATCGCCCAGTGGCGAATCGGAGAGACCTACTTTCATCAGGAAAATTATGCGGAAGCGATCAAAGCCTATTTTTTGGTGGACAGCAACTACGCCTACAAAACCTGGCGGAGTGCTGCCTTGTTACAGGCAGGCAAGTGCCAGGAACACCTGGGCAACCATGACCACGCAAAAAAATTATTCACCCGTTTGATGGAACAGTTTCCTGACAGCGCCCACGGTGAAGCCGCCACCGAGCGATTGGCGAGAATGGAGCGAAGTGAAACCCATTCACAACCACCGATCATTCCTGTCAAAGGACGAACGATGTTGAAAGAATAGACACAACGCTTTGGGTGGATGGAAATCCCAACCGGAAGCGTAAGGCGACCGGCAGATGAAAACTTACCATGTAGCTGCGTCTCTCCGAGACGCCGAGCTTGCGAGTCTCGGAGAGACTCGCCTACATTTCCGGTAGATTCTTATCTGCCGGTCGCCTAAGCGAGGGATGAAACGCAATCTCTCGCCTGGAGAAACACAGCGAATCCCCCAACCCGAACTAGAACGAGAGAAAAGCAATGCGACGATGGTCAAATCTGATTTTGACAGGTTTATGTTTGGTTGCCATTCTGGGATGGATGGCCAGTTCCGGCGTGACGCTGTTTGCTCAGGATCACGATGCGCGCCCGCAAACCGGATTTGAACTTCCAACAGCCGATGTACAAGCCGCGGGAGATCGAGCCGATCAGCAAGCAGGCGACACCGCGTCCAGCCAAGTCATCGGCAATCGCAATTTGTTTGATATTATACGAAGTGGTGGACCACTGATGATTCCGATCGGCATTTGCTCGTTCATACTGCTGGTGTTTGTTTTCGAGCGTCTGATCATGCTTCGACGAGGATTGATTATTCCCGGTCCATTTGTGAAACGTTTTCTGGAGCAACTTCGTGAAGGCGAGTTGAATCGCGATTCGGCGGTAACCATCTGCGAACGAAACGGGACATTGATGGCGGACGTGTTCAAGGCCGGGGTTCTAAAATGGGGGCGCCCTGCGGTGGAAGTCGAACAGGCCGTGATGGACGAAGGTGAGCGGGTCGGCAATCGGCTGCGAAAATATCTCCGACTGTTCAATGGAATTTCCACGCTTTCGCCGCTGCTCGGTCTGTTGGGAACGGTATTGGGCATGATCCATTCATTCGATTCGATTGCCGCAACGGCAGTCGTACCAGGTGATCCCAAAAGCTTGATCGCGACCGGAATCAGCCAAGCACTGATCACCACGGCGGCGGGTATGTCCGTCGCGATTCCGGCGCTCATCGCCTATCTCTATTTCTCAAGCCGAGCCGACAAGTTGGTGATGGAAATCGATTCGCTGGGCATGAAAGTCGTTCATCAAATCTCCTCCGAAGCCTTGCAAGCCAGCGGCAGTACCAGCACTGCGAGAAGAGGAAAAGCCGCATAACCAAACTGTAGCCTTCATCCCTCATCCTTCATCCCTCCCCCCATGCCACTTAAAGTTCAAACTGAAGAACTGGCTTCCATCAACCTGACTCCGTTGATCGACATTGTGTTCTTGTTGATCATCTTTTTCATGGTGAGCAGCAAATTTACGGAACTGAGCGACCAGGAACGCGACATTTCGTTGAATCTACCACAAGTCACTGACGCCAAAGCGCTGACGGCAGCGCCGAGTGATCGCGTGATCAGCGTATTTGCCGACGGTAGTATCGAGCTCGATCGGAAACCCGTGACGCTCGAAGAGCTTGAATCGGAACTGGCCTATGCACGGAATCAATATCCCAAGCTCGGCGTGGTCATTCGCGGGGATGGCAACAGCTTGTATCAGAACGTTGCCACAGTGATGGCGACCTGCCGCAAAGCTGACATTGCGGAATTGAATATCCGTGTCAACGAAGCGGTGATGAGGTAGCTGCGTTGCCCAACATCGAAACAGCACTGAATTCGGTGAGTTTGCAGTTTTGGCTGCTGGTGGCTACCGGTCTGCTTGCGATCTGCCTGCTGGCACTCGCACTGACGAGGTGGGGACAGTCCAGCACGCTTTGGAAATGTGTGGTGCTGTCGGTTGCAAGTCACATCCTGCTGGTGGTCTTTGCCTATGGCACGCACCTGATTTCGATTCCACCGCAAACCGCCGGATTCGATTCAAGCAGCCACCTGCGTGTCACGTTGATCGCCGACGCCGATGAGTCGCCGGAAGAACCTATCGAAGCCCTGCCTAAATGGGAGCAGTCGCATGACTTCGAGTTATTTCCTTCGATCGCGGAGTTGCTTGCCCGTCCAGAAATTGACTCAGAGCTGGTTCTGCAACGCGTCATGCCGTTCCAGGAACACGAACCCACCGCGCCCGGGACGCTGCAGGACTTCGATCCGACCTTGTTTCAACCTTCCTTCAGTGACTTTCTTCCGGATACTGCTCGGAAGGCTTGGAAGCCCGATGCCTTTTCCGCTTTGGCGCTTCCTGCCCAGAACGATGTTCCTCCGGAGGCAGCTATCGAACTTCCTGATCCGCCATCGTCTCTGGAACGGGAAACGGCAAAAATCGATTCACCAGAGATAAACGTTGAACGCCGCGAAGAGTCGGACCCAAGTTTGACCGAACCGCCGAAATTTGTTGAAACGCTGGACTTGCCGAAACTTGAACGCGTTGAAACGACCTCCGAATTCAAATCGCCCACCGCCGCGAACGATGGTATTGCAAAAGACGATCATCTCGCCGATTCTATTGAGTTGCCTGAGTTTGCACCGCCTCATTTTTCGCAACTGCCGGCTCGACAGGTCGCTCCCGAATCGGTTGATCCATCGCTTGCGAAATCTTTCCCCAATTTACCGGACGTTCGTTTTCGAAAGGTTAGTTCAGTCCGCAGGATTTCGGATGGCAAGCCGGTGCCTGAACTGTATTCGCTTCGCAATGCGGCCGACCGGCAGCAGTTGGTTTCCCAGCGAGGGGGTTCCAGCGATACCGAGGAGGCCGTCGCAGCCGGTCTGAAATGGTTGATCGACCATCAGGAAGACGATGGCCGGTGGGATGCCGACCGTTGGGGAGCCGGAATCGAGCGGCGAGTCTATGGCCACGATCGAAATGGTGCAGGAGCCGAAGCCGACACAGGAATCACCGGGTTGGCGATTCTGGCTTTGTTGGCCGGTGGCGATTCCCATCTCGAGGGAAGCCATCGAAGCAGTTTGCAACGAGCATTGAATTTTCTGATCCAGCAACAGCGAGCCGATGGTGATCTGGCGGGCAAGGCAAAACTGTACGCCCGAACTTATTGCCACAGCATCGCCTTGCTGGCGCTGAGCGAAACGCTGGCCGTCACCGGTGATCATCGACTGATGCAGGCGGTTCAGCGAGGTGTTAACTATTCCATCAGGTCGCAAAATCGCAATGATGGAGGGTGGCGTTATCAGCCTGGAGATACGGGCGACATGAGCCAACATGGCTGGCAAGTTCTGGCCTTGTACAGTGCCAAAACCGGTGGGGCCTCCGTGCCGGATGAAGTGTTTGACCGAATGCGAGGATTTCTGGATCGTTGTGCGATCGGTCCGAATCGGGGCCTGGCAGCCTATCGTCCTAACGAAGGCCCCAGCACATCGATGACGGCCGAGTCACTCGTCTGTCGTTTCATTCTGGATCATAATCTGAACCCGAGCCTGGTGAGAGAGGCTTCGCGGCGAATCACCGCCGAGCGTCCGTCGGCCCAACATGTGAATCTTTATTACTGGTACTACGGCACGTTGGCGATGTATCAGGTCGGCGGACAGGACTGGGATCGATGGAACGCCGACATGAAAAGGGCTTTGTTGACCACCCAGGTCAAATCGGGCGAGTACGCGGGGAGCTGGAATCCGGACTGCCTGTGGGGAGGCTATGGCGGTCGCGTCTATTCGACGGCACTGTCCGCGCTCAATCTGCAGGTCTACTACCGCTACCTACCCAACCATCAGGTTGCATCCACCGATTCGGAGAGTGGACGACGGTAGAAGTTGGTTGATCGTTGTGGGTTGATATCTTCTAGCTTCCAAACTGATTCACCAGCGACCAAGGTCGCTGGGGTCTTTTGACGTGATAGGGGTGGTGTATTCCGAGAAGGGTCAAAATTTCCCGTATTTTTTCTCGCCTACGTGTCCCGCCACCACAAAATCATCGGGCCAAAGATCACATTATGGGTTTGACAGTGAACGCCACAGACCTACAATGAAAGGGACGGCAACTTTTACTATCCCAATTTTGCCTTTCCACCATTTGAGTCAAGAGTCCACGTTCGAATCCATTATTCGAATCCCGTTTTGCTTTTAGAAGAGTAACCATGTTTCAGTACGATCCATTCATGCTTGTCGGATTTTTTGGGAATATTGGCCTGCCCGAACTGTTGATCGTCGCAGCCTTGTTTATGTTGCTCTTCGGTGCCCAGAAGCTTCCATCGTTGATGAGAAACCTTGGCCGAAGCGTCAACGAGTTCAAGGCAGGCATTCATGAAAAACCTGTCGATGCCAATATCGAAGACAAACGCGACTGAGTTTTCTCTATTAGTGATTTAGACGAGCGAATCGATGCCTTTTGGAGTTGGATTTGGCGAACTGGTCATCATCATTATTGTGGCCGTCGTTCTCTTTGGCGGCCGGCTGCCGGAAGTCGCACGGACGCTCGGGCAGACCTATCAGCAATTCCGAAAAGGCCTGAACGAGATTCAGTCCACGTTTCAGTTCGACATCGATGCCGAACCGGCCAAGCCCAAGCAACCAAGCCAATCCTATCGCGACTACGACATCGATTCGGATCCACCGCCGAACACGAAGTTCCTCCCTCCGCCTCAGTCAGAAGACTGAGTAAGATCCTTCGCCTCGCTTTGCAGTACACCCTCAGGCCGAATCCGAATATCGCGCTGCGGAGGTGGAATCTTGATTTCTGCTTTCTGGAATTCCTCATGAATTCGCGTGTGCAGTTCGTCGATCGTTCGCAAGCGATTCTCCATATCTGGCAAAAATGCCCGGATGGTTAAAAACATTCCGTCATCGCCAAACTCCTCGACCGCAACAACGGACGGTGGCGTGTCGAGAATCAGGGGGTGGTCGCGACAGATCTGATAAATGATTTCCTTGGCCTGATCCACCTTCGATCCATACGCCAACTTGACGCGAATCACCACCCGATTGATACGGTCGCTCAGCGTCCAGTTAAGCAAACGACCGGTGATGAATTCCTTATTGGGGATCACGTATTCCTGTCGATCCCAATTGGTGATCGTCGTTGCCCGAGTGCGAATGCGGGAGACCACTCCCGTCACTTGATCAACCGTCACGACGTCGCCGATCCGAATCGGCCGCTCTAGCAATAAAATGATCCCAGCCACAAAATTGGCAAATATTTCTTGCAGGCCGAACGCCAACCCGAAGGTCAGCGCCGTCACCAGCCACTGTACTTGCGTCCAGCCTATCGCCACCGTCTTGAAGGTGAACACGACTCCGATCAACACGATCAGATAACTGATCAGTGTCTTGAACGCGTAACGAATCGATTGATCCACCGGCAACTGATGGATAAACAGAATCTCCAGCAAGCCCGGTAAACTGCGAGCCCAGACAAACGTCGTCAGCGCCAGCAGGCACGCCAACAACAAATCCCGTACCGTAACGCGGGTTTTGGCAGGCGCTAGTTCGGCAGGAGTGGCAGATACCTGTTTTTCCACCGGAACGCTGCCACTACTGTCCGTGGCCACCGCAGCCAGCGGCGTGACCGGACTGACCGGCAATGATTGCGGCGAAGATGGCGGCGAAGAGGTACTCACCGTTTGGCCTGGCCAGATTTCATAGCGATCGAGCATCCGAGTCGCAGGAAAAATATCGACCCAGATCCACCAGCCAACGATGGAGGTGATGACGGCCATCGCCACCGCCACCAGTTTCTGGCTATGCAGAGCACTTTCCTTGACATCCAGTTCTTCGAACGCCGTAATCAGTTGTTCGGGTGAATCGGCAGCAACCGCAGTGGCAGAAGCATCGACACCGGCGGCCTCTCGCTGAGCCAGGACCTCCTTGCTGCGCTCTCGACGTTGCCGAGCTTGCTGAATGTGGGCCGCCCGACGACGCATCAAAATAAACCTTAGCATCAAGGCGCGGATCGTGACGATTCCGGTGACTAATAAAAAGGTTTCGTAAACACGAGTCACCAGCACCAGCGCCGTAAAGTAGTACCCGATGATACACAGCACTGCGAGTCCCAACGGTAGAATCAGAATCGCACCAAACCAGGTTTGGCGCGTGCGGCTCAACCAGGCGTCCGGCCACCGGGTCAGGATCTGTCGGAACACGCCTGTTTCGGGATGGAACAGGCGCCACAGAAAATACATCAGGCACAGCATGGCCAACACAAAAATGGAACGCTCCACCAAGTCCAGCTTGTGGGTCAAACCGAAGTGAAAGAACAGTGCGATCAAAAACGTCAGCAGGTTGGCTACCGGGATAGCCCATTTCAGATTCCTCCGCAACGAGTCGATCACGATCGCATCCCACTTGAAATGCGATTCAGCCAGGCCGTTGGCTCGAACGATACATCGCAGCAACTCCATCGGCAGAAAAATCCAGGCGACATAGTACAAGGCCTGACCCACGGAGCGGATGAGCTGCATCTGATGAGATGACCAGCTCGTATCCGTACCGTCTAAGGTTCCCCAAGCACCGAATCCGTAAGCGGACTGGATCGGGGAAACCGGATCTGCCGTCGTCAGCCGCCACACTGCCAGCAACGCCAATCCCGGAATACCCGCGGCCAGCGCACAGGTCAGAAACAAACTGCGAACCGTCAACCAGTAGTCGTGGCAACTTCCCTTTGCGGCCAGTTCACCCAGCCCTGTGATTTCCCTTCGCAGCCGAGGTCGGATGGCGATCAATCCAATAATCAGGCTGCCAAAGAGCAAATATGGCCAAGGAAAATTGGCAATATCCTGCCACACGGCGGCAGCCAGTCCCTGCCAAGCTCTTGGCGATAGCAGATATTGATCGTCGTCATCGATTTTCAATGGACTCAACAGCACGTCGTTGCTGTGAATCCACAGAATCCGCTCGTTGATAAAGTTCCGGTACTGCCGGGTCTCGTCAATCAACGTTAGCCGTCGGGTATACAGGTCCAGGAGAGTACTCAAATACTCGTCGCGAGTTCGCACCGCATCGGACATGTATTCCAGCCGGCTGGTTACCAGGCTCCTCGCGGCATCCTCAAAACGCTTTTGCTCGGGTTCGCTGGTGGCCTGATCGGCGATTTCCCGAATCACGGAGTCGGCGTTGGCGGCCAATCTTTTTTGCTGCTCCGCGAGATCAAATCGTTCGGCTTGAATCTGTTCGGCTTGTCGTTTCGCCTCATTGAGCTGCAGGGAAATGGCTCGCTCGTTGAGCAATTCGGCCTGGTCGCTGCGCAGCCGTTGTCCCACCAGGCCTGTGAGACCGATCTGATTGACCAGTTGCTGCGCCGCAGAAAAATTATCACGAAGTTTCTTGAGTTGTTGCTCCACGACGCGCAGTTGATCGCGGCCCGTTCGAATCGGCCCCGCCAACGCTTCGGTTTCTTTGGCGATCTGTGTGCCGGTTTCGGCAAACTGACGGAGCTGAGGATGGGCGGCCAGATACTCTTCGTGTGCTCGCTCGGCTGCCAGTCGCGATTCGTCGGCAGATTTCTGGGTTCGCAGCGCCGTATACGCCTGAAGCAAATCTGTGGCACCCTGCAATTCTTTTCGCGAATATTCAATGGATAAATTGACAATATCCTGCGGCCTCACCGCGTCTTCGGAGGCGTACTTGGCCAGTTCACTTTGCCAGGCCATAAACTCTTGATCGATCAGACGCCGCCGAGCGAGTAACTCGAGTCGCCGGGCATCCGTCATCAGTGGCGGCTCATTTTCGGGTGCCGCAGCCTGAAGCGCTTGTTCGATCTCTGCCCGTCGGCGGGGCACTGCCAATAAGTTGTTATTCAGTTCCTGACGCCGATTAATTCGTCTGGTGACTTCGCTTTCCAGTTCCGCCATTCGGGACTGCAGCGAACCTGTTTCAATCGTCAGCTCGTTGATGGCTTGCTGCAGCGAGGCCACACTCAATTCGCGATCGACATTGCGCGGTCCGAGTTGATTCAATTCCTCGCGCAGTTTATCGGCACGTGCCTGAGCCGATTCCGATTCCGTCCGATACTGTCGCGTTCGCTCGCCCAAATCATGACCTCGACGGGCCGCGTTGGTGGCCGCCTCCAGATATTTGGCAATTTGCTCGGCGGAAGTTACCTCAAGATCCGTCGTCGCCTGCAAACGCTGGCGTAATTCCTCGACCGATTCGAGTGTCAGATCATCCGGACTCCGCCTTTCTGGCTCGGACGTCGCTGCCGAAGAAATAGGCGGCGATTGAGCGTAACTCGAACCAGGATCCGAATCCAAAAAGATTGACGCAACGGCAAGCATTGCCCAACGGACAATCCAGCGACGGGTTGCCAGAGTGCTCTCACATTGCGACATGTTATCTGGTGATCCGCCTGTTTTCTATTCCTTGGGTAATTCTTTAATCAGCAGATTTTGAAATCGATAGACTTGACCGGCTTCTCCGTGGTGCTGAATCGCGATGTAGCCTTTGGCATCGACGGAATCGTGCAAGTCGGTAATCAAAGTACCGTTGACCGAAATTTTCAGGTGGTCGCCACGGCATTCGATCACAAAGCGGTTCCAGTCCTCCCGTTTGAGGGCGTCGCGAATTTCAGGTTTCGCAAAATAGGCTTGTGATTCTTCCTCGTGTTTGAGAAATTCAGGTTTGGATCGTCCCGTCTTGCTGGGCCAAATCCATTCTCGCCGACCTTCGTCATACAATCCGCCCGACCATCGACGATCCGAGCCATCGGTTTCCGCCTGATAGCCGTAGACACGATTCGGTTCGACGTGGCAGCGAAACATGACTCCCGAGTTGGCCTGGCCTGTCGGCAGTTTGATGTCAACCACGACAATGAAATCTTCGTACTCCTTCTCCGTAACCAGGAAAAACTTCTTGTTGGATTTCAGAAGAATTTGCCCCTCTTCAACCGTCGATTCACCGAAGTCATAAGGGTTCCGCCAACCGCTCAGATCCTTACCATTGAACAGTGGCTTAAAGCCCAGTTCAACCAGTTCATCAAAGGAAGCATCATGTTCGGTGGTTTGAGCAACCGCGAGATTAGAAAGTCCCAGAAGGGCGACCCATGCCATAGCGATGAAAGTGATGAAGCGGATCGGGAACGTTGGACGAAAACAAATTTTCATAATCTTACTCACCGTGGGAATGAACGAAATTAGCTGAACTCCTTCATTTTAGCGTATTGAGATTCAGTCACAATAGAGGGCTGCGCGAGCCTCCGCAAAAATGATCGCCGTTCGCGGATATTGTAGGCATTGGGATTATTGTACCCATATCCCTGCTTCCATAGCCGATCTACTTCGGTCTCCGGTTGGAAGAGGGTAATTTTCAGAATTTTCCTTCTGTCGAACAAAAAGTTCTTGAGTTTCTCACATTCGAGCTTAAATTGAACCCGACCTGGAATTTCATCGATGGCGGATGAGTCTCACGATCGCGTAGAGTCAGAAAATTCGAACGACCAGCAAGTTCGTACAACGTTCTTTGAAAAGCCTATGTCAAAAATCAAAACGATGATTGGAATTGCCGGTGCCTCCGGCGCGGGAAAAAGCTTATTGGCGAGGGAACTCCACCGACGGTTGCGGCAAGATCGTTCGCCTTCCGACATCTCGATTCTGAATGAAGATTGCTACTACCGTTGCCGGAATGATTTGAGCTTCGAAGAGCGAGAGAAAATCAACTACGACCACCCCGATGCGATTGAGCACGAACTGCTGGTCGATCATCTGGAACGGTTGCGTTCGGGTGACGCGATCAAGGTTCCCCAGTACGACTATTCGCAGCACAATCGAAAGCCCGAATCGGTTCGGCTTGAACCCACGTCCATTCTGATTCTGGAGGGGATTTTAATTCTGCACCGGACGGAGCTGAGAGACATGCTGGATTTGAAAATTTTTGTGGATGTACCGCTAGACATTTGCCTTGCGCGGCGGTTGCGACGCGATATTGTCAATCGGGGAAGAACGCTGGAGTCGGTGCTGGGACAATACCACCAGACGGTCCGCCCGATGTACTTTCGATTCATAGAGCCGAGCAAAGCCCATGCGGACATCATCGTCCCGCGAGGAGGAGAGAACGAGACGGCGCTCAAGGTCCTGTACAACCATCTGGATCAGATGCTGCGATAGTTCCTGCAGTTCACTTTCGTTGAGACACTACTCCCATTTTCGGCATTTTAATAGTAAAATAATATATTTACTGTTATACTATCGGAGTGTATAGTTTGAAGAAGTATGAGTTCGATCGGGGTGCAAGCTCCCAGGCATTGGAGCTGTTCGTATTCCTCGAAATAACCTTCAACCAGGGAAAACAGGAACCACAATATGACCATCCATTCTTCAAACGAGTCATCCGCAAAACCGGTCGCCGTCGAATTACAATCTCATCTTCCTCCAGGCTTGATTCTTTTGCCGCTTCGTCTCATTGTCGGCTGGACTTACTTCTCAGCCTTCTGGCGTCGGATGGTCCTCGAAAATAAGCTCGACCCGGATGCGGCAGGATACATAGGCGAAAAATTCAATCACTTCCTTCCAAATGCTTTGTTGATCAAGCCCGCCATTGAATTTTTTGTCTCGAACCCGGATCTTTTGTGGTGGAAGCTCTTGGTATTCACGATTGTGGAAGCCATTGTGGGTGGGTTTTTGATGGTCGGGCTTTTCACTCGACTTATGGGTGTCTTGACCAGCCTTCTTGCTCTGGGGATCCTGCTCGGTGCGGGCTGGCTTGGAACGACATGTCTCGACGAATGGCAAATTGGAATCCTTGGTATCGGATCCGGTCTCGCATTTGCTTGGGCCGGAGGCGGCTCGTACTCGTTGGATGCGCTGTTCCGAACAAAATTAGTCGCCATCCCAAATCGGATCGCCCAGTGGTCGACCGAAGTCACACCCCGTATGAGTCGAATCCTTGGGCCAAGCGTCATTGCAATGACGGTTTTGACCTTTGGGTTGACGCTTCTCACCAACCAGATTTTCCACGGAGGTGTCTATGGTAAGCTTCATAATAAATCGGTTACTCCGAAGATTGAGATTTCCGATGCGATGATCGAGCATGACCGTCTATCGGTCGATCTCTATCGCGTTGAAGGTGCCGACGTCTATGGATCGTTCGCGATCGAACTGCGAGTCAGCGATTTGAATGGGAACGTGTTGGTCAGTTGGGACGGAAAAGCCCTGTCACAGCTCCCGACCACCTCAATTTCCAATCGTTATGTTGCCCAGATCAAGCCCGGCAAGCACAGTTTGATTATCCCCTTGGGTGCCAAGGGGACGATAACGGTCGAGGACGCAAGATTGGCTTCGGTTCCCGATGGAGACTATAATGTTGAGCTAGTCGACGTCAGCGGATTGAGCTGGGTCAGCCCCTTAAAAATCGTACGACCAAAGGATATGGAAAATTGAGCGACTCTTTCGCAAAAGACGAGATTTTTTCGGGCCTGGCCGAGGTTGGCCTTGCTCTTGGCAATCGGCATCGATTGCGCATTTTGAGCTTGCTGAGCCATGGCCCGAAGACGGTTGAGCAATTGGTGGAAGCTATCGAGCAATCCAAGGCAGCCACCGGCGCCCATCTGAAAGTGCTACGAATGTCCGGATTAGTGAAAGCGCAGAAAAAAGGGAAATACGTTTGGTGCGAACTAGCCGGAGAACCCGTAGAAAAGCTGTGGCTTTCTTTGCGAGAATCAGGAGAACAAATACTTCCGGGATTGCAACAGAAAGTTGAGCAATGGCAAACATCGGACGCATTGCTTAGCGATCTGAGTCCACTTGATCTCCAAGCCCGCCTCTCGACGAAGAAGATTGTCCTTTTGGACCTGAGAACACCGGTTGAATACTCAACCGGCCATATTCCCTTCGCGAGGAACACTCCATTTGAAGAGCTTGATAAGCATCTAGGAACCCTCAGAACGAAACTTCCTATTTTGGCATATTGTCGAGGTCCCTACTGCTTGAAAGCGCGCAAAGGCACCCAGAAGATTGCGAAACTCTTTCCCGGTGTTCGACGCCTGAAATTCAGCCTGCCCGAGTGGCGCCATCAAGGTTTGGCTGTCGAGGTCTCCAAGTAGTCACGGCCGAGCGAATCCAACAAACGGGTGATTAGGCGACCGGCAGGTAAAAGTTTACCCAAGCCGAATTGTGTTTCCTAGACGCTGAGTTGCGAGTCGCGGAGCGACTCGCCTACACTAGGGTACGATTTAATCTGCCGGTCGCCCTAACGCCGCCGCTATCGAGAGTCGTCAATTCGGAAAAACTTGAAAAAAAACTACTTGACACCTCGTGAGATTCCGATATATTTGAGTGTATGAGCAAGCAAGCATCCAAAGCGACTGGGCCGCAATTGACTGATCTGGAGGCCCTCGGGCGGGCGGCGGAATGCCTGCGCGTCCTGGCCCATCCGCATCGTCTGCGGATGATCCAGATGATGCTGGGCGGAGAGTACACGGTTGGGGAACTGGCGGAAGCCTGTGAACTGCCGACGGCGATGGCCTCGGAGCACCTGCGATTGATGCAGCGCTGCGGGTTCCTCACCAGCCAAAAGGAAGGTCGCCATGTGTTTTATCGCGTGGTCGATCCTCACCTGAAAAATTTGATGAAATGCGTTGAGGAGAAATGCAAGGCGGGAGTTTGAACGCCAAACTCTTGCTTTTTATTTTGTCTCATTGTCAAAAAAGTTCCGAACTATCGATATTGCAATCCATTCGCTTAACCAAGGAGATAACCATGGACGCCAAAACCATTACACCTGAACGCCTTAACCACTTGATCGCCTCCGGCCAAGACGTGGAGTTGATCGACGTACGAACTCCTGCCGAGTTTCGGGAAGTCCATGTCGAGTTCGCTCGCAACCTCCCGCTGGACCGGCTGAATGCCAAAGAGCTAGTGGCGGAAAGGAACGGCAACCGTTCCCAACCGCTGTATGTCATCTGCCGCTCAGGGAGTCGTGGCAAACAGGCATGCACTACGCTGGCCAGCACGGGACTGGTCGAAGTCATCAACGTCGAAGGCGGGACGTTGGCTTGGGAGCAAGCCGGATTGCCGGTAGTTCGTGGCAAGAGAACCATCTCGCTGGAACGGCAAGTTCGCATTGCTTCTGGTGCTCTGGTTTTGATCGGCGGTGTCTTGGGTGTGTTCGTTCATCCGTACTGGGCAGGTCTGGCCGCGTTTGTGGGAGCCGGATTGATGTTCGCAGGGATCACCGACACATGCGGGATGGCAATGTTGCTGGCTCGCATGCCCTGGAACCAGGTCCGTTATTCTGGTTCCAAGGTCACAACATGCTCTACAGAACAATCGAGTTCTTGCTGTGGGTCGTGACCGATATTTCGTCTTTAAACTCATATCACAAGGAGAAAAAACATGTTTCTTAAATATTTTTACGATCCAGCCCTGGCCCATGCTTCTTACTTGGTGGGCTGTCAGAAAACCGGCGAAGCGGTGGTGATTGATCCCGGTCGTGATGTCGCTCCGTACCTGGAAGCGGCCGAGCGGGAAGGTTTACGGATCGTCGGCTCGGCCGAGACGCACATCCATGCGGATTTCGTCTCCGGTTCCCGCGAGTTGGCCGATCGTGTCGGTGCAAAACTCTACTTGTCTGACGAAGGTCCGAGCGATTGGAAGTATCTCTACGCGGATCAGTACAACACGCAACTGCTGAAACAGGGCGATACGTTTCACGTTGGCAACGTCAAATTAGAAGCCGTTCATACCCCCGGGCACACGCCAGAACATATTTCGTTCCTGCTGACCGATGAAGGGGGCGGAGCGTCCGAGCCGATGGGGATATTCACCGGAGATTTCGTCTTCGTTGGCTCGATCGGACGGCCAGACCTGCTGGAGACGGCAGCGGGTGTGGTGGGCAGCGCGGAAACGGGGGCACGACAGCTTTATCACTCGATGCGACGCTTCCTCGAATTGCCGGACCATCTGCAAATCTGGCCAGCTCACGGAGCGGGAAGTGCATGCGGCAAGGGGTTGGGAGCGATTCCGTCGAGTACCGTTGGCTACGAAAAGCGGTTCAATCCGGCCTTGCAGTTCGACGACGAGCAGCGGTTTGTTGACTACATCCTTTTCGAACAACCTGAGACACCTTATTACTTCGCAGTCATGAAGCGGGTGAATAAGGAGGGACCAGAGTTGATCCGTAACCTACCGCCAGTCACCGTTGTTTCGCCAACACAAATAGCTCAAATCGCTGAGCAGCATTTGGTGATCGATCCCTCACCATCGGCGGATTTCGCGCAAGGTCACGTTCCCGGAACGGTCAACATTCCGGGCGGCTCCCTCGTCGTCTGGACGGGGTTCTTGGTGGACTATGCTCAGCCGATCTACCTGCTGACTGACGCTGTGGAGTTGCCGAAACATTTGCGTCGCCTGCGTTCCATCGGAATCGACCATGTCGATGGTTACTTCGATGCCCCGTCGGTTCGGCAAGCCGGTCTGAGAACACAGTCGTACCCATCAAGCACTCCCGGAGAGTTGCAGCCTCGCTTGGAAAGTGGTGAAGCGTGGTTGCTCGACGTGCGAGCGCTGACCGAGTACCAAGCGGAACATATTCCAGGTGCGGAACACCTTTTTCTCGGGAAATTGCTTCGCGATATGAAAAGCATCGACCGATCGAAGCCGGTCGTTGTGCAATGTCAGGGCGGAGGCCGGTCGGCGATCGCCACCAGCCTACTCCAGCGAGCCGGTTTCGACGTGACCAACATGGCGGGCGGGTTGAATGCATGGTCGGCGAGCGGACTGCCGTTGACCGCACTGCCATCGTTGCCTGCATGACGGCGGACGGCTTTTTAAGAGTGTTTTGATTTTGACAATTTGATGAGGTGCTTCGATGAAAACGAGTCCACAGAAATCCAGTTGCGACGTTGATGGGACACAAGCCAAACCCAATACAAAATGTCAGGCGGATACCTGCAAGATAGGCGTCTGCTCTCCCTGTCTGATTGTCTGGGGCGTGGTTGCCATCTTTCTCCTTGTCAATCTTTTGATGGGGTTATTCCGATGAACAAGCCATCCGAAGAACAAGTACGCGAGGAACTCAAGGCCGCGAACACGTGTATCGCTTTGGGGGCTGGTTTGGGAGCGATGGGAACGGGTACTGCTCTCTTGGTGGGAGCAACCTGCCCCTTGTGTGTCGTCGCTGCCCCGGCGCTCATCGGCGTTGGTGTCTGGAAGCGGCTCGCCGCTAGTCGGCGAAGTGGTGAGGACAAGCAAGCCGCCAGTGCTGAGGACACTGCCCCATGACTGCCTTGACTGTCCTGTTTGGAATCTTGATCGGTTTGTCACTTGGTCTAACCGGTGGTGGTGGGGCGATCTTCGCGGTACCGCTGCTGGTTTATGGACTGGGTGTTTCCGCAAGGGAAGCCGTGACGACTTCATTGGCCGCGGTTGGAACCATCTCTGCAATCGGCTTCTTGACCTATTGGAACCGTGGTTTGGTTGAACTGCGGACGGGGTTGCTGTTTGCTGTCGCAGGGATGCTTGGCGCGCCGGTGGGAACCTGGATCGCCAGCTTGATTCCCGAATCGACACTCCTGTTGTTGTTTGCTGGGTTGATGGTAGTGGTCGCTATTCGCCTATGGCGGCAGGCAGCCGAAGCTAAGGACGAGTCTTTACTAAGTGATCGAGCGAATTGCCAAGATCCGCCTACTTGCGAACGGGATGCCACGGGCAGCCTGGTCCTCACCTCTCGCTGCGCGATTCTGCTGATGATTGTCGGTAGCATCGCGGGTCTGCTGTCGGGGCTCTTCGGCGTCGGTGGAGGATTCATTATCGTTCCGGCCTTGGTTCTGTTCAGCGGCATGGCTATTCATCGGGCCGTCGGAACCTCCCTCATGGTCATTGTGCTCGTGAGCCTAGCAGGCCTCGTTTCACAGTGGTCCGCCGGGCGAACCGTCTCACTCGATACTACGTTGCTGTTTGTGCTTGGCGGTACCGTCGGTTTGTTCATTGGTCAGCGAATGGGCCGACGTATGCCCGCTCCTATTCTACAAAAAGTGTTCGCCGTCGCCATGTTCGCTGTCGCTTGTTTTGTCATCTTCCAGAGTACATACGTCTGATTCGATTTTAGGAAAACATCGCCATGCCAAAAAAACTTCATCATCAAATCTTGATCATCGGCGGTGGAACCGCCGGAATTACCGTGGCGGCTCGTTTGATGAAGCGGCGGGGGCACGATCGCAACGTCGGCTTGATCGAACCGTCCGATAAGCACTACTACCAACCGCTCTGGACGCTCGTTGGTGCTGGATTAGCAAGGAAAGAAGTGACCGAACGTTCTGAAGCCTCCTTCATCCCCTCCGGTGTCAATTGGATTCGGGATGCGGCGACGGAGTTTCTTCCCGATCAGAATACAGTTCTAACCCGTGACGGTAAGCAGATCACCTACGACTGGCTTATCGTATCAGCGGGACTTCAAATCAATTGGAACAAGATTCCTGGATTGAAAGAGTCACTGGGTAAAGGAGGTGTTTGCAGTAACTATTCTTACGAGACAGTAGAATCGACTTGGGACGCGATTCGCAATTTCCAAGAAGGAGGAACCGCTATCTTTACCAATCCATCCGGTGCAGTAAAGTGCGGCGGTGCTCCCCAGAAGATCATGTACCTGGCCGACGACCGGCTCCGCGAAGCGGGTGTCCGAGATAAATCAAAAATCGTCTTTGCCTCTGCTCTACCCAATATCTTTGCCGTGGAGAAATACAAAAAGACACTGGAACGGGTGATCGCCCGCAAGGGCGATCGAGTCCGATCCGGGAACTGATTTCTGAGTTCAACATTCCGTCCGCCGACAATAAAATGATCTTGGCACGTGCGATCCAACGTTGCTGCGCCGTCCTGGATCGCTTAATATGTTCGAGTTCGGTTTTCTGCTTTTTAGTGACTACAATCTTGGCTGCCTTGCCGGACATGATCTTCCTTTGTTTTTGTTGATGACCTGAGAATTTGTCAATCAAACAAAGGAAGGTCTCTTTTTGAAACTGAAGATGGGGGAAATGCACAAACTGGGATGAATTTTTCCCAAAATATTTCACCAAGTCATGCTCTTGGTGACGGGTTATTTCCTGGTTTCGGGTCTAGGCTTCACCGACCAGCAGCAAATGGTGCTGGTGTACGCTTACCTCAATTTCGAGTCCCAGACTGTTCTTGAGCGATTCGGCCAGCGCACTTCGATAGATGGCACCGGAGAGCATTTTGTTTTCGAAGAGTTTTTTACTGACGATGGTTCCGGTTTTGCCATCCTCTCGAACTCCCACGTTGGTAAATAAAGCGTGGGTATGAAGCTGAAGGTCTGCGTCTCGACTTGTTCCGTGATTGAAAGCGGCGACTACCGCTTCTGCTCGTTTCCATTCCCGCCCACCGGGGCCGGTTCTGCTCCAGACGCAATTTTTCTGGAGATAATCAATCGCGGTATCGACTGCCTGATTGTGCAAATGTTCGATTTTCTTTCTGAGGTCATCGTCCGCGATGCCCCAAATCACGGAAACGCTCTTCGGTGCCGAGAAGGTCATATCCCAACCGACCTGTCGATTTTTTGCACCGGCATTTTTTACGAGGGCTGTTCCATCCGATCCGAAGCCAGCGATCACGTTGGAAAGCTCTTTTGAATTGACCGTCCCCGTCAGTCCCAGAGGACTTGCAGCCTCTCCGATCCAGCGGCCCGGAGGCTCGCCGCCATTCAGATAGTAATCTTCCTTTGCCAACCGAGCATAGTATCGTTCCGCCCCTTGGGCCATCTTGGCGATTGATGCAACCATTAAACCAGCTTACCTCCCTCCTTCAGTTTTCTTATTGTAGCCTCGACATCGGTGGGAGCAAATTTTCCGGCGTTGCGTAGCACGACTTGGAGGACGGTCGAAAAGCTGCGGTTGATTGATTCCATCTCGCGTTGGATGTCACGAAGCTGTTCGCGGATTTCGGCCAGTTCATGGCCGAGCGCCTGTTGGGGATCATTTTCCAATCCCCTTTCAATGACTTTACGAAGTGCTTTGGAGTTTATCCCCTCCCCGCCTTGCTCGGCACCGCCAAAATCGGGGTACTGCTTCTGAATCTCGCTCACCAGTTCATCGCTAAGCCGAAGGGAGAATGGTCGATTGGCCAATGGAGGCTCCTTGCAACGAATGTAAACATCAAAAATGGCGGTTTTCACGGCGAATACTGCATGACGTATTCATTAGTTTACCGTTTGTTTACGTCTGCATACAGCATCGTACACGGAGTAATTGTCGGAAATTTTGGGCGTTGGCGGTCGTTTGAGCGACCATCTGTATACAGCACTTCAGTGCATTGGGTGTGATTAAAAGTCAAGTAAAATTCGTCGAAAAAATAAGCTGAAGATGACGGGGATTGGATGGAACGGATTGAGGTTCTGAAGCCAACGACCGGAGAACCGATCACGGAAAATAAACAGATGATTTTTTTCTGCTTTCACAAATGACAAGCAGAAAAAAAATCAGCCAAGTTTTGGGGGTGGACGGCGGAAGCGGGACGACAGCAAACGGGGTGACAGTGGCCTGACAAGGACACTGGCGACCTGTTTGAAACGGGGAGCGACCAGAGGCCGCCCCCGAAACTTGTCCGCCTATGAGAGCATTTGAAAGCAGTTCAGCGTTGCCGAAATTAGCAATGCCCACCACATCCGCAGCCTTAGCAAAGTCATTTTCTCGTCTGAATTCTCAGTCCTCTGATTGGGAACAAGTCTCGCTTTTTTTTGACGCATGGTCTAAGACTCACCTTCCCCTTGAGAACGGAGAAACGCCAAGACCTCATCAATCAGTTGCCTTGCTAAAACAAGGTCAGCCGATCCGGTGAAATGACTGGAATTCGCCCATTCGTTGTCGCCAGACTGATACCGACGAACGAGCTGAGTATTGAAGTACGATTTCCCGTCCTTACCTTCGTTCTTGAATACTGAAGCCCGAATCTGCCGCATCTTCGATTCGAAGACAGGTCGATTTCGTTCCTCATTTTTTGTCGTTGCTTTCTTTGTCATGTCGTTTTCCTTTTTCAAAATAGGATTGCTACTCGTCGAGGGCTCCCCTTCGAGTTTCAATCCGGTTAATCTCATCAGCCGAAATCAGAAAGCGTCCGCTCTCTGGGTGTTTCTCGGCTAAAATTACACCGTCAGCACAGAGCTTCCGAACGTACCAGTTCGACAAGTCCAGCCGCTCTGCCGCTTCTTTGGTGGTGTAAAAATGTTTTTCCTTTTTTGGGGTCTGTAAGGCTTCCAGCAAAGATTCGATTTTGCCAAGCCGTTGGCAAAGCTCTTCCATTCTTAGGCTTGAATCCCCGATTGCTTCTGGCATTTCTTTTCCTCCTGATAAAGACCGTAAGGCCGTGCGTCTCCCCGATTTGTTCCCAATCAGAGAACTTCACGGTTCAGCACGACCTTTCGGCGGCCGTTCGGCACGATTCATCGTGCATCAGGTGTGGAAACGCAGGCAAGGCAACGTGCCTGCTAAGGAGATGGGGAGTTAACAAATTTCGATGGGCTTGCTACGAGCGGTTCAGTGTTGCGGCCGTTTCGATGTAAACTTGTGGACTGACAGAAAAGAACCCTGTCCAAGACCACCTCAAGAATCGAGCAAGTCAATTGCGTTTCGCTTTACTGAGGGGAGCAGATGGCGATATCGAGACCGCATTGCCTCGGTTTGGTGCCCCATGAACTCGTCGATGACCCGTTGATCTGCTCCCAAGGAAGCTAGATTAGAAGCAAATGAATGTCGAAGCACATGGTAGCCTCGCACATTCTGCCACTTGCTATTTTGCACTGTTCGTCGGAACTGAACGCGAGTTTGGTCTGGGGTGAGTTGTATGGGAACGTCTCCATTTATCGGCGGCATACGCAAAGCGTATTGCCCGCCCGGATGAATACTAAACCACTCCTGCATCACTTGGGTGAGAGAATGAGCGAGGTCAATTCGGCGATAGGTAGTCGCTCACGTTCTGCTCCGTTTTTTTTCCCTCACGAGTACCGTCCGGTTTTCAAAATTAAAATCATCGATCCGTGATCGCATCATTTCGCTTCGACGAACTCCAGTAAACGCGATGAAGTAGAGCATGGGGTAGATGAACGGGTAGCGATTCCGTTCTTTTACAAATTTCAGAAACTCAGCGACCTCGTCCGTTGTCAGGTAAAGGCACTCCCACAATTCATTCTGCTCTTTGTCACTGATTCCCCCTCGCTCGATTCGACGATTGATCTCGATCATCGTCATGAAAGGAGGTTTAGCATCGGGCTTGCCGATTATCAGACCATTCGTTGGAGATTCCCCTTCGACATAGCCAAGGCTTTTTGCCCAATTGAAGATGGAGCGGAACGTAGCCATTTCTCGTTTTACCGTCTCTGGACTGAGATTGCGGCCTTTCCGAGTCTTATTCAACCGTCGTTCGACGTATCGCTGAAGATCAGCGGTTGTGATCGTGTTGGCGAGTTTTGAAGTTGGCAGAATTCGCTTGAAGTTGTTGATATGGGTCTTTTCAAGCCCTATGGTTAGCTCTTCTTTGGTTCCGGCTGGAAGCTGAGCCAAGTAGGATTCGAAGAGCTTTCCAAGAGTGATCGAAGTGCAAAGAACGGGCTTTCTGTTGATCTTGCCGTCACTCATAATGAACTTGGCAAGGTCAGCGTTTGGTGGAACTTCCAACCGCCCCTTTTCAATGAGTTGCATGTTTTCTTCGGCACGCCCCAAGGCCGTACGAGCGGCCTTAAGATCGGTCGTTTTGAGAGAGCGGTTGTAGGCCCGATCTGCAAAGCGAAAACGGATGCGATAAATCCCGGTTTGGGAATCTTGCTGTATGCTGGCCAAGACGAATCTCTGCTCTTAAAGATGGATTGGAATCGAAAAAAACCAATCGAATCGTAGGCAAGCGAGTCAGCAGACACTATCGACGAGAACCCAACGGAAACTCAGCCTATAAAAAAACCGACGTGAAAACTCATTTCACCTCGGTTTTTATCGAGTGGACCCGATCGGGATCGAACCGACGACCTCTACAATGCCATTGTAGCGCTCTCCCAGCTGAGCTACGGGCCCCTTTTAAAATGAGAAATCATGCTGCTGGAGTTCCACCAAGGGCACCTCTCAATCGCCCCATTATTACAGAACTTCACAAATTGCCAAGACCGGATTCCAACTTCGACAAAATTACGATTTCCCCTGCCTTTGCCAATCTCAAGTCCCCATTTTATCGACTCAGGTCTCGACGAAACCGCTTGGAAATCGTTAGACTACATGAGGCTTTACCCCAAGAGAAGTTTTGCCAAAAAGCGAAACTTGACAATGTAGCCTGCGTGTCATTATGAAACTGATCCTGTCCATCAACTTCGCCTCGTCATCTCGATCATAGTCAACCGAGTGAATGACGGGACGTGCGAACCAACCTAATCTTCATTGTATGTCCAACGTTCAATATCCTGCCCATGGCTTCCCCAACCAACCATCGACAGGCAGTTCCAAAAAAGGACTGCTTTTTGCAGGTTGTGGGTGTTTAGGGTTTCTGGCCCTTCTTTGTCTTTCGGGAGGATTGTTCGGCTATTTAAAGTTCTATAAGCCGATGATTGATTTTCAGGCGGAGTGTGAAGTACTGATTGCGGAGTCTCCCCAAGTCAAGGAACTGCTTGGCCCTCCGATTTCAGTCAGTGCAGCCACGAACGTTACACAAAACAATGAACGTGTCGTATTTCATTTTCCGGTCAAAGGGGTTCGTGGCGAAGGTGTCGTCAAGATTGAAGGCCTCTTCAGCTACGAAGGAAGCTCCTTGACCGGTAAGATGACGATTGAGAAAACTTCAGCAACGCTCGAATACGAGGGCGAAACGATCGATCTCAGTGACGATGCCATCCCGGATATTAACATGAACGATGGAAGTGACGATTCTGAAGACCCATCAAACTAGACTTTAACCCCCAAGCACAAGGGAGCTTTATATGGCCCAAATTACACTCAAAGGCAACCCCATCAACACGTCCGGCGAATTACCACCGGTCGGCTCAAAAGCCCCCGATTTCCGATTGGTTGCCGGTGACTTGAGCGAGAAAACATTGGCAGATTATGCAGGTAAAACCGTTATTTTAAGCGTCATTCCGAGTCTCGACACCCCCGTATGCGCGGTGTCGGCAAAAACGTTCAATTCGCGAATCGGCGAACTCTCCAACGCTGTCGTGGTCAATGTATCAAAAGATCTGCCATTTGCCCAAAAGCGATTCTGCGAGGCCCAACAAGTCGAGCATGTGGATTCGCTGTCGGCATTCCGGTCGGACGATTTCGGGCACGACTATGGAACCGCTATTGTGGACGGACCGCTGAAGGGATTGTTGTGCCGTGCGATTATTGTCGTTGATCCTGCCGGGCAGGTTGCCTATACAGAACTGGTTCCTGAAATTGCTCAGGAACCGAATTACGATGCAGCCGTGGACGCTGTCAAGTAGCGTCTGAAATCCAATGACCATCGATGGCAACACGCAACCGACTGCCAGTTCATTTTCCGATCAGGAAATGGCAGTCGCATTGTTGGAGTTGGCCAACGAATTGGCTTGGGCGACATCGCTGGACACGTTTCAGATTGTTTATATCAACCAGGCTGCTGCTGCGATGTTCAACGTTGCGAAACCGTCGGACCAACCCGATCTCAGTTTACTGAGTCAACTCGACTGGGTTCAGCAGATTCATCCCGATGAGCGCGATGGGTTGCTACAAAGCCTCCGCGCGATCTCGCAGACGGGGACCTTCAACCACGAATTTCGGATTGATCGCGGAGAAGCGGATTGGGTCTGGGTCAAAGCTCGATTTACCCTCTGCGGCGGTGCCGGCGGTCATCCAAAATTCATCGGCGTGCTGGCCCGTGACCAGACCCGCCAACTGGACGCTCAGCGAAAACTTGACGAAGCCGAGGCGGTCTATCTCAATCTGGTCGAGAGTTTGCCGATTTTTGTTTTTCACAAAGACCTCGATGGCAAGATTGTATTTGTCAACCAACGATATTGTGATGAACTGGGGCAATCCCGCGACCAGTTGATCGGTAAGTCCGACTTCGATCTGTTTCCGGAAATGGCCGAAAAGTATCGTCGAGATGACGCTTGGGTGCTGGCCACGGGAAAGGCGTTCCACGATACGGAGAGTCACCCCAAAGGTCACGATATGACCTACGTGGAAGTGCTGAAATCTCCGGTTTTCGACGCCGATGGTCAGCCGATCGGGATTCAGGGAATGTTTTGGGATGTGACGGCTCGAAAAAAGCAGGAACATGAACTGCTGCACGCCAAGGAAATGGCGGAATCGGCAAGCCGCGCGAAATCAGATTTCCTGGCCAATATCAGTCACGAGATCCGTACGCCGCTCAACGGCATCATCGGGATCACGGATTTACTGCTGGGCAGTGTCCGTGAGAAGGAACATCGTGAATACCTCGAACTAATCCAAACATCCAGCGATGCCCTGCTCAGGCTGATTAACGAAGTGCTGGATTTTTCAAAAATTGAATCCGGGAAAATGGTGCTGGACAACCAGCGGTTTGCGTTTCGTGAGTCGATGGGCGAGACGTTGCGTTCTCTTGCCATTCGCGCACACGGTAAAAATATCGAACTCATCGGATCCATTGCCCCCGAAGTCCCCGAGCAGGTTATCGGAGACCTGGGCCGGTTGCGACAGGTTCTCATCAATCTGATTGGAAACGCGATCAAGTTCACTCACGAAGGCAAAGTCGAGCTCCAGGTTCATCGGGTCCACGCGAATCAGGATAAAGTAACGCTGGAGTTTATTATTCTGGACACGGGCATTGGCATTCCAGCCGAAAAGTTGGATCTGATTTTTGCCGAGTTTGAACAAGTTGATACGTCCACCACGCGGAAGTACGGTGGCACCGGTCTGGGGCTGACGATTGCCTCCCGGTTGGTGCAGTTGATGGGAGGCAATCTGGTGGTCCAGAGTGAGTTGGGCAAGGGAAGCCGATTTTCGTTTCTGGCTGAGTTTCATTGCGTCGCGATGGTGGAGGGTGTACCGCTTCCCGAACAGAGCGGGTTGAGCTTTTCTAAACAGGATGCGATTCGTACTCAAACTACGGTCGCGTGCGAAGGGGATCAGCGGCCACTGCAAGTGATGGTCGTCGAAGACAATATGGTCAATCAAAAATTGGCCAAAGGACTGCTGGAAAAAGGCGGGCACCATGTGACAATCGCTGAAACAGGCGTGAAGGCTTTGGAGTTGTACCCGAAACAATCCTATGACCTGGTTTTGCTCGACATTCAGATGCCCGAGATGGATGGATACGAAGCGTGTAAACACCTTCGCGAGATCCAACACCGTGCTGGAGTCTGGGTGCCGATTGTTGCCTTGACTGCCCATGCCAGCCATGAAGATCGGATGCGATGTCTTTCAGCGGGAATGGACGAGTACCTGTCCAAACCAATCCAACCCGCCAAGCTGTTTGAACTGATTGAAAAGCTGACCGGACATCGTTCATCCATGGGTGAGCCATCCAAGAGAGAAAGAAAGAAAGCTCATCATGTGGATTGGCAGCATGCATTCGATACCGTCGGCGGCGACCAGTCGCTGCTGGTCGAGTTGATCGAAGTATTCATCAAGGATCATCAACGAATGCTTCAGTCAATTGAATCGGCGATTAAGAAGCAAGATGCAAAGGAACTGAGACTCAACGCACACGCTCTCAAGGGGGCACTAACCCATCTCGGCGGCCGTCAACCCGCCGAATTTACGCTGCACTTGGAGGCTGCCGGAAAGGATCAGGATCTGTCCAGTGCAACCGAATGGTTGGAAAAGCTCAAGCAAAGCCTGAACGATGTGATTCAGGAAATGAACCAGTTTTTAAGCAAGAATTAGCCGTTGAATTTCAACAGAACTGCTTCACAACCCGAACCGTTTCGTCCACCATTGCTTCCGACACATCCAGATGCACGACCAGACGAACCCGGTTCGGGGCGATGGCGTAAGACAGAATGCCATGTTCTTTCAAACGGTCAACCCACTCGGGAGCGGTGGTTGATTCGATGACTTCAAAGATCACGATATTTGTTTCTACGGGCAATACCTCTTTTACAAAGGCCCTGGATTGAAACGTCTCCGCAAGCCGCCGAGCGTGTTCATGGTCGATTTTCAGCCGCTCGATGTGGTTTTCCAAAGCATAGATTCCAGCTGCGGCCAGAAATCCGGCCTGTCGCATCCCGCCACCGAAGACTTTTCGAATGCGTCTTGCTTTGTAGATGAACGGCTTCGAGCCGATCAGTAAACTGCCGACCGGGGCACCCAGTCCTTTGCTGAGGCAGACCGAGAGGCTGTCAAAAACTTCCCCATACTGAATCGGCGTTTCATTTTTCGCTACGAGCGCGTTCCAAAGCCTGGCTCCGTCCAAATGAAGTGCTAATCCACGTTCACGACAGAGATCGCTAATTTTCTTGATCTCGCCAAAGTCGTAACAGCTTCCTCCACCCCGGTTGGCGGGGTTCTCCAGCGACACCAAACTGGATTGGGGGCGATGTGGATCGTCGGGTTGAATGGCTGCAGCAACTTGATCTGCGGTAATACGTCCGCGATCACCGGTGATCAATTTTACCGAGGCTCCTGAGTTAAAGGCGATGCCTCCACCTTCATACTGATAAACGTGGGAGCTTTCATCGCAAATCACTTCGTCGCCCGGTTGGGTATGGCATTTGATCGCGATCTGATTGGTCATTGTGCCTGACGGGCAGTAGATGGCGGCTTCCTTACCAAACATTTTGGCCGCCATCGACTCCAGCTCATTGATCGCTGGGTCCTCACTAAAGACGTCGTCGCCAACCTTCGCCTTCATCATGGCGGACAGCATGCCATCGGTAGGTTTCGTAACGGTGTCGGATCGGTAGTCGATGGTCATGGTCATCCTTCAACGATGGTTTCTTTAGGGTTTCTGTTGTGCGATCATGTTGATCATTGCTTCGACGAACTGAGGCAGATCATCCGGCTTTCGGCTGGAAATAAAATGTCGATCCACGACCACCGGGGCGTCGATCCAGATGGCTCCCGCATTTTCCAAATCATCCTTGATACCGGGTGAACCCGTCGCCTGAACTCCGCGGTACACGCCAGCCGAGATTGCCATCCAGCCGCCGTGACAGATCGCGGCGATACATTTTTTCGAATCGGCAAATTTCTGAATCAGCATTTTGACGGTGTCATCGCGACGTAACTTGTCCGGCATGAAACCGCCCGGCAACAAGACGGCGTCGAAATCCGATTCACGGCAATGGACAATCGCTGCGTCAGACGTGCATGGGTAGCCATGTTTGCCTTTGTAGATCTGCCCTGCTTTCGGACCCGCCACGACGACTTCTGCACCGGCCGCGATCAACCGCAATTTCGGATACCAAAGCTCCAGATCCTCATAGATATCATCGATGAACGCAAGAACTTTGCGATTTTTTAAGGAGAGTAGATCAGTATTCATAATTTTTGCCTTTGAGTCAAAGTTCGAATCGAATCGAAATCATCTCCGATACAGCATGGATATCCTGATGAAAGGTCCGGTCAGCGTCGTAGAAAGGGACCTTGGTGCGAATCCGATCCAGCACACGTTGTAACTGTGGGCTGGTCCTGAGCGGCTTGCGAAAATCAATTCCCTGGCTTGCCGCGAGCAATTCAATCGCAATGATGTTGCGAAGGTTGTCGCACATCGTTCCCAGCCGGGCGGCCGCATAAGTTGCCATGCTGACGTGATCCTCTTGATTCGCACTCGTCGGTAGGCTGTCCACGCTGACCGGACTGGCGAGTTGCTTGTTTTCGCTGACCAGGGCAGCAGCCGTAACTTGCGGGATCATGAATCCGGAATTCAGGCCGCCTTCGGGTACGAGAAAGGGAGGAAGTTGACTCAAGTGCTGATCGACCAGGAGTGCAATTCGCCGCTCCGAGAGCGAGCCGATTTCGGCCGCTGCGATCGCCAGTTGATCGGCCGCGATCGCCACCGGCTCGGCATGAAAGTTTCCACCGGACAGTACTTCTCCCTGCTCGGCAAACACCAGCGGATTATCGGAAACCGCATTGGCTTCGGCCAACAAGACGCGCTCCGCGTACTCAATGGAATCCAGACAGGCTCCCATCACTTGCGGCTGACAACGAAGTGAATAAGGATCCTGCACGCGCGAACAGTCACGATGCGACTCGCGAATTTCGCTCCCAGCCAACAGGTCGCGATATCGCTTTGCACATTCAATCTGACCCACTTGTTTTCGAATTGTATGGATTCTAACATCAAATGGAGTGTCACTGCCCAGCGTCGCGTCGACCGACATGGCCCCGGCGATCATGGCAGCATGGAAACATTTCTTAAGTTCAAAAAGTCCGCTCAGCGCCAGCGCCGTAGACACCTGTGTCCCGTTGATCAGTGCCAGCCCTTCCTTGGCCTGAAGTTGCAGCGGACGAAGGCCGCCTCTTGTCAAACAGTCTTTTGCAGGTACGATTTCTCCTCGGATTCGAAAATCACCTTCGCCGATCAGCGACAAGGCCAGATGTGCCAAGGGGGCAAGATCACCGCTGGCGCCGACAGAACCTTTGGAGGGAATGCAGGGAAACAAACCCGTATTCAGGATGACCAGAAGCGTGCCAATCACTTCCCTCCGAACACCTGAATAGCCTTGGGCCAAGCTGGCGGCTTTCAGGATCAAAATCAGTTGCACAATTCGATCATCCAGCAACGGCCCGACTCCGGCACAATGAGAACGGATCAGATTCAATTGCAATTGATTGAGATTCTCTTTTGAAATTCGCTCATTGGCGAGGATTCCAAATCCGGTGTTGACTCCATAAACGGGAGCATCGCTCTCGATCATCCGCAAGATCGTTTCCCGCGAAGCGTCGACATTGGCCCAGCAACGAGAGTCCAACTCGATGCCAGTCGGTTTCAGGTAGAACGATTCGAGTTGAGAAAGAGTAATTTCGCCGGGAATGAGTTTCATGCGAGAGAGGTAGTCGTTTTGAAGTCTGGAGTCCGGAGAGGAACGGAATGGTTCTGAGATTCATTCCGTTCTACACTTTTCTCCACTCTCAATCAACACTTGGCAAGTCCAATCCTTGGTCTTTCGCGCATTGAATTGCCTCTTTATATCCCGCATCCGCATGCCGCATCACTCCCGTTGCCGGGTCGTTGAATAACACGCGTTGCAATCGAGTGGCGGCTTTGTCGGTTCCGTCGGCAACAATGACGACGCCCGCGTGCTGAGAATAACCCATGCCGACTCCTCCGCCATGGTGCAGGCTGACCCAAGTGGCTCCGGACGCGGTGTTGAGCAACGCATTGAGCAGCGGCCAATCCGAAACGGCATCTGATCCGTCCCTCATCGATTCGGTTTCGCGGTTCGGACTGGCAACGGAACCGGAATCCAGGTGATCGCGACCAATCACAATCGGCGCGGAGACCTCGCCGGTACGAACCATTTCGTTAAACGCCAGCGCCAAATGATGCCGCTGTCCCAGTCCCACCCAGCAAATTCTTGCCGGTAGCCCCTGAAACTTGATCTTCTCCGCCGCCATGTCCAGCCAGCGATGCAAATGGGGGTTATCGGGAATCAGCTCTTTAACCTTTTGATCGGTCGCTGCAATGTCCGCAGGATCACCTGAAAGAGCGGCCCAGCGAAAGGGGCCAATCCCTCGGCAAAAAAGTGGCCGGACATAGGCCGGTACAAAGCCCGGAAAATCAAACGCATCTTTCACGCCGACATCGAGCGCCATTTGCCGCAAATTGTTGCCGTAATCAAAAACCGGGATGCCCATGCGGTGATAATCGAGCATTGCTTTGACATGCGTTGCCATGGATGCCTTTGCTTCGGCGACTACCCTTTCCGGATTGGAAATTCGCTCGGCAACCGCCTGCTCCAGCGTCCAGCCCGCTGGCAAATAGCCGTTGAGCGGATCGTGAGCCGACGTTTGATCGGTCACGGCATCGGGCCGAACGTTTCGTTTCACAAGTTCCGGCAAAATTTCCGCTGCATTGCCCAGCAGACCGACGGAAATTGTTTTGCGGTTTGAAACCGATTCCTGAATGATGGTCAAAGCCTCATCAAGCGATTCGGTGGCGACATCGAGATAGGCGGTATCGAGCCGTTTCTGAATCCGTGTCGGATCACATTCGATCGCCAACATGCTTGCCCCCGCCATCGTCGAGGCGAGCGGTTGTGCGCCTCCCATCCCGCCAAGTCCGGCCGTCAAAATCCATCGCCCTGCCAGATCGCCGCCGTAATGTTGTCTCCCCATTTCAACAAAGGTTTCGTAAGTCCCCTGCACAATCCCCTGACTACCGATGTAGATCCATGAGCCAGCCGTCATTTGACCGTACATCATCAAGCCGGCGCGATCGAGTTGGTGAAAATGTTCCCACGTCGCCCAGTGCGGAACGAGATTGCTGTTGGCGATCAGGACTCGCGGGGCGTCGGGATGGGTTTTGAAGACACCGACCGGTTTGCCGGATTGAACCAGCATCGTTTCATCGGCTTCAAGCCGTTTGAGCGTTGCGACAATGGTGTCGTAACATTCCCAGTTTCGGGCAGCCCGGCCGATGCCTCCGTAAACCACCAGTTCATCTGGATTTTCGGCCACGGCGGGATCAAGGTTGTTCATCAACATCCGCAACGCAGCTTCCGTCAGCCAGTTTTTACAGCTCAGCGTATTGCCGTGCGGCGCGTGAATTTCGTAGTGACGAGAGGACCCCAATTCTTCAGTGCTTTTGATGATTTTAGTCGCCATAGTTACCCAACAGATGCAAGGCTTCACTTCGCACGAGCGAAAGCGGTTCATTTAACTCCACGAGAATCACAACCCGAAGCGAGGGAAGAAACCCGGTTCCTCACTTACGCTTCGGGTTATGATTCGAATATTATCAACAGTGATAGCAGAGAAATCCACCCGTCTAGTCCCGCCGTGCTTCAATCGTGTTAATCTTCAGATTCGATTTAGCGATTCCACCGCTGCCAGTACTTCGTCTGCGGTCGTGCAAAGATGCGGAGCGAAACGCAGGTACCCATCGCGAGGTGTCACAATGATATTTTGCAGTTCCAGCGCCGCAGAAATCTGCTTCGCCGTCGATTGCTTGGGAATCAGTGATAGAATCCCCGAGCGATGTTCGGACCGATGGACGACCGGTTGATACTTTTCGCCATCCAAATGCTCCAGTGCCAAGTCCTGCATCGCAAAATTGTAGTCGCGAATTTGTTCGACCGAATGAGGCAAAAAAATCTCTTCGACGCCTACCGAGAGGCTGTCCAGCAATGCGTACGAGACAGTCGAGTACTCGAACTTTCGGCCCGAAGTATGAGGTGCCCAAGTGTGGTCCAGATATTCCGTGTCCTGAAGCATTTGGTCGGCACCGGTCATCGTAATTTCAATCTTTTCGCGAAACGCCGGATTGGTATACAGCACACTTGAGCCAATCGGACCGAGCAACCATTTCCAGCCGGACGCTGCGACGCAGGCGATGCCCCATTCGTCTGGATACAGCGGCAGTGATCCCAGGCTCTGCGCTGCATCCACCACCAAATCGATGTTCCGGTCGCGGCACAGTTGGCCCAACCGAACCAGATCGGCGGCAAATCCGCTGGTGAACTGCACATGACTGATGGCAATCATTCGGGTTCGATTCGTAATCCTGGATTCGAGTTCATCCATCGACCATGACCGGGCAAACGAATCGGGAATCTGCCCGACGTGATCCCGGTCCGCCTGTCGAGGCTCGGCATCCGAGAGCAACACCAGCTCCACACCGCGATGTTTCGCTTGAAGTACCCACGGATAATGGTTCGCCGGATACTCATTGATATAGCTGATGATCTGGTCGCCCGGCGAAAAGGGATAGCCGTTGGCGATCATCGAAAGCGACTCCGAAGTACTGGTCCCCATCGAGATGTTGCCGGAATCGGTCCTCAGCAATGCTGAGAAATTTTTGCGAAATCGAGGGCCGACGCTCTGTTCGCCCGAGTATTCAAAAATAACGCCTCGACCGACATTGAGTTGGCGTTCAATAAACTGTTTGGCCCGCTCAGCCGCCGGGCGACTGAGTGGCGAAACGCTGCAATAAGCCTGAAAGTTAACGTTATTTCTTGAGGGGAAATCGTCCAGATGGACAAGGGATTTCATGGTGGCATCCTAAAGTACAGAAAATCGATTAGAATACTGTACCACAGTTGAAAGGAAATATCGATGAACCCACCGGACTCAAGTCCAAACGTTGAAGGCTATCAAGTCGTCGCCCGAAAATACCGGCCGCAATCATTCGAGTCATTGATCGGTCAAGGGCATATCGCCACTGCATTGGCCAACGCGATCCGGCAATCGCGAATCGGACACGCCTACTTGTTTACCGGAGCAAGAGGTGTGGGAAAGACGTCGTCCGCCCGAATTTTTGCCAAGTGTCTCAATTGTGTCACCGGCCCCACGACGACGCCCTGCAACGAATGCGATGTTTGCAGTGCCATTTCCGTTGGCGAAGATGTCGATGTGCTGGAAATCGATGGTGCCAGCAACCGGGGGATCGATGAAATTCGCTCCCTTCGCTCCAATGCGGCGATTCGACCTAGTCGAGCGAAATTCAAGATTTACATCATCGATGAAGTGCACATGTTGACCTCACAAGCATTTAACGCGCTGTTGAAAACGCTTGAGGAACCTCCCAAACATGTGAAATTCATCTTTTGTACCACCGATCCGCACAAGATGCCGATCACGGTGCTTTCGCGATGCCAACGTTTTGACTTCTCGCCCGTTCAAACCGACTCGATTGCGGAATCGCTCAAGACGATTGTCGCTCAGGAAAACAAAACTGCCGACGAGGACGCGTTGATGCTGCTGGCCCGCCGGGCAAACGGGTCGATGCGCGATAGTCAGTCGCTGCTTGAGCAGGTGTTCTCGTTTTCCGGAAACCATCTTTCGGTGGAGGCCATTCATCAGCTCTTGGGAACCGCCGGGATCGGACGGATTGCGGAACTGGCCACGGCACTGCTGGGACATGATTCCACCAAGTCGCTGAGCCTGATTCATGAGGCCCTCAGTCAAGGCGTGGATGCTGGCCAGCTCGCCAGCCAGTTGCTTGGCTATTTTAGGGACGTGATGACGGTCAAGATCGGCTGCAGTCCGGACACGCTGCTGATGTGCTCACCTGCCGATGTTGAAACGATCCGCACACAGATCGACGATGTGGGGCTGGAAACATTGCTGTCGATGATTCAGATTCTGGATTCGGGATTGGTTCGAATGCAATCGAGTCTGCACGCGAGAACGTTGCTCGAGGTAGCGGCGATCCGAATTTGCAATTTGCAAAACCTCGACGCCATTTCGGAACTGGTGAAACAAATTTCGGATTCAGGCTCGGCCAGTCCGGCCGCCCGACCCCGTATCTCACCGCCTCATGCTGCGCCGCAGCCAACTGTCGAGCAGAAAACGGCCCCCGCCGAACCATCGACAAAAAAAAAAGAAGTAGTTGACAGCACCTCCCATTTTACATCGCAATCACCATGCCATTCGCCTTCACCTACTTCTTCGCTTTCGGCTCCAAATCACTCCCTCCCTGCCGCCCCAACGGCTACCAAGGACACAGAATCAGCGGGAACCCATTTCACCGAAACCCATCGTGACGCTCCTCATCCGTCCGTCTTGAAAACCCATCGAGATAGCGATGTGGAAATAGAGAGAGAACCCGTTGCTGTTTTGGCTGTACCCGCGAAACCGTCCACGAATGCCTCGGGATCGAGAAATCAACTGAGTCAGGACTGGCAGGCGATGGCCGAATCGATGGTCGGCATGACGGCCGAAATGGTGGCATCTCCGGAAGCCCTTGTTTTGGTCGAACCCAACCTGATCCGAGCGACGCTCAAGGACGCATATACCGTGCGCGAATGCCTCAAACCAGAACGCAAGCAGTCGATTGAATCGGCCTTGTCGGCGATCACGGGTCGTTCGGTTCGTGTTGAGTTTTGTGTTTCGGAGACCGCTCGTCAGGCCGCCGAAAATGTAGCCCCGCGATTGTCCCAAGCTCAACTTAAACGTATGCTGTTGGAGCAAGATTTCGTCAAAAAGGCGATGGATGTTTTTGACGCAGAAATTACCCAGTTTTATCAACGAGCAAAAAACTAAAAACTATGTTCAAAGGTTTCGGACAAATCGGCCAGATGGCCTCGCTACTCAAACAAGCTCAAACGATTGGGCCAAAAATGCAAGCGGCGATGGAGGAACTTAAAACCCGCCAAGTCACAGGCGAAGCAGGTGGCGGTCTCGTCAAAGTGACCGTGAACGGACTCGGCGCGGCACTCGATGTCTATATTGATCCGTTGCTCGAAGAAAAATCTGAATGGGAAATGGTGCGAGACTTGTTGCCGGCTGCGATCAATGATGCCATCGGCAAATCCAAACAGCTCCACATGGAAGCCATGCAAAGTGTCACGGGCGATCTGCCGCTTCCGGAAAACATGGATGGGATGCTGAAGAGCTTTCTGGGGAATGATTAAGCACCCATGAGCAGCCTTTCCGAGTCCGTTACGCGTCTGATCGATCAGCTTTCACGGCTTCCGGGAATTGGCCGAAAATCCGCTGAACGGCTGGCGTATCATTTGTTACGGGTTCCGGTCGCAGAAGCCATGGAACTGGCCGATGCCATCCGATTGGTCAAGGAAAACGTCCGCTACTGCAAAATATGCTATAATTTGGCTGAAAGCGAAGCTTGTTCAATCTGTCGCGATCCAGGGCGGGAATCGTCAACCTTGTGTGTCGTGGAACAGGCTCGTGATTTGATGGCACTCGAACAAGCAGGAACCTATCGAGGGCTGTATCACGTTTTGCTCGGCCGGATTGCACCGCTGGACAATATCGGCCCCGATCAGTTGACACTCGATCAACTGGCGGACCGGATCGCGAAGGGAAATTTCAAAGAGATCATCATGGCCACCAACCCAACTGTCGAAGGTGATGGTACGGCTCTGTATATTTCAAATTTGTTGAGTTCCTTTGATGTCCAGATTACCCGGCTGGCACGAGGCATCACGACCGGCAGCCATTTGGAATATACTAATAAAGAGATTTTGGCCGACGCACTGGTTGGTCGCCAACCCTTTTAGAGCTGGATATGAAGATCACATTTGGACAAAATTTATCGCTCAAACAAAGCCAGACGATGGCGCCGCGGATGATCCAGTCGATGGAAGTCCTGCAGTTGGGCCAAGCGGAGCTTGAAGCCAAAATCGAGCGTGAATTGGCCGAGAATCCAGTTCTCGAACGCGAAGTCGAAGAAGACGCCGGTGACGAAGCCAGTGCGGAAGCCCGCGAAGAAGAACGGCAATCCAAAGATGTCGATCAAAAAGAGTTGATCATTGAAGAATCAACCGGCGGCGAAGACGATTTTGAACGCCTGCTCAATCTCGACAAAGAGATCCCGGAATTTTTTGACAGCGGTACTCGGCCTTCGTCTAACCGAATCGAAGAGGATTCCGATCGACAGCACGACCTGATGTCCAATGTCGTTAACCGCAACGAGACGCTCCAGGATTACCTGATGGCCCAGTTGCACGAGATGGATCTGGATGAAAAACTGCTGACGATGTGTGAGCGAATTATTTCATCGCTCTCACCGGCCGACGGTGCTCGGCTCAATATGTCGCTGCGAGATTTACTGCCGCCGGACGCAACGGACGAGGACCTCGAACTGGCGGAAAATGCGTTGGCCTATGTGCAGCAACTGGATCCTCGTGGCGTGGGGGCCCAAAATCTAAGCGAGTGTTTACTGCTGCAACTCGATCCCGATACACCCCATCTCGACCATGTGCGAGCCTTGATTCTGCATCATCTCGATGATTTGAGTCATAACCGACTGCCCCATATCCAGAAAACCACCGGCATGTCGATCGAGGAAATTCAAGAAGCATGGGAGGAACTGCGGCGGCTCGATCCCAAGCCTGGCAGTCATTTTGCCGAGAGCATTGTTCCAACGGTTACGCCGGATATGTGGCTGGAGATCAATGAGGAAGGTAGCTACGTGGTAAAAATGGATGAAGGTCCGAGCCGTGGTTTGACGATCAGCAATTTCCATCGCCAGCGTCTTGCCAATGGTCAGGTGACACCCGAAGAACGTGAATTCATCAAACGTAAAATCACCGCCGCTCAGTGGCTGATCGAATCCATTGAGCAGCGACGAAACACGCTGATTAAAGTCGCTCAGGCCGTCGTCAATTACCAACGTGAGTTCTTCGACCACGGGCCTGAGTTTCTCAAGCCGCTCAAGATGGAACAAATTGCGGACGTGGTCGGCGTTCACATTACCACGGTCAGCCGCGCGGTCGATGAAAAGTATATGGAAACGCACCGCGGTATTTATCCGCTGCGAATGTTCTTTGCCCAAGGGACGACGACTCAGGATGGCGAAGATGTGACTTGGGAAAAAATTCGCAACGAATTGCAGAAGCTGATCGACCATGAAGATAAATCCAAGCCGCTCAGCGACGACGAGATCAAGCAGCGGTTGCAGTTACAAGGTTTCACGGTCGCCCGCCGTACGGTCACCAAGTACCGAGAGAAGCTTGAAATCCCAAGCTCAAGGGAACGACGCGACTGGACCAAGTAAACTTAGTCGTTCCAAACATCGATTTCCAGACAAACCCCGTTCCGTCAAGGGAAAACTATGGCTGATATGATGAGCAATGTCAAAACCATCAACAGTGCCGTCCGCACGATGTTGTTGCTAGGGGTGACGGGCGCCGTGGGATACGGTGGCTGGATGGGATACGATCATTACATCCGTCCGGGTTATGAAGCCCGTCAGGCCATTGCCGACCTCGAAGCGATCAAGATCCAGTTGGAAGAGCAGAAGGCGGAACTGGCGACCGTCCAGAAGGAAAATGATGTGCTGACCAAGCTCAAGGAGCGTCTGGAGACGTCGCTGAAGCTGTTGAAAGTCGACCAGCGGATCGCAAGGATTGAAGTCATGGAAAAAGGACTCAACGCCGAAAATTACCCCTACATGGAAGTCCGTTTTTCAGAGGTAGACCACCAAGGCAATATCGTTGGAAGCCCACGTGACTTCACGATTCTCGGAGATCGGATCTATGTCGATGGTTGGGTGGTTACGTTTGACGACGCCTATGTGGAGCAGGCGGATGAATTGCGAGCGGCATCGCTGTTTGTGTTCAAGTCCATTTTTGGCGAACTCGAAAAACCGGCTGAAGCCAAACGGCTCGATACACAAACCGACATTTCGCCAGGAATCTACAAATCGGATCGTCAAACGACATTCGAAACGAAAATTTGGAATGATTTCTGGCGGGTCAGCAACAATCCTCGTCTGCAGAAAGAGCTTGGTATTCGCGCCAGCCACGGACAGGCAAATTATCTGGTCGGCGAAGAAGGCCAAGTGTATCAAGTCGAAATACGCGCTAGTGGCGCCATGAGCATGCGGCCTATTGGCGACGAGTGATCCCGCCTACTTCGACATTCGTTGCCCAATCCATTCCGTCATCAACTCCAATACCGCAGGCGCAATGGTTTCTTCGATTTCGACGTACCTGGAAATCGCACCAGTATCACACGACTGAAACAGATGGTTCATTCCCGGAAGCTCAACCACCTGAAAATCCGAATTCCCTCCTTTTTTCAATGCGGCTTCGATGCCTGGCAGATTTAGCTTCGGATCGACTTGAAGATCGCGTTCTCCGTTGAGCGCCAGAACGGGACACGTCACCTTTTCCAGCACGGGAGCCGGTTCATGCACGGCAAAGAACCGGAACCAGGGGCGGTTCATCTCTGTTAGATTTGATACAATCCAAGTTTGAGAATTTTTCTCATCGTCCGCCACCTCGGGAAATTGCGATTTCAGCTCGTCGAAAATCGCTTGGGTTTTATCGCTCAGCGTATCGACCAGTTTCTCGTCAGGTTTCATCTGCCGAATGGTTTCGAAGGTCAGTTCCTGCGCTTTGCCGAGTATTTGAAGCTTGTCTTCGGTCATTCCATTACCTTGGCCAATGAGCCGGACCTGTGAAAACAATATCTTTTCTCCATTGACGGACGGCCCTGCCAACATCACGACGAATGCAACCTCCGGATCCTCAGCCGCAACCATCGGCCCGACGATTCCGCCTTCACTATGTCCGATCAATCCGATTTTCGACGAGTCAATTTCGGGTAGTGTCTTGGCGTATTTTACGGCCGAAGCGGCATCGTTGGCAAAGTCGCGGGACGTTGAAGCCGCAAAGTCACCTTGCGACTGCCCCACACCCCGATCATCGTATCGCAAGACCGCAATTCCATGTCGCGTCAGGTGATCGGCAATAACCAGAAACGGCTTATGCTCAAAAATGGTTTCATCTCGATCCTGAGGCCCCGATCCTGAAATCATGATTGCCAGCGGAAATGTTCCGCCGCCGGAAGGAAACGTTAGTGTCCCGGCAAGCTCAATGGCTCCGCCCTCCGAAGGGAACTTGACTTCTCGAGCCTCGTATGGAAAAGGCGGCTGCGGCGTTTGGGGACGATGATTTGGCTTGCCATTTTGAAGTGTTTCACTCCGCGTCAGATCCAGGTTGAAATCCACGCCTTGAGTAAATTTTCCCTTGATCTGTTGGCCATCGGCATCGATCTCGCCCGTGTATTTTGCTCCGAGTGCCGGAAACTCTAGCTGCAGGCGATTGCCATCCCGGGTTCCACGACCAATAAAGCCACCGGCTTTTTGCGTGAGGCTGTCGAAAAAATATCGAGTCGTGCCGTCGGCTTGCTGGTAGCCACGGAACTGCACTTGAAGTTTTTGCGGACCTGCATTCAGTTCTCCAACCCATATTTCGGAGGGTTGATCCTCCGGCACTGATTTTGACTCGGTAAAGTTCAATTCAACTTGGGTACGATTCTGGCTCCAGGTTCCCGTGTAGGTGTCGCCGGTTTTGGTTCCCGCATATTCGGCTTGGGTCGCTTTGATCCTGAATTTGAGATGGGCGGCGTCGCATTCAAAATCGTCCAGCGGCGACAAAATGTTGTTCTCATCGAGGCTTTTCAGTTCTGCGGTTCCATCTGGTTTCACCTCAATCAGGAATCGAAACTGGCGTTCACCAGCCTCCATTGCGCCGTACAACTGGCGGCTGCCATCAAGAGGAATGATTTGCTGAGCCGACGCCGGGGCGGCCACTTCAAATCCAGTTGACCAACTGGCGATCAGTGTTGCAACGATAATCAAAGACGTGTGTCGCATTCGAGATTCCTCAAAACGAAATGTTGGGTGGTTGGGCGGTTACAGCCAAAATGATCGCCAAGGGGCAGGAATCAAAGTGATACCCGGTTCCAGTATGACGGGTTTCATTTTACAGACAAACTGCCTTGAGGCGATCCGGCTACTGGACGATTCTTCCCTCCGATGGCATGATAGTGGTTCGAGTTGACAAAATTGTAACTGTTCAGGATAAAATTCAGTTTGATCATGCCCCTACGAGTTGGATTGCTACTGTCAGGTTGTGGTGTCAGCGATGGCGCCGAAATTCATGAATCGGTTTTAGCACTGCTGGCGATTGCCGAGATCGGTGGAGAGGCGGTGTGCATTGGCGTTGATCAGCCTCAACACCACGTCACCAACCATCTGACCGGAGAAGCCGTCAATGAGACGCGCAATATGCTCGTTGAGGCCGCTCGGATCGCCCGGGGAAACATCAAGGACGTCTCAACCGTCCGTGGAGACGACATCGACGCCTTGGTCATTCCGGGAGGCTTCGGCAGCGCGTGCAACCTGACGACTTGGGCGTTTGACGGACCCGATGGCGAGATTCTTCCTCAAGTCAAGCGACTATTGCAGGAACTGCATTCCGAAAGAAAACCGATCGCAGGGCTGTGTGTCAGTCCCGTTGTGATCGCAAAAGCACTTCAGGATACCGGTGTGGCTCCTGAGATGACGTTGGGAACGGACGAACAGCCCTCGCCGTACGATATCGCCGGATTCTCATCGGGTTTATCAGTTGCCGGCGCGAAGGCAGTCTACCGCAAACGCGATGAAATTGCCGTCGATGAAGTAAACAAGATTGTTACTGCACCCTGCTACATGATGGAAACCGACTTGCCGACGCTTCGAAAAAATATTCTCGATGCAGTAACCGCGATCAAGAAGCTGGTTTGAAACGGGATGTCCTCGTGGGATAGGCGTCTCCGCCTGTCAGCAAGCCCTGACAGATTTTCCGCTCTACACTCCAATCAGCGCAACCATGAACCGTAAGTAAACGTAAGGCAAAGTAAAAGTCGAAAACAACAGGTACACGAAGAAAACAGATAGTGTCTAATCAACAGTTGGTTGCTATAATTGGACTGGAGAGACAAATATGCGAATTCCCTTCAATCTTGACAAAGCAATGGCTGCGGCAAGCATCCTTCTGGGTGAAACTGAACATAGATGCATGGAGTATATGCGTCTATTGAAATTGATGTACATTGTTGATCGGGAGGTATTGGCGGAGTCGGACGCTCCACTTTTAGGCAGTCGAATCGTCGCAATGAAACATGGGCCGTTGCACAGCCGTCTGCTTGACTTGATTAAGGGAGAAGATTCCCTGGCTACGACTTGGCGAAAGTACTTTACGACGCACGAGTACTCGATCCATCTCACTGAATTTCCTGAGATATCTTCTTTGTCGAGATTCGAGATTCGAAAACTGAAGGAAGTACACGACAGATACCGAAACGTCGGAACTTGGGATTTGGTCGCCGAGACCCACAAATTTCCAGAATGGAAACGAGCCTATCCTGACCCAACGGCAAACACTTCACGCGTGATCAAGTATTCGGCGATGATTGAAGCGGTTGGACGAACTGACGATCTAGATCATCTGGAATCTCTCATGGCTGATTCGATCACATTGGATTCGCTGTTGGATCATTAGAATGGAAATAAGGGATTGTTTTCGTGGCGGAGTCGGTCAACATCTCAACATCATCGTTTCGGATCCGACACAAGTCCCCGAAAAACTCTTGATTGTGACTGCCACAACTTTGCGAGAGGGCAAGTTTCATGATCCGTCTTGCGTTTTGAATGCTGGAGATCATCCATTCATTATTCACAAGTCATATATTGCCTTCCAGTATGCCAAAACTCGCCCCGACAAAGAGCTCGACCGATTACTTGCGAGCGGCAGCATTATTTTGGAAGAAAAAATTTCTGAGGAAATTTTGAGACGCATCCACATTGGGGCTGCAACTTCCGATCATATCGCACTAGGGTTTCGAGATTTATTGCGAGATCAAGGGTTTATTGAATAGGGCAAAACTGAAAGCACGCCGCTGGGTACTTTCAGGTGTCTTGGCTATTTCGCCTTTTCGGGCTGACCTCAGAAGCCGCGAAAAACGCGGCAGAAGAAAAGAGGCGTCGGTGGGAGTCGAACCCACGATGGCGGATTTGCAATCCGCTGCCTTAGCCACTTGGCTACGACGCCGTGATAATGAACGAAGAACGGGCGTTAAAAATCGCCCATTCTGCCCAGCCAATAAACTAGCCAAACGATATTGGCTGGTCAAGGTGGGGTATTGAACCACGTCTACCCTACCATATCGGCAATTCGTGGCCGTTTATTTTGTGTGTGGCATTAGATCAAAGAGAAAAATCTTTCGGCAGGCGTGGACGCCTATCCCACCTCAACCATTGAGTTTTCGCGCCGAATCCGATATGTTGCGGCAATATGGCAAAAGATTTCTTGAAAAATTGTTCCGATCAGTACGATGTCGTCGTTGTCGGCAGCGGTCTCGGTGGACTGACTGCGGCCAATATCCTCGCCCGAGAGGGGCACAAAGTCCTGTTGCTGGAGCAGCACTACAAATTAGGCGGATTAGCAACCTGGTTCAAACGGCCTGGCGGGCATATTTTTGACATTTCCCTGCACGGATTTCCCTACGGCATGGTCAAAAGCTGCCGCCGCTACTGGAATTCTGAAATTGCTGACTCGATCGTCCAGTTGCACGGCGTCCGGTTCGACAACCCGATGTTTTCGCTGACCACCACGTTCGACCGGAAGGACTTTACCCAGCTGCTGACCTCCCATTTTGGAGTCGCCCGCGAGACAGTGGATCGCTTTTTTGATACCGCTCGCGGGATGAATTTCTACGACGACCAGGCCAAAACGACCGCCGATTTGTTCAACGAGTTTTTTCCGGGGCGCGAAGATATCGTGCGGCTGCTGATGGAGCCGATCACCTATGCCAACGGCTCGACCCTTGAAGATCCAGCGCTGACATACGGAATCGTATTTTCCAACTTCATGTCAAAAGGCGTGTTTGTCTTTCAGGGTGGAACCGACAAGCTCATTGGTTCGATGGAAGCCGAACTGCGAAAAAACGGAGCGGACATCGCAATCAACTGCCAGGTCGAGCGGATTAACGTGGGGCATGACGGAGTCGAATCCGTGGTGGTCAACGGCCGTACCATCAAAACACGAGCCGTCGTCTCGAACGCCAATTTGCGGGCCACGATCCTCCACATGATCGGCAAGGACAAGTTTGATCCTGCGTTCATCGATCAGGCAGAGGCTGTTCGATTGAACAATTCCAGCACCCAGGTTTATATGGCGTTGGCCGATGGCGACACGGTTCCGCGCGAGACAGGCGATTTGCTGTTTTGCAGCACGGCAGAGCATTTCAAAACCGATCTTCTACTGAGCCGTGACATCACCAGCCGGACGTTTTCGTTTTACTATCCCGATACGCGTCCCGATGGGAAAGGCCGAACCGTGATCGTTTCGAGTACCAACGCGAACTATTCAGACTGGAGCGGGATGACGACCGAAGATTACCAGGCCAGCAAGCAGGACTTGATCGACACCACCCTCGATGCGCTTGAAAAATATGTTCCGAATTGCCGCGAACGCATTGTACACGCCGAAGCCGCGACGCCTGCAACATTCGAACACTATACCAAACATGTCGCAGGAGCGAGCTTTGGCACCAAGTTCGAAGGCCTGGCGGTGTCTCGCGGCTTGCCTGAGCAGATTCGTGGGCTGTACCATGCCGGGAGCTGCGGGATTATCATGTCCGGTTGGCTCGGGACGATCAACTATGGTGTGATCGTGGCCAATGATGTGTTGAACTTGCTGAATCGTCATCCCCTGACCGCCTCGCCGAACTGACCAAAATCCGTTTCAATGAAGCCTGCCACTCCAGAACCTGATCCGTCGATCACCAACGCAATTCCTCACCGCCCCCCGATGCTGCTGATTGACGATATCGTCAGTCAGGATGAATCGAACATCGTCTGCCGAAAAACGTTTCGTGCGGAAGAGTATTTTTTTCAGGGCCATTATCCTGATTTCCCAATTGTGCCCGGTGTTATTTTGTGTGAATGTGTGGCTCAAGCCGGTGCCGTTCTGCTGTCGCAACGCGTTTCGTCGGCCAGCGGCGTTCCCGTGCTGACGCGAATGAATGACGTCAAATTCAAAAACATGGTGCGTCCAGGCGATATGATCGAGATTTCAGTAACCTTGGACGAAGTGGTTTCGAATGCGTTCTTTTTGACGGGCCAAGCCAAGGTCAGTGGAAAGCAGGCTGTCCGTTTGTCGTTCGCTTGCACGCTCGCGGAACCAGGAGAGTAGAACGGATGTCTGATTTTCTCCAGTTGAGCGGAAAAACGATCGTCATTTTTGGTGTTGCCAACAAGAAAAGTATCGCGTGGCATATCGGCAAGACACTTGAAGAGCAAGGTGCCCAGTGCATCTACGTGGTTCGCAGTGAAGCGAGAAAGCAGTCGCTGGAAAAACTGCTTGCAGATCGCCCCGTTTTCGTTTGCGATGTCGAGTTCGAAGATCAAATCCACTCCGTCCGCAACGACATTGCACTCATCGCGCCGAAAATCGATGGCATCGTGCATTCGATTGCCTTTGCGGCCTATGATGAAGCAGGCATTCGGCCGTTTCACGAAACGACCAAGTCGCAGATTCTGAGATCGTTTGATATCTCCTGCTTCTCACTGATGGCGGTTGCGAATGCATTCAAGGATTTGCTGACCGAACATGCCTCCGTGACTACCATCTCGATCTCGACGACGACGATGGCCAGTGAAAGCTACGGCTTTATGGCGCCTATCAAGGCGGCGCTGGACAGTTCGCTGGCGTTCCTTGCGAAAAGCTTCAGCCAGTTTTCCAAAGTTCGCTTCAATGCCGTCGCTCCGGGGCTTCTGAAGACGTCTGCGTCCGCCGGAATTCCAGGCTATGTTGATTCCTATCTGTATGCTGAGCAGGTTATCCCGCGCGGCGAAGCGGTGACGACTCAGGAAGTCGCCAATACGGCCTGTTTTCTGTTAAGTCCCCGTTCATCCGGAATTCAGGCGCAGTCCATTGTGATCGATGCAGGGATGGCGATTAACTATTTCGACCAGGAAGTGGTTCGAAAAGTCGTTCGTTGACGTTAGAATAGATCCCTATGGGAATTCGTTTTCGTTGCCATCACTGTGATCAACTGCTCAACGTCAAGGCGTCGCAAGCCGGGCTGACCGGTATCTGTCCGCACTGCCGCAATCCAGTACTGATCGTGGCGCAAACGGACATCCACCTGGAATCAAACTCGGCTTCTTCGTACGTGGGCATGTATGACGAGGACCACCAGATTACCGAATCCGGCTTGGGAGAATCCTTAGAAAAACCGGCAACGGAAATGGCGGGCCAGGAGGCGGGCCAGGATGAAACAGGCGCGACGGCATCGAGAATTACGAAACGTTTTCGCGGTCCTTACGCCGGCGATGAAGCCAAAGACGTTTTCTTGCTGGACAAGCCGGAAGTCTCACCGTTGGTGGGCGTCATCGACCCGATTGCAGAAAATCCAAAGTTGGTGTGGTACTACCGTACCAAGCAGGTCGGCGAGCGAGGCCCACTCAAAGCCACTCAAATGCAGGCCGAAATCGAATCCGGTCGAGTGGGCGCCGGAAGTGTCGTCTGGCGGGAAGACTGGGAAAAGTGGTTGCCGGCCGAACGTGTTTTTCCTCAGTTGAATCCAGCCCGTCTTTCTTCTGAATTCTCTTCTGAACATTCTCCTGAAAAATCGGCTTCTGGAGGAATCAATGTGTTTTCAAACTTGCGAATTGGCAAACAAAAAGCACTTGTCATTTGGGGAGCGATGATTGTTTTCGCATTGGCGGTGGTCATACTACTGGTGATGTTGCTAAAATGGATCCTTCAATAAAACCCTGGAGATTCAAAATGACCATTACACCCTACAAAAACAAAACCCAGATCATTGCGGCGGCCGTTGTCGGAATGATGCTTTTTTCAAATTCCGTTTATTCTGCGACCATTCAAGATTCAGATTCCGGCTTGGCGCCGACAAGGCAAGATCAGGATGAAAAAAGCCAGGATCAAAAAAAGGCTAAACAGGATCAAGACGGCGAAAAAGGTGATGCCAAGCAGGCCGATGCCAAAAAAGCGGAACCTCCCAAACCTTTCATCGTTCGAGTGGGAGAAGACTCGATCGAGTTTACGGTTTCTGGAACCTGGAAGCAGGTGAAACCGAAAAGCGGCATGATCGAAGCCGAAATTGCGATCCCGAAACTTGATGATGATCAGCAGGACGGTCGGCTGACGATCATGGGGGCTGGTGGCACGATCGAGGCCAATGTCGTCCGGTGGCAAGACCAGTTCATTCCCGAGGGAGGCACGCAACTGGAGGTCAAACGCGAAACCAAGAAGATCAATGACCAGACCGTTCATTGGGTGGACATGTCCGGCACTTACGTCGATTCACCCGGCGGCCCATTCAGCGGCCAGCCCAAGGTTGAACGAAAAAATTATCGAATGCTCGCCGCCATCGTGGAAACCAAGTCGCGTGGAAATTATTTCCTGAAACTCTACGGCCCCGCAAACACGATGGAGAAAAACGCAGAACGTTTCAAAGAGATGGTCGAGAGCCTGAAAGTGGCCGAGTAGCACGGTGAATTTCAGCGTGTCGCTTTGCTCAGTGTCGATAGTTGCTGAGGGAGTTTGCTGTCGGTCAACCGCCGTAGTTTCCCATGAACCACAGTTGTGCAGGAGAACGGATTAGCCAGTCAGAAAACTCGGTTGCCAGTCGTGACAGCATGTGGTCAGCAACCGTTTGCGGCGATGCACAGATATCGAAGTCACCTATTGATGAAGAGTAGTTGGCTTCATCCTCGTCATCGATATTGTACCGGATCAACCAATCGTAATTGCCGGCATAGATCGCAATTCTGACCGCGTAATCCTGGCCGCGTGATTTGTAAAGCGTGTAGTCGGATTCAAGCAATGAATAAATGTGCGGCCAGGAAGTGACTTGGCTGGCAACGACGAATCCATCATGTTCGTGCCAGTCGTGGAATGAATGAATTTGTTCACTGCCGTTTCGAAGCGAATCGAATGCCATTTGCAGTATCCTGCGGAGCTGAGACACTGAAAGGTCACACGAGTTGTGCAAACAACTGCCATCAAAAGGGCGGAGACCATGTTCAAGTCGATATTGGAGTTCTGGAGTCATGGCTTTTGGGTAGTCAGTCTGGAAGATTCTGATTCATCAGAATCTTGTTCCTGGTGATTCCGGGGCTGGTTTCTGGCAGTCATTCTCAATCAGCCCACCCCATTCCAGAAGATCACCCACAATCAACTTTCCATCGGGGAAAATGGTCGCCGGTCAAACCCGCCCTGTACGTAGCACCGGCCAGAAAGCAGTCGAGATTTTCTGTTGTCAATGTACCAAACAGCTCTCGCGCATTTCCAAGAGCATGATAGGCAAGGCATGACTCGATCTGCTGGCAATTCAGTTCATAGGTTGGGAGTGAAATAGTCATCGGATGAATTTCAATATTCGTGCGTGTCAAATACTGTCTCGCCGTGATAAGTAACCGATCGCAGCCGTGACATCTTCAAGAGCCTCACGGGCCTCTTGGTAGTTACTATCCAACTGCAAGGCTGATTCGAAACAGTCCCTTGACTCTTCCAATCTACCTTGGCCTCGCAATACCAAACCGAGATTGTAGTAGGCTTCATCGATGCAACCCTCAGTACAAGCTGTGGCTTTCCGGTGTACGATTTCGGCGGCGGAAAGCCTGCCCTGCCTGGCAAGTGTACTACCGAGATAAATATAGCCGGTAGCATCCAGGGGCGCTGCTTCGACTGCTTTCTGATACCATTCTGCCGCGATGTGATACTCGCCACGAAACATGAACAAGTGCCCCAGTTTTCCATATACAATAGCTTGCCTGGATTCGTCGCAGTATTCAAGCGCCTTCAAAAGCACCGATTCGGCTTCATCATAGTTGGCGAGTTCTGACAAAACATGTCCGAGACGAACGAGCGTTTGTGCATCATTGGGGTGGCGTGCCAACAACATCCGAGCGAGTAAGACAGTCGATGCTGGATGATCAGCTCCAAATTCAACGGTCAGATCCCGACGTAGATCCGCAGGTGTCATGTTTTGTTCGTTTCTCAAACCGTTCATCGTTTCTCCCCAAATTCACCCATGGAAGTAATCGGTTTCATCCATTGAGACCATTGAAAATCAGATAAAAAAGTTCCGTTCGAAACATGGCATGTCACGATGGATGCCAATTCATCGCGATCGAGCAAACAGCTCGTACGAAGTCCTTGCAAACATCCCCAGCAAACTCCTTCGACATATTTCTCACCATCAAACTCTGGACGATGGGCCGCCTTGCGAACCACCGTTATGGCACTCGGTGTTTCAACGACCCAGGAAGATGGACTATGATTGTCGAACTCTCCCGCATCAAGCCATAACATCCTGAACGCTTGTCAAAATTCTTACCTCGGTCTTGATCGAATTTGCGATGAAGCACTGTTCGTGGGCAAGATGATGGAGTTGCTGAACTTCGGTTTCCGTTGGCTGTCGTTCGCCGCTGTAGACGATGAAAGGATGCAGCGAAATCGAACGGATCCAGAACACTCCTTGTTCATTCTTCGCCATGATACCGACGGCTTCGTCGTCATAGCGGTCAATCTGAAAACCGCTTTGACATGCCAGATACAAAAAAGTCAGCATGTGGCAGCTTGATACAGCGGCCACAAAAGCTTCTTCGGGATCAACATTGCCGGGATTTGAGTAAGGGACCGGAACCACCGACGGTGAAGGAGACGCCGGTACTGTAATGCCGCCGTCGAATTCCCAAGTATGCTCGCGGGAATACTTGCCACTGAGAAAATCAGGAGCCGTTCGAACCCAATGAATGGTGGCGCGGTGTTCGGACATCGGTTTTACAATTTCGCAAAAGCATCCAGTGCTTTTTGGATGTTTTCGTCCGTCAACGCAGCCGAGACCTGAACTCGGAGTCGAGCTTCTCCTTTAGGTACGACCGGGAAACCGAATCCGATGACCATGACTCCCAGTTCGAACATTCGTTTGGATTTTCGAATCGCTTCGGCTTCATCGCCGATCATGATCGGAATGATGGCTGTCGGAGACGGAGTGCAATCGAATCCCAAATCGGCCAGCCCTTTGCGAATCGTTGCAACGTTCTGATGCAGCCGGCCCACAATCGACGGATTATTTTCCAGGACACGAATCGCTTCATAGGCACTATACGCCACCGTCGCCGGAAGGGCATTGGAAAACAAGGACGGCCTGGCACGCTGTTCGAGCAATTGAATCGCATCGTTGCTTGCCGCGATGTAACCGCCAGCAGCTCCTCCCAACGCCTTGCCCAGCGTTCCCGTGAAAATATCGACTTTGCTGAGCAGCCCAAAGTGCTCGTGAGTGCCTTTGCCCGTCTTTCCCAACACACCTACTCCATGAGAATCGTCAACGATCAGCATCGCATCGTACTGCTCGCATAGCGAAACCAGCTCAGGCAGTTTGGCAACGTCGCCTTCCATGCTGAAAACACCATCAGTCACCACCCATCGGGTCGGATGGTTCATGGATTCCTTCAGCAAGGTTTCCAGTTGCTCCATGTCGCTGTGACGATAGACTTTTTTGGAAACACCTTTGGGCATCAATCGCATGCCATCAATGATGCTGGCGTGATTGAGTTCATCCGAAAGCACCATATCTTCGGGGGCCACCAAGGTCGGAAAAAGGGCCTCGTTCGCGCACCAGCAACTAACATACGTCAGCGCTGACTGCGTTCCGACGAACTCCGCAATTTTCGATTCCAGCTTGCGATGACAACCGAGTGTTCCACAGATGAAACGAACCGATGCCGTGCCTGCTCCATAGTCTCGAAGGCCGCGAATTCCGGCTTCGATGACCTCGGGATGGTCCGCCAAGCCAAGGTAATTGTTGGCGCACAACACCAGTACTTCGCCGTGTCCTTCGATGGAGACGACAGGCCGCATCGGCGAAGTAATGTTGTAGAATGGCTTCAACTGCCCTGAGTCGGTCCATTCCTTCAAAGAACTGGCAGCACGCGTTTCAAAATTTTTACTTGGCATCGTGGTGGGTGGGTTCTGCTTTCCTGGCTACTTGGCCTCGCGATGTAACGGGTAATCGCTCGGCTTTCGGTCCGTCGCTTTGATCAGCGGAGGTGTTTCCTGGGCTTTCCATTTGTCGATGGACGTTTTCATCGCCTTGACCGCTCGATTGAGTTGGCGATCGACTCCGTTTGGAAGCTCCGTCGGCTTGGGCCAAACTATAATATCGGGCACCGCCCCGTTCAACTCCAAATCCTGGCCATCGGTGGTCAGATACCATCCGCGGAATGGCATACGAACCGTTCCCACGTCCATGATCTGAGCCGAGCCGGTGCTGATCACACCACCGGCCGTCGGCACGCCCACCAGTTTGCCTCGTTTCAAAATTTTGACTGCGTGGCTGAAGATCTCGGCATTACTGTAGCTGTTTTGATTGCACAAAACCACGATCGGCTTGTGCCAGCTTGTATAAATCAGACGGTCACCAGGATAACCCTGGCCTCCCCCACGCGGGACAGTAATGGAATGGCGAGGTTGGGTCAACGCTGTCAGCAGGTGATCCGCTGTTGAACCACCGCCGTTGTCTCGCACGTCAATAATCAATCCGTCCTTGCCAAAACCAATTTCATACAGTTCGCGTTGGAAGTCCATGAAGCTTGGTTGGTTCATGCCGGCAATGTGGACGTAACCGATGTTGTATTCCTTAGCGAGCCGATTCACGGTTTCGCGATTATCGTCCTGCCATTTTTGATACAGCAAGGTCCGAATGCGACCGTAGGACGTAGGTCGGATCACGACCGTTCGTTCGGTTTTCTCATCGTCGATTCCTTTCACCAGCAACCGCACATCGCGATCTGGCGCACCGGTCAGCACTTGTGCCGGAGAGACGCCGGGATCGACGGATTGGCCATCAATGGAAAGGATGATTTCGCCAGCTTGCAGCAGGCTGTCCAGGTCCGCTGCCGGACTATTGGGGATCACGTCCTTGATTTTCCAGCCTGGGCCGAGAAATGTTTCGTCAAATCTGGCCCCCAAGTGACCGGTGACCGGTCGCCACTGAGGATCAGATTCAGAAGGTGCTCGGTCCAGCGGTCGGCGCGGGGTAAATCCAAGATGCGATCCGTTCAGTTCACCCAACATGAGCTGGACGACCTTGGTCAACGTGCCCGTGTCCCCGGAACTTTGCACGACGTCGATATACTTTCGTCGGATGGCATCCCAATTCTGGTTACCCAGGTTTTCGTCATACCATCGATCCCGCATTGTTCGCCACGCGGTTAAAAATGCGGCTCCATTTCGTTCCGCCAGGCTGATCGGTTGCAATGCCGTGAAAGTAAATTTCTCGGTGCTACCTCCTCCGACAGGCTGAAGACCTGGCACACTGTCGACCAACCAGAAAATCCGCTCGGGACCGCTCACCCAGCTCTTCCAGCGTCCAGCGTCAGAACTGACTCGTTTGGGAGTTAGCTCGTCGGGAAATTCGATCGAGAACGTTCCCCGTCGTCCCTCTTGAGAACCGGTGAAAAAGAGCTTCTTTCCGGTGGGTGCCCAAGCGAGCAGGCTTTCTGAAGAATTAGGAATGGAAATATGGTGAATCCTGCGATGGATCTGGTCGAAGTCGATTTTAACTTCAGGCGGTGCCTTTTTCTTTTCGTCGGCAGGTTTCTTTTTGTCGTCCGCCTTGGGCTTGTCTTCTGACTTGGGTTCGGCATCCTTGTTTTCAGCCGCGTTGTCTTTGTCAGCTTCTGGTTTAGCCGCTTGGTCGGATTTCTCCTTTTCAGGTTGATCCGGTTTGTCAGGCGACTTTGATTTCTCACGTGCTTTCTTGAACGCTTCCAAAGTCTTCTTCAGATCGCGGTCCCGCTTGCCAGTATCATGGTCTTCATTCTTCAAATAGACGTAATAGATATCGACTTCTTCGCGGCTATTTCGTCGTCCGGTGAAGGCGATGATGGATCCATCGGATGACCATTTGGGTTGCGATTCACCAGCTGGATGGCGGGTAATGTTGACGGGTTCCGTCGTTCCGTCGAGGCTCGCAATCCAAATATCCGAATTGAAATCATTGTCTTGTGTGGCGTAAACCATCCATTTGCAGTCGGGAGAAAAGTCGAAGCCCGAGATGGAAAACCCTTCGAAGACACGTTGCTTTTCACCGCTGGCAAGGTCCATCACCCACAGTTCTCCGGTGGGGCGAGTGAAAGCCAGTTTCTTCTTGTCGGGGCTAAGTTGAAGATCCGATTCAATGGCCTGATCGTCGGTCAACCAGGAAAAATGAAATTCGGAGTTTTGCCACCAGTAGCGGCTTTCGTCCGCCCGTGTCACTTTCATGATGTCGGCTTGTCCGTCTTTCCATCCGACGCACAGGATGGCGTTATCTTCGTCGACGAACACCGGATCCGTTTCAAATTCTGCTGTCGTGGTGATCCGAACGGGCTCTCGCAAAACCGTCTCCATCACCCACAGATCACCCCCTGAAATGAAAGCAATTTCCAGCCCATCGCTGGTCGCGGTTGCATCGGTGGCTTCGGTCAAGCGACGTCGGAAAAGGTCTTCGCTCTGTTCTTCGTTACTGACCGTGACCTCGATCCGTTGCGGAGTGGGCTTGCCTTCGGCCATAAGATCAAGCCGATACAAATCAAACAAATGTGAGAACACAATCGTCTTGCCGTCGGCTGAAACAGCGGGTTGGTGAACCAGGTCATCCTCGAAAAAAGTCAGCTGTTTGGACTCTTCCGACGCCAGATCGAACTCCCACAAATTTCTTGCTCCGTTGGCCGCATTTTGCGAGCCGCAATAATAGAAGCCACTTTTATCAGGCTTCCAGACCGGAGTGAAACTTTCTGTATCCTGTTTCAGACACTCGGAGAAGATCTGCAGGTTTAAATCGTAAAGCCAAATCTGGGTCGATCTTGCGCCGCGATAGCCCTTTCGCCACCATGGCTCGCCACCGAAAGAGAATAAGATCTTCGATCCATCGGGACTGCATTTCGCATCCCTGATCCCTTCGTTGAAGATCAGTTTCTCAACTCCGGGTTGTTCCGTATCAATCTTGAAAAGCCGCTGAGCGTTTCTCCAGAAATGATCGCGATTTCCAGATACCAGTAAATGTCGTCCATCAGGGAACCAGTCATGCAGCGAGTAGCCTTCTGTATGGAACGTAACCTGCTTGGGAGTCGAGTTGCCTTCGGTCAACACATAAACCTGTCGACTGCCTGAACGATCACTGACAAACGCAATCTGGTTTCCGTCAGGACTATATCGAGGTTGGGACTCGCTGGCCGGATTGGCGGTCAGCCGTTCGGCTCTTCCTCCAGCCGAGGAGACTTTCCAGATGTCCCCGCCGTGCTCGAAAAGGATCGTTTTCCCGTCGGGCGACAGGTTCGGATCGTCAATCAATTTCAAAGGGCGATCGGCCCATACGGTAGCATTCGCAATGAAAGCACATAGAAGAAAAACAAAGATGCGAGTCATACGTCCGTCCTCAAAATTACGTTTGGAATAAAAGTACTTCCAACCATCATAATTGAAAAACGGCGAATGTTGACAGGGGCAGCGATGTTTTGTCGGCTGACTATGTGCCGGTTGATACCCTCAGAGGTCGTGCGGCTTCCACGTAGGACGTAGGGTGTGTGCAGCGGTCGCCCTGGCCCAGGCAATTGATATGGAACTTCGATGACTACTCGTTCACATAGGTTTCCAGGAACCGAGCCAAGCGATGAAAATCACTTTTGGTGTCAATGTAGCGGACGACCGTTACCAGCGTTTCTGGGTTGACCAGATTCTCAAATGGTTCGTAATGCAAATCAAGCTGTCCTCGAACCGAAACCATCACTCCATTGAGTTTCTTTTCGGCCAATGCACGGAACGCGCCGACCCCGAGTTGGCTGCCGAGCATGACATCGTAGGCATGGGGCTTGGCGCAACGAGATTCATAGCCCAGTTGCAGGCCCTTGACCGTTCGGCTGTTCCCTGTCTTTTCCTTATACCGCTTTTCAATCGCGGCGGAGAGAATTTTGTAGAGGCTTACTTCTGAAATCTTGATATGTCCGTGATCGTCACGAGAGATTCCTTCGACGTAACTGATCGGCAGAAACTCGGCAATTCCCTCCCCCACCACAATCACGCCGTACTCTTTTCCTTCGTCCTCACGGGCGAGCATGGTTTTGATAATTCGGTCCACGACTCGCGGCATGTCCATGCACTTCCGCGTCGCGGTTTCACCATTGGCCTTTTGATAGGTTTCCTCGATCAAATAGCCTGCCATAATATCTTCGACACTGATGACCAGACTGGCTTCTCCTGAGATGGCAGCCCCGTAGGCCAACCAACCGGCACTGCGGCCCATCGTTTCGGTCAGAAAGTAACAGCGGGTAGCTTCGGCATCATGGATCAGCGTCCGGATTTCCGTTCCCAGAAAATCAACGGCCGTAAAAAAACCGAATGTAAAATCAATGCCGTGATAGTCGTTGTCGATCGTCTTGGGCAAATGAACGATCGGAATGATTTCTTCAGGTTTACAATGGTTTTGCTGATAAAGCTTCAACTTGTTGGCCGTTTTGAGCGTGTCATCACCACCGATGGAAATCAACGCATCGATCCCGATCGACCGCAGTCCTTGATAGGTTCGCGCCATTGCCGCCGCCTTTTTGGGGTCCTTCAGGTCGGCGGGGCTGGTGATGTGTTTCCCAGGATTGGCTCTCGACGTGCCAATCATAATTCCTTGCGAGTTTCGGGTTCGGCCGAGGACGTCGTGAGTCAGATGGATAAAATCCTTGTCTTCTTCGAGCGGTCGATCGGGATCAAAGTCGATGAGCGACGAATAGCCGTACTTGATTCCAATGACATCCACTCCGGCTCGTAAAAACGATGCCGCAGCCGCTGAAATCACGGCGTTTGCCGCCGGCGCCGGTCCGCCCGCAAACAGGATTCCAACGCGCTTAAAAGTAACATCAGGACGAACAGGAGCTGAAAGAGTATTGGACACTTTTTAGGAATGGGGGGATAGAGGATGAAATTTGAACGTCTGTTGAAGTTTAACCGTAATCCGCGATGAGGAAAAGCACCACGTACTTTTGATGTCAAAATCCAGGCTACACAAACTCGATCCCACCTTTCCACCGTACGAACCCTTCGATTGCTTCATACTCTGCCAGTCCGAGTTTGTCATAGAGTCGGGCTGTATCGGAGTTACGATCTTCGGCACGTTTCCAGAACTCACGGGCATCGTTGCCGGGAAAGAGCGCTCGGTCTTTCTGTGATTGGTGTTTGAAAATAGCGATCCGCTTTTTCATCACCTCCGCCGGGCTGAGCGGAACGGCCATCTCGATTTCGTGCGGCTCCCACTCGTGCCAAGCCCCGCGATACAGCCAAACGACGCACTGCTTGTACCATTGCTGATCTTCCACTCGCTGGCAAGCCTGAAGAATGGCACTCAAGCAAACCCGGTGGGTTCCATGCGGGTCGGACAAATCACCGGCAGCATAGATTTGGTGCGGCTTGAGAGTCGTGATGAGGGACTCGATGATGGTGATGTCTTCCTCACCGATAGGCTTCTTCTTCACGCGGCCCGTTTCATAGAACGGCATGTCCAGAAAATGCAACTGCGAATCCGGAATGCCGCAATACCGAGTCGCCGCACGGGCTTCGCCGCGCCGGATCATTCCCTTGATCTTCTGTACTTCCGGACTATCGACTTGGCCGGGTTGCTTGTGTTTCAGGAACTCCTCAATGTGAGCTTCCAGTTGGTCGGTTTGCTTCGTATCGGCGCCGAAAGCGCGATTAAACTCGGCGGCAAACTCGGCAAAGCGGATTGCGTCATCGTCAAAGACCGCGATATTGCCCGAGGTCTGATAGGCGACGTGGACTTCGTGACCTTGTTCGACCAGCCGAATCAATGTGCCTCCCATACTGATCACGTCATCGTCGGGATGCGGCGAGAAGATCAACACCCGCTTTGGAAAGATTTCTTCGTGCTTTTGCGGGCGATCACCGGGCTGTTTGGCATGAGCCGGTTTGCCTGCCGGCCAGCCAGAAATCGTGCTATGCAAATGCCGGAAAACGGACAGGTTGATGTTGTAAGCCGGACCATGCTTGGCCAACAAGTCCTGCAATTCCTCTTCATTGTAATCCGCATCGGTCAACTTCAGGATGGCTTTGTCGTGTTGTCGCGCCAGCAGGATGACGGCCTTGCGAATCGTCTCATCCGTCCATTCGACGGTTTCGTGAATCCAGGGTCGCAACGTGCGAGAAAGCGATTGCGACGCAGCCGAATCCAGAAAGAATTCCGTTTTTGGATGAAGCTGCAAAAAGGTCGCCGGGATCGTGGGCGTGATTTCGCCTTCAACCGATTGAGCGACAATCCTGGATTTGTGCTCGCCAAATGCGATGATGATAATCCGCTTGGCCCCCAGGATGGTTCCGACCCCCATTGTAATCGCGCGGCGGGGAACGTTTTCCTCGCCAAAGAAATCACTGGCTGCGTCGAGCCGAGTAATCCGGTCGAGCGTAATCAAGCGGGTCAAGCTCTCCTTCCCCGAACCCGGTTCATTGAAACCAATATGGCCCGTCCGCCCGATCCCCAGGATCTGAATGTCGATTCCTCCGGCGTCCTGGATCTTTTTTTCGTAGTCTTCACAGAACTGGGTGATCTGATCTTCCGGGATCGTACCGTCGGGAATATTGACTTGATCGGCTGGAATATCGATATGGTCGAACAGGTGTTCGTTCATAAACCGGACGTAACTTTGCAGTTCGTTGGGCTGCATGGGATAGTATTCGTCCAGGTTGAACGTCGTGACGTTGCGGAACGACAACCCTTCTTCCTTGTGAAGGCGAACCAGCTCGGCGTAAACCCCTACGGGCGTGCTGCCGGTCGCCAGGCCGAGTACCACGTTCTGGCCCTGTGCCTGTCGTGTGCGAATTAAAGTCGCAATGTCCTGGGCAATCGCCCGGTCCACTTGCTTGGCGTGGTTGTAGACATGACAGTGGATTTTCTCTTTGATTTGCATAATCTCGTCGGGGGTTGGCTAGGAGACGGCATCGAAAACCGATACAATTTTCAACCGTATTATAGTGTTGAGGAAACAAAATATGAAAGCACTCGTCAAGCGACATGCTCAAGAAGGTATTTGGCTCGAAGATGTGGAAGAGCCAAGTATCGGCATCAACGATGTAAAAATCCGCGTCCATAAAACGGGGATTTGCGGCACGGATATTCACATCTATAAATGGGACGAGTGGGCCAAGCGAACGATTCCCGTTCCGATGGTCGTCGGCCACGAGTTCGTCGGCGAAATTGTGGAGATCGGCAGCAATGTCAATGATTTTCATGTGGGTGACATCGTCAGCGGCGAAGGGCACGTCGTGTGTGGTCGCTGCCGGAATTGTCTGGCCGGGCGGCGACACCTATGCCCGCATACCAAGGGAATCGGCGTTAACCGCTCCGGTGCATTTGCGGAATATATTTCGGTTCCCATGACCAACGTCTGGCTGCATGGACCGAAAATCGATAAGGATGTTGCATCGATTTTTGATCCGTTTGGTAACGCCGTTCATACGGCTTTGTCGTTTCCAACGTTCGGCGAAGATGTCCTAATCACCGGTGCCGGGCCGATTGGCTGCATGGGAGCCGCCATCGTGCGTCACTCGGGAGCCAGGCACGTAGTGGTGACGGATATCAACCCGTGGCGGCTTGAGCTGGCAAAGAAACTCGGCGCCACACGGGTGGTCGACGTGCGGCACGAGTCGCTCGCCGATGTGCAGAAGGAATTAGGGATGTCTGAAGGTTTCGATGTCGGCCTGGAGATGTCCGGCAGCGCTCCGGCGTTCAACGACATGATCGATAACATGTGTCATGGCGGAAAAATTGCGATGCTGGGGATTCCTCCCGAAACGATGGCCATCGACTGGAACAAAGTCGTTTTCAATATGTTGACCATCAAGGGAATTTACGGACGGGAGATGTTTGAGACGTGGTACAAGATGAAGGTGTTCATCGACAGCGGCCTCGATATTTCGCCCGTTATTACCCACAGATTCCATTTTACCGATTTCCAGAAAGGGTTCGACGCGATGCTGTCGGGGCAATCAGGAAAAGTCGTGCTGAACTGGCTGAGTTAGTTTTCCTGTCACAAAGTCTCGGTACAATAGTATTGAGAGTGAGGATCGAATCAGCCTGGCGCCGATTGAGTGCGTTTTTAGCCCACGAACAGGGCCAATATTCGGACACTTCCCACTCATCGCCACCAAAATAGAAGATTCTAGCCTCCAAACTTTTTCACCAGCGACACAAGGTCGCTGGGGTCTTTTGACGTGATATGGGTGGCGTTTGACGAGAAGTGTCAATATTCGAGCGGATTTTCCGAATACCTTTTTGAATGGCATCCAGATACGGCTTACTGACAGGTGAATCGTAAACTCATGAAAACCGTGGAATATGGAAAACTTGGCGATCAGACTTGGCTGCAATCAACCATGATGGTGATTGCGGCCTTGATGTCGCTTGTTTTTGCTTTTCAGATTTTCCCCGTCGGTCTTTCCGCTGCGTTCGACGCGGCCCGGGAGTTAAAAAAAGAGTCGATCATGATGGGCGTACAGGATTCGGGTTCGACTTCTGTTGATCCGGCAAGTACCTCAGACCGTTCAGATCCACAGTCAGACGACATCGCCGAACATTCTCCTTATCCTGAACGAGCCTTCTCATCGAAGCATGTGTTTCAGTTGGTGCTGATCGGGACATTGATCATTTGGGGCTACAGCCTGGTGATGGCAGGCAAGCACGGTCAAGGCTGGGCAATTTTGATTCTGGTATTGGGAATCCTCAAATACATCGGACGCTTCATTCGGTCCCTGTTCGTCGAAGTCACCGCGAAGAACGAAGTCCGAGATTGGGATGATGATTGAGGATCGGGTTTACTGAAGATCGGATCAAAATTCTGCACTGCCCGGCGTACGAGGAAAGGGGATGACGTCGCGGATGTTGCCCATTCCGGTGACGAACTGAACGACGCGTTCAAGCCCCAGGCCAAACCCCGCGTGCGGTACGGTGCCATAACGCCGTAAATCGGTGTACCACCAATAGTCATCGACGTTCAATCCAGCTTCTTTCATACGCGACTCAAGCACATCGAGTCGATGTTCCCGCTGGCTGCCGCCGATGATCTCGCCGACACCGGGAACCAGCACATCCATCGCGCGAACGGTTTTTCCGTCGTCGTTGCAGTACATATAGAACGGCTTGATGGAGCGAGGATAGTCGTAGAGGATCACGGGGCATTTGAAGTGCTGCTCGGTGATATAACGCTCGTGTTCGCTTTGCAAATCGATCCCCCACTGCACCGGATAATCGAACGACTGACCGGACGTCTGTAGAATCTCAATGGCCTCCGTATAAGGCAGTCGAATAAATTTGGCTTCGATGACCTGCTGGAGCCGGTCGATCAGCGTCTTGGATTCATCGATCATGTCGTTGAAAAATTTCATGTCTTCGCTACAGCATTCCAGCACATCGCGGAAAATCCGTTTCAGGAACGATTCAGCCAAGTCCATGTTTTCAGGCAACTCGTTGAAGGCGACTTCCGGTTCGATCATCCAGAACTCGGCCAGGTGCCGTGACGTGTTTGAGTTTTCGGCACGGAAGGTTGGGCCAAACGTGTAGACTTTTCCTAGCGCACAGGCAAACGTCTCCGCGCCCAACTGACCGCTGACGGTCAGATAGGCCGGCTTTTGAAAAAAATCGAATTTGTAATTCAGTTTCTCGATCGTCTGCTTGCCAATCTGTTCCAGGTTCATCGTCGTGACCTGGAACAACTCGCCGGCTCCTTCACAGTCGCTGGCCGTAATGATCGGCGTGTTGACGTACAGAAATCCCTGCTCCTGATAGAACTGATGAATCGAGTTGCTGATACAGTTTCGTACTCGCGCCACCGCGCCGAACGTATTGGTGCGAACCCGCAGATGAGCCCACTCGCGGAGCTTCTCAAACGAGTGCCGTTTCTTTTGCAGCGGATATGTCTCGGGATCAGCCCAGCCATGAACCGTGATCTCCGTTGCGAGCAACTCGGTTTGCTGGCCCTGGCCGCCGGAAGGTTTGATCTCGCCCGTGGCCGACAAACTGCAACCGGCGGTCAGTTTCTTGATCTCGTCTTCATAATTGGGCAGCGTTGTCTCGGCAATGATCTGGATATTGCCCTGACTCGAACCATCATTGAGTTCAATGAAGCTGAAACCGGCTTTGGAATCGCGGCGCGTCCGCACCCAGCCTTGTAGTTTGACCGTTTGACCGATGGATTGAGGATTGCGGGCCAGATGAACCGTTATTTTTTTTTCGTCAGACATTCGAATGGATAAAAAATGAAAACTTGAACCGACCTATTCTCAGCCGATTTTCTCAGCGGATTGAAACCGACGACCAGGTAGCCTAAAGTGTTACATAAATGATTGCTGAGTTGAATCGGTTGCAGACAATTTGGGACAATTTAAAAAATTTGGGAGAATTTCGCATGAACATCAATCGCTGCATACTGTGGGTGATTCCCGTGATCGCCATCACGTTCTTTACGGGCTTGCACCATCATTCCGATTCCCGGCAGAAAATCAAGGTGTTGATCATCGACGGCCAGAACAACCATGATGCTTGGCCCAAAACAACCTTCATGATGAAACGCTATCTCGAGGAAGCCGGGCAGTTCGAAGTCGATATCGCACGGACCCAATTTACCTGGAATGGCAAGGAGCGGCTGCGGGCGTTTCCGGTCGCCGATAGGGCCGAGAGTCAGGACTTGGCTTCTCCCAAGCAAGACCCCGATTTCAATCCCAGGTTCGCCGACTACGACGTGGTCATCAGTAATATGGGATTCGGAGCCGCCGATTTACCTGAAAATACGAAAGCGGCATTTGTCGAATACATGAAGCAAGGCGGCGGCCTGGTAGTGATTCATGCGGCGGACAATGCCTGGCCTCAATGGAGCGAATACAACCAGATGATCGGCTTGGGCGGCTGGGGAGGCAGAACCGAAAAGCATGGTCCGTATGTTTATTTCAACGATCAGGGAGAACTGGTCCGCGACGAGGCGGCGGGGGCAGGCGGTTCGCATGGACCTCAGCACGATTTCCAGATCCGAATTCGCGATGCAAAACATCCGATCGCGGAAGGTTTACCCGCCGCGTTCATGCACGGCCGCGATGAGTTGTACGATCGCTTGCGTGGCCCAGCCGAGAACATGACGGTTATCGCAAGTGCCTATTCATCGCCTGACCAGGGCGGCACGGGACGCCATGAACCCATTTTAATGGCCATCGAATATGGCCAAGGCCGCGTGTTCCATACCGTGCTCGGCCATGCCGACTATTCGATGGAGTCCGTTGCCTTTATCACTACGTTTCTGCGTGGCACAGAATGGGCGGCGACCGGCAAGGTAACCAGCGACGTGCCCGAAGATTTCCCGACGGATGCGGAAGTCAGCAAACGAGCGTTCAAGCTCAATTGAGTCGTCACTGAAGCAACGTCAGCCAGTCTTGCAGATACTGATTCGCAGCCTGTTTAACTTGACCTGAGGCCTCCGTGACGGCTGACTTCACGGCCGATGGTGGGACCAACACCTCCCGTACCTGCTGGATGATTTCAAGGTGAACAGCACGTCTGGAAGAATTGCCACCCTCCAATCGCCCTTGGAGGCGGTCCATGACGGGGAGAATCATCAATTCTCCCTGATGATCACGCAATCGCCATGGTTCGATGGTTGGTAGAGGGGTCGCTCTATAACGATCTAGAATTTCCTTGAATCGCCGATCAATCTCCTCAGGCGTTTTGCCGTCTTTGAGTAAGGCCAGATAGTACAAATTCAATACGGCACTCGGATTGGGCCCCAAGTACTTTTCGGCAGACCATGCCTGAACATTGTGCATCGACAGTTCCTGACTTGTCATGTGCGTGGCGCGATGCAGATGCTTACTTCGCTGGAAAGTCATCCACTGAAGCATACAATCATCAAACTGGTTTTTGTTGCAAAACTGAGAGCAGAGGAATGCGGCGGCAGTTACCGAATGCTGAGCATCATCACTTTTGCCGTTATTGAGGATGTCAGAAAAGGTTGTCAACTCCCGCATCTTGTCCAAATTTTGCTGGAAAATGTCTAGGGATTTTTGAGCAGCCGTTTCAGTATCCATTTCCCGCAGCAAACGAATCATCCTTCCAACTCGGGGATCGGCAACAACAGGCATAAACTCATACCGGGTTTGTCCGCCCATATGCACACTACCACCAATGTATTCTGTATGGATACTAGAAAATGTTGCATCGTGAGAGGAAATTGCTTCACTCAATTGATCCAAGGACATGTTTTCAGATTTGCGAGCAAGTTTTTTCCATGGGCTTTCCTCCGGCTCCATTTTATCCTCCTGACTAAACGTGAAAGGTGATTGCTGCCCCGCTTCTTGAGAAAAAAGTTCATAATCGGGCTGTACCAGAATCAGCCAAGACGCAAACAAAACAATCGTTTGCAGGTTCATTCAATACCCCGTGTTTTCAAAAGTGTCAGAGACTGAATTGAGGTGCGGCGGCTCGGAATGCTTCCGCCAACGATTGTAATTGCTCAACGGACAGTTGTTCCACTCGTGTTTCCGGTCCATAGCTTTGCGAGGACAGGATTGCGTCGACGTGGGGCTTGTCCAGATGCTGCTGAAAAGCACTGACGGCGACGCTTCGCATGAACTTCCTGCGATGAAAAAACATCGCCCGCACAAAATGGAGAAAATAGGTCAGATCGGGAATCCCGGCGCGGCGATCGGGGTGATGCGTCAGATGAACGATCGCCGATTCGACTTTGGGGCGCGGCCAGAACACTTTCGGCGACAACACTCGCACCAGCTCGACATCGCATAGGCTCTGCACCCACACACTCAATGACCCGTAGTCCTTGGTGCTCGGTTTTGCCATCAAGCGGTCGGCCAGTTCCTTTTGAATCGTCACCGTCAACGTCGCCGGATAGAGTTCGGATCGCAACAGATTCGAAATGATGGGCGTGGCCACGTTGTACGGCAGGTTTGCCGCCAGTTTAAAAACACGGTTCGGTGCCGCGTCAAGATGCCGCTTGACCGTATCCAAAACATGGGGATGGATCTGGTTCTTGTTTTTCAGTGCGTCCTGTTTGAGCATTTCGATATTGTCAAAACGCTCCAGCTCCTCGCGCGCCATCTGGAATAGATACTGATCGATTTCGACCGTTACTACCGCCGCCGCTCTCTCCGCCAACATCGCGGTCAACGATCCCATGCCCGTGCCAATTTCCAGCACAACATCATTGGGCCCGATATTCGCGGAACGGGCAAGCAACTGGATCAAATTCAGATCGATCAAAAAATTCTGGCCGTGGCGCCGATTGGGGTTCAGGCCTACTTCCTCGAACCTTTTTGAAAGATAGGAAACGGTTTGTCGATTGATTTTTGTCATTCAGGATTGATTCTGTTCTCGTCGAATTTGTTGCTCGACGTATTTTGCCAATAGATCGGTTTCAAGGTTGACCGAATCGCCTACAGTTCGATTGCCCAGTGTGGTTTCTGAAAGCGTATGCGGGATCAGCGCCACGCTGAAACGATCTCGTTCGACGTTCACCAGCGTCAAGCTAATTCCATCGACGGCGACCGACCCCTTGGATGCCATTTGTCGTGTCATGGTTTCCGTCGCGGAAAACCAGAACTCGGCCCAGTCGCCTTCATCGATCCGCTTGATCACTTGCCCCAAGCCGTCAATATGTCCCGTAACGTAATGCCCGCCCATTCGGTCGCCAACGCGCAGTGACCTTTCCAGATTGACGGAATCGCCCGACTTCAGCAAGCCTAAATTCGTACGGCCGAGCGTTTCCGTCCCCGCTTGAAACGTCAACTGCTGGCCGTCGATGCTAATCACCGTCAAACAACACCCGTTGATCGCGATGCTGTCGCCAAGTGCAACGCCTTCAGTGATTTTGCTGGCGGCGATGATCATATCGCATCCTGGACCGTTTGGCTGCACCGCCACGATCCGTCCTTTTTCTTCTACCAAACCTGTAAACACAAAACCTCGTTCGTCGGAGCGGAGGCAGTGTACTGTCGTCCTCCCCTTTCAAAAAACCACTCGCTATATAAAAATAGCGGAAACAGCCAAAATAGTCTGATCAACCCATCCGATCAATCAAACTTCAAATCAAACTTTCATTTATAAGAGTGTAACATGGATAGCATTGCTTCAATCAAAGGCCGACAAATTCTCGATAGTCGCGGAAATCCCACCGTAGAAGTGGATGTGACGCTGGCCGATGGCTCGTTTGGCAGCGCCGCCGTTCCGAGCGGAGCGAGTACCGGGGCCCACGAAGCATGGGAAATGCGAGACGGCGACGCGACACAGTTTTTGGGCAAAGGTGTCACCAAGGCCGTCGATCACGTCAACGGCCCCATTTACGATTCACTGATTGGCTTGCCTGCAACCGATCAGGGATTGATCGACCGGATGTTGATCGAACTCGACGGCACCGACAATAAATCGAAGCTGGGCGCAAACGCAATTCTAGGTGTCTCGCTGGCGACCGCCAAGGCTGCGGCGGACTTCAATTCACAACCGCTGTTCAGGTATCTCGGCGGCGTGACCGCCACGCTGCTACCGGCTCCGATGATGAACATCATCAACGGCGGGCAACATGCCGACAACGATGTCGATGTACAGGAATTCATGGTAATGCCCTTGGGGTTCGACACCTTTCACGACGCTCTGCGATGCGGATGCGAAATTTTTCATCATTTGAAGAAGGTATTGCAAGGCAAGAAGCTGAACACGGCGGTGGGCGACGAAGGCGGATTCGCACCGAATCTTGCCAGCAATGCCGAAGCGCTGGACCTGATCATGACGGCCATTGAGAAAGCGGGCTACACACCCGGCGAACAAGTGCAGATCGCGCTCGATGTTGCGGCGACTGAATTTTTCGACGCTTCCAAAGGACTTTACACAATCGACAAAAAAGAACTGGACCCGGCGGGCATGGTTGAATTTCTGGCGAATTGGGTTGAGAAGTACCCGATCTGCTCGATTGAAGATGGTTGCAGCGAAGACGATTGGGAAGGCTGGAAGTTGCTTACCGATCGTGTAGGCGATCACGTACAGTTGGTGGGCGATGATTTATTTGTGACCAACACACAGCGCCTACAAAGAGGCATCGACGAAGGAATTGCCAATAGCATTTTGATCAAGGTGAACCAGATTGGTACGCTGAGCGAAACGATTCAGGCCATTCAGCTGGCCCAACGAAATGGTTACACCAGCATCTCGAGCCACCGAAGCGGCGAAACCGAGGATTCTTTTATCGCTGATCTGGCAGTTGGTTTGAGTACGGGCCAGATTAAAACGGGTTCCGCATCGCGCAGTGACCGCATGGCCAAATACAATCAACTGTTGCGAATCGAAGAGATTCTCGGTGAGAGCGCTGTCTATGCCGGCCCGCTGTTCCATAAACGGAACCGGCAACTGGCACAGGTTTGAAAGCCGCAGTCACGGTAGGAATATATCGGGTAGAGGTGCCTTGAGTTTGCCATGGTTTACGTATTTGAAAAACTGGTGGTCGCTGGCTTGTTGCTGATCGGGATTGCCGTCCTGTGGCTATTGGTCGGGCTGTTCCGATCTCCGAAACGCATCCAATGGCCCATGTTGATGGGACTGTTGGGGTTGGCAGTCGTGCTGACTCCCATGGCGTATACGCATTTGTCGGCGATCGACTTGGGGGACCGCGAGCGAGTGGTCGATGGTGAGTTGCACCTGACGCTGACGGGCTGGGACAAGAAGTCGTATCAGTTTCTTCAGTTCAAACCCAAGACGGTGCGGCTGTATATGGCCAACGCCGATGTCACCGACGAAACCCTTGACTTTCTTCAGGGGATGGCAATGCTGAAGGTTCTGGACTTAAATGATTCGCAAGTATCCGATACCGGGCTGGAGAAGCTCCACCCGCTCGTTTCGCTTGAGGAGCTGAGATTGCGGGGGACGAAGGTGACGAATCAGGGAGTCGAGGAGTTACTGGAACAACTGCCCCATTTAAAGAGAATCGATGTACGTCAAACCGACGTCACCCAGGATATTTTGGAAACCTGGAAAGCTGCGGTGGCTGGGCGGCGGTTCATGAAATGAGTTGGTTTCAATCTGGAATGAAAGGAAGACTTGTATGAGTTCCCCCTCGGTGAGTCAGGTACTCGATGCTGCCCGAACCCATGATGCGCGGCAGGCCGCCTTCCTTGGGCAAGCCTGTAAACTGGCGTATTTGCCGGCCGAAAAAGGGGCGGTCGAATTTCAGAATCAGTTGCGGCTCAAGGCGGACCTGATCTCTGTCAACAATACGCAGGCCTACGTCGGTGTGGACAATCAATCGATTGTCATTGCCTTCCGCGGCTCAGAATCCCTTTTTACGCTGGACGGATTTCGCGACTGGTTGCTGACCAATGCCAGAAATTTCCTGATTCTGCCGGAGGGGTTGATTGGCACCGACTTTGCGGCTGCCGGTGTGGGCGCCCGGTTCCACAGCGGGTTCATGAAGGCACTGTCGGATATCTGGGAGCCGTTGTTTGAGCGTATCGACCGCGAGTTCTCGAGCAACGAGCGACCGATCTGGGTCACGGGCCACAGTTTGGGCGGTGCGATTGCGCTGCTATGCGGATGGCGATTGCATCAGCACTTTATCAATGTTCATCAGATTTGCACCTTTGGTGCTCCGATGATCGGAAACGATGCTGCCGCAGCCGCATTTCATCGCGAGTTTCCCGAAAAGGTTTATCGCTATGTCGATATCGGCGACATTGTTCCCCGACTTCCGACAGTCAGCCTCTTCAGCAATGCGTACGAACACTGTCAAAAGGAAATCGTGATTGGAAATGCGGCCGATCATGCGCTCCAGCGAAAACTCGATGAGTTGGCGGTTGAATCGCCGGACGGAGAAGTGACTGAAGTCGTTGAGAATTCGCTGTGGAATGAAATCCGCAGCGGCATGCCATCGCACATGATGACCAACTACTTATCGCGGCTGAGCCAGGATGCTTGAGTTAGGGGCGACACTCGGTCAATCGCTCTATGGACCAGTACCGCAAACACACTTTTTATTTTCTGTTAAATTTTATACAAAAAGTGTAAAAAAAAAACCGCTGGCTTGCGTCCCAAAAAGATGAGGCCCCCCCAGAGATTCCGGAGTGGATATGCAAATGCGGAGAGACCGTCGACGCAGGTTTTTCAATATGCTGGAATTGTGACGCGGACTATATGTGAGACTCACTCCAGCGACTTGGCCTACTTGTCAGCACTCGTTCCAGCAATCCGTCCCCGTACACAGATCGCAAATCGAGATGGTTCAGATGAACGTAGCCAATATGGCAACTGCAAGTCGCGGCAGGACATTTGCGGGGCCGAAGAAACTGGTCGAGACGGTCAGTAAAGATGTTGCCGATTCGAGCCTTTATAAAATGACATCGCCGCACCTCACCTTCGCCATCCACACTGATCGTGTCGAGTCCCGTTGAACAATCCCGTCCTCGGCTAGGATGATCGGAAAGGTTGAGCGGAAACATCGGGTCAATGCCCGTTAGAAATTGAATCTCTGCCTCACTATAGTAGTTCGCTTGCCCCACGCCCTTGAATGCGTTGATCCACAGATACGTCTCCTCGGGTAACGAGTCTCGCAGGGTTCGAATCCTATCAAAATCCTGTTTGATTCCGACCATGCCAACGCTATGCGAAACGCCTTTGTCGCGCAAGCCACTGGCCTTCGCAAGAAACTTGTCAAGGCTCACCTGGCTCGGATGGAATGTCGCCCAGATACCGACTTTGCTCACATCGCAGTCATCCAGCCAGTCAAGGCTGCCGGACAGATTGGTCTGAATGGCTACTTTCGACACATGCGGCATCCAGGATAACCGCTGGATGGCTTGCCGATACCAGCGCCGTATCAGTGCTTCTCCCCACGGAGTAAAAAAAACGCTGAAGTTGCGGCCGAAATCGCCACACCATTGAACGAAGCGTTGCAGGCAAGCTTCATCGTATTGCAATTCCGACCTGGAGTCCGTCTGCTTTGCAAACGGACAGTAACAACAGTCGTAATTGCAACTACTCAGGGGACCTCGATAAAGAATCTTCAAGTGCATTGATAATCTTCCATCCTTTCGGCGACGAGGTCAGAAAATAGATACGGGCCGATTTGGTCGCTTCGTTCCAGTCCCGCTTCCGTCAATTGAAGATGGTCGGGGGTCGCCCGAAGTAACCCCGAGTCAACCAGTAGCTCTAGTTCCGGAAACGATTCCTGCGGATCGCAATCAAACCGATTGTGGAAACGAGCAACCTCCATTCCTTCGGCTTGGAGAAGGGAAACCAGCAGGTATCGTCGCTGCTGTTCCTGATCGTCCAGGACAAATCCGTAGTGCGCATCGCGAAACCAATCGGCAGGCCGACGGATGTAACTGTCGAGAATGGCGTTCACCGCCTGCCGGCCAACGGCGTACTCATGGCTGTAGTGGATTGCTCTCGTGTAGCTTCTCGCACCGCAACCCAAGCCCACCATGCTATCGTTTTGGCAACAGTATTCTGGTGCAACTACATCGTTTTCGTCAGGCCTTGCAAACATTCGCATCGATTTTTGTTGATAGCCCTGTTCGATCAACTTGGCCCGCGCCGCTCGATAAAGTTCTACTCGTTGTCGATCCCAGGAGCCACTCGATTCCTCTGTGTCCGTCGTCCGTGCCAAACCGGTCAGCGGTCGGACATAGAGCGGATACAAAAATATTTCCGTAGGCTGATAGATAAGCACTTCCTCGATGGATTTAAGCAGTGTCTCGGTGGTATCACCCGAACTGCCATATATCAGATCCACATTCAATCGTTGAAGACGGGAGCGGGCCAGCAATTCGAGCGACTGATGAGTTTGTTTCAGGTTCTGAGGGCGCCCCAGAGACTTGCAAGTATTCTCGGCAAGTGACTGGATACCGATGCTGATCCGCTCAACACCAAAATCCAACAACAATTCCAGTTTGGTGGGCGTCATCGTCGCTGGCGAACACTCGATGCCGGTTGGAACGACTTTCGGATCGATTGAAAACCGCTCCGCGATCTGAAACAACTGAGTTAATTGAGATTCATTGAGAAACGTAGGGGTGCCTCCGCCAATGGCGAACCTGGAAAAAGTACTCTCCCCCAACTCCGATAGCACGATCTGAGCTTCCGATTGCAATTGCCTGAGGTACTGATCGGGAAGATATGGCGGAGGCAAGGCCCGCGTGAAAAGGTTGCAGAATCCGCAACGGAATTCACAAAAAGGGACATGAATATACAGAAACAACGAACGGCGATCCTCGTCGCACCACAGTTCACGAAGCGGGATCGAAGGTTGAATCGGGCGGTACGCCGTCTTGTGAGGATAAGCGTATACATAATTGGTGTAAATCGATTCGGGTAAAGTTCGATGCATGGAGTTCGACCTAAGTCACTGTCAATAAGGGAACTGAGCAAAGGGAACATCCCATACGCATGAATGCCCAATACGGTGGCCCACATATCCATCCTCTCCGTAGGCCGTTCCATGGTCGGAGCAGAGAATGCAAAAACCAGGACCTCGCTGCTGCAGAGCTTCCCAGAGCCTGCCAAGTTGCCCGTCCACATATTGCATTGCGGCGACTTGTGTGGCCCGGCTATCGGTGTGCTCGCCTGGAAGATAAAAACAGTTGGGTTGATGCAAAGCGGAAACATTGAGAAACAGAAACATCCGCTGAGAAACAGCCTCGAATCTTCGAATCGCAAAGTTTACCTGGTTTTCCGTCGAGTCACGAACCGATACCGAAAATTCTGGACACCAATGGCTTTCCTGAAACAGGTCCGGCAGCACACGCCCGAGTGCGGTCTGTTTATTGAAAAAGCCGACTCCTCCGACGCAAAGGGTATGATAACCTCTAGCTGACAGTGCGCTGACGATGTCGGCTTCGGCAAAGCAGAACGTGTCATCGGTCGTCGTTTCACTACCAGGGAAATCCGCTGCGAACAGACGCGGGTGTTTCCCGGGCGTCGCCGGAGTCGGCAGGAACCCTGCAAAGAACGCGTGATGGGCCGCAAAAGTGAAGCTGCCCGGGGAGTGTCGCTTTTCCCAGCGTCCGCCCGGCAAACGATTTGCGATTTGAGGTGTCAGCCCACGATCAAGGGCGTCTTCCGCGACATCCCATCGAAGCGTATCCAACGTGATGAAAATGATATCGTGGGTTCCAATCATTCGATTGAGTTCCGGAAGCTCTTGAATCGCCATCAGTACACCTCTGAGAGACCCGTTCAAGTTTCGACCAAAGAACGATACAACTCCGGGTCATCGAAACCGGCAGTCCAGGCAATGGCCTGATGGCACGAGGTCATCTCGGGTGGTACGCGAATCATGTACTGCCGGCCAGTGGATGGGCAGTAGACGCTTACGCAGACCAGCGGCTCATCTCCCGGTAGATCCACTTTCAACAATCGACGCTCGCCACCCGCATCACAATCTTTGTCGAGAGTTTCCGCTTGGACTTCATCCAGAAAGCGATCAAATCCCACTCGCTCAAGCATGACACGTCTCAACTCCGCATTTTCTTCCTGAAGGACTTCTATCCCCGAAATGGTATCCGGATGAAATGCGATTCGCGAATCGATGGGGACACCCTTCCACCTCAATCCACATCGCTGGAGTGATGGAGGCAGTTCACGAATTCCCGTATCCGCAAGATCAATCCACGAGGAAACCTGCAATCCATCCGGGAGACGATCGATTCCACTGCAACCGCGAAGGTCCAACTGCGAAATGGAACGCAGCCAATCGGGCAAGTTCTGCAATCCGCTACAGTTTCGGGCTCTTAGCCGACCGGCTTCAAGCCGGCCTTCTGCGGGCCAGGTGTCGAGTTGTGTGCAGCCGCTGATATCCAGGAAGGACGCCTCGATACCCTCTGGCAGCGATTTCAGGTTGCGGCATCCGGACAAAATCAACGAACCGGCTTTCAATCCGACCGGCAACGATTCCAGTCGCAGGCAATCGGTCAGGTTCAGTTGAAATCGAACCTCCAGATTCTCAGGTAAATGATCGACGTCCGTGCCACCAAGCTGTAGCGACAAACCGTTGAAGTCAGCAATTCGCTGCTGCCAAGTCGTCTTCGGTTTCATCCTGCTGTCCTTTCCTGTGCCTACCTGGATCGAATCCATCTCGAATCAATCGATGACGCGACGAATTTCGTTGGGATGGTATTCACGCTGAATCCAGGACCGATAGATGCCTGCCGGTAACGAAACCGAAGCGTGTTCTTCATGCGTCAAAATCGCTTCGGGGACACAGATCTCAAAGTAGCGCTCGCCCGGTTCGTTGCCGATGAAAAATTTTCCTGCGTTCGGCGTGGCAATCCGATGTGCATGACCGGTCAACTCACCCTCGGCCAGCACGGGCAACCCGGTCGGAGTCAATCCCGGCGGAATCTTCTCGATTCGAGCAATGAATACGTCACCGTGTCGCCACATAGGTACCTCGTTGATTTGAAATTTTGAGTTCGCCTGGAATCACCAGGCGGCATGGTTTCCAATGTCTGCTGGAATTTTACGGAAGAGTTGTAAAGATCATATTAGCTGATTTGTGGCAGGCTTGCCAACCGATCTTCGGTTCCCAAAGCGTCCAGGCATCGGTCTTCGCCACGGTTCTTGAACTGGGAGAAGTTCTGAGTGAGAATGATCAGGATTTTCCACCTGAGTTCAGAGGAGGGATGGCGAGTGATGGGTTGGTTTTCGTTGATTGAATCAAGCGAACCGACCGTTTGAAACGAACGGTTTCAAGCCGCATCTGGCCCGTTGCCACTCTTCCGATCGCTCTGGTTTTATCTGGCTTCACCATAAGGACGCGAACATGGCTTTTCATACGCTGATCTCAGAATTTCAGGGGTTACCGGTCGAGACTTTTGATCCGGAGAATCTTCCGGCCAGTGCTGCTGGAACGGCTTGGCGGATATCCATCGACTGGGATGCCTATGAGAAAGGAGTGGAGTTTGAAACGTTGTTTGCAAAGCTGCTTGAGATTCCAGGCTCCGACGAGATCGAAGCCTTCATCGTCGGCCCTTGGCCCGGTAGCGGTGAAGGTGTCGGAAGCGAAGGCGTGATCGAATCGCTCGTCTCGGCACGCGAACAATTACCCAACCTGAAGTGTCTGTTCATCGGTGAGATTCTGCAGGAAGAATGCGAAGTCTCGTGGATTACTCAGTCCGACTTGTCACCGATTTTTCTTGCATTTCCCAATTTGGAAACGCTGAGAGTTCGTGGGACAAGCGGTCTGAGTCTTGGCAAGCCCGTTCACAATAGACTGAAGCACTTGGTGGTTGAAGGCGGAGGTATGCCCGGATCGATTGTGCGAGAAATCGGTGAAGCCCAACTTCCCGAACTGACCCATCTGGAAATCTGGTTGGGCAGCGACGGGTACGGCAACGACGTGACCGAACGAGACTTGCGTCCCATCCTCGATGGCAAACTATTTCCGAAGCTCAAGTACCTTGGTTTGAGGAATGACTTTGAGACCGACGCGACGGTTGGGTTTCTCAAGGGTGCCGGTGTTCTCGATTTGATCGAGACGCTTGATCTTTCACTCGGCACATTGACCGACGCCGGTGCGACCACGTTGTGCAACACGCCGGAGATCGCCAAGCTCAAGCGACTGGATATTTTTCATCACTACGTTTCGGATGCCGGAGTGAATCAGTTGAAAAACACCTTTCCCGACGTCGAAATCGATGCCAGTGATGTTCAGGAAGAAGATGGCTACGGCGGGGAAGTCTACCGCTACAACTTTGTATCCGAGTAGATGCGACTGCTTGTCTTTGGCAATCCAGAGAACCGCCGTATCGCGATGCTCGGCAGGGCCGCAGCGACGTCGGGCGTGGTACTGAATGTAGTTTCCTACGCATCGATACTCAGACATTCGGTTGACTGGCAAGCGATGGCCCAGTCAGCCGATTGGTTTCGAATTGAATCGCCGGGCGGGAGTTTTGAGGTGGAGCGTTTGCTGCTTGCTCGTGGCGCGGAGGAAGCTGAGAATCAAGGGGATGCGTTTTTAGGTGCCGACGATTCGCTCCAACTTCAGGAAGAGCTGGGACGAATTCGCTATCCCTGGCAATTCTGGCTTGGTTTCCGTTCCTTGCTCAACGAGATGGGGCGGCAAATGAATGGCTGTCGCTGGATGAACACCCCAGCGGCGGTAGCCTGCATGTTCGACAAACTGGAAACCAACCAACTCTGGAGTCGCAGTGGCGTGCCGATTGCTCCTCAATGGGGACGAGTTCAATCCTTCGATCAACTGTACCAACGTTTGCATCACCAGAAAAACACACGGTTATTTCTGAAATTGGTCTCAGGTTCATCGGCATCCGGAGCCATCGCGTTGTGGAAGCACGGAGATCAGTGGCGAGCTGTGACGACCGTCGAAAGGGTGCGGGTCGGAAGCGAATTCCATTTGTACAATTCGCTGCGACTGAGTTCATTGAATGACGTCCGTGAAATTGCCGAACTGGTGGATGCCCTGGCACCGCACAGGATTTTTGCCGAAACCTGGATTCCTAAAGCGGCCTATACTCACCGCACCACCTTCGATTTGCGAGCGGTGGTAATTGATGGGAATCTGACCTATGTGGTGCCGCGAGTGAGTTCGTCTCCGATGACCAATCTGCATCTCCGCAACCAACGCGGTGAGCTCGAATATGTGAGTTCCAAACTGGGCGATCGGCATGAGCGGCTTGCAGAAATCTGCTCACATGCTGCTTCGTCGATTGAGGGTTGTTACTACACGGGCCTGGATGTAGTGGTCCATCCGAATTTTCGCGAGTTCACGGTTCTGGAGGCCAATGCGTTCGGCGACCTGCTGCCCGGTTGGCTGGACGCTCAGGGGCGAGATACGTATTTGGCTGAAATGCAATCGATGTGCTCCCGTTCAGTACAATAGATCAACCTCCATTGCTTTGGCCTTAGGGTAAAACTGTTGAGACCGGCCTGTTTTCTAAACCCGTCGAATTCGACGGGTTTAAAATCTGGATTGTTCAACTGCTCCCAAATTCCCAGAAACTCAATGGTGTTTCTGTTTCGGAGCCAATTTCGGACCAAAATAAACGGGATTGCCTTAAATCTGATCGGCAAATTCACGCATATCGATCTCGTGTTGCTTCATTCGTTCATCCATCGCCGTGCGGACGGTGTCGAGATTCTGAATCTGAGCCGGCGGAACCATCGCAAACAGATAAAACTTGATTTTTGGTTCCGTCCCCGAAGGTCTGGCAGCCACATAATTGCCGGGCTGATCGGTTTCGAAAATCAGAACGTCACCCGTCGGGCCCGTTATTGGCTCGGTTCCACCGGATGCGAGGATCCGTTTGCCGATGGAATAGTCCCGAACCCCCGTCACCGTCAACCCGCCCAATGACTTCGGCGGATCGTCACGGAACTTTTGCATGAGTGCCTTCATCTTCTTCATGCCATCCGAACCTTTCATCGCAATGTTGACGACCCGTTCATGATGGAAACCATGGGTGCGATATAAATCATCGAGATGTTCGAACAGTGATTTACCTTGAGCCTTCACCCACGCCGCCAGTTCCGCCATCAGCATGCAGGCCACGGCACCATCCTTGTCTCGACAATAATCGCCCACCAGAAATCCGTGCGACTCTTCGGTCGAGAAAGCCATCTTGTCGGCGCCCCGTTCATCCATCAAACTACAAATCCACTTGAACCCGACAAGATTCTCGTTGTAGCATTTCACGCCGTACGATTCCGCGATCCGGTTGAGCATCGTCGTTGTCACCAACGTCGTAATCAAATAATTTTCGGATGAAAGGGTTCCGTTTTGCTGCCGCTGTCGCAACACAAAATCCGCCAGCAACGCTCCCAACTGATTGCCGTTGATCGTGTTCCAGTCACCGGCAGGATCCCGTGTCACCGGCGCGGCAGCGCCCATTCGGTCGGCGTCCGGATCCGTAGCCAGGATCAATTCAGCCTTTTGCTTTTTCGCGTGTTCAATGATCGCAGTGAATACTTCCTGGTTCTCCGGATTGGAGACGTTGCCCGGCACATTGGGGAAATCGGGACTCGGTTCGCGGTGCGGGCCGTAGATTTCCACATCGTTGAATCCGACTTCATTGAGCAACGACTTCACATTGAATTCACCGACGCCGTGCAGTGGCGAAAAAATGACTTTCAAATCGCGAGGACCCGCGAAACTGTATTGGGCTTCAGCGGTTCGCAGCGCGTCATCGATCTCGGTCAGTACGAGATGGACTTTCCCTTCCTTGACCGCTGTTTCGAAATCGACGCGCGGAATTTCCTGCACCTGATTGACCTTGGCAATAACGTTCACATCATGCGGCGGGACAAGCTGGGCACCGGTCGACCAGTACACCTTCACGGCATTGTCCGAAGGCGGATTGTGGCTTGCCGTCACCATGATGCCGCAATCGCATTGCTTGTATCGCGTCAGGAACGACAGTTGAGGCGTACTACGAAAGGCGTCAATGAACCACACTTCAAAACTGTTGGCCACCATGATGCTTGAGCAAAGCTCGGCAAATTCGCGGCTTCGATACCGGGTATCGTAAGCGATGGCCATGCTCCACGGACCGTTCGGTTTGACTTGCTTCACATAATCGGCAAGTCCTTGAGCACTCTCGCCGATCGTTCGATCATTGATGGCGTTGGAGCCGAACGGATACATCATCCCGCGTCGTCCGCCCGTTCCGAACGGGATAATCGTCCAGAATACATCATCGAGTTTTTGCCACTGGTCGTTGGCAATGTGGTCGGCGATATCATTCACATAGCCCGAATATCGCGGCTCGGTCAGCCAGGTCTTCAAATTTGAGACGGCCGCCGGAGTCATTTTACCGGCAGCAAGTGCCGCATCGACGGATTGCAGACATTTCTGGATATCGACAACGTTTGTGGTTTCAGTCATGGCGTGAAAGGGTTATTTTAATGATGATGGATTTAATAACGGACGGATTATAAACCAATTTTCACTTTCATAAAGGCGAATCCATGAGCGAACCCATCATTAGTGTTTCTGGTCTGCGCGGGATTATTGGCGAAAGCCTCGATCCGATCACGGCTGTGAAATACACCGTAGCCTTTGCCTCCGGTTTGGCTGAACCCGGCCCGATTGTGGTGACGCGCGATGGCAGGACCAGCGGACCGATGCTTGCCGATGCGATTTGCAGCGGTTTGATGGCCATCGGACGCGATGTTCTCTATGGTGACATCGCGGCAACGCCAACGACCGGCATTTTGGTGCGTGAGCATCAGGCAGCCGCAGGAATTCAAATTTCAGCCAGCCATAATCCACCCGAATACAATGGTATCAAGCTGTTTGAATCGAGCGGGCGGGTGATTCCTGCCACAGCGGGCCAGCAAGTGATCGACGCGTATCGACACCACTCGTTTGCGTTTGTACCCCATCATCAAGTCGGAAATAAAACGTCGATCAAGGACACGACATCGGCTCATCTTGAGGCCGTCTTGAAAACAGTCGATGCGGACGCCATTCGCAAACGCAGATACAAGGTGGTACTCGACAGCCACCACGGTGCAGGCTCGGTTTTGGGCAGCCGACTGCTGGAGCAACTGAATTGTGAAGTTCAGGTGCTTGGCGGAAAACCGGATGGCTTGTTCGAGCGATCGCCCGAGCCAACGGAGGCGAATTTGCGTGAGACCACACGGCGTGCGGTGGAACTCAACGCCGACGTTGTGTTTTGTCAGGATCCGGATGCCGACCGACTCGCGATCATCGACGAACAAGGGATTTATATCGGCGAAGAGTATACGTTGGCGATGACGCTCAACCATGCCCTCAAGAAACGAAAGGGACCGGTGGTGATCAATTGTTCCTCGAGCCGCATGTCGGACGACATTTGTCGTTCGCATGGCTGTACGCTGCATCTGAGCGCGGTCGGCGAAGCCAATGTGACGGACATGATGAAATCGCTTGGAGCGGTCTACGGCGGGGAGGGAAACGGCGGGCCGATTGATCCGGCCGTGGGTTATGTACGTGACAGCTTTGTCGGGATGGCTCAGTTGCTCGACGCAATGGCTAGTGAAAACAAGACGATTTCGGAACTGGCCAAAGATATTCCTCGATACGAGATCGTGAAAACGAAGATCGAGATCGACCGAGCAACGATTCCCGCGCTGTTCGAATCCCTCAAACAAACTTTCAGCGATGCAACCACCAGCGAACTCGACGGTTTACGACTCGACTGGCCCGATCGGTGGATACTCGTCCGACCCAGTAATACCGAACCGATCGTGCGCGCGATCGCGGAAGCGAAAGATTTTGAAACTGCGAAAAAGTTGTGTGAAATGGCAACAAGCTTGGCGTCAAATCGGCTCGCGAAGGACGTCTTGCCCAGGTAGAGATTCGTGCCAGCACGTTAGCGACCCGTTCGCCGCGCAATAGTCCTCGGCTTCCACGGAGGGTGCGTGAAAAAAAAATTCTAAAAAAACCCGTACCTACGCTTTACACCGCTAAATTGCTGGTGTACTATTCATGCAGCACACTTGGCAGGTTTTTTCTGGATGACTTTCGGGATGGATCTTGCCCAGTCATTAGGAAGGGTTTTATCCATGTTTTTTTCTATCGACCCGAGTAATGGTGTCGCGATTTATGACCAGATCGTTCGGCAAATCAAGTTTGCCATTGCCGAAGGAACGCTGGCCCCTGGACAGATGTTGCCCAGCGTCCGGCAGCTTAGCCAGCAGTTGACCATCAATCCCAACACCATCTTCCGCGCCTTTCAGCACCTTCAACAGGATCAAATCATCGAACCCGTTCGGGGACTTGGTTTGATGGTCAACCAGGATGCTCGTGACAAATGTGTTGACGCGAGAAAGCAACTGATTACCAACCGGCTTCGCAGCGTCATCTCCGAATCGCTTCACGCTGGATTGAACTCGCGCCAAATTGAGAAGATTGTTCGCGATCAATTGTCCGAACTCGCCGGCAACGTGCCGACGGTTGCGACTCCTGAAACGGCCACCTGATTTCGTACCTGGATCACAAAGTCCCCGATCAACCAAGGAATCCCGATGACATCTCCCTCTCGTTCGATTATTTCGGTCAACCATATTTCTGTTTCATTCCGTGGGTGCGACGCCCTCAAGAATGTCAGCCTTGAAGTCCCGGCAGGGACGGTGTTCGCATTGCTGGGCGAGAACGGAGCCGGCAAAACCACGCTCATTCGGACCTTGACCGGCTTCATCAAGCCGACCGCAGGCAAGTGTCAGGTTTTGGGGCTTGATCCGGCAACCGACGCCCTGGAAATCCGCCGCCGCGTCGGCTACGTTTCCGATGCTCCAGCGATGTATGACTGGATGAAGGTCGGTGAAATCGGCTGGTTCGCTTCTTCATTTTATGAAGACGGATTTCTGGAGCGATATCGCGAATCGATCGCCAGTTATCAGCTTCCTGAAGACCGCAAGATCAAACATTTGAGCAAGGGACAGCGAGCCAAGGTGGCGTTGGCACTTGCACTGGCCCACGATCCGGAATTGCTGATCCTCGATGAGCCGACCTCCGGACTTGATCCTCTGGTTCGCCGCGAGTTTCTCGAAAGCATGATCGACCGCGTGGCGACCGGACGAACGGTGTTGCTGTCCAGTCATCAAATTTCAGAAGTCGAGCGGGTGGCTGACCGCGTGGCGATCCTGCACGAAGGTCGGTTCCAGATTACCGATACGCTGAGCAACCTTCGCGATCAGATTACCGAAGTCACGATCACGCTGGCCGATTCGCTGGTCGGCATTCCACGTATTGAATCTCCGGCGGTCGTACTGAGCGACCGGGCGATCGGACGGCAGCGGCAGTTGGTCGTCCGGGGCTTTACCGAGGAAATGGCCGAAGCGATTCGAAACAACCCTTCCGTCCTGAACGTCACCACCCATGCGACAAGCCTGGAAGGGTTGTTCGCCGCATGCGTGCGTGGCTCAGGTCAGATCGAACAAGCAAGAGCCGAGCCCCATGAAGTGGCTGGATGGTAGATCAGAAGTCAGAGGTCAGAGGTCAGAAGTCAGAAGTCAGAGATCAGAAGTCAGAGATCAGAAGTCAGAGATCAGAAGTCAGAAGTCAGAGGTCAGAAGTCAGAAGTCAGAAGTCAGAAGTCAATCGACTGACGACGAATAAAGCCAGCTAAACAACTCTACTCCCTACTCCCAAACCCCGAATCCCAAACCCCGAATCCCAAACCCCGAATCCCAAACCCCGAATCCCAAACCCCGCCCCCCGAATCCCAAATCCCGAACCCCGCCTGCAAATGTCTTCCCTACTCATGAATCGCCGACTTCGCTGGAAGGAAACTCGGCAGCTTGTGCCGATGGTGTTTACCCTCGTTGCCATGGTGCTGATATTTTTGATCTTTGGCGCTGTGGCTGGTACGGCTGGAAATTGGTTGCTCTCCATCTACGGTTTGGGGGCTCCGCCCAAGTGGTTCGATGGTTTGGGGCAATTGGTGCTGGGGTTGCCAGGGTTGTTTGCGGCGGGAACGGGTTGCCTGCTGATCGGGATGGAGAAGGAGCAGAAAACCATTCAGTGGTTGGCCAATTTGCCCATCCCTCCGCAGGCAATCGTGAAGAGCAAATTGATGGTCGGGTTATTCTCGCTCGTCGTGGTCTGGATCGTTTGCGGCACGGTCGGGTGGATTTTGATTGCCAACGAGTGGGGCAGTGCTCTCACCCGTGAAAATACGTTAACCTTCGCCGAGATAAGCCGGTGGGTGCTGCATACTGCCTACCTCTTGATTGCCGGAATGGCCATCAATTGGAAATTCAAAAGCCCGTTTATCAGCCTGATCGTATTGATTCCCATTGCCTTGGCACCTTACGGAATTGCGTGGCTGGTCCAGGGGACATGTGGCCAACATGCCTGGGCTTTTTTTAGAACTCACGAAGTCGACCGCGTATTCTATTTCGCCAATGTTGCGGCGTTGGTTGGATTGACGGTGTTATCGCTCGGGCTGGTTTTTCGATTTGGCAACCGCGCGTTGACGGCGGAACCGATTCATCCAGGCTCGATCCGAGCCGCTATCCGGGAAGGTTATCGTTCGACGGATACATCGGCAGGCTATCAAGCGAAACGGACGCCCGCCGCTGCGATGCTGTGGCAGTCAGCAGCCCAAAACCGAAACTGGCTGATCTTTTTCTCGGGTATGTTGCTCGCTGCGATCCTCATTCAGATGTATTCGATTTACGATTCCACATATAGGCTCGGATACAATCAAACTCTTTCCCGCGAGGTCGTTCCTGATTTTGAATCGATTCAGATGAGTGGCGCGGGAACTCCACTCAAGTGGCTTCTGACTCATCTGGCTTTCTGCGGGTTGGGCATCCTGGCGTTTCAAGGCGACCGTCATGCGTCGCGAATCCGGTTTCTGGCGGATCGCGGAGTTTCACCGTTGAGAATCTGGATCACCCGTCATATCGTTCCACTAACGATCATCGCCACGTACATCGTGCTGTTGATTGCCTTTTCTGCATCCGTGTACGGGTGGTCCCAGGTATCGATTCGCTCCGTCGTCATTGTGTTTTTGGCGTTGTCCAGCTACGCGGTGGGCGTTTACGCATTCTCTCAGTGGACAGGCCAACTGCTTGGCAATCCCGTGTTGGCAGCGATCGTAGCCCCGATCATCTCGTTTGCGTTCATCGGCTTTGGCATCTTTTGTTTTAACGTCATGGGAACTCCCATCTGGTTGATCGCCTTGTTGTTGGCGGTCCCGTTTGTCATCACATGGAAATTCATGCCGAAGTGGATGGATCGCCGTTCGAACTGGCAAACGTGGGCCATCCATTTGGGAGCTGCCATCTCGTTGCTGGCCATTCCATTTGTCTGGACGGGAATCCAATATGCAAGGACACCGACGATTTCTGCGGAACTTCGAGACACCATCCTGAACAAGGTTCCAGATATTCAAGCAGCTTCGGGCAAGGAGCGATCGACTCAAGCAACCCTGTTGTTCCTGGACCAGCCCGACAAAGTCGATAGCGAAACCGGCTCCCCTCCCGTTGCAGGTCAGAAGGCCCGCTTCACGCTCAGCCCTGACTTCGCTGAGTTTCAACGAAACCGCTTGAAGCAGTTGGAGCTCCAACTGAATCGACATAATGGACAGTTCAACGGCAACATTGCGATGATTCCCCAATTCCTGACCGGTTATATCGGGATGACGCGCGCTCTCTGGGAGCAATCCGAACCCGATCAGGAATCCATTGATTCGTATCGGCTGGCAATGCGATTGACCAGCGATTTCGTGGCGGCGATCCGGGAAAGCGGCTCGCTGCGAAACCAGGAGGTTGCAGACGTGCTCGAAATATTTCTGCTCAACGAGATCAAGCGACCAGACACCCTCAAAATACTGGAACAGGATCTCTACGGGCCAATCATTTCCAGGCTGGCCGATACCGATGGCCGAAAAGATGCACGGCTGCGATCCATCGCCTACACATTTCGCAGCGACAAATCTCATTTTAATTTTGGAGACTTCTACTTACCTGAGGAACTGTCTCAAACCCACCGTTTTTCTATCTTGCTGGGAAGTAGACGACTTCTCGATGCTGCAGCAGGCGATCTCTGGCAATTCGCCAGTGACGCCTCTCGCCTCAAAGACGCTTCGTTCATGGAACGGCTTGCGAAAGCTTGGGGCGAAACTCCCGATGCCTATGGCAAATCACAGCCCGACCCCAGTGTGACGATCTTTTTTGAACATAGCGGTCCAGTCAATGTATGGGGGCCAGGTCGGTTGTGGCATGGAAAGTGGGAGAGAGAAGCCAAAGAATTGGCGGAGTGGATTCCAGTGAGCAACTCGATGAACGAGGGGAAAACTGAGGAAACCGACAAGGGCACAGAAACCGACCATCCATCCAAGGAGACTCAACGATGAGCACTATTCCTGCTTCGACCGCCCCAATATCCCGAATGGGTGGCACCGGCTCTGGCAAACGCTTGACCGTATGGAGCTCGCCCTTTGTCCGGATCGCCTTGCTGATTTTTTGTCTTTGCGTTGGAGTCGCCGCTTTGTTTTTTGGTCGCGAATGGAGGGCTACCAAGGCACTGGCAGCCGAACGGTTGCGGGGGCAGCAATCGGGTCTGCCGACCAACAACGCTCAATACGAGACGTGGCTTGCCAAGGGCACGCATCGCGAAGGAACGGAGGCCTGGCTGGAGATATTTCAACTGGCCGACGAAACCCTTTTTGGATTGCAAAGCTTCACCAATCTACCGATTCTCGGTGATACGGGGGGCTTGCCTTTTACGCCGGTTCCGCCCGGCGACCCCTGGCCCGAAGAGCCGGTCGTTGCCGGGGTGCTGAACTGGCTTGAGCCCTTGTTCGAAAAAATGGATCAAGCCGAGCAGTATCCGGTCCCTGTCTGGCTACCCCGATCATCTGACAAGTTGATGATGGGGGGCAATCTCTACTATCAGGATCCCAGAATGTTCTGGAGGCTGGTGAACTTGCTGAGACTCGATGTGGAACATGCCCTCTATCATCGCGATGCCGAGCGAGTGCTGGCCGGCTTGAACCGGTTTCATGTATTCACCAAAGCCATCGACTATGAAACGATGGCATTCCGCCGAACGGTTTCCAATTTGAAAATGCTTCAACTTCAATTGATTGGCAAGTCACTCTCGTACGACCTTTGGTCAAAAGATCAGATGGCTCAGTTGCGAGAACAACTCAGTGATCCGGTCGCCAATATCAACCCGCTTCTCAACGAGATCCTCGTATTGCGAAGTTATGCGCTCAATGAAGATCTGCCCCTTAAATTGGGTGGCTTGCCCAGCGATCGAATGGTCGTGGTGCAACGCTATAATCAATGGCTCGACCAACTGGATTCAAGTCTCTTGAATAATATATCCGTAGTCGGCCGATGGGTGCGCCCTCTCGATACGCTCGGCAGCAACAAGAAGTCCCGAAAGACGCAATCTGCGTACGAAGAAGAGACACGCCTGTGGTCGTTCAGCCAACAGGTCAAAATACAAATGTGCCAGGAAGACTATCGTCGGTTTATCAAGACCGCGATTGCCATCAAGCATTACCAGTTCGAAAAAGGCCAATGGCCGGAGAGTCTGGATCAACTTGACGACGTCGGATTGGAAGTCCGAGACTACACGACCGTCAAGGGACAACGTTTTGGCTACTCGCCGCCTGGGAACGCGGGGGCCGTATCCGCCGATGACTTGCCACAACGTGGCGCCAGCACCGATCTTCAGTCGGGCAATCTGGCAGGTACGGACAGAGGGGATAGGGATCAAGAGTCAGAGGTAGCCTGGTTGTGGTCCTACTTGCCTTGGGAAGTCGAAATGAGGGACAAGCTCAAATCAAATCAAATTTCACGCACTCCCAACATCGGAACCTGGAATCCCCAAATCCCAAAAGCCAGACCCGAAGAGAGCAAAGACTACGGGGGCTACGAACCGCCGCCCCTCCCGATTCGCTGAGAACAGATACGAAGGGTAGGCCGGAACAAGGTCGCGGGAGCAAAGCCACCCATCTGCATCGCTTCCCACCGCGACCGCAGTTCCGGCATCACTCCTGGGGCAATGCCGGAACTGCGCAAACGCCCATCCTATGGCAAACCCTATCGGGCGTTTGCTTGTTCCGGCCTACACGTGTTCAAAACACCGCAAACCCCCAATTTAGGCTCGCTAATTTCGTGGACATCCGTTAGCTTGAATACGGAGCGGGAAAGTTTATGTCAATAATGCAGTTCCAACTGCGAATAACGTATTCTGACGCCTGAAATTTAAACCTTCAATGGTCCTCGAAGAAAGGGAAAGTAAATGGGAACGACGGGAATGGTCTTGATTGGGGTATTGGCTTTTTTTGCGATCGTGTTGCTCTACGGCATGTCGGTCTACAATAAACTGGTCGCCATGAAAAACCGGTTCGGCAACGCCTTTGCGCAAATCGATGTTCAGCTCAAGCGGCGATACGACCTGATTCCCAATCTGGTCGAAACCGTCAAAGGATACATGAAGCACGAACAGGAAACGCTTCAGCAGGTCGTCGAAGCCCGCAACATCGCCGTCGCGGCCGGCAAGTCAGCCGCCGCCAATCCGGGGGATCCCAACACGATGCGGGGTCTGGCTCAAGCGGAATCCAATCTGGGCGGAGCGCTCAGCCGCCTGTTGATGGTGGCCGAAAGCTATCCGGACCTGAAAGCCAATCAGAACATGTTGTCGCTTCAGGAGGAATTGACTTCCACCGAGAACAAAATTGCCTACGCCCGCCAGGCGTTCAATGACTCGGTCATGAACTACAACGTGGGACGCGAACAGTTTCCCGCCGTCATCTTCGCCGGCATGTTCGGATTCCAGCCCGCACAACTGCTCGAAATCGAAAACCCCAAAGAACGCGAAGGCGTCAAAGTTCAGTTCTAGTGGTTTCAATCACTCATTGATCCATCTTAACTGGAGGCCTCGTTCGTGGATTTCTTTGCCAGTCAGGAACTCGCCCGGAAAAACACACGTAAGCTGATCGGCTTGCTCGTGTTGACCGTGGTAGTTTTGATTCTTGCGATTTATGCATTGGTGCTACTGATTTTTGGCGGTCTGTCCAAAGGTGGCGAGACCGTGAATGAACTGATCGGCACCCGGTTCCTTACCCTCGATAACCTGGGGTTGATTATCGCTATCTCGGTGGTGGTGATCAGCGTCGTTTCGATTGGCTCCCTTCTCAAGACCTTTGAGCTTCGCCGTGGTGGAGCCAGTGTTGCGGATATGCTGGGCGGTCGCCGCCTCCTGCCCAACACCACCGATTTTTCCGAACGGCGGATTCTCAACATTGTCGAAGAGATGTCGCTGGCGTCGGGCGTGCCTGTACCGCCGGTTTACGTGCTGGACCAAGAGCCTGGAATCAATGCGTTTGCCGCCGGGCATACCATCGACGACGCCGTCATCGGTGTCAATCGCGGCACGATTGAAAAGCTCAATCGAAACGAGCTGCAAGGTGTGATCGCTCATGAGTTCAGCCATATTCTCAACGGCGATATGCGTATGAGCCTTCGAATGATCGGGCTGCTTCACGGAATCCAGGGGATCGCACTGATTGGGTATTACGTGCTGCGATCCGCTTCGTATATGTCCAGCGGCCGATCTTCCAACAATGACAAGGGAGGAGGCCCGGCAGCAGTTTTGCTGGCGTTGGGGGTTGGGTTGCTGGCGATCGGATCGATCGGGCTGTTTTTCGCACGGCTGATCAAAGCCTCCGTTTCCAGACAGCGTGAGTATCTGGCAGACGCCTCCGCCGTGCAGTTCACGCGGCTTCCCGACGGAATTTCGGGAGCCTTGAAAATGATCGGCGCCAATCATCAGACATCCAAAGTCGAGGCGCCTGATGCCGAATCGATCAGCCATATGTTCTTTGCCAATATGGCCGGCTCGAAGTTACAGAGCTTTTTTGCCACGCATCCTCCGCTGGTCCCTCGTATTCAACGAATTGAACCCAGGTTCGGCGGAAATTTTGGTGAGTACCTGCAACAGCGACCGACCGCATCCGTGGTCGACCGGCAGGAAGAAGAGCAACAACACCGACGCCACCTGGAAATCGCACGGCGGTTCGGATTTGACTTTGGAAAAATGGGCGCGGCGGTCGCGATGCCCGTCATGGCCCAAGCCGTTACCGAATTCCCCGCCAACTCCCGCGAAATCGTGTCTCATATCGGAGCGCCCAGCAATGACGATGTCGTCTACTCGCAGCTTCTAGTCGAACATGTCTCCGAATCCTTCCTCCATGACTGTCGAGACGTGTTTTCGGCGCGATGTATCGTTTTTGCATCTCTGATGGATCGAGATCCCAAGATCGCAGATCGGCAACTGAGACTGCTGATCGACCGGGAAAAAGAAGCTACGGCTCGAGAAACCGTTCGCTTGCGAAAAATCATCGAAACCATTCCTGATCGCATTCGACTTCCGATTTTCGAGATCCTGCAAGGGACGCTGGTGGGAATGTCGCAAGAACAGCTTTTACATTTTCAGCAGACCTTGCGGGGGCTGGTCGCCGCCGACCAGCAGATCGATCTTTTCGAGTTTTTTTTGCTGCATCATTTGCTGGTTCATCTGCGTCGTCACTTGGGGGTGGAATCCAAAGCTCCTGTTCGCTACAAGTCCCTCGGTGAACTCCCCGCCCAAACCGAATGGGTGCTGTCGATTGTAGCCAGGCATGGTCATGAGTCGGACGACGAAGCGAGAGCCGCGTTCGCAGCAGCGGTGCAGGGGTTGCCAACATTGAATCGTCCGATTGAGTTCAGCGGAGGCGAATGGAATTTTGTAAAGCTCAACGATGCCATCAAGGAGTTGTCGCAGCTTTCGTTCGAGGGGAAGAAAGATTTATTGACGGCGGTGGCAACGTCGATCATTCACGATCAAACCATCACCCACACCGAGGCCGAACTGTTTCGGGCGATTGCCGAGTCACTCGACTGCCCGGTCCCGCCCATCGTGGCAACTGAAAAAGCGTGAGATTCCCAGTCAATCTCAATCAAATATTCCATGCATGAACCAGTTTCCGCCAGCACGATCTTTGAACAGCCAGAAACGTGTTCCGGTATCCGTTTCGATTCTATAGTAGCTTCGCCGAATCATCACCGCGCGCCACCAGCCCGTTTCAATTTGCTCCGGGCCTTCGCAACGGGCCACCGTATGGTCCTGGCCGCGCCAGTGAAACTGAGAGGGCAATCCGGACAGTTCGTCCAGAATCGTAACGATTGAAACCGGCTTTGCAAGCAACTGAAAAGGGCGATGTAGGGGCTGATGCAAGGACGGATGTGAAACTTGATGAAGAGGAAACGGGACAGATGGGTCAGGAATTGGACGAACGGTCGTCTTTACAAGTTGTTGATCGGGAGCCATTTTTTTCTGAAGCAGCCAGGGTGTCATCGCCGCCGCCCGTTCGGGTTGGGCGTCGGGCAGTAGTTGGCTGTAACCGACGGCCTGCGATCCCAATCGGCTGCTGAGCCGTTCGACGAGATGCAGGAATTCGGATTCGCTGTCTTCGTCGTCGCGATCGAACAGGGTACGTCGCTCAGCCTCAGCACGACACGGAATGATTTCGAGATGCAACGAAATAATTCCACTCGTAAACCTCTGCTTTTCCCAATGCAGCGACAACAGTTCCTCAAACCAGGCTGCATCCGCAGTCGATCGCAACAGACGAATCTCAAGTTCACCGTTTTGCCCATTTTCCGTTTTCCAGTTCACGCGAAGACATTGCGTTTGTTGATGACGCTGTTTCAATTCAGCGATTGCGTTCCGGAGCAACGGTTGCAACGCCGCCGACAGTTCGCGAATGTCCTCCAGAGGAAATTCGAACCGCGATTCTGAACCGATTGGTTGGGGTGACAGTTCTGTTTTCAGGATCTCTTCTGTATTGCCCTGTGCCTGATCGAGTCGCATCCGTAATTCCGGACCGAATCGTGATGGCAAGCTGGAACGAGGCAGTTTCATCAATTGGCCAATCGTTTTGATCCCGAATTCCTCCAGCAGTAAAAGTGTGTCCTCCGGCAATCGTAATCCTCCGACAGACAGCGAATCGAGGGTGGCCGCGACTTCCTCCTCATTGAGAACGACCAGGTTTGCTTCGCGGGTTGCATGGGCCACCGCCCAAGCCGCTCCGAACGTGGGTGCTACGGCAATACGCACACGATAGCCCCGCAACTGAAAGCTTTCGACGACGCTTTCACCCAGTCGTTCAATGCTGCCGAAGGGGTGTACGCATCCTGTCACATCCAGGAATAAACACTCGGGCGGAATCGCCTCTTCCAGTCCCGCTCGCGAAGTGAATTGCTGGCAATCCCACGCCAACTGCCTTAATTGTTCGTCATCGGCAGCCGGGCTGTCCACGAAGAACCATCCCGACGGTATCAGTACACGCGCTTCGGCCAGCGGCATCCCCACACTCACGCCCCGGCGTGTGGCCGCAGACGAACAAGCGGTCACGAGCGGTTTACGGCTCTCCATCGGCGAGTGAAGAATGACGGCCCGGCCTCTCAGCTCCGGTTGCTCGACCACTTTCCGCTGAATCGACCAGTTCGGAAACCACACGCACAGCACCTGTCTCATCGTCTCGCTCCAGTTGATAGATTTTTCCCGGTACGCTGTTTTTGATTTTGAGGATTTCCACCCGCAGATGCCGCTTGTTCCAGCACGGCGATGGCATCGGTGATATTCGCAAGCGAATGTCAGCGCAACTGGTCTCCCGCACTGCCTCCGCACCGCGCTGCAGTACGCAGTGGGAACCACCGGCTTCTGCGGCCAGCTTTAGGCGCCGCGAGATCAGGGGCGTCACTTTTGGCAACTGGCAAAAAACCATATCCACTCCACGCGATCGCAATCCTTGCTCCGTGGCCCAGAGTATCTCGGCAGGTTTGCGCGTCAGCACAAAGGCGATACGGGACAGGTCGAATCCCATTCCGGCCAACATCAGCGGATAGATTTCACCCGACGGATCGACCACCAGCCAGCGACCGGTGGCCGACAACTCACTGCGAATCGCAGAGACCGCCAGTTCTGCGGCTCCCGATCCTGTCTCGCCAATCCACTCGGTCACTTGCCCCGCCGCCAGCTCTCTAGACGATGACCAAAACTGACCTGGCTCGTTGCGCAGATCGGACGTCCAAGGAAGAACCAGTGGCGTTCCAAAATGTTTCCGCATCAAGGTGCGGAGTTCTTGTACATCGACCGATCGGGACATTGATCTCTCCTTCCATGTGTCTGCTTCTATGTCGTTCCTTCCATGTGATCCATTTTAATCCTCGGCACCCGTAATTCAACGGTCAGGTTCTGGATTTCAGAATGCACATTGCAGCGTTGTGTCCCGGGATTCCGCTGACGGCGCCTCCGCGAAGGGCGGAAGAGCCGGCAAGGTAAATGTTGGGATATTCCGTCTCGACTCCCCATTTTCCTGCCTGTGATTCATCCTCGGTAAAGAACCAACTCAGCTCGTTGTGAAAGATGTTGCCCAGATCAAGGCCGACTTCGGTTTCCAGATCGACCGGCGTTCGGATTTCGATGCAGGGATTGCCGTCGCGATCCTTCGCCAGACAATCCAGAAACGGCTCATCACAAATTCGGTCCAGCCCATCGAGATACAGTTGCTTGACTCGTTCCCGTCGAGCATCATGATCGGATTCGAAAATCCGATACGCCATGTCGAGGCCGAATAAGGTCAACGTTTGAAATCCCTGTTGACGAAGTTCTGGTGACAGAATGGAATCATCGGTCAATGTATGACAGTAGATTTCTCCAGGTGCCGGGTTCGGAATCTCGCCACGCAATGCAGACTGATACGAGACTTTCATCTGTTCGTAGCCTTCGTCGATATGAAATGAGCCAGCAAAGGCTTCTTTGCTCGAAACACCGACTGCCTTGACTCGCGGCAGGCGTGTTAGCAGCATGTTGATCTTGACGGCCGTGCCCTCATCGTTGGCAGTTGGCTGCCAGGCAGTATTCATCAATCGATGAAAACTTCGCGGCGAAGCGTTCACCAGAATATGATTTGCTTCAACGCGATGATCTGCGTCCTGAAACTGAAATTCAACCGACGGCGTTTTATCCGGATGGATTGCGGTCGCGCGGGACTCTGAAAAAAACTCGACGCCCAGCGACCTGCATCGATTCAGTAAGGAGTCCACCAGGGCCTTCATCCCACCGACCGGAACTCGCCACTCACCCGTCCCACCACCGATGATGTGGTAGAGAAAACAGCGGTTTTGAAGAAGCGATTTGTCGTGAGGATGTGAAAAAACACCGATCTTTCCGTCGGTCATTACCAGACCACGCAGGACATCATTGCGAATGAATGTTTCGATAGCCTCCCCGAGAGGACGTTCGACAAAATAATCCCACGCCTGTTTTTGCTGATCGGATTCGAGTCGTGAAACAAAGCGGGATCGCGACTCCAGTGGCTCGAGCAATGATGGCCAGGCAACTTCAGCGATGGCGGTACCGAGCGAGAGAAACTTCTGATAGTCGTTCCAATCCTGCTCGCTGCCGGTCAGTTCAATGACCGACTGCCGGGATCGCTCTGGATCGATATTGGACAGCACCAGACCGCGATGAATGCCCTGCGAATCGGTGTACGGCGTGAACGACGCCGTATTCCTTCGCCGCGTGACAAAGTTCAACCCCAGGTCATCACAGATTTTCTGTGGAAACAGTGAAACGAGATAGGAATACCGCGACAACAACGCATCATAATCGGGAAAGATCTGTTTCGAAGTCGTTGCTCCGCCCAGATAGTCGTTTTGTTCCAGCACCAGCACGGACCTTCCCGCGCCCGCCAGATAGGCTGCCGCGACCAGGCCGTTATGTCCGCTGCCGATGATCACGGCGTCATATTTCGCTTTCAACTTCATGTCTTCAACTTCATTTCAAAATGGGTGGGTTGTCCGAGAGAGGTGTGGATGTAATCGTCACCGGACGAAAGATTCCTCCGGCTCCGAACCAATCGTACACCGCAACAGCGATCAGCAACGGCTTGCCGGGCTCAACATGTTTTGAAATATCAATGCTCATTCTGGTTTCAAATGCGGTTTCTTTTCTTTCGATGTTGCCAACGCTCGCCATCTTCTCTCCGTTGATGTAAATATCAGCGTAGTCGTCGATACCGGTGAAATTCAGGTAGGTTGATTCTGCATTCCAATTTGTATCAACTCTAACATTTCGTCGATACCAGGCCCAGCCATTGAGCTCGGCAAATCCTTGGCCCTCCCAATGGCGATCGACACGGATGGAATGCCATTTCGAATCGTCCAATTCAATCGCGTGCCAATTTTGATGGAGTCCGAGTTGTTTCGGATCAGGCTGAAATTGCCACTCATCTTGATGGAGCTCGACCTGCTGGGCTTGGAGTTCGTCTCGCAAGCGATGAAGTACCCGCAGTCGCGTCGCCTCATCCATCGAATGCTTCGATTCGTTTTGAAGTTGTTCAATCCACTGAGCCAGCAACCACTGCCCCGCCGCGTTGGTCGGACCCGTAAAATTCAGCGTCGTCACCAGCAACGTACCTTGGCCGACTTCCATCCGAAACGCAAGGCCGTGAGTTCGTACTTCGCGCAGGTCATGGTTATCCCACAGCAGAACCATCGGATCCACCAAGTCCATGAAATGGTCGATGTTGGGAACGGCAGGACCTGCCAGATCAAAATGCTGAAGTTCAACCAGCATATTGTTCTCAAATGAAAGAGGCGCAGCAAGAAAGGGAACGTGCCACTTGTCCGATTCGCGAGGCAAGGCAAGGACGGAGCCTCGAAGAAACCAGTGGTTTTGAATCGGAAAACTGTCTTTGCTGCCGTCCGGGATCAGCAGGACTTTTCCGCCCTCTTCCAATCGCTTGAGGATTTCACGGTCGAGTTTCCTGGTGAGTAGAATTGTGTTGTCATCAAGTTGCTCCGTCGCCTGAACCGGCAGGGCCGATGCTAGTTCTTCTGCGGATGGGTGGATGGCAACTTGGGGCATCTGCTTGAGTGTTGGAAATACCCATATAGGCCACGAATTGTCTGCATGGACGTCCTCGCCGTCTCCCCAAGTCGTCTTCAAAATAATACGTTCTGGAGAAGTAACCGTCGGCATGGAGACTTCGAGTGCAGAAACAATCCGCCCATCGCGTTGATTCAATGCGGAGCGTTCATCGAGTACCACCTTGCCTGATGAATCGATCAGTTGACACGAGATCGATTCTGAAGGATGGTAACCCTGCGATAAATTCTTGCAGATCAGTTTGAACGTCCCTCTCGCACCGGATGGGAAACTGCGGCGATCATTTTCTGTTTCCAGCAAGATTATCGCAGGGCCATGAAATTGCCAATCATTAGCCGTGCTTTTTGCCTGGTTCTGAAAATCGATCAGCCCCATAGCGGCCTTTGGGAAATCGCGAATCACGCTCACGACGTAAGCTCCATGCGGGACTTCGCGATGGAACGTTTCGATCTGGAACTTCCGCATCAACATGCCGTATTGGAGCGACTGGGGCCGAAGCAACTCCGGATCGAATGATCGCCCCCTCGATGCGGCCAAGTCGGAGAGGGTGTTGATCCAGCGGCGAGCATCCCCCGCCGACCAGACACCATGTGCGGCATTTGATTCGGCGTACTCGATGACCCCGTCTGCTGGGATTGTCCAGGAGTCTGCGGCGATCGCTTCGCCCAACGCCAGTGGTTTCAGTTCACGCTCGCCGATATAGTTCTTCAGTCGGGTTAGTGTATCCACCCAGGTGTGGTTGTTGCCGTAGGGATGATCGTCGTAAAAATCGTGGATTCGATTCCATGAAATCCAGCTACTATCGTCTTCAACTACGGCGCCGGGAATCATCGATTTGCACAGGTCATAGAGCGAACGTATCACCTCGATATCGGCGCTCGGTCCGGTCTCGCAGGTCAGGCTTCTCAGGACAACACAAGCGTAGTTGCGATCATATTCAAAAAACTCCTTATATTCCTGGCGAAGCTCGGCGAGATGATGCTGGTCAAGTTTGGGATGCCAGGTCGGGTACTCAACCCACGCCAGCATCCCCATTTCGTCGCACAGTTCCAAGTATCGCTTCGGTGGAACCCACAAACAGAATTTCATCAAATTGAACCCGCGTTCTTTTGCAAATTCAATCTCGCTCCGCATCCAGGATTCATCCAGCGACGGAGCGACGCTCGGCGGTGCGTAGCCCCAATTGAGCAACCCCCGAATCGAACAAGGGTGTCCGTTGAGCAAAAACTGATCGCCCCTGGTTTCAAATTGCCGAACGCCAAAACGGGTCTGCCAGGAATCGTCGACCGTTCCATCGAATGCCACCAACTCGAACTTGATCGCATAGCGCTGGGGCGGATAGGGCGAATCCGTGTTCCAAAGCTTCCACTGAAAAGGAATCACCGAAGTGCCTGACAGAACCCATTCGAGGGGCTGCTGAGTATCCTGGGCCTTGAGCGTCAAATCCTTCTGCTCAGAAGCCCATTCCATGGCCAGCGGAATCCATTGGCCGACTTGGTTTTCTGTCATGATCTCGGCAACGGAGACCTTGATGTTCGGCACATCGCGGCCCATCGCATTGACTGGAATCTCGATCGCGATGGTATTAGCCTCCACGGAAGGCAATATCGCGACCTTGTCTCGCAGAATCATCGCTTCGTTGTAAACCTCGATCGTCACGGGCTTCCAGATTCCGCCAAAATGATGGGTGACAATCGGAAGAAAACCTTGAGTGTTATGCCCCACTTTTTCATCGACCTGGACGATCAGCCACTGTTTCTGATCGTCATTGACATAGCGGGTAACGTCGACGGAAAACGGCGTCCAGCCACCCAAATGCTCGCCAATCAATTCACCGGGCCGAACCGCCTTGTCCAACGCCTTGTCAAACGGCTTGTCCGAAACAAACACTTTTGCGTGAGTGGCCACGGCATCAAAACGCAGAATGGCTCGTTGTCCGTTTTCAAGATTTACAGAAGGCAATTGAGTCTGATAAATCGATACGCCATCGAAGTCCAGTTGAATTTGATCTTCGATCGTTCCCGGAACCTGGATCGGTGTAAACGAGTTTCCATCATCCAGCGACACCGTCCATGGGTTCAAATCGATTCGGGTGATTTTCGCTGCCGGATCCTGTGCCATCGCGATCCCACCGTTGAGCCCGATCAGAAGACAACTCACCAAGAGGCACTGCCTTGCCCTTGGGGCAAAAACCAAACCGATTGTCAATGCAACCAAGGTGCTGATACTTTCAGTCCACACAATTCAAATCTCCTAATGTCAATAACAGACGGACGAACGGTTAAGGAGATATTGTAATGCAACCAGCGAATCAGGCCAACTTACGGTTGCTACTCACGGAATGCGGCCGACAGGTTCCTGTACGCCAGATCTGCCTGTCTCGCCCGTTTTTCAGATTCGCTTCGATCTTCTTGTTCAACGGCGAGTCTCAAATCGACGAGGCGATCACGAAGTTCCTGAGCCTGGTTGCGTTGCTCTTGATCGATGCGTCTCAGCCGGATCAAGGCTCCGATTTCCAGCGAACGTGATAGCTTGACTTGCGTTTCAATCGCTCGACGCGCCGTATCCCAGTTTCCAAGTCGCGCTTCGAGTACATCCAGGTTCGTATGCATCATTTGATCGAGCGTCTCACCAGGTGCTGGAAAATAGACGTAGCAACCAAGCACGCCAAAAATGACAGCGGCCAACGAAGCCACTGTACGGATCAACCAGGCAGGTAGTGCGTTCACGCGACTGGGCTGGTCGGCGTTCTCAATCCACCAGGACTCGATGTCAAGAAATCGATTGCTGATGCTCAGCAGGACTCCGGCCACCAGCAAGCCAGCAAGTATCCAAGTGGCACCCACTTCATCTTCCTCCCAGTACTTCGCCAATTGAACTTCGGCTCGAGCACGATAGTTTCCTTCACCGGCAAACGGACTTGAGTATATATCAAAGATGTGCGAGTGTCCCGATAGCTCCATTCCATCAGGATACAGTGGCTTGTTGATCATGTAGGCAGTTCCAAGTGACATGGTAGTGAACAGCATGATGAAAGCCATCGTTTTTCGAATGTTGAAATTCCTGATTAACCAGGCGAGCATCCCCAAATTCAATACAGCACCAAACATTAATAGGCAGAACGCACTTGTAATAGAATTTCCGAATTGAAACAGGGCGCCAAGCTGACTCGTCACCAACAACGGCGTGGTGTAAACCGGAATTCCCAGCAGCGCAATCAACAGCGGCGTCACGGTGGGTTCTTCTTCCAGGAGTTCGCTCAGTTCGCCATGCGGCAAGGCAGCGCTCAAGAGAGCCGACCCCAAAATGCCTATCAGCAGATAGATCAATACCGGTCCCGACACAGTTTTCGCAGCCGAATAGACGAACGCTGCAATTCGCTTAATTCCAGGTGCAAACGGTGGATCATCCCGATTCTCCAAAGGTGTTTGCGGAAACAGGCATTCCCAGGCCCATCCAACGAAAACAGAAATGACCAGCGAGCAGGCGACAAAAGCAACGATTGCAGTGGGATTGGCCAGGGTCATAGCGTAGGCCAGCGAAATCGGATTGAACAAGGGCGCCGAAATGGCGAACGTCAGCAGAGGCCCTCGGCGAATGCCCACTCGGTGCAGCTCGGCCAGGATCGGAATCACACCGAGCGAACAGACGGGCAGAATCAATCCTGCGGCCCAGGCCAGAAAGAATCGTTGCCAGCCTGTCCCACCAAACATTCGCCGGAGCCGTTCACCGCCGATGTAAACACGCAGGACCGCTGCAATCAAAACTCCGGCAACGATCCACGGAGCTGAAAAAACAAGGACCTGAAATACTCGCACCAATGTGCCGTAGAGAAAATTTTCGATCATGGGTTCAATGCTTTTGTTAAATTAGGGCACGGCCACTGCAGTCAGTAGCTCTTCAATCAGCGGATCAGCATTGTCGAAATTCCCTGCCAGCCGTACTCGCAAGACAGGCTTTGCAACTACCTGTACATCGTCGGGTGTGACGAAGTCGCGTCCCTGAAGAAGTGCATTGGCTTGGGAAACACGCTGCCAGGTGATCAGCCCGCGAGGCGATAAACCGTTGCGGATCCGTTTGTGATCCCTTGCCGCAGATGCAAGCTCGATCAGATACCGCTGAATTTTTTCCGCCACTAGAACCTTGGCAACTTCGTCCTGCCATTCCAGCAATTGCTGGGGATGAATCACCGGTTCGGTTTGTTTGTGATGAGTCGAATCGCGAGCGGCTTCATCGCGCAGCAGCGCGAGTTCATCCTCTGCTTGGGGGTAGCCGATGGTCAGCTTCATCGCGAATCGGTCGAGTTGTGCTTCGGGCAGTTCAAAGGTTCCCGAATGATCGATCGGATTTTGCGTCGCGATCACGAAGAATGTCCGAACAAGAGGAAACGTTTTTCCGTCGACGGAAACCTGTCGTTCGCCCATCGCCTCGAACAGCGCACTTTGAGTTCGCGGTGTTGCGCGATTGATTTCATCGGCCAGCAAAACATCTGAAAAAACCGGCCCGGGTCGAAATTCAAACTCCTGCGTTTTGCGATTGAACAGATTGAAACCGGTGACATCACTGGGTAGCAAATCCGGAGTTCCTTGAACTCGACCAAATTTTCCGCCCACCGCTGCAGCCACCGCTTTTCCCAGGGTGGTCTTGCCCAATCCCGGCAAGTCGTCGAACAAAATATGTCCGCCCGCCAACAGGCCAGCCATGACATATTCGATTACGTCGGGTTTTCCTTTGAGCGCCTGATTCAATACAGCGCGCATTCGAACCATTCCATCGTGGACGGAATAAGTAGCAGGTGTCAGGGTTGCATCAGACATGATTGAAATTTCCTTGAAGTTTTCTGAATTGAAGAAGTTTTCCGAACCGAAGTTTTGAAACGAGCTGACGGCAATCGCGAACGGTCGAAATCAATTCGCTGCCTGGCCGAAGTTGCAGAGGATGATAAAGTTCACGATTGAGTGAGTTGGCAAAACGAGCCACAAGCTGACGATCGTCGTTTTGCCAGTCAAGCCGGTTCACAAGATCAAAGCTGTACTTGGCCGAAGTAACCGAAGCAGGGCGAGGAAGTCCGGCCAGCGTCAATCGTTGATCGATCAGTCGTGCCGAGTGGACGATGATGGCGTCGGGATCGAGTCGGGTCTTGATCGTCCAGATCAGTGTCTGGTACCCGTGGATCAGCCATTTGTAGTTCCAGATCAAAAATACGATCATCAGCCCGGTTAGCAAAGACATGACAGGATGTCGCGTAATCTTTGCACCGATGAAATAGCAAGCCAATGCCATGCGCTGTGGAATCGTTAAATAGTATCGAGGCGACGGATAACCGGGAGTCGGCTCAACGGGGATCCAGGTCTCGCCATCGAGCGAAATTTCGACCCAGACATGTAAGTCCTGTGCGGTGACGGCGGTGTGACCGGACTTCCGATCCAATCGCTGAGGATCAACCCAGAATCCTTGCACGAATCGTGAAGGAATCCCAAGCGATCGAAACATGGACGCCGCTGTCGTTGCGAACATGTAGTCGGTGCCGGTTCGAGTTTCAATCAGGAATTGCGCGGCATCGGTTTCGCCATTTGGCAGAACCACGTCGCGGTCAAGCTCACAAAGGGACTGCAACTGACAGACAATGGCTTCTACTTTGAACCAGTCACTCTGCAGTCCTCTCGTCCATCGGTCAGCCAGATCGGCAACCTCCTCGGATACGGATTCCGCATTGAGATATTCGGCCATAACATCTCGACGACCTTCCAGCAAGTCGCGAAGCATCTGCGGTTGAGTTTTCGCCTGATACAGGTTGATTCGAGCGGACAGCAAGTGGACCACCGTATCGGGAGGAATATACGAGTCGTTGTTGTTCAGTTGAGGAATTTCATCACTGCCAATCAGAAAGAAATCCGGGCGATCCACACGATCAATGTACATCTGTTCGAGACACGGCGGAGAGGGAATTCGCAACGAGCGAAAGTTGACGAACTTGACGGCTGAATAATCCCAACCACCAAACGTCGGTGACGTCTCATGGGAGCCAATTTTCATCCAGGGCTTGTTCGACCCCGACTCGGCGATAACGTCACGATAGATCACTCCATCTACTGGTCGTCGCCGCCATCTCCTATTGACTGCCGGATCGGGATCTCGTTGTGACCAGGTACCCTCCTCAAAATGATTGAAGGTCTCCAGCGCCAGCCAGGTTGGTGCAGGGCCTTTGACGTAGAACAGGATGCTGGTCAGTTTGTCATCGACGGCGCGCTGGGCTTGGGGGCGCGGCTTTCGGGCAACTGAAAACTCACCGGATGCCTGCTGGTTTTTGGCAATTCGAAGCTCTGAATAACGCATCAACTCAGAATCGATCCCGATCGCTCGGCTTCGTTTGCGGATTTTCTTTGGCTCGCCGTACAGGTCGGAACTGACATCATAGAGCGTAGGATGCTGCGACTCGAGAAACAAATCGGATTCAACCGGGCCAAACGTGAGCGGATTTTGTGTGGCGGCTTTGATTCCATCACCTACTCCGGAGCCATCTCGAGCAAAATCATCCGAGTACCGTTCGCCTCCAGAAAACCAAGATACACCTCTCGCGTTCAAGGCTCCCGTGGATGCCCATGCCAATAGCAAGCCCGTCAGTCCCATCATGCCGGCGATGGTGGAAACAATAACGGTTGCTCGAACCGAAAACTCGCTTCGATGTTGGTCCGCAAACTTTTGCTCCAGACGTTGCCAGTGGCTGGTCATCGACCACCAAAGCAACAGCAACAGATAGACTCCAGCGGGCAGGCTGTACATGCTTCCTTCCACCATCGAGATGACGACGAAGACCGATGCCCCGGCGAAAATGGCGGTCAGGTTCTGATATCGTCGAATCCGAGATAGGGTTGCCAGCATCAATGTCCAGTTTGCAAACACCATCATCGAAAGTACTTCCCAGGGGGTTCCATAATGGAATGTGTCCCGTTCCCAAACATCGACAGCAAGAGGCACGACCATTCCCGCCATGCCCCATGGGGCGAGTCGCCAGCCAACGTACTTTGGAAGGTCGATGGTGCGTAACATCCATCCGCAGACGACGGCTAACACAATCGACAACACCGGTTGAAGGTAGACGATCCATCCAGTGGCAAAGTAACATGAGGCTCGCCACTGAAAGACCAACCACCACGCAATGACCGCCATCAGGATGATCGGGGTACTCAGCCGTCGGCTCGATTTGCACGAAACGTCCCTCGATCTGTGAATCATCGAAGAAGAAGTAGAATGTTGAAAATGTGATTTATTTAACACAATTTGCAGCCCTCCAGGAGTTTGCGAACTGAGTAAAGGGATCTCGATCCTCATCATCGAGATCAATGATGATGCACTGATCCGGCAACTCTGACCTCGAATCATCTCGCGTCAGGACAAAAATTGGAAACAGATTGGGATGACTCCCGGCCTTAGAACGCCAACCGGCAAGCCCGGTAATCAGAAACGTAAACCGATTTCGATGGCCGTTGGAAGAAGCAGACGGAAGATTGCAAGAGGACGGTTCGAGTTGGGCCAGTTCGTCCATCCACGCATGAATTCCCACCCGAGACGAAGCAATCGTTTTACTTGCGCCTACAAAGCCACTTCTCAAATCAAACTGATGGCCATGAAAAAATTGTGTCAGGGTCGCGTTGATCCGGACCTGCCAGTCGAACACGGTTTGCTGACGCTGCGGGTTGTCATGGGGCGCCGGATCGATGATGACTTGCACACAGGTGCGGGCACAGGATTGCCGTTCGAGTACAAACAGGTCTTCATCCGAGCGGGCGGTCTGCGCCCAGTTCACCATCCGGAGTGATTCGCCAGGTTGCCACAATCGCGAGCCGAGTACATCGCCCTGATCTCCTGCTCGGTCGCGCATCGCGCCGAGCGGTGCCGTGCCGGTGGCGTCGACATCAGGCAACCCAAACAGTGTGGTCGTCCGAGGCCAGACAATCAGTTCGTCTTTTACCGAAACATCCTTGTGCGCCGTCCAGATCCCAAACGGAAACGCGGTTGAAATACAAGGTTGCTTGAGTGGATACACGCCACGACGTTGCGGAACAAATTGCCAACGGTACTCGTTGGCGGAAAAAGGCGGAACACGGGAGAGCGTGACTGAAATCTGCTTATCATCCGAATTCTCGTGGGTGTCGGGCAAGAAGAACCCTTGTTCGATGGCTAAACCCCAAAGCGGAATCGGCCCGCGATTGACCAGTCTTACACGTACCAGGTTTTCGCTCCACTCTTCAGTACGTTGGCTATCGAAAATGACCTCGCAATGGCACAGCTTGATCTGCACCCAAGGCCACACAAGCTGGATCGCGATAATAACCAGGCAACAGGCCAGCATCGTCCAGCCATTGATCGACACATACATTCCGATTAGCAGCGATGCGACCGCCGCCAGCGCAAACCAGCCAAGCGGTTGCTTGAGCCAGTAGACGTAGCGATTGGCCCACGGACAAAAGTCGGTTGAAAAGAGGTTTTGGATCAGGTTCATTGGTGAGTTTGTCAGTTGTCAGTGGTTGGTTGTCAGTGGGCCGTTTTTTGTAGGCCAGAACAAGGCTGCGGGAGTGAAAGTCACCCTATCGCAGGATTCTCCACCGCACTGCCGGAATTGCGCAAAACGGATGGACTTCGATCCCTCAACTCGTAGACGTTACGATCAAAGAACCGATCGCTATCCACCGATGCGCGCAGTCGCACGGCAATGCGTTACGACAAAGCGATTCAAACTCAAGGGACGTGAAGAGTTAGCCCAGAATGCAGGGCGGACCGCGAGCGGTCGAAGTGATGGCATCCGTCAACCCGAACGACTGACGCGGAGAAGAAAGAGCAGAAACAAAGCTCGATGTCAGGTCCACTGACTCGGCCCAGCAGGTCGCCGAATATTTTTTGAAAAATTCGCAGACAATACAGCTTCCACATTCGTTGCCAGAATGGCTCTGATAGGCAGGCTCATCCCCACATTCCGTCGATGTAGGCGGTGCCAAACCAGAATTGGAACAGCAGCAACATCCTGAACGAGCGACCTGATCCTCATCATGGAAATGGAAAATCGGCGCATGGTGAGCCCACTGTCCCAAGTTCAAAAACAGAACCAGGAATCCGAGCAATGACCAGTTGAAAGCCGTTCTCAGTTGCATTTTGCGGGATTTAAAGTTGACGCCGCGTCGCTTATTCTCATGTTCAATACGCATGAAAATTTATTCTGTTCATTATTTCTGGAGTCACCCGGCTGTCAAGCTGAACGGACCATGAAAAAAGCCCAACCAAGGGTTGGGCTTTTGACGTTTTAAAAATTGATTCAACGGCGGCTCAATGACAATCCGTTCACCGGCCAACTATTTGACGACCTTCCATCCGTTCAAATCGTCGCGTTGGCTCGTGGTACGGATCAGGCGAGTATTGTCCTGGCTGGCATCGGCCTGCCGAACGGAATCGCGGCGAACTGGAACCAGATCAGCCAGCGTTGAAGCGGTGGATGGGCTGGTGGACTCGGCAGAATAACTGGCCAAGCGGGTTGGCGAGAAATTCCACTCCTTGCGGGCAGGTGATTCTGCAGTGTAGCCGTTTACGTAGCCTGAATTCGGCTGGATCGCAGGCGTCGGGCCGTTGTAAATCGTTTGGCCCGGCTCCACCCGGAACGAATTGCTTTCATAACGGGTACTGGTTTGAGAATTCAGGCTGGGCGACATATCTGCGGGAACGAGGGTCGTTCCGCTGGGATTGATGATCGTGCCACTGCGGGGGGCGCCGGTGGCCGGGTACTCGTAGTAGGTTCCGCCTTGGTTCGGTGTGGGTGAAGGATAATAGTTACCGGGGTTGATGGTGCCAGGCGCAACACAGGTCGGGCAATCGGCGACGGATCCGCAAGTTCCGGTGGCACAATCGTTGGTGATGGTCGTCACAGGCACTTGATAGGTTTCCGAACGATATTCAGGCCGATAAGTCGTATAAGGAACTCGTTGGCACTGGTAGGAGTACGTCGTGCAGGGCCGCATGCAAGTCACGGTACAACCGGTGCAAGGGTCCGTATTGGTTTCCGGGCGGTATTGCGTCACGGGGACACGTTTCCACTCGGTTCGGTAGGCGGTGTAGGGAACATAGTTGACCACCGTTCGGGCGCAGGTTTGCTGGCAGGTTTTCATGCACTGGCCAGGTTGCAATCCGAAGGCATTGGGAGCGGCTTGGGCGTACCCGACAGGCTGGGCGGTCGTATTGCGTTTGCAGCGATTGCGAATCCAGTCCAGTAGAGGGCCAGCTTCAGCGTCGCTGGGAAGTACAAACGTCGGCAACACGCCAACGGCGAATGCTAAAAGTGACATTCTGATTCGAGACATAGCTTGACTCCAAAGAGATAGTGTATCCAGACCCTGTATGACAGCGGTTCGTATAAGATTAGGATGAAAACTTGAAATAAAAAGTGGTAATTATACAAAATCACATCGTAATGCCCGTTCGGTGTTCGGGTTATAACGGTGAACGAAACGGATTCAATTGGGATACCATTGGGAACCGAAGTGATCCCCTCGTTGAGTTGCCGGCGCGACGTCAAAGGATGCCGGTTCAGTACGGTCGTCCGTTTTGAACCGGTTATAATGATTGAGTTGAAAAGCTGTTTTTCAATATGCTTTTGGACAAGCACGAGCAAAAAAGAGATGGCCGAGGTTCAAACCCAGCGGTTTACTCGCGAAGTTCGCGTTTTTCAGACGACGGTGTGAGTGAAGCAATCACCGGCTAGCATGAGACAGTGCAGGAAGGACAAGAGATAGTCCAGGATTACCCTCCCAGCGACACCAACATTTCCTGAATGTACTTGGGCAACATTTCTCGCCAAGTGACCCAATCGTGTGGCCATTCGTGATCCCACAGATCCACGCGATTGGGAATGCTGGATTCCCCCAGTGCGTGGGCGACCTTCCACGATTCTCCTGGGGCTTCGTTTCGTCCCTGTCCGGTCGCCAGCAAAATGAACCGCTTTTTCAATTGATCCTTCCATTGCTGCGGCAGGCCTGGGACGAAGAGGCTGGGAATCTGATGATACAGCTCTCCGAACCATTCGCCGTCGGTGAATCGCTGCATGTCATACGTTCCACTCATACAAATCGCGCGGCTGAATATATCGGGATGGCGGCAAATTGATACCAGCGCATTGTAGGCGCCCAATGACGCTCCGGCAGTCATGATCTCGATATGATCGCTGCAGCAGTCGCGGCGAATGATGGGCACCACTTCATTTCGAATGTGTTTGTCGAATTGCTGCTGAACCCATACCCGATGAGCCGTTGAAGGAGCCGTGATCCAGTTCCGTCCGTTGACACTGTCAATCGAATAAATTTTCAGTCGCCCTTCGTGGATAAAGGGGGCCAGCATTTTGATCAAATAGAACCGTTCAACCTCTTCGGCATCGCCACCGGCCGTTGGAAACAGCAGCAGCGGCAACCCATAGTTCCCCCAACGAACGATCTGCGTATCGGTCTGCAACAGCGGCGAATGGAATGGATGGACATCTTTAAGCGAAGCAGTAGCATCATCAAGATAATTCATGGTATCACGTCGTGCATTACGGAGTTGAGACATGGTTTGGAGGGTGTCTACTAATGTGGTTGCAGAAAAAGGATTTTCAAGTACAAATCGCGATATTTTGACAATACTGATCCTCAGGTCATGGGGATTGAGAGGATCGTTGACGATACATGGCAAGCTCATCTGCTGGCAGCTCGGTAGAATTCACCAATCGGTAGTGTCGTTCATTGTGAACGACAACCTGATCTTTCTGCAGACCTAGCTCGAACAACGCAATTTCAGAAGGGCTGACAAACTGAACTGCGATCGGACGACAGATTAAAGCTGCAAATTTTTCGCAACAAACGGCAATATCCTGCTCAACCTGAACGACTCCAATTTGGTCGCGTCCACCTTTTGCCTGCACTGGAAAAACGAAATGTGCACCGTGTTTGTCAATCCCGACATAGACCTCATCAATTTCCACTTGCCCCATTCCTCGGGTAGTTGTTCGCCAATGATTTTGCAGAGAATAGCACGCAACTCCCGTAAAAATATCGAGCAAGCGATTGTACCTGACCTTAGCCAGCAACGCTTGTTCATCGCTGGCAGCATAACAATCGATCATTCCTGGGGTCGAATCCAGTATTTTCGTTGTCGCCAATTGCGGATTAGGCAGGATTCGGGATTTCTTGACCAGAGCAAATTGATATCTGGCACGACCTGCCGGGCGAATAATCCAGTGTTCTCCCCGCGGTGCCGTCTGAGTGACGGAACCTGGCAACGTTGCCCGGTACCTGAATGAGTAGATCAAGTCTCCTAAATTTTTTGGAAGTTTAATATTGAGTCTTCCTGCCACGGACTCAATCTCATCCCGTTCAAACTCGAACTGCTTGAGGCCGGAACGATAGTGGTTGGCAAAAACTGCTTCGATGATTGCCGAGTAACGGTTGGTTGATTTTGCCATCGCGTAAACGACCTAAGATTCAGGCTTTCTAGGAATTCTGGATTTGCCAGGCCATTCAAGCAAGACAACCTCCTCTCGCAGTTGTTGTCGGGTAGCAGTTGCCAAGCGTGTCCGGAACAGATCGATCCCTAAAACTCGATATCCCAAGGACTCCGCAATATCCGCCAGCAGCTCTCCTGTACGAATCATGATCTGCAGGTAGGACGCCTGGTCTCCTACAACATACGCCAACTTTGCTCCGGGTCTAAGAATTTCGCTCAGTTCGGAAAAATGTCGAGCCATACCACCAAAATACAGTCGAGTGACTCGATGGTACATCCGCTCGAACCCTGATGTCTTTCCCATTTCAATTCGGCGAGCTTCAATTTCATCCGCAATTCTATTGACCTCCGCATGATCACGCACCCATCGATCGTCGTCGTCTCCCTTGTAAACTCCTCGTGTATTGGATCGAAGCATCCCCTTCTTCAACGCACGTAGACTTGCCCTATCGGTCAAAAACCCGAGCAGAACGGATTCCAGCCTTGTCGTTCGAGTATAGTCCTTTTCATTCGGATAGGGTGGCGAAGTAATAACGGCATCCATCGGCGTGTCTGCAAACAACGTCCTGGCTTGACGTGAATCGGCATGAAGAACATCGGTAGAAGCATAGGGGCCCCCCTCCAATGCCTGCAAATCAGTACACATTCGGTCTATCGTTGCCAGCCACGGTCGAATGACCGCAGCATCGGGTTTGGGTTTGGCAACACCGACCTCAGGACCAAAATGGAGGTTGCTCGCGTTGGCAACGGTCGACTTCGCCAAACCCAGCATCAAGTGATTCCGCAACCTTTTCTCTGAGACTTGGTCAATAGCATCTCGTAGCTCTAAGGTCTTGTGAAGCGGCAGTGGGCTAATGCAATTGGCAAGCAATAATCGATATTGATCCTCTGGCAGCGTCCTCAGTGCAACTGCCTTCTTGCGTTGCCTGGAAGGCTCAAACAAAGGAAGCTCAACCTCGTCCTGAATACCTTGTCGTTTCAGTCGTCTACCAACCTGATCACTGACCCGCTTGGCACAGTTCAACAACTGTTCGGGCGAAATGTCCCAATCCAGCTTGACACAGCTTGCAAAATGTGCCATCGGATTCGCTTCGATACCATACCCCTCGACCCCAAGCTTCTTTGCTTCCACCAACGTTGTGCCCGTCCCGGAAAACGGATCAAGGATTCGTTGGCGACTTGTAATCCCAAATCGATCGAGGTAGTCACGCACCAGGTGCGGAGGAAACGAAAGCACAAACCGATACCAGTCATGAATCGGTTTGTCGTCCGATGCGACCCGGTTCCGATCCGGCGACGACATAGCCTTGGTGCTGCTTTCCATAACAAATACTCAGAACACTGAAGAATGAATGATTTTGGTTTCATTCACTCTATCTACTGAATGTACTCGCGGGAAGTAGGGTGGGAAAGTTACATGGTCTTCGTTGGTAATTCCCGGCAGATTTCATTCCGAAAAGATGCCGATTGGAACATCTGCGTCATCTGCGGTTAACCACCTCGTCCCTGATCGTTCCGCCACCACTGAATGCGTTCCCAGAAATGTTCCGTGAACTGCTCGACTTCGTGCTCCGGAAATAATGCCGCCACCTTTTGCCGGACTGCATCTTTCGCGATTTCCGTACCGAAAAACTCGTGTGAGACTTCGTGGAGGTGCTTCAAATGTTGATCGCAGAACTCATTGAAACGATCGGTTTCCATACGCTGATGGCCAATCGCCGCGTAGGCTCGCAGACGCTCACGATACGGCAGATCCTGTCGCATCACTTCCCAATACGGCTCCCAATCGAGCGTCATTCGCATCTTGCGTTTCGTCGTCGCACAGAATACGGACCAGCGAATATTGGCGATCACAATCCATGGAAAGAAGTAGTGCAATGATGTTACCTGCGAATCGGGACAGGCGTTGGCAAAATCGATCGGATACCAGGTCCCATCCCGATGCAGCGACTCACACGAATTGAAATCCCAGCCAAAGAAACTGTTGATCGTCATCGCCATATCTTCAAGCAACGATCTCTCCTCCGGCGATACGAAATCGAGCTTCATTTCATAGCGTGCATGCAGTGGCGCTCCCGGATCATAGCTGACCAACAGAAACTGTGGGCCCAACCCAATACAGCGAACGAATCGGTCAAAACCATCGACGGCCTTTTGCAAATGCATCACCAACGTCCCGCTTTCGTCATACGCCGACTTCAGCGCATCCGGTCCATCGATGCGGCTCACTCCTTTCCATGCTCCCCCGTCGTATGGTTTCATGAACAGCGGATACCCGATCTGCTCCCCGATCTTTTCCAGCTCAAACAGATCGGCGTACCGAGTCAACGTCGGATTGAGATCCGGATGCTCTGCGTACGATTTGGGCGGGAGCATCCAGGTATCGGGCACTGGCAGCCCCAATTGCATCATTGCGCAATAGGTCGTCTGTTTTTCCATCGACTGGATCGCCCAGGGGTTGTTGAAAAAGTAGACATCATCCATCAGGATCGCCTTCTTGATCCACTCCCGGCTGGTGTGATACCAGTGCGTCAGCCGGTCGATCACCAGGTCATAATCGGTTTTTTCGCGAAGGTTGTACGGCTCGATGCGAACGCGCTCGACCTCGAAATTGACGGTTTTGTCTTGCCAGGGGATGTTCAAGTTCAGCCGAGCCATGATTTCTTCGTAGCATTTCGGCCAACACAGATCAGCTCCCAGTGATAATCCAATTTTGCGGGTTTCTGTCATGGTGGTTGGTGGTCAGTTGTCAGTAGGTAGTTGTCAGTAGGTAGTTGTCAGTAGGTAGTTGTCAGTAGGTAGTTGTCAGTTGTCAGCGCATTACATATACGTCACCCATAATGGTCCCGGAAACAACCACGTCAACCCTGACCGCAGCCGGTTCCGCCAATTTTCCCAATTGTGTCCATCGTAGGCTTCATCGAACTTGACCTTGAAACCGTTTGCTCGCAGGAACGGAGCCAGCGACCGGTTCTCATAAATCAGCGATTCGTAGACGCCGCAACTCAAATAAACCATTCGGGCGGCTGCCCCTGGGTTCTCACGGAATCGATTCATGAACTCGACGACCGGATCAAAAACCGCTGTCCGGCGATGGTCGCCGATATCGGTAAACGCAAACGACCCGCTTTGCAGCAGCAGCGAATCAAACGTACCTGGATACCTCCAGGCCGTCGAAAGCGACGCCACGCCCCCGAAACTGGCTCCCATCAAACATCGTCCGGATGACTCACGAATCACCGGAAACCGAGCCTCCACTTCTGGCAAAACTTCTTCCACGATATGGGCCGCATGCCGTTGATCATTGGCGTACTCGCGAAGCCGATCATGCGGATTGCTCAGGACCACAATCATTGGCGGAATCTCCAGCCGCCCAATCAGGTTGTCCAGCACGGCCTTGAGACTGGAATAGCGGACATAGTCATCGCCATCGTGGACCATCATCAAGCGGTATCGTCGATAGTCCCTAAAGTTCGGGGGGAGATAAACCTTCAGATGTCGAGTATCTCCCAATGCCTTGCTCTGAATTTCCAGCGGCACCAACCGGCCCTGCGGAATTCGAGGCAGCTCGAACGCCCAGTTGGGATCCTCGTAGTCACTGCAATGGACCACCGAGTTGCCTCCGAACGGATCATGGGCCACGTTCCTGTTCAGTGGATCAAAAATCCAATCTTCATGGCCGTTTCGGGTCACACCGAACTTGTACTCAATGCGCGAACGGGTGGGAAACTCCATCGATCGATACCAGACGTCGGTATTGCCCAGCCTCACCAGCGGCAAACTGGACGACAATCCATAAATCCAGTGTCTCAATGCGACTTCGTCGGCGCTGCCCACAAATACGAAGGTCACGATATGGTCTTCCACCAACGGAAACTTGTGACCGCGTAGAAACGCCCGGATCTCCGCAGAACTGGAATCAGGACTTAATCGATTGAAGATTCGGGACTTGATCATAAACGACATCCTGCCAAACTGCCGGCGGGATCGAGCCGAGATGCCTGTCCAGCCGTACGGTCATACCATTTTCTTTCGTGCCGTTCCAGAATAGTATGCTCGTCAAAAACAATACTTTGGAATTGCGAAAACCGCCGAGCAAACAACTCCACTCGAATTCGATCGTTCAAGTTCAGGCGAGTTCGGGCATCTGGCAACGGCAAAACCTTTTGGAAAACCCCCAATCCAGGCCGCAACACTTCCGCATCGTTGAAGCTTTGCGGTAACGAGTCGTGAAAGAAAACGATACGCTCGGCCAGGGCCATGGCGCCTCCCGACCAGGCAATGACTGGAATCGGCGGCGTGAAGTCCAGGATTCCGAAAATCTGCAATCGATTCAGAATGATTGCCACATGTCCACCGGAAATCAACAGTCCATTACATTGCTGCAAAATCGCAGCCAGCTCGTTGCGATGCCGGGCCACATGATGCCTGCTGGCCGTCTTCAGTTGCGCTTCATATCGGGCGATGATCCGCGCCGAATGATTGAAATGCTGTTGATCGAGCTCTCGAATCATGGCGATCGCTGACTCTCGTTCCTCCGAAAGGTCAATTCGGGCTTCAGGATTTCGCAACACACGACGAGCGGCTTTCGATTGCTGCCGAAGCCGCTCATTGTAGACATCCCGCAACAGACGAAGCTCATCCTGACGATGCTGAAGTTGCTGAATCAGTTCCGGATCGTCGCGAAATAGGCCTTCGGTCCGGTCAAACAACTTGAGGTTGATGACCTCGGCCCCGACCGCATCACGAATTTCAGAGTCCTGATCCTCTTCGGTTTCCCAGCCGGCCGTGATAAGCGCCACGCGCTGCGGCCAGCCGATTCGGGTCAATACGGTCCGGAGCGATTGATACTGAGGCTGAGGGCCAAGCAGAATCAAATTGCGATCTTGCGGGAGAATCATGGAGCGCGGAAGCTGGATTTTGAAAAAATTGCAAGTGAAATTAAATCGTTGGCACTAACGGCGTTCATGTTATCAGTTTTGCCGGATCCCCAGCATTCATTTTTACCGAAACGGACGATTTTCTGGAAGTGAAAATATGCACAAACACAACTTTGCGCCAAACTTGCAAGCACTGTAAAATTCAGGTCGTGACATTTCATCCTGCTGCCCTCGTCATCATGCTGGCAGATAATTCTGCCGGGATTTTCATGATTCGTACTGGTTAAGATTTACCGATTGTGCCGATAAGTCTGATTGTCCGGATTGTAACGATCATCCCGAGTTTGCGTTGATCGTGTTGGTCTGGCATAGAAACCTGAACACGCGATTGGAGCGACTATCGGCATGGGGGCATCTCGATCTGGCATCTGGAAGTACGTCACGGTTCTTTCGGGAATCATGTTTTGGCACTGCGGTTTTTGGAACTGTGTGGCGGTCGTCGCCCAATATGTACCCTCGTCGCAACCGCCAATGCGAGTCCAGACAGAGCAACAACTGAGAGAAATCAAAGAGCTGGTTCAACGTTATCAGTCCTATCAATCTGCGCCTCCCCAATCTGCGTCTCCCTTCGATGCAGCGCAGGCGTCTTCCTGGCAGCAGCCCGTTCGCTACGGTACGGTCAGCTACCATCAAGACCCGGCGGCTGGAAATCAGGACTTTGATCCGTCTCCGCAGCCACCGGTAGACGACAGTATCCGCCTGCAACGCCAGGTCCCTCAACAGACTCCACCTCGCCGGCCGCCGGTTGAGCTGATACCGCGAGAACCAGCAAACGGGCTTCAAGGCAGCCCGGAGTTGCAAAATCTCGATGTGCGCCCCTCTCGCATGCCTGATACGGATTGGCGGTCTCCGGATTTCGTTCCCAGTGAATTAAGCCCGAACATGGCACCCCCACGTCCGCCCTCACGAGAGATGCAGCCGAGACAGGAAATTCAACCCCAACAAACGCCGCTCCACGATCCATACAATGAAATGGATTTTCCTGCGGTCGATGTCTACCCCCCTGGAGCGGTTTTGCCAAGCAGGTCGACCTCTCCATCATGGCAAGCAGGTGGCGGTCAGCCCCAACACCCACGTTCGGAAATCCAGCCGCAACCTTATCAAAATCTGAATCCTCAATACGGTGCTGGAAACCATCCCCACCCTACATCTCCCTCGTGGCAACACCATCCCAACCATCCCAACCAAGTAGGCGCCGCTGGAGCGTACTTCGACCAGCGAGATCATCAGCCAGATTATTGGGGTGTCGCCGGAGTTCATGAGGTTTCGCCCGGTTGCGGAATCGACTGCGGGTTCGAATGTGGTGATCCCGTTTTTTACTTGACGGGCTATGGATCGGCGGTCGATTTGCGAACGATGGTCTCGGGAGACAATACACTTGAAACTGATTCGGGTGGCGGGTTTGGATTGGCGCTTGGTCGCTGGCAAGGACGCAACCTGCGAACGGAGATTGAATATGGATTTCGGTCAAACCGGTTGCTGAGCCTGGAAACGGCGACCGACTTCGAGTGGCTCAATGGCAAGATCAAGTCGCAAGCAGGAATGGCGAACGCTTATTGGGAATTCTCTCGATTCCGTTTGAATCGCCTGAAGCCGTATGTCGGAGCGGGACTGGGCTTCGCCATTCTCGAGACTGACTTGGCCCGGCCCGGAGCCATTTCGCTTACTCCGGAACGGCTCCGTGAATCCAGTTTTGCATGGCAGTTCATGGGGGGCGTCAGTCTGAAAACACAACGCAATTTCGATTTATTTGTTGAGTACCGGCTGTTTCAGGCAGACTCGTTCCGTATCGACACGACCAGTGGGGCAGGGGACGGAAGCTACGATTACCGAACCAATAATCTGGTAGGCGGGTTGAACTGGAAGTTTTAACGTGTTTACATCCAGTACCATTCGAGTTCTGGAGACCTCACCCAGTGGTATCCGCTAACGGCGCGGTTAAACGAAACACGACGTTTACATCATCAGCAGTTCACTGACGGCGCGCACAATATTCTGTTTGTCGTAAAGCATCCAGATGACCGATCCGACCGCCAGGGAAATCCCGGCGATCAACAGCGGAACCCCGATCATATTGGGTTCCACGGGATGCGATTTGAGCGACTGATGCAGCTCCTTTTGAATGGCCCGCCATGACTCGTAACTCTGCTGGTTTCCACCGGCGGTCAGCTCGATATTCCGCACCCATTCCACCGGCTCGACGTGTAGATGCACTTTTCGCTCAGGCATCCACAGCGCATCACCTGTCCAGCGGCTTTTGGGATCAAGCCGACGTGCGACGTGAGTCAAAATCGGCCTGAGATGCTCCGACGAAATGTTGTACAGCACAATCCGCGACCGCATCAGCAGGACGGACAGGGACACACAAAGCCCATAAAACGTCAGCAGCATCAGCCACACAAAGATCCCGAACCGACTGCCTGCCGTTTCAGGAAAAAACAGCTTCATCGGTCCGACGATCATCAGTCCGACGATCGCAATGGCCAGCGCGGCACTGTCTCGGGCTCCCGTCGTCACAAACGCGCGGCGACGCAAGTTGAGGATGCCCAGCAACACCAAGTAAACGGCGAGTGGAATCGAGGCGACAGCAAAATGGAGGGCGTTCATCGTTTACAGGTGGTTCAAAATATAATCCGTCATCAATTTCCTCATGTGCCGGGTCTGAGCAGGTTGGGTCACCCCGTGCCGATTGGCCGGATAGAGCATCAAATCAAACATCACGCCGGCATCTTGAAACTCTTTGACCAACTGCAACGTGTTGTTCAAGTGAACATTGTCGTCAATCGTGCCGTGGATCAACAAGAGCTTGCCGTGAAGCTGGGCGGCGTTGTGCAATACGGATGAAACTCGATATCCGTCCGGGTTTTCGTCTGGCAATCCCATATAGCGTTCCGTATAGATCGCATCGTAGTTTTTCCAGTCGGTCACGGGAGCTCCTGAGATGCCGACTTTGAAGGCTTTCGAGTTGACCATGGCATAGGCCGTCATGTAGCCGCCGTAGCTCCAGCCCCAAATTCCCAACCGGGCGGGATCACACCAGGTCTGCCGCTTCAGCCAGGCCACTCCATCTTCAAGATCGGCCAGTTCGGCAACCGCCATCTGTTTGTGAATTTTCCAGGTTTCACTGGAGTTGCGATAACTGGCCGATCGAACGTCCAGCACCAGCACCAACACGCCCTGCTGAGCCAGCATCTGATGCCACAGATAGTTCGCCCCGCCGAACCGGTTGCGGGCTTGGGGAGCCTGAGGCCCCGCATAAACATGAATCAGCACCGGATGTCGTGTGTACGGCGAAAATCCGATAGGCTTGATCAACATGGCGTCCATCACACCGCCATCGCGCGTCGGAACGTTCAGGAACTCCGGCGCCACAAGGTTCATGTACTCCAATCGGTCGTCGGATCGAACATGTAGCTTGTGCAAAAGTGTTCCTTCCGAATCGCAAACCCGAATTTCCGTGGGATTGAGGGTGTCACTGAATCGGTCCAGGAACAGCGAAAAGTCCTTGCTGAAGGAAACCTGATGCGTACCAGGCCCATGGGTGATTTGTTGCAAGGTTTCGGTATTCAAATCCAGTCGATAACAATGTCCTTCAACGGGATTTTCTGATCCAGAGAAGAACGCAAACCGTTGTTCGGGATCCACTCCCAATAACTCGCGAACCTCCCATTGGCCTTGAGTCAATGTACGAAGTATTCTCCCGTCGAGATTGTACCGGTAAATTCTCCGGTAGCCGTCACGAGGGCTGACCCACAGGAACTCATGGTCAGAAACAAACACCGGATCACCTGGAGATCGAATCCAGGCAGGCGTTCGGTCGCGGAAAAGGACTTTCAGGTTCTTGCCTTGCCGATCGACAGCGATCAGATCCAACCAGGTCTGCTGTCGGTTTTGGACTTGGACCAGCAACCACTCACCCTTGCTTGACCAGGTCACCCGGGAGATCAACAACTCCTCGGAACCATATTGCGACAAGTCCACCCACACCGGTTCGCCTCCGGAATCGGCGTTCAAAATTCCCAACTTGACAGTCGGCAAAGGTTCGCCTGCCTTGGGATAGTGAGTGACTTCGGCATTTCCGCGAACGGGCAAATGATCCATCACGATAAAGCCGGGAACCCGCGATTCATCCAGCGAAAGGAACGCCAGCTCATTGCCGTTGGGGTTCCACCAGTGTGCCTTGAAGTTACCTCGTCCGTAAAGTTCTTCTTGATAGACCCAGTCCAGTTTGCCGATCAGGTGCTGATCGTTGGGCGTGTCAACGGACTGATGCGATTTCGTGGCGAGGTCGGTAACGTAAAGCCCTTTTGAAGTGACGTAGGCAAGTTTTGATTCATCGTGGTTAAACTCAAACAGCTCGGCAGGGCCAGTGATCGACGACGAAGTTTCGCCTAACTTTCCGTCATTTTCATTTTTATTTTCGTTTTCTCCCCCCTCATTCGAAGGAGAACTTGTCAATTCCACGGAACCGATTTCCAACACCGTGCCGGGGACGTCCCCCTGCGGAATCGAGTGGATAATGGAACGTTGGTCGTTTGCCAGAATCGCATATTTTCCATTGACCGAAACGGTAGGCGTCGCGCTGGCCAGAGCCGCAGCATCCTCGCTGGAAAATCCGGCTTCGGTCAAGGTCGCCTGGAGATCTTGCGCCCTGAACGGGACCGCAGGTCGCTCGGCGAGCGAGGCCGTTCTGGCGTTGAGTACCATCGTCCGGTTGCCCATTTTCGTCTCAATCAGGTTCGTGTCGCCAATCCATTGGACTGTGGGTACCGTTTCCAGCAACGAATGGGGGCCGTCGATCAGATCCAGCGTCAGTTGTGCTCGGTTGATCAGTTCGGCGGAGCCATCCGTTGTCAGTCCGATCGAATCAGGCAGTCGCAGGATCGGGTACGGCTTTCCGGTTTCCAGTTCGCCATCCAGGAAGTTCCAGAACACAAATCCGTCGTCCGAGGCCGCTTCCAGCAGATACCCCGCAAGGCGACCCAGCGGTTGTTCGGTCAGGACAATATAGTCGCCAAAATTGACAGGCTGCCCGACGGTCTTTCGTTCGACTTCGACCTGCCGATTTCGGTGTTTTTGAAAAGCGTTTGGCTGAGCTTTCTGGTCGATGATGGTATCGATTTCGACCGACGTATTGAGATTGGAGTCAAGAGGCTCCGCCACGATACCGTGCATCTTCAAGCGTTCGATCAATCGCACATACTGCTTGGGGACCACGTATGCATACGGCAAGGGGGTCGATTTTGAACTGACGTAATTCGCCAGATGGATACATTCGTAGTCGTGCGGCTCGTCACCCTTGAACCCTTTGATGAGTACTTTGTTTTGAAAGGGTTTCACTTCGGCCGCGAGTGAAAGATTGAATCGATAAGGCTGTAACGAAGCGGTATCTCTCCAGTGCATTCGATCCGCGTCCAGCAACTCCTTGATCTGCGACCGGTTCCGCGAAACATAATCCAGAGTCGACTCGACAAAATCTTTCGAAACCACCACTCGCTCTCGATAGCCGATGTAAGAATAATCTTCCACCAAGACCGACAGACACCCTCTCATGCCGAAGTACTCGGTGCTATAGCGTGGCTCGTGGCCGAACGAAGTCCAAGTGGTCATGTCCCGATTGAAATTGCCGTAGTAAAAAGTGTCCTGCCCTTTGGCTTCCATCTGCCGGGTGATTTCAGGCATCATCGTGTTCCGCATATAGTCACGAATGGCAGATGATGTCGCAGGGTTGTGCGGGATGTCGTAGGTCAACGGGTATCGATGTTTCGAGCCGTTGGTCGTATGGCAGTCGATGAACACGTCCGGATTGATTTTGTTCGCTAACGCGACGAGCGCGCGTGTTTCGGGGGCCTCGAGTTTGACCCAGTCACGATTGAGGTCCAGGTCTTGTGCGTTCTCGCGCACCCCCGCTCCTTTTTCCGGCCCAATCTGGCCGGGACGATTCCGCAGCCCGAAACGATCATTGCCATCCGGATTGTAGTTCGGCACCATCACGATCACATTGTTGTCGAGCCAGTTGGAGTTCGGTTGATGGGTCAGTTCTCGCAAGATCATCAGCAGAGCTTCCTTGCCGGAACATTCTCCGGGGTGGATGTTGCCCAAGATCAGAACCACATTTCGTTCGTCCGGCTCTCCCATCTCCCAGTATTCGCCCGCAATCGTAATGGCGATCAGGTCCCGGCCCTCGACGGATTTTCCGAACACAAAACTTTGAATATGGCGTGCATGTTTGTCGCACAGCTCAATGAACTGCTTGACTTCCTCCGAGGTGCTGGTTGCGGTAAAGTGACTGGTTTCCGCGACCGTTTGCGGTTGGTCAGGCGACGTAAGCTGAGTCGACTGCGGAGAAGCGGCTGAACGGTTTTGCTGAAACCCAAACGTGGTCGCCTGGATCGTCAGCGACAAAACGATGGAAGTGCAAATGGCGATTCGAGCAAAGGGGTTCATGGACGTTCCTGGGGATAATGGTTTCTTCGAATCTGCGTTTGAATTTAAATTGATCATTTAAGGTTGCCCGATATGATAGCGGATATTTCACTAGGTGACGACCAAACTCGACTGATAAGGACTTAATCCATGCAAAAAAAATTGATTTCCTTGGGGGCTCTGCTGGCCGGTATTGCTGTGATCCTGGGGGCCTTTGGAGCCCACGGATTGGGGCGATGGTTAACCGAACATTTTTCCGAGGAAGTGGGAAAAAGAACGGAGTGGTGGGAAACAGGCTCCACGTACCTGATGTACCACGCGATTGCGATCGCGTTGATCGGTATCACCAGCCAATTGGTTCAGAACACTCGCAGCAAGCGCTGGCTCAACATCGCAGCAATACTTACTTTGCTGGGAATCGTTTTGTTTTCCGGCACACTGCTATTGATGACCGTCACCCATTTCAAGCTCGGCATGGTGGCTCCCTTCGGCGGACTGGCGTTGATCCTCGGCTGGTTCAGTTTCGCCGTCGGAGCATGGGGAATCAGACAGGAGTCGTGATGAACCCTGCTCCCATGTTCGGCTATTGTTGCAATGTCCATCCCGGTGTGACGCTCGATGAAGTTCGGCAGAACCTGGAGCGGTACAGTCTCCCGATCAAGCAGAGGGTGTCTCCCGATCGCCCGATGGGGATCGGATTGTGGCTGAGCGCGACCTGCGCCGAGGAGTTGAGGATCCAGCGCCGCAGAGCCGAATGGGGTGAATGGTTAGCCAATGTTGGGCTGGTTCCGTTCACACTCAATGGATTTCCGTTCGGCGACTTTCATCAGCCGGTGGTCAAACACAGCGTCTATTTGCCGACTTGGGCGGACGAAACGCGGCTGCAATACACCCTTGAGCTTGCTAGAATTCAGTCTCAATGGTTGAGTGAAAACAGGATCGGCACGATTTCCACATTGCCGCTTGGATGGCCATCGGCAATGGGAACACCCGATTCAGATTTTCTTGTCCAGTGCGCTCGAAACCTGGGACGTTGTGCCATTGAACTGGATCGGATTCTTCAGGAAACGGGACACCGAATCCAGGTCTGTATCGAACCTGAACCGGGATGTATCCTCGATTCCGCCGATGACCTGGTTGAGTTCTATTCGCAGTATTTGCTGGAATCCAATCCGAAGCATGAAGCGCTCATTCGAAACCACATTGCAGTCTGTCATGATATTTGTCACTCGGCCGTCATGTTCGAACACCAGCACGACGCTCTGGCCCGCTACCGTCAGGCCGGAATTCAGGTAGGTAAGGCTCAGGTATCATCCGCCGTTCGGTTGTCGCTCGATGGCCTCGCACCCTCGGAACAAGCACAACGGATCGAACGACTGAAGACATTCGCAGAGCCGCGTTATCTGCATCAAACGGTTTGGAAGTGTGGTGACCGAGAACAACTCTTCGAGGACTTGCCAATGGCACTGGCTCATTTAAACTCTGGAGCCGCAGCGGGAGAATATCGAGTCCATTTTCACGTCCCGATTTTTCTGGAAGTCGCCAATGGCCTGGAGACGACCCAGTCGGAAATTCAGCATTTTCTCGATGCGATGAAGTCTTCCGACCAGCCGATCCATCATTTCGAAATTGAAACCTATGCCTGGAATGTATTCCCCGGAGGAGCTCCAACGGATGGGTTGGTGGGTGGTATTGCCCGCGAATGGGAATGGCTCTGCGAGAATTTTCGTTCCCCACCCTGACGAACATGACGGTATTGCCGATCATCCCTTCGACCTTGATGATCAGGCAAACATTTTCTGGTAAATAGACTTTGGCTGTTGGCGAAACTCTGCCGATACCTTGCTTGTCGAAGCGAATTCCGGACTTGATATTCGGGCTTCTTCGACGGCCATGGGATGGCACTTGTGCGACACGGAAGGTCAGCGAAACATTTCCTGAACCTTGAAGCTCCAACGGAGTCGTCATGTTGACCATCGCCGCTCCCCATTTTCTGTTATTAACTCAAGCCCATTCCAGAAACTCAAACCCGTTGCGTCGGAGCGAAGGTGTTTGGCGATTCGTGCTCGAAGAGTTTGGCGGACACCAGCGAATCGAGGTAACAGAAACAGAACCGGGCGTTTGGGGGGAGCGGTTACAGTTGTTGGCCGTCGTTCGTGGGCTCGAGGCGCTCGAAGAACCGGCCCGCGTCACGCTGATCACACCCAGTCGTTTTGTCGGCAACGGAATTCGTTCGAATCTGGCCAACTGGCGCCGCGATGGATGGCAATGGGAACACTTTGGCGAGATGATCGCAATCAAAAATGTCGATTTGTGGAAGCGAATCGATCAGGCCCTCAAGTATCACCAGGTCGATTGCCGAATCTGGGATTTTGGCTTGTCGCTCGGCGACAAAGAGGACGGAAGAAAGAGCGACGAAATCAGGCCGGCGGGCCAGCGGAAACCGGTCCGCCGCAAGGCTTCTGGCCCCCAATCCGAATCCAACAAAATCACATTCGACGAAATCCAGGGACTGCGACTCAAAAGCGAAGGCCATGAAGATCGCGATGAAATTTCCTGCATTCCGATCAAACCGATCGGTCAGGGACGCGCGTTTGGCCTATGCCCGGCGTCGTAACTGTGGGCCGAATGGGGTGGGAATCCCAACCCGACGCGTAAGCGAGGGAAGATCCCGGTCCCTCGCTTACGCGTCGGGTTAAGATCAACGATTTCTGCCCAACCAACAGTACAACACGGTAGACTTTACCTCCAATTCCAGATAACCTGAAAAGCACCTTTTACATGTCGTTTCCTGCGCCGCAAACAACTAGTTCCACTCCAGTACGTTCGATTCATGGTTCATTGATGAAGCCCAATCAAGAATCCATCACCGCCAAACCCTTTTTGTCTGATCTGGACATCCATCTGTTCGGTGAAGGAAACCATTTTGAAATTTACAACCGATTAGGTGCTCATCTTCGAACCGTCAACGGAGTCGCGGGAGTTAACTTTGCTCTTTGGGCACCCAATGCCAGCCAAGTCCATGTGGTCGGCGACTTCAACAACTGGGACACTAGCAAATCTCCGCTGAAACGAAACGGCGGCATCTGGGAATGCTTTTTGCCAGCCATTGGTGCGGGTTCGATTTACAAATACGTCATCACCGGTCCGCACGGGCATCGCGTGATGAAAGCCGATCCCTACGGTTTCTACAGCGAACTGCCGCCGCGAAATGCTTCCGTCGTCTACGATCTGGACCAGTACCGTTGGAGCGATTCGACCTGGATGACGGATCGTGCGGATCAGGATTTCTCTCATCAGCCCATTTCAATTTACGAAGTTCATCTGGGAAGCTGGCAGCAAGACCCCAGCCGCGATCATGGCTGGATGAACTATCGGGAGATCGCCCCCAAGCTGGTCGAGTATTGCAAGCAACATGGATTCACCCACCTGGAGTTAATGCCGATCTCCGAACACCCATACACCGGGAGTTGGGGTTATCAAACCGTAGGTTATTTCGCGGCGACTTCGAGATTTGGTACGCCGGACGATTTCATGTACTTCGTCGATTACTGCCACCAGCACGGATTGGGCGTCATCATCGACTGGGTTCCTGCACACTTTCCGAAAGACTCTCACGGCCTGGCGCGGTTCGATGGGACGGCACTGTACGAACACGCCGATCCGAGACAGGGCGAGCATCCGGACTGGAATACGCTGATCTTCAATTACGAACGCAACGAAGTTCGGAATTTCCTGATTGCCAACGCGCTGTTTTGGTTGAAGAAATACCATATCGATGGGCTGCGTGTCGATGCCGTCGCGTCGATGTTGTACCTGGACTACAGCCGTCAGGAAGGTCAGTGGATTCCCAACCGCTATGGCGGCCGAGAGAATCTCGGAGCGATTGAGTTCCTGCAAACGATGAACCAGAAAGTCCACGAAATCGTCCCGGGGGCTTTGACGATCGCGGAAGAATCGACCGCCTGGGGAGGCGTTTCACGACCGGTGGAAACGGGAGGGCTTGGGTTCGATCTGAAGTGGAACATGGGCTGGATGAACGATACGCTTCGTTACTTCCGCAAGGAACCGATCTATCGAAAGTATCATCACAACGAACTGACGTTTAGCCTGATTTATGCCTATTCTGAAAATTTCATGCTGCCGTTTTCGCATGACGAAGTGGTTCACGGCAAAGGTAGCCTGATCAGCCAGATGCCGGGCGACATGTGGCAAAAATTTGCGAATCTCCGGTTGCTGTTGTCTTATCAATGGACGCATCCCGGCAAGAAGCTGATGTTCATGGGATGTGAGCTGGCTCAGTGGAAGGAGTGGAACTGTGACCACGAAATCCAGTGGGAGTTGCTGAAGTGGGAATCGCATCAGGGCATTCAGAAACTGGTCGGTGATTTGAATCGCTTGTATCAGAACGAACCAGCGATGCACGAGCTGGATTTCGATCACGATGGTTTCGAGTGGATCGATTGCCACAACCGAAACGACAGCCTGCTGAGTTATATCCGTCGTGCCAAGGACCCGAACGATTTTCTGGTGGTGATTGCCAACTTCACTCCCTCCGTTCGGCGCGACTGTCGGGTCGGTGTTCCGCAAGCTGGTCGATACAAGGAAATTTTCAATAGCGATTCGGCATATTATGACGGATCGGATGTGGGCAACCCGATGGAGATTGAAGCGGAGAAAACTGAATGGAACGGACGGCCTTATTCAGTGCAGGTGACAGTCCCGCCGCTGGGAGTTACGGTACTCAAGCCGAGTTAGGCGCCCGGCGGATAAAATCATACCCCGACGAGGCTACTGGCCGATTTTTTGGATGGCTTCTCGTGCATAGTAACGCATCAGCGCATCATTCTGTGCGTCGTTGGCGAATTCTTTCAGTGCTCCCAGCGCAGAGTGGGCCTCGGGTCCAATGCTGCCCAGTGCAATGACGATCTGTTCCTTGAGTTCAACTTCCGGCGACTCCAGTTGTTCGACCAGCTTATCGACCAGCGGAGCCGCGGCCGGTCCCATCTGGTTGATCACTTCCAAGGCTTCATCGGCAATGGAAAGATCGTCGATTGCAGTCGCCAGTACTTGGAGTGGCTCTTCTGTTTCGCCCGTGATTCGCCAAAGCGCGTAGGCTGCGTTGTGCATCACCGACTGCTTGTTTCGCATCACGGTGCGGACCCGATCGGCGGCTGCCAAAGCCTCGGGGCCCATCGAAGCAAGCCCCTGCAACGATCGCTGTTTCTCATGATTCACAAAGGCATCGAGATTGTTGGCAAGTTCTTCGGTGGTGTCGACTTTTGTGTTCGGTCCCATCGCTCCTAACGCGATTGCCGCAAGACTTCTTTCGGAAGGCGTTACGCCGTTCTTGAATACCTGGTAAACCGGCTCCACGGCATCGATCGCGTCAGGGCCAAGTCTGGCCAGCACGCGGCAAGCCATGCCTTTCACATTGAAATCTTCATCAGAAAGTGTATAGACGATGTCGTCGAGCGCTTCCATTATTCCCTCATCCGATCCCTGAAGCGCGACCAGTGCCTGCATACGACCGTAGGAATCTCCTGACGTCAGCAACTTCCGGATCTCGGGTAGGAAGGTTGACGCTCCTCCCATGTCCCTCAGTGCCGTACAGGCCATACTGACTTCGAGTGAGTTTGTTGACTCCATTAAAGGCCGCAGATGCTCTGCCCCGCCGGCTCCGATTTTGCTTAGTACGATTCCAGCGGCAATGTGATAAAGCTGGCCTTTTTCATCCATGGTCATCCTGGCCATAGCGGGAACCAGTTCCTTCTCATTTTGCCGCATGGCAGAATCCTCTGCGAACCTCAAGATGGCTTCCAGTTGTTTCGGATTATTTTTGTCAGTTGCTATGGCAAGCAATTCCGTTGGATTCGATGTGGAAATATCGTACGTTTGGCTGTTGGTGGTGGCTCCCAACGGAGATTCGTCTTCAGTAGAGGCGTCCGCTTGTTGATACCGAAAAACGAAATAGCCCAATGCCGCCATGACTGCGATGATGGCAAGGATCAGCAACAAAAACGAATTTCCGCCTGTAGTTTCCAATTTCTGGTTCACAACAAATTCCTGTATGGCCTTTCCGCCTTTGACTGGCAGTGGGTTGGCTCAGTGCCGGTATCGAGTGCAACACTGAGGAGTAAAAATATGATAGCGGCTTGCGATCTATTGTAGAACAATTGTCCTCCATTGTTGAGCGTGTCAGAAAAGATTGGCTTTTGGGGGGAAGTATCGAGCAACCGCAGAAACACATCGGTCAACGGTTCACGGAGGGCCATCGTCGAGAATCGCCAGTGCATCCCACCGTTCGTCAGCGGATGCAACTAAAACTGAACGATATTGCGGTTATTTATGGAGTGCGGGACACTTGTACCGCTTTGGATATTTGGATTTCATCGGTGGTCGAAACCGTCCGAAGCCATAGAAACGATAGCGGTACAAGAGTCCCGCACTCCATAGAGGTTAAACGATTGTGAATCTTTGTATAAAATGCGATGGTATTAAGAGTCAGATTTTTGTGTCCTCACTTTGGAGCAGCGAACGAATGAACATGAAAAACAGGAACAGGATGATGGGGACCGCTTTGTGGATGACTTTATGGCTGACACTGGCGAATCCATTGTCAGCCCAGAATTCGCCGCCTCTGAGTCATCCGGACATTGCTTCGGGAGAGATTGCCGAAGAAAAAAGTCGGATCGAGGCCGTTCTCAAAGCACAAACCGTCGCCTGGAACAATGCGAACCTGGAACGTTTCATGGAGACTTATTGGAAGTCAGACCAGTTGACCTTCTCAGGAGGTGGGGTGACTGCACGTGGCTGGCAAGCGACACTTGATCGGTACAAGAAGAGCTATGCAACGCCGGAGGCGATGGGAAAGCTGCATTTCGACCAGCTGGAAATTACCATTCTGGAATCCAAAACGGCACTGGTGTTGGGCCACTGGCATCTGACCTTGGCCAATGATAAAACGCGAAACGGGAACTTTTCACTGGTGATGCACAAGATCGAGGGTCAATGGTTGATTATTCACGATCATTCGTCGGAGAAGCCAGCGCTTGAATCGAACTGAAAATATTCAACGACCGGCGATGACAAAGTTGAACCGGGCGAACGATCAAGAGAGGATCCATCCACGACCATGAACACCCGCGAAACCAACATGATTATCGGCTTGCTGATCTGGCTCGGACTGCTGGCCGGCGGCATCATGCTGATCCAGCGAACGTCTGCCAAAGCACCAGGAGGAATTCAACGACTGGTCCATTATGTCTCCAGCGAGCGATTTGACGTCGATGTCCAGTTGGAATCAGCGCAGCCGATTGCTGTAGGCGATTTGGTATTTCTCGAAGATCAATCGCACTATGCCCCGATTGGGTTTGTTTCCCGAGTCGGAAACAAGGAATCGAAAACGCGGGATGTTCTAACGACTGCCACCGCCAGAATTACCTTCTACGGTGATGCACCGCAGTTCACCGAGCATGATCAACTCAAGTATCATCTGCCCTCCGAGGACATGGCCTGGGTGATGGAAACCATGTTTCCTCCCGCCAAACGAGAGGAAATTACGAAATTGATTCTCGAAGCCTACGCTCGTGATCGAGAGGCCATCATTGATGCCATGCGGCCGATTGTTGCCAAGTCACTGTCGGACGCAACGGCCATTGTTCGGGAAGATCTCCAGGCGGCGTTTGCCAAGCGGGAGGAACAAATTAAACAAATTGGCATTCGGTATCAGCACGAATTGGTAGAAGAGCAACTCGTACCGCTCGTGCGAGATGAAATCTGGCCCATTATCCAAGAGGAAAGTCAACCGCTGGCGGAACAAATCGGTCAGGAAGTCTGGAAAGAAATTTCCTTGTTCCGGTTTGGTTGGCGATACATCTATGATCGCTCGGTCGGTCCCGAACAAAGCCTGACGGAGCGGGAATTAAACCGGTTTCTCGAACGAAAAGTCCAGCCGATCCTTGAAAATCACTTTCAGGAAATGGTCGAAGTTCAAAATGCAATCGTCGCCAAGGTGTCTCGCAACGAAAGGGTCCGCGAAACGTTTACCTTGGCCGTCAGAAAGATTGCCAGCGATCCGGAAATCCAGCACCTGATTCACGAAATCTTTCAGGAAGTGCTGATCAACAACGAGCGATTGCGAGTTTCGCTGGAACAAAACTGGAACAGCCCGGCAGCACTGGCGGCCGTCAGGATCACCAAGGATCGACTCGAACCGACGATTACGGGTATCGGCGTTGCATTGTTCGGTTCCACCAGCACTGAAATCACTCCCGAATTTGCAAGGGTACTCCGGCACCGTATCCTGCACAAAGACAGCCGCTGGTTTACACTGCGCGTGAGCAATCCCGATCCGCCAACTCAATCCGCCGGACGATCTCGCCGCCCTAAAACATTGACCGCTCAAGTGGCTCACCCTCCGGGAAATGCTCCTTACGCTCCGGCACGAGCGAGATGACCAATGCAAAGACATGGTTCTCAATGGTACATCGCACCGGAAAATTTAGTCCATCCAACCATTGCAGTACGATGACAAAGTTGAAAAGTTTGATAGTGGTAAATCTGATTTGGGGATGTTGGGGTTCTCTAGTGTGGGGCCAAGTACTAATTGAGGAGAAGAACGCTCGAATCAAGGCCGGGAAGCAATTTCTGTCTTCATCCATGCTCAAAGAATGGGAGCGAGCTATCAGAAAGGCGCCGAACGTTTGCGGGAAGGTGTCCCTCTACAGCTCGCGGTTTAATGGCGCGCTCGCGAGCGAGCGTTGGTATCGTGAAGCCTATTCGTTGCGTCGTAGTTACCGTGATGGAAAGCAACTCAACAGCGTCATTGTCCTCAACCCAAAATATAGCGCCAATATTGAGCTAGAAAAAAGCAGCCCCAATCTTATTTGGTTTCAGCCTACTTCGGAAATCCCTGTAGACACCGTGATGGATTCAAATTTCAATTTGAGCTCCATGATTCACAACAACTACCGAGCTTATATATTTGAGTTTTTGAAAACGGGGGAGTTGCAAATCGAAGACTATTCGTATGAAAACGGGTATCACTTCGTGGACTTGGTGATGGAAACAAAATTTGAAGGAATCGAATCCATCCAACTTCGTTTTGACGAACGTTATCTGCCACTGCCGGATACCCGTGTTTCCAAACGAGAAGGACGGCAGGATGAAGTCTTTATGTACCGGGAGTTTATTGAAGTGGGAGGATTTTGGCTGCCCACGAAAGTCTATGGATATAATTTGGCGGAAGGGGAGACGATGTCCTGGGATGCTCCGAAGGAAGGTATGAGCCGAATAACGATTGAACCCGAGGTAACACTGGATACGACCCAGTGCTATCTGGAATATTATGGTCTTCCCGAACCAGACATGGGGCCTGTGGCTGATTTCGGAAGGAAGTCCAATCGCCTGGTGTGGATCGCGTCGGCGATGGGCGCCGTAAGCCTGTTGGTGTTGATTTATATGTTCTGGGTACGAACGAGGCAAAGACAATGAATGATCGAAATCAGCGGGATGGATTTTCGTTGGTGGAACTGCTGGTCACCATTGGCATCCTCAGTCTGCTGATTGCGATGATGATTCCAGCAGTCCAGATGGTACGTTCCACCGCACGACGAGCCACCTGCCAAAACAATGCCCGTCAGGTTGCATTGGCACTTACCAATTACGTGGGAACCCATCGCAAGTTGCCTTCCACCTCGGGTACGACGTCCAGGAACGGATTTTTTTATTGGCAAACCGAAACCTTGCCTTACATAGAACAGAACGCGCTCAGGCAGGCGATCGACCAAAAAGCTGCATCCGGCATTCACGTTTTTCATATGGTGCCGGAACGAACGACGACGATTCCGACGCTGCAGTGTCCCGACAATCCTGAAATCGGCACCATCGTCAAGTCGTATCTAGGCTATCTTTTCGCCTATACAGACTACTGCGGTGTGGCGGGAGTCAGCATGGAGGATGATAGCGGACTGTTCCCGTTTTCAAAATTGACCGCCAAGGGAATCGCCTTCAGTGAAGTCACTGACGGGCTTTCCAATACGTTGATGTTCGGTGAACGCCCTCCTAACGAAGTCGGGGAAGGATACGGTTCCTGGCTGGGAACTCAGAATGTTCTTGGAGCTTCCATCGGAGTCTATGAAACCAAGTCTTACATTTCCGGATGGGGCGACCTCCCAGATGATGCTCCTGATGAGTTTGGCTATGGCCCGGATGACCGAGGAGGCAAATTTGCCTTTACTCATCACTGGAGCTTCCATTCCGAAGGCACGAATTTTGCCCGCGCCGATGCTTCGATCCATTTTGTGCCCTATTCCATTGACCGGGAGACGTTGAGCGCATTGGCGACTCGCAACGGCGGTGAACCCGTGGAATGAATTACTCTGACAAAACCAGTCTTCCGTTTACGATTTCGAACCGAATGGACGTACCTTTCAAGGTTTCAGCAATGAGCTGTTGCAGCGAAACGTCTTTGACGGACAAATCGATCCATTCTTCCAGTCGCTCGTTTAAATTCGATCCGGCCACCAGTTGCAATTGGCTTTGATCCGTAATCGCGGTCAGGATTTGCTTTCGGGTCGCTCGTGTCTCCAACGAATACGTTTTTGTATTCGACGAACTTTTACCGACGGACTTTGCTTGAACCAATTTTCGCTCGACCTGGGCGAGTTGATCGGGTGAGCCCGTTCCCGTCAACTTTCTGCCGCTGAGCGTAAACTTGCAATCCGAAAAGGCGCGTCGCAACTCGGGCACGATGTCCTTGCCGACGTCCCGAAGGTTGTTTCGGCTGGGCAAATTCCAGATCCGTTCTCCTCGATCCATTGCGGCAAACGGCACGATTTCAATTTGATCGCCCGAATCATTCCACTCGAACCACAACCCGAATCCGACCACCAGCAAAGCGACTTGTTCGTCGATCGGTAGTTTCGGTAGATCGAGAGCCTGCCATTGGTCGTGCGGCAAATCGGTTTCGGATGTGCCGATCTGAATGGCTTCCGAACGAGTGATCCGAAACTGGTTCTCCCGGGAGAGTCGTTGCAGCTCGTTTCCCGGTGCGGTTGCGACAGGCCATTTCACCGGCATAGCTTTCGACCAATCCGTTTTTGATTTCGCTTTCAGCCGTGAAGAGTCGGATTTCATTTGCTGCCAATGTACCGCCAATTGCGAAGTGTGTTCGGGCGGCCCGATGTAGAACAGGTTCCCCAGTCGGCAGACGCCCAGTCCGATCTGATCGGCCACATTCCACAGAATCTGGTCGAAGGTCAAGTCGCTTTGGATGATCGTCACCACTTGATTCGGATCGATCCTCCGGTCAATAAAGACCGCGATCCGTTCTTTCTGGGAAAACCGGATCAATTGCTGCCGCAAGGGCGCATCGGTCCACGTCAATGAAACGGGCTGTTCCAGGTGCCGTTCGAGATCCGCTCCCATTCGCCACTCAATGGGGGACTGGTTGTCAACGGATTGGCTGACAACCACAAGCGGCCATCCAAAGACCATTAAACCAATCACAACCCACCAACCTGCGAGTGGTGTGTTACGCGGTCGCTCGATGATGGTCACCTCATGACGGGATTTCTGCATTCTCAAAGTTCCTTGTGAGGTGCAGGGGCCACGGCGACCGCTGCACACACCCTACTACCTTGCCCAAGCCCCGAATCCCAAGTCCCGAACCCCCAAGCCCGAATCCCGAATCCCCAACTCCGAATCCCGAACTCTGCTTTCCCAATCGTTACAGACGTTAAGGTTTGAAACATTCGCTCAGAATCGGGCTCAAAATGAACCTTTGATGGCTTCGTTCGTAAATTCAGTGATTGTCCGGCCATGGGTCGCCAATTAAACTCAGGGATTGCGAGTTCACTCCGTTCGCCAGTTGTGTATGGCTGGCATCGCCTTTTTCGTAATCTTGAGGTCAGTCAAAACATGTCGGAAAACAAAATCCGATTCTCATTGTTGGAGAAATATTACCAGCAATATCTGGCCGACGAAATATCGGCGAACTTCATTCAATCCGTTTCGCAGTATTATACCACCGCGACGCTGGAACGATTATTCCAGTGCGGTGACCGTAATAACCGGCGCGCCTCGATTCTGGCACTCGGGTATTTGGGTGATTTTTCCTGCAATGAAACCATGGGCCGAGCGATGCTGGACAATGATCGCGGAGTTCGCATGCTGGCCGATCACAGCATTCGCGATATTTGGCCTCGGCAAGGTACGCCCACCGAACAGTCGCTCGTCCGGAAATTGTATCGACTCAACGATGTCGATCAATTCGAGGAGGCCATCGAAGTATCAACGATGCTGTTGCGAGGAAATCCGGAGTTGGCGGAGGCATGGAATCAGCGTGCAATCTCCTACTGTGCATTGGGAGACTTCGAAAATGCGGTGGAAGATTGCAAGGAAACCTTGAATTGCAATCGGTTTCATTTTCCGGCCGCGATGGGACTGGGGCATTGCTGCCTGCAACTTGACGATCCTCAATCCGCCCTTGAAGGTTTCCGCTTGGCTTTGAAAATCAACCCCGATCTCGATGGGGTGAGGAAGCACATCCTCCAATTGGAACGCGCGATCGACGAAGGATAGTTTCTGGTATTCCGTTTTCAGTGTACATTGGCATTTCCATTGACCTGAAAACCCGAACCGAAAACTCCCGTCATGCACTATCGAAACTTCATCCCGTTCGTTGTTGTATCAATGACCTTCGTATGGAATGCCCATGCTCAAGACATGCCAAAAATCGGTGATCGCTTGACCGATGACCAAGTCGCCGCGTTTGCTCAGCTTGCCCTCAAGAATATCCGCACCGAGTATCCCAACAAGCCGAGCAATGTGGTTGTCGACCGGGCGTCCGTACGAACTCCCAAGGAGATGCATCCCGCGTTTTACGGGTGTTTTGACTGGCACAGCGCCGTCCATGCACACTGGATGCTGGTCCGGTTGTTGAAGATGTATCCCAACAGTTCCGTGGCCGATGAGATTCGTGAAGTGCTGGAGGAAACGCTATCGGATGAAAATCTCCGTGGCGAGCTTCGCTATTTTCAAGAAGAACAAAACAAGGCGTTCGAGCGAGCGTACGGTTGGGCCTGGTATCTGCGGTTGGTCATTGAGCTTGACGGCTGGGATGATCCGCAGGCTCGGCGGTGGCGTGCCCATCTGAGTGATCTGGAGGGACTATTGGTCGAGCGATTGATCGATTACCTTCCCAAACTGACGTATCCGATTCGTACCGGTATTCATCCCGATACGGGGTTCGCTCTCGGCCATGCGCTGGACTACGCGAGAAAAATGAACGAACGTTCGCTCGAAGAGCTGATCGTCCAGCGAGCCAGGGATTATTACTTGGCGGACGTCGACTATCCGATGTTGTACGAACCGTCCGGGCAAGATTTTTTTTCGTCTGGGCTCAATGAAGCCGATTTGATGCGACGCGTTCTCTCGCAGGACGAGTTTAGCCAGTGGTTTGATAGATTTTTGCCAAAACTCAAACAGGGCGATGGTGGAAATCGGTTCATCCCGTGTGAAGTCAGCGATGTTACCGACGGATATATCGTCCATCTTGCCGGTTTGAATCTATCGCGAGCTTGGTGTATGCAGGGCATTGCTTCCGCGTTACCACCCGACGATCCGCGAGTAGCTTTGCTGCGCAACTCGGCGGAGGCCCATGCAAAAATGGGTTACCAATATGTTTTCAGTGGACACTATGAGGGCGAGCACTGGCTCGCAACGTTTGCGATCTATTTGCTCGATGGTGTTGGGGTCAACCAGAAATAGCAATCCGTTTTCTCCTTTGGCATGGCTTGAGCCAATTCATTGCGATACAATTTTCTGCTTCGGATCGCTAATGTTCGGCGATCCTTCCCGTTTTCAATCCAACATCAAACGCCTCGCCTTGAGCGGCGGGCGAAAGGAAATTACTGTATGTTATTTCACAAAACAAAATCGTTTACCTTGGTTCTTAGTCTGGTCTTTGCGACCCTGAGTGTCGCTCCGTGGTCGCAAGCTCAGGACCAACAGTTGGATCAGGAGTTGATCAAAAAGTCCAGCCTCATCATCGGGTTCAACACGGCCAAACAGCTGGTTGCTGCCGACGTGGATATGGACAAAGCAGCCCTAATCGAAGGGTTCACCAAGGGACTTCAGAGTGCGAAGCTGGATTTTTCGGATGAGGAAGTCGAAGCGATCATGACCGCGTTTCAAAAATTCGCGGAGCAAAACTACCTCACCCGAATCAAGAAGCGTGCGGACAGCAATCGCGCCGAGGGAGAAGCTTATCTGGCGAAAAATGCTGAAAAACCTGGCGTGAAGAAACTGGATAATGGCGTTCAGTACGAAGTGCTAAAAGAAGGCAACGGTCAAAAGCCCGCTGAAACCAATATCGTCAGCATTCACTATCATGGCACCCTTCCCGATGGAACGGTGTTCGACTCAAGCGTTCAACGAAAAACGCCAGCCGAGTTCCCGGTCAACCGAGTCGTAAAAGGTTTTTCTGCCGCTCTTCAAGCAATGAGCGTGGGCGATAAATGGCGAGTGGTGATTCCGAGCGACCTGGCCTACGGCGCACAAGGCCCCGAAAGCATCGGTCCCAATCGCACACTCATCTTCGAAATCGAACTGCTGGGAATTGTCGAGTAAACGCAATACTGTTTAAGCGCTCGTTAAGCCACAAGCCGTCGGGGGTTGCTGCCAAAAACATACTGCAATGCCGAAATCCCTTCATCAGCAACCCCCAAAGGCGCGTGGGGTACTGGAGTTGCAGGAATTTTATTGGGAGACAGGCTGATTGCGGAGGCTGCACCTGCCGTCGCGCCTGCGCCGACCGCCTATCGATCTTCTGGCATCATACAATTGGTTCAACGACTACGCAAAGTTGCTGCAAACCAGTTGCAGTCGGCTCCGGCTTGCGGCTAAACAGTTGACTTGGTGTGATCAGTTACAAAAAAAATGCGACCCGCTTTTGGGCCGCATTTTTATTATTTTTCTGACAAGCACAAGCTACTTAGGTGCTGAACGAATTACCGCAGCCGCAGGTTCGTTTTGCGTTGGGATTGGAGAAGTGGAATCCTCGCTGATCCAGTCCTTCGTAGTAATCCACGGTCGTTCCTTCAAGGAACAAAGCACTTTTTCGATCGACCACGACTTGTACGCCGTGTTGCTCCGTTTTGAAATCGTTCATTTCGTCGTAATCGGTGGCGATATTGAGGCTGTAGTTAAGCCCGCTGCAACCGCCGCCGGTGACACCGATTCGCAGAACGGCATCATCGCCGTAGTCACCTTCGGAAATAAAACGCTGGACTTCTTTGGCAGCTTTTTCGGTTACGTTGACGCTCGTTACGTTGACGCTCATTTTAGTTCTCCAGAACAGGAAATTTGGTTTTCTGATGATTTGCGGATGAATTATAGCCCAATCCCAGACCAGAATCAATTTGAATATCAGGCAATTTTCTTCGTGGCGTCGGACAACATCTGTACTGCCCGATCGATTTCTTCCTCGCTATTAAAGCGTCCGATACCAAACCGGATACTGGAGCGTGCTTGCTCGACCGTCAGACCCAGCGCCTGCAAGACGTGGCTTGGCTCGGGATTGGCCGCAGTACAGGCGCTGCCGCTGGACACTGCCAGATCTGGCGCGCCCAGCATCAACGATTGTCCCTCATAACCGGGGAATTGACAATTCAAGTTCCCCGGAAGGCGTCGCAGTGGGGCAGACGCACGCCAATCAACACCGTTAATCGGCAGTTCGCCAAACACGCGGCACAGTCCATCATACAACCGATCCCGCAACGTCCCACGTACCGCCAGTGAACCGCGGTTGATTTCCTGAATCGCAATCTCAAGTGCTTTGGCCATTCCCACGATGCCGGGTACGTTCAACGTACCGCTTCGCAAACCGTGTTGTTGGCCTCCGCCATCGATCAGGCTGACCAGGCGAATCCGCCGGCCGCGCTGGCGGACATAAAGACCACCGATCCCCTTCGGCCCGTAAAACTTGTGAGCCGAAAAACTGAGCAAATCCACTCCCAGAGCATCAACATCGACCGCGATCTGTCCCACCGCCTGAGTGGCATCGCTGTGCAGGACAATTCCACGCTTCTGGCAAATCTCGGCGATCAGGGCGATCGGCTGAATCACACCGATTTCGTTGTTGGCCAACATCACGGTTGCGAAAATCGTGTTCTCACGAATCGCGTCTTCAAACTGATTCAGGTCGATCAAACCTTGCTCAGCGGTGTTCGGGTCCAAGTGGTTTTTGACAGGCAGATACGTGACCTCGAAACCGCTGCGTTCCAGCTTTTTCAACGGATCGATGATGGCCTTGTGTTCGGTCGCCACACTGATAATGTGCCCGGAAGTAAACCGACGAAGACAGTATCCAAAAATCGCCAGGTTGTTGCTTTCGGTTGCGCCGCTGGTAAAAACCAACTCGCGCGGCAAGGCTCCGATCGCGTTGCCGATGGTGTCCGCCGCATCTTGAACCAAATGAGCGGCTTCAATGCCCATCTCGTGAGTAATACTGCCTGCGTTCGCATAGTGGACATCGAACGTCGGCAGCATCGCTTCAACGACTCGCGGATCGACTCGCGTAGTGGAATGATTGTCAAGGTAGATTGGCATCATCCGTCTTCCACCGTTTGCCTTGATAGGAGCCTCGTCGCTGAAACTCTTCATTCAATTCGATCAGGATCCGAGGTTTGTCCTGACACCATTTTGGACCAATAAAATAATCATCGGGTGCTTCACCGCTGATCCGCTCGATGATCATCGTCGGCGGAAGCAGCTCCAGAAAATCGACCAACGTGGTAATGTATTCCTCGAACTCCATTAAACGGACTTCACCCCTCCGAACCTGATCCGCCAGCGGAGTATGCTCGACGGCGTACAGATTGTGAATCTTCACCGAGTCCAGCCCCGATCGGGCGACTTCGCGCGCTGTGGCCATCATGTCGTCATGCGTTTCGCCTGGGAGCCCCAACATGATGTGGCCGCAAATTTCAAATCCACGCCCGACACTCCGCTCCATCGCATCCACGAAGGAATCATGATCATGACCGCGATTCATCCACTGAAGCGATTTGTCGTGAATGGTTTGCAGTCCGTATTCCACCGTTAAATGGGTTCGTCCAGCGATTTCTTCGAGCAAATCCAGGACATCGTCCGGGACGCAGTCTTGCCGAGTGCCAATTGCCAGAGCGACCACCTGGGGATGCGACAGCGCTGACTCATACAATGGCCGCAGAACCTCCACCGGAGCATACGTATTGGTCGCGGGCTGAAAGTAGGCCATGAAGTGGTCGCAGTCATATCGCAGCTTGAGCCGGCGGATCCCTTCGTCAATCTGCTCCAGGATGTTGGTGCGTGGCAGGCGGCGACTCGGGCTGAAGCTGCGATTATCACAGAAGGCACAACCGCCCAGTGCCACCGTCCCGTCCACATTGGGACAGGTAAAACCGGCGTCAATGCTGACTCGCTGGACCCGATAGCCGTACCGTCGTTTTAAGTAGTACCGGTAGGAAAAATAGGATAACCCGTCCGCCCGCCAATTCATTTCGGCGGGTGTCAAATTTGGTGGAACGGAGGGATTTATTTGATTGACGGACATCAGGTAGGTCTAGTAAATTAGAGGATCGATGTTGGTTGATCGTTGTTAGGAGTTTTCCCGAAGAAAGCCAACCGCTAACATCGAGCAACTATTTAAACCATCAACCAACAACCAACTATGTACGGTGAACTTGTACCTGTCGGCGGTGGCGACCCGATTCCACTTCTCAAAAAGCGTCTTCGGATCGGCCGCCGCGAAGGATGTGATATTGTACTCGATTTCGGAAATATTTCCGGCAATCATTGCTTGATGGAGGTCGAAGAAGGCTACTGGTTCGTGCGCGACCTCAATTCAAGCAATGGCGTCAAAGTCGCTGGGAAGCGGCTTTTGGCTGGCGTCCGCAAGCGGCTAGACCCCAAAGTCGAACTGACCATTGCCAAACACAAATACATTATTCATTACGAACCGAACGAACTCGGCGCCTACGGTACGCCACCCCAAGATGAAATTCTGGACGACTTCTTCAAAGAATCGTTGTTGGAACGGGCAAAGCTTAAAAGAAAAGACCTGGACGATTAGGTTCTCAGATTTCAGTATTACGGCTGGGTCGTTTGGCAACAGTCAACTGATTTCATCGAGCATCTGCCATCTGAATCATATTGGATCAATGCCAAATTGGCAGCCCACTTGCGGTTGGGCGGCTTCGTAATCTGAAAAATCTCAAGTATTTCTGCTATCAAATTCTGGCACAGCCTTTGCAATTCTCTGGGCAGCAGATCGTGTTCGGCCAAAAATTGCTGTCCAAACGGCAGGCTGATTCTCCCACGATCGAACTGAATCAGAGAACTTAAATCGAAAAATCAAAGGAACGCAAATGGCTCAAGGCGAGAAAATCATTGGTATTGACCTCGGAACAACCAACTCGGTGGTTGCCGTGATGGAAGGTGGCGAACCGGTCGTGATCCCCAATCAGGAGGGAGACCGGACGACGCCGAGCGTGATCGCATTCAACGACAGTGGAGATACCATTGTCGGCTCGCCGGCCCGCAACCAACGCGTTACCAACCCGACTCGTACGGTTTATTCGGTCAAGCGATTCATGGGGCGCCGTCACAACGAAGTCGCCAGCGAAGAAAAACTCGTTCCGTATAAAGTACTCGGTGGGGCCGATGAATATGTGAAAATTGGCATCGGCGACCAGGAGTACACCCCGCAGGAAATTTCCGCAAAGACGCTTCGCAAACTCAAGGAAGCCGCCGAATCGTATCTGGGCCACAAGGTCAATAAAGCGGTCATCACCGTTCCCGCCTACTTCAACGACGCTCAGCGGCAGGCGACCAAGGATGCCGGTCAAATCGCTGGTCTCGAAGTCGCCCGGATTATCAACGAACCGACCGCTGCCGCGATGGCCTATGGTCTGGAAAAAGCAAACAAGGAACAGAAAATCGTCGTGTTCGACCTTGGCGGTGGTACGTTTGACGTTTCTGTTCTCGAGCTCAACGATGACGATGGCATGAAGGTCTTCGAAGTCATCAGTACTAGCGGCGACACCCACCTCGGTGGCGATGACTTTGACGAAGTCCTGATCAACTATGTCGCTGAAGAATTCAAAAAGTCGCAGGGGATCGACCTGCGGAACGACATGATGGCGCTGCAACGTCTGCAGGAAGCTTGCGAGAAGGCCAAGAAAGAGTTGAGTTCCGCTCAGTCGTCCGATATCAACCTGCCGTTCATCACCGCGGACGCCTCCGGTCCCAAGCACTTGCAGGTCAACATTACCCGCGCGAAATTCGAGGAACTGATCGATCCGCTGGTCGAGCGTTGCAAAGGCCCCGTCCAGCAGGCACTCAAAGATGCCAAGTTTTCGCCAAGCGAGATCGATGAAATCGTTCTGGTCGGTGGATCGACTCGTGTTCCAAAAGTTCAGGCGATGGTGAAGTCGATTTTCGGCAAAGACCCTCACAAGGGAGTTAACCCCGACGAAGTGGTGGCCGTGGGCGCCGCCATTCAGGGCGCTGTTCTCGCCGGCGATCGCCGCGATGTGTTGCTGCTCGATGTGACTCCGTTGACACTCGGAATCGAAACCGAAGGCGGTGTGATGACGGCTCTGGTTGAACGCAATACTACGATTCCAACCGAGAAAAAGCAGGTATTTAGCACGGCTGCCGACAATCAGACGGCGGTGACGATTCAGGTCTACCAGGGCGAACGAAAAATGGCTTCGGCCAACCGCTTGCTTGGGAAGTTCGATCTGACCGGTATCCCGCCCGCTCCGCGCGGCGTTCCGCAAATCGAAGTCAAGTTCGATATTGATCAGAATGGGATCCTCAACGTTTCCGCCAAAGACCTCGGTACCGGAACGGAAGCCAAGGTGGAGATCAAACAATCGTCCGGATTGTCGAAAGACGAAATCGACAAGATGAAACGCGACGCCGAAATGAATGCGGAGGAAGATCGTAAGCAATACGAACTGGTCACTGCTCGCAACGAAGCGTCGACGATGTGCTACCAGATGGAAAAGATGATCAGCGAACATGCCGACAAGCTGAAAGACAGCGACAAGGAACCGCTTGAAGCTGCGATCAAAAAAGTTCGCTCGGTCGCCGAAGGCGATGACTCGGCCGCGATTCGTTCTGCGGTCAAGGAACTCGAACAAGCCTCACACGCGCTGAGCAAAGCGATGTACGAGAACGCGAACACAGGATCCGGCAGCTCGTCGAGCGCAGCTCCGGAACCTGAAACTGCCGACGTCGGCAGTGGCAAGGATGATGCCATCGACGCTGAGTTTGAAGTTAAAGACTGATCTGAAAAAGTCAATTAACTTCTGATTGAAAAGGGCACGTAACACGTGCCCTTTTTATTTGGGATTGAGAAATTAGCAGGAAGATGGGGGCAAGAAAATTTCGTAACCGTTTACGCCAAGCAAACTGTTTAGCCGCAAGCCGAAGCCGACTACGAATGGCTGCAGCAACCTTGCGTAGCCGTTGCGCAATGGATTGATGCGAAAGGATCGAGAGGTGGTCGGCGCAGGCGCGACGGCAGGGTGTCGCCTCCGTCATCAACCCACTTCCTAATAAAACACCCGTAGCCCGGTACCCAACGCGCCCTTTTTTAAGTTGCGCAAACAAGTAGGCCGGAACAAGCAAACGCCGAATAAAGCAAGCCATTCCGCTGGTCTTTGAGCGTTTGCGCCGTTCCGGCAAGAACCCGGTGGCGATGCCGGAACTGCGGTCGCGGTGGCAAATACAGCGGCTTTGTGGCTCTTTTTCTCGCGACCTTGTTCCGGCCTACAAAATAGCGCAACTTCAAAACGCGCCCTTGGGGGTTGCTGATGGAGCGATTTCGGTATTGCAGTACGTTTTTGGAGCCCCTCCCGACGGCTTGTGGCTAAACAATTTCCAAATCTGGCAACGCATTTGCACTATGGCAATCATTCCCATTCCTTTCCTGACAAACCCATCCACCCATCCATGTCATTCCGATTTGAAAAACTGACGGCCAAAGCCCAGGAAGCGATGGTCAACGCTCAAAGCCTCGCCAGTTCGAAAGGCCAGGCCGAAATTAGCCCGCTGCATCTGCTGGTTTCGCTACTCAGCGAAACTGACGGAATTGTAAAACCGCTGATCGAGAAAACGGGAGCGCCGTTTGAGCAACTGAAAAAGATGGCAAACTCCGAACTCGATCGGCTGCCCAGCATGTCGGGCGGCGGCCAGCCAGGTTTGTCCCGCGATCTGCAAAAGGTTCTCGAGGAAGCCGCAAAAATTGCCGAGCAAATGCAGGACGAGTTTGTTTCGACCGAACACGTGCTGTTGGCATTTGCCAAATCGAGTACGCAGGTCAAACGACTGTTCGAGTTGAATGCGATTGATGAAACGAGATTGCTCGAAGCCGTGAAATCTGTCCGTGGCACTGCTCGCGTGACCGATCAGAATCCTGAAGGGAAATATCAGGCACTGGAGAAATACTGTATTGATCTCGTGGCGCTGGCCAACCAGGGCAAACTGGATCCCGTGATCGGGCGCGATGAAGAAATTCGGCGAGTGATTCAGGTGCTTTCGCGCCGCTCGAAAAATAATCCGGTTCTGATTGGTCAGCCCGGTGTCGGAAAAACGGCGATCGCTGAAGGGCTGGCGCTGCGAATCGTCCACAACGACGTTCCGCAAAGTCTGCATGACAAGAAAGTGATGGCACTCGACATGGGGGCACTGATCGCCGGTGCGAAATTTCGTGGCGAGTTTGAAGAGCGACTGAAATCGGTACTGAAGGAAGTCACCTCCGCAGAAGGTGAGATCATTTTATTCATCGACGAGTTGCATACGGTCGTTGGAGCGGGAGCGGCCGAAGGAGGAAGCGATGCCGCCAACTTGCTCAAACCGGCACTTGCTCGCGGTGAGTTGCACTGCATCGGAGCGACAACGCTCGATGAATACCGAAAATACATCGAGAAAGACGCTGCCCTGGAGCGACGTTTTCAGCCGGTCTATGTCGATGAGCCCTCGGTTGAAGATACGATTTCGATCCTGCGAGGACTGAAGCAACGTTATGAAACCCATCACGGGATTCAGATCAAGGATTCTGCACTGGTGGCAGCGGCCCAGCTTTCGAGCCGCTACATCACGGACCGATTTCTACCTGACAAGGCGATCGATCTAGTCGATGAAGCGGCTTCACGATTGGCGATGGAGCGTGACAGCGTGCCAGAAGAGATTGACACGGTCCAGCGACGATTGACCCAACTGGAGCTTGCTGCGCGGCAACTGGCGGATGAAAACGATGAAGGCGTTCGCGCCCGATTGGAGGAGGTTCGGGAGGAAATGGAACAGCGTCGTCGTGAACTGGCCGATCTCCGTGAGCAATGGGAAGCCGAAAAACTGGGTATGAGCGGTGCTCAAAACCTGCGGCAGGAGTTGGCGAAAGTCGAACTGGAATTTTCGAAGCTCGATGCGGAGATCAAGTCGAAACAGTCATCTGGCCAGATCGTTGCCGAAGATTTGTATCGCCAACTGTACGAATTAGACACGGCGCTCAAACGGTTGACGCAGCAGATTGCTGAAACGGAGGCCCGCAAATCTGAGTCCGGATCCAAAGAAGAGCCTTCCGGCAAGCGACTGCTCAGTGAGTTTGTCACTGAGGAGGAAATTGCCGAAGTCGTCAGTGCCTGGACGGGTATTCCTGTCAGTCGGATGATGGAAACCGAGCGGGCCAAACTGCTGGTGATGGAAGAACGTTTACACCAGCGCGTGGTCGGACAGGAGGAGGCGATTGTCGCCGTCAGTAACGCCGTTCGCCGCAGCCGAAGTGGATTGCAGGACCCGAATCGGCCCATCGGATCGTTTTTGTTTCTTGGCCCCACCGGCGTGGGAAAAACTGAAATTTGCAAGGCGCTGGCCGAAGTCATGTTCAACGATGACTCGGCAATGATTCGGATTGACATGAGCGAATACATGGAACGCCACAGCGTCAGTCGTCTGATCGGCGCGCCTCCGGGCTACGTGGGGTACGACGAAGGTGGCAAACTGACGGAGGCCGTTCGGCGGCGTCCCTACAGTGTGGTGTTACTCGACGAAATCGAGAAAGCTCACGATGATATTTACAATATCCTTCTGCAAATTCTGGACGACGGGCGGCTGACCGATAACCATGGCCATACGGTGGACTTCACCAACACCATTATTGTGATGACCAGCAATGTTGGCAGCCAGGTAATTCAGCGGATCACCGAAGAAGGAGGCTCGGTGGACGAAATGCAGCATGCGGTCGAACAGGCGCTCAAAGCCCGGTTCACACCGGAACTGCTCAATCGAATTGACGAGAAGATCGTATTCCGGACACTCGATCAAGGCCAAATCCGAAAGATCGTCGATCTTCAAATTGCTCAGTTACAGAAACGAATGCTGCAGCAGGAATGGGAACTGGAAGTCACCACTGGGGCACGCAATGCGATTGCTGAAGAAGGCTACGATCCGCAATACGGTGCCCGTCCACTAAAACGAGTGATTCAAAATCGAGTCACCAACCCGCTGGCCAGCGAGCTATTGCGAATCGGTCGCGAATCCGAAGCCCGAACCATCGTGGTCGATTTCGACGGCACAGACTATTTTTTTGAGGTCGGCCCGACATAGAGTTGGGCTGGTCTGGTGGAAATCCCTGCTATCACGGTTGATAATATTTGAATCATAACCCGAAGTGTAAGCGAGGGACCGCGTTACTTCCCTCGCTTACGCTTCGGGTTGAGATTTTCCCCAGCCCAGAGTTGGGCGGTGGCTTGCAGGCAGTCATGTCGTTCTGTAGAATCTAATTGAGACTGGTATCTGACTTTTCTCAAAGGAAAACCTGTCGTCTGGCCTGAAAATCAGAACCCGAATCTCAACAAGCCACACCGTCAGCGTATTGCGTTTCTCACCCAAAGTCACCGTATGGATCATGGATCAAAAACTTGAACCGGTTGAAGTCGCTTTAACACCGCAACAAAGGTTCAGTGACTACCTGCAAAGCCGCGGCATGAGAAATACCGAGCAGCGGCAACGGTTGCTTGAGCGGGTGTTCGCCCAGCATGAACATTTCGATGCCGACCAGTTGATCGAACGGCTTCCCAAACGAGGTCTGTCGGGCTACGTCAGTCGTCCGACGGTCTACCGCACGCTGGCAGAATTTGTCGATGCTGGTTTGCTGAGAAAGTTTCAGCTCGAAGGGCGAAGCGTTTACGAACACGATTACGGCTATCCTCAGCACGATCATTTTTACTGTACCAAGTGTTCGCAGTTGATCGAGTTCCAAAGCGAACCCTTGATCGCGCTGACCATCGAACTAGCTCAGAAATTCAATTTCAGCGTCCGCAGTCACCGCTTGATTATTACCGGCATTTGCGAGCACTGCAAGAAAGTACAAAAGAGGCTAAAACGGCGAGTCGACCGGATTTAGATGGCTACAAAATGGCTCCTGGCTTGTATTTTGACTTGTTCGGGTAATGGGCAACCACTTCCTCAACCCGTGTCACGAAATCGTCTACTTGCTGGCCTGCCGCACCGATCTGCTTTTTTCCGTCCTCGATGATGGTGTCGAGTTGCTGACCTGACAGGTTCAGTCGCGAATCGGCGGCCAGTCGCTCGATTAACTGATTCTCAGTTTCGGCTCCCGTTCGAAGGGCCAAGACAGCGGCGATGGCGTGTTCCTTGATGATTTCATGAGCCTGTTCCCGACCGACACCTGCCTGGACGGAGGCCATCATGATGGTAGTGGTCATCAGAAATGGTAAATAGTAATTGTTTTCCCGGGCGATCACCGGCTCGAAGACTTCGATTTGATCGAGCACCGTCAAAAAGGTCTCGAGCAGTCCATCGATAGCAAAGCAGGCATCGGGCAACATGACCCGCCGAACAACGGAACAAGAAACGTCTCCTTCGTTCCATTGGTCGCCCGACAAGCTGGCCGCCATTGCCTGGTAGCCTTTGAGCAACGTGTGAAATCCGTTGATGCGTTCGCACGATCGCGAATTCATCTTGTGGGGCATGGCGCTCGACCCAGTTTGGCCCTTAGCAAAGCCTTCACTTGCCGTTTCGTGTCCCGCCATCAATCGAAGCGTTTTGGCAAACGACGACGGAGCGCTGGCAAGCTGCAACAGGCTGTTGATGAATTGCAAATCAAGGCTTCGCGGGTAGACCTGGCCTACGTTGGTCCATTTCTGTGGGATTCCCAAGTGGTTCATCACGCGAGCCTCAAGCTGTTCGACTTTCGAAACATCGCCCCCGAACAACGAAAGTTGGTCGAGCTGTGTTCCGACGGCCCCCTTCAAACCGCGTACAGGATATCCAGCGATCAAGTACTCGATGGCCTGAAACGCAAGCAACAGCTCTTCGCCAAACATGGCCATCCGTTTCCCAAACGTCGTCGGCTGGGCGGCAACATTGTGGGTCCGAGCGGTGATCAGCAGATCCTTCCACTGACTCGCCCGACGGGCCAGCATCGCCAACGCCGCCACGGTGCGGTCACGAATCAACTCAAGGGATCGAAAGACCTGAAGCTGCTCCACATTCTCGGTCAGGTCACGAGAGGTCATCCCTTTGTGAATTTGCTCATGTCCAGCCCGTTCGCAGAATTCGTCAATACGGGCTTTCACATCGTGACGAGTCACACGTTCACGGCGATCGATGGAGGCCAGATTGACCTGATTCTTCGTCGATTCGTAAGCCTCAATGGCTTCAACGGGAATGTTCAACCCCAGATCGCGCTGTGCCTTGACGACAGCGATCCAGAATTCGCGTTCCAGGATAATTCGCCCCTCCGCAGACCAGATTGCCTGCATTTCACGGGATGCGTAACGTTGAGCCAAAATATTGGGTATCATGGGAAGGGAATGAGGAATGAGGAATGAGGGATGACCACAAGGTCGGACGCAATTGACACATTGTAGGACAATGTCTGAACACGGGGCACATTGTAGAACAATTGTCGATAGATACAAAAGGTGTAACCATTCATGGGTTTTCCTCACATCAATCATTGGCCGATCGGCTATGTAAGGTAGCTACCACCCCCTTGTAGTCGGCTTCGGCTTGCGGCTACACAGCTTGGCTTGGCGGTTACCGAAAATCTTCCCCAGTGAGGCCCTGAAATAGGCTTTTTTCATAGCCCCGACTCGCCTGACATTCCAGTCAACACGAAACCCTAAAAATGTTATGATGTTATCGCTTGTTCAGGCTGGTAAAAATTTGCCGTTGGTTCTGACTGGGCAAGCCAGTAAAACGATAATGAATTGGGAAATTGGTTTCCCTGCCAGGTTTTGTTGTACCGATAAACCTTGGTAGTTTTAACTTCTTTAAGGAGATTTTCGTGAGCTTGCGCTTACTTCAATATCTAATTTGTTTGGGACTGTCGATGAGCTTGGTGGGAACGGGAGCATCGTCGGCGAGCCGCGCGATGGCCTGGCATCCAGTGACCAGCCACCGAGCGGCCAGTCATCCAAAGGAATCGACCTGGCTCGAGGCGAATCCCCAGGATACGCAGACCACCCAGGACGAGGAATCTAAATCTGATGCCAAGCCCATCGTTGAGCTACAGGATGACATCTTGCCCGAGTCCGAGACGGACATCACCAAGTCTTCATTACGCAGCACGGAGTTGCTGCCGGCATCCACTCGCGCGTGGTTCTCGGTTCCGAACACCACGGACTTCGAAGAGCATTTCAACCGCACCCAGTTGGCCAGACTGGCCGACGATCCGGAAGTAAGCCCCTTTGTCGAGGAACTGACCAAGCAGATCCGGGCGACGTTGGACGAAAAAAATCTGCGAGCTGGAATCAAGATCGAAAGCATCCGTCAAATCCAGACCGGTGAAATATGTTTTGCGGGTGTTTTGCAGGACCTGGTAGAAGGCCAAGCTGCACGGGGGTCGCACGGACTGGTGATTCTGGTCGATGTGACGGGCAACGAAGACAAAGCTGCCGAGATGCTCGATGAAATCAATAGCGAAGTGGTCAAGAATCGGCATGGCAAAATTGAGACATTGCAGATCGGCGGTGTTGATGTCCAGAAAGTTGCCATTCAGAACCCCAAACGGATTCGTCAGGTTCGAAACCGCTTTCAGGCCACTTGTCAGGGCTGGTTGCTGATTGCCGACAACGAAGAAATTTTCCGCGACATCCTGCGTCGCCTGGCGGCCCCCGACAAAATCAATCAGTCGATGACGCTCAGCGCCAATCCAACCTTTTCCCGCATCATGCAGGAGACGGAACTGTTCGGGAATCAACCCCAATTCAGTTGGTACATCGATCCATCGGGCTATGCTCGTTTGATCCAGCAAGTGAATGATGAAGATCAGGAAATTCGCAGGCACAGCAACGACTGGGCAAAGGTACTGGAAAATATCGGATTCGATGTCCTCCGAGGGATCGGTGGCAACATCGGTATTGCCATGAGTGCCAAGGATCAGGAGCTGGAAATGCTCAGCCGTACCTTTGCACTGGCTCCCCAAGACAATCTGACGGAACAACAGAAACGTTTTTTCGAACTGATTGACTTTGCCAAGCAAAAAGAAGGCGCGACCGAACCTCATGCAATGATCCCGGATTCTGCGGGTGGATTTTTTGGTGGAAGTTGGGACTTATCACGCTTGCTCAATGGCGTGGGTTACATCTATGACTCCGTGATGGAGGAAGGCGCATTCAAGCGAATGCTGGATGAATTCAAGACCGAACCCGAGTTTCAAATCGATGTGGTGAAACTGATCGGAATGACCGACGGCCAGATGTTTGTTTTCTCCACGACGGAACACCCGGTGACGGAAGCGAGTGAGCGGATGGCGATTGGCATTCCTCTGAAAGCCGATGCGGACGTTGACTACGTCTTGAACTCACTGAAAAAAGCCGCTAAGGGAAGTTCCTGGGTTACGCTGGCAGGTAAACGGGGGATTGAAGTCGATCCGACGCAGCAACTCGATCCCGACGACCAGTACACACCACCTCCAGGATTTGGACTTGATGATCCCGAAGAGGAAGAGGAAGCCGAGCGATTTCACCTGTTTCAAAAACGCTACATGTTTGTTCACAACGGAATTTTGATCGTCGCCAATGAACGACAGTTTATGCGGCAGTTGGTCAGTGCCACGCGATTTAAGCGGCTCAAGGATGCTGAAGACTACATTCGTGTGAAAGATACTTTGGGTCAGTTGACCGATAACGACAAGGTTAGTTTTCGCCGCTTTGTGCGGCTCGACCGAATGCTCGAAGCCAACTATGAAGTCCTTCGCAGCGGCAAGATGGCCCAATCTCCCACCATGGTTGGGCGATTACTAAATCGGCTGCATGAATCCAACCTGGATGGCGCAACGCCGGGCGCTCGGACTCAGAAAATCGATGGCACAACGCTGCCGGAAGATTTTCAGAAAAGTATCGCTCCCTATTTGGGCGTTTCCGGCTGGGTGACCGAAGTTGAAGAAGATGGCTGGCGAATTACAGGCTGCGTGCTGAAGAAGCCGTAGGTGGAAAATCACTCACGCCCGCTCCGAATCTTTTTCGAATCGAACCCATGCTCCGTCAAGTAACCGTTCGTGCGGCAGGAAGCGGGCCTTGTATTTCATGCTGCGGCACTCCTCAACGTAGTATCCCAGATAGAGATGCTGTAAGCCTTGGGATTGGCAAAACTCGATCTGCTTGAGAATCGAATAGGTGCCAAGGCTGTCATCGGCAAGCTTGGGTTCGTAGAACGTGTAGACTGCCGAGAGACTCGTTTCGCCCACGTCGCACACCGCCAGACAGACCAGGCGACTGCCCAGGTAGTAGGTGATTTCGAACGAAGTGAAACAACTGCGAACGAATCCCCATGCGTACTCTTCGAAATCAATATCGGCATCCCGTTTCGCCAGTCCCCGTAACTTTCGGTGTCGGTTGAACAAACTCACGCGAGTCGAATCTGCCTTCAGGGGGCCCAATTGCTGAGCAAACTTTTCATCGCCTCGGCGTAGCACCCGTTTGTGGCTCTTGCTGAATTCGAACTCAGGCACGGGAATCCGGATCGGTTCACAGGCCACACAGTTCGGGCATTGCGTCTGATAGACGTATTCTCCCGTGCGCCGATGGCCTAATGCCAGACGGCGATCGGCTTCAGCGAGAGTGATGATACGATCGGGGACGGTTAACGGTAGACGAGCCAACTGCCCTTCAATGTAGGGGCAGGGTTCGGTTTCATCGACGATGACCAGGTCGTTGTCCACGTTGCTAAAATTCATCCAGCGCGTCGTACCGCGCCGGAGCGCGGTTGCCGAAACGGGTATGTTTGGCTTCCCAATGTAATTCAACGTCACCGGTCGGGCCGTTACGCTGTTTCTCAATGATAATCAACGCTTCCGTGTCACTAACACCGGAATCCGCTTCCCCCTTGTGGTAATACGCCTCGCGGTGAACGAACATGACGACGTCCGCATCCTGCTCGATCGCGCCCGACTCCCGGAGATGGCTCAGTTTCGGTCGATGGTCGCGAGTCTCCTCGGTCTGTCGGTTGAGCTGCGACAAACAGAGTACGGGTGTTTTCAGCTCGCGAGCAAGCGCCTTCAACCGGCGAGCGATCTTGGCGACTTGCTCCTGTCGCGGATCCGACGCCGAATCGGGCTGAATCAGCTGCAGGTAGTCGATCACGATCAGCCCCAATTTTCCTTGCTTTCGCTTGATTCGCCGAGCCGCCCCTGCAATTTCAGAAATGTTGCGAGTGGGAGAGTCGTCGATGAACAGAGGAATCGTACTCAACTGACCGGCAAATTCAAGCAAACGTTTTCGGTCGGCTGAATTCAGTGTCCCTGCCCGAAGTTGGTGTCCATTGACCCGCGCCACCGAGCACAACAAGCGGTCAATCAGCTCGATGGCGGACATTTCGAGACTGACAAACAGTACGGGTTGCTGCAGTTTGTAAGAAACATTCTCCGCAATGTTCATCGCAAATGCTGTCTTTCCCATACTCGGACGGGCGGCCAGAATGACCAACTCCGAAGCGTGCAGCCCACCGGTCAGTTCATCGAGTTGTGTAAATCCGGTCTCGACCGTTCCCTCGAGGGCCTTGCCTTGCATCCGAGCGTCCAGACGTTCCATCGCCGTGTGCAGCACTTCATCGATGTGAACCAGATTGGAGGATTGGCGGCTTTCCCGAATGGCGAACACTCGCTGTTCGGCATCGTTGAGCAACTCGTTGGGGTCTCGTTCGGGGCGATAGGCTTCGGATAACAGTTCTCCGCAAGTCGAAATCAGATTACGCGCGGTGGCTTTGCTGCGAACGATGTTTGCGTAGTGGGTTGCGTGGGCAGCGTGAGGAACAGAAGTAAACAGTTGGGCCAGTCCGGCAGCTCCGCCAACCATTTCAAAGTGGCCTTTGCTGATCAGCATTTCCCTCAACAGGACAATATCAATTTTCTTGCCGTTGCCATGCATCTCCATCAGGCATTCGAACAACACCTGATGTCCTTCGTCGTAGAAGTCTTCTTTACGCAGCAGGTTGACCACTTCATCACAGACATCCGGTGCCAACATGATGCTTCCCAAAACCCCCACTTCGGCGTCCATGCTGAACGGAGGCTGTCGTTCGATCGCCTCCGCAATGGAGACGGCTCGTTTCTTCGAGGGGCGTCGATCATTCAATCGCGCCTTTCGATCCGCTGGAGTCTTCGGCGACATTCCGTTACGTTCCGTTGCCATCCTGTGTTCCCTATTAACTTGCTGTCAAATTATTAAAAAAGCTCGGCCAATGGCCGAGCTTGATTATAGACATTCATTTGTTGCGGCGAATGTCCGCTCCGCATTTTTTTTTTGCGGCTAGTTGGCAACGGTCGGAACGACCCACACCTTGAATTCCGTCTCGATTTCGTGATGCAAATGGACTTTCACGGTGTACATTCCAAGTTCCTTCAACACGCCTTCGAGACGAACCTGATCGTTGGTCAGGACGATATCGTTTTGCTTAAGAGCGGCCACGATGTCGGCCGGCCCAACACTTCCGTACAATTGACCTTCGTCGTTCGCATTGGCCTCAATGGTAATGCTTTGCTTGGAGATCAATTTCGCCAGATCGCGCAGCTTCTTTAGCCGCGACATTTCAATTTCATGCAGCTTCGCTTTGTGTTTTTCAACCATTCGTTTGTGATGGTCGCTTGCGATGGTAGCCAGTCCTTGCGGCAGCAGATAGTTATTTGCATAGCCCGGCTTGACTTCGACGACATCACCTTGTTTGCCGAGGTGATCAACGGTTTGGATCAACAACAATTCCACACCCTGGTTTTTACCCCTTGGCAGTTTGTTATAGCTGGATCGATCTTTCTTTTTCTTCTTTAACTTAGTCATCGGAGTTTAGGTTTAAGAGTTCGGATTTACGTGTTCGTTATGAGTTGATTAATGAATTGTGGAGGTTTGGAAATCAATCCACATCCGGCTACTAAAAGGGGACTTCATCATCCGGAGGAGCGGATTGAAGGGAGGTTGCTACGGGAGCGGACGAAGATCCGGAGGAGGTTGAGTCAGATGGCGAAGCGTGCGGTGCATTTCCGGATTTAGCTCCGAGCATCTGCATCCGCTCGCCAATGATTTTGACCTTGGATCGTTTCTGACCGTCCTCCTGTTCCCAAGTATCCTGTTTCAGTCTTCCTTCGATGAGAACGGGCGAGCCTTTTTGCAGATACATCGACGCAATCTCGGCCGTTCTCCCCCACAAGGTGACATCAAAAAAGTTGACATCATCCACCCACTGTTCGTTTCGTTTGATTCGTTCGTTGACCGCGATCGAAAGGTCGGTCACAGCCGTCCCGGACGGAATATGTCTTAACTCGATATCTCGGGTAACGTTTCCGACAAGGATCACGCGATTGAAGCTGGCCATAGTACACTCCTGTTTAATTAAACATTGGAAATAACGGCTAGACTTCCTGACTCAACCAACAAAAAACATTTTACGCAGAAACGACTTCTTCGCTACTCTCCTCTTCGACATCGAGTTCGCCGAGAGCCTGCGGAGGCGTTTGGCCTTTGGCAATGGCAATCATCGGTTCTACCAGTCGTGGATCGAGTTTGATCGTCAGGTGACGCAAAATCGTGTCGTTCAACTGACAGGCCCGGTTGAGCTTGGTCAACTGGGTTCCGTCGATTCGGAAATAGGCCAACCAGTACACGCCTTTTCGATGTCCTTGAACCGGATAAGCCAATTTTTGCTCATTCCACAGACGGCTGACCAAGACTTCCCCCCCCGCGTTGGTGATGATTTCATCAATTGCGGCCGCCGTTGTGCCGGGCCCCTTTGCGTAGCTATTTGCGTTGAGCAAAAACATTGTTTCGTATACGGTTTGAGCCACTGTCAGTTTCCTTGTCTGGTTTTCGTTCGTTCGAAAATGGGTTTGTTTTGATTTGGGATTGGTTTCGATTAGTTTTGATTTCGATTGGTTTTGGTTTCGGGCGCAGGATCGGCAGACGGATCAGGATTATACCTGTTCATCGCCGCCTCAACACCCTCCCGAATCCAGATTTCCACCGCATCGGCGGCTCGCTGGATCGCCACGTCGATTTCTGGTTGTTCTTTTTTCGAAAAAGTCTGGAGAACATGGTTTACTGTCTCCACTCCCGATTTGGGTCGCCCGATGCCGACTCGCAGTCGGGTTACCTGATCGCTGCCAAGCTGATCAATGACGTTGGCCAGTCCTTTCTGGCCTCCCGCCGACCCGGATGGGCGGATTCGCAACCGCCCCAACTCCAGTGCCAGATCATCACATATCACGATCAAATCCTGCAAGCCGAGTTTGTAAAAATCGACCGCAGCTTTTACCGACTGCCCGCTGAGATTCATATACGTCAGTGGACAAACCAGAACCGTTTTACAGCCTCCAATACTGGTTTCGACCACCTCTGCCTTGAATTTCGACTTGGGTCGTCCAGCACCATGTCGGTGGTTCAAGGCCGCCACCACGTCAAATCCAACGTTGTGCCGGGTGCCTTGATAATCCTTGCCGGGATTTCCCAGTCCCACTACCAACTTCATGTTATCAACAGCGTCAATCGTTGGTTTTCGAAACCAGGATGAAAACAGGTTGATCAAAGGATTTTACCACCTAAGAGTCGCGTGTTTTCTGCTCGTCTCCCTGGAAATCAAGCGTTCGCCTAATTTGCGGTCCGAGTGAAATCGATGTGCAGTACCTGGCTTCCAAAAGTATCCCATTGGATTGCCTTGACATCAGCAGCTTCGTTGACCGAACCACTCAGTTGAACCTGTTTTGCTCCCGACTTGATGATTTTGCCGACTTCCAGTTGTGGAATCGCCAACATCACCGGCTCACCCCCGTTACCGTATAAAATCGCTGGTACATTTCCGTTTTGCCGCATCTTTCGACTTTGGCTCGATCCGGTTTCGTTCCGCGACTCCACTTGTATTGACGTTGTCACTGTTCTGCTACCTCTAACTCGAATAAACACGCTTCCCTAAGAAGCGTGGAAGTAAATTGAATATCCGCTCGCCGCCATCGCCACGACGGCGGCGTTTGTTATTTTGAATTGGCCGAGCGATTGTCGCAAAAAAAGTTGATTTTACAACCCCAAACTCCAATTTTCCAAGGAATTTGATAATTTTTATCACCGATACCTTGTTTCTATTCTCCGTTTTATTGGTAAACTTTCGACTGACCTTCGTACTTCTACCGAATTCCCAGTTTTAACACACTAACCCCGAAGCGTTACCTGATGTCTAAAAAGCCGGATGGGAAATCCCGCTCTACCAAGCTTGAATATGTCGAGCCAATCGGACTGCGCGTGCTGGTTCGGAAAGATACTCCCAAAAAAGAAACCAAGGGTGGCATCGCGCTTCCGGATTCAGCCGAGATTCCGACGATTACAGGTCGAATCGTGACGATTTCCCGCGCGATCGAACGAGACGAAGATTTGCCGCTGCGGCAGTACGACAAAGTGCTTTTTCACCCCAAAAGTGCGATCCCGGTTGATTTCGAGGTCGACAATCAACTGTTTGTCGTCCCCGTTGAAGACATCGTGGCCGTGTTTCGACGGGAAGCTGTTGAGTAGATTTGTTAATTATCTAACACTTCAAAAATCGCTTGGTGGGCACTTAGGCCGACCGGCAGATAAAAACGTACCCCAGTGTAGGCGAGTCGCTCCGCGACTCGCAACCGAGCATCTGGGAAACACAATTCGGCTTGGGTAAACGTTTACCTGCCGGTCGCCTTAATCGCCTTGCAAAGAAATTTTTCCGCTTGAGAAGCGATCCCTTGGCAAGTCGACTCGCGAGGGCCAGCGATGTTCAACGTTTGAATGTGGTTGGCAGAAAGCCAATTCCAGAAATCAACTTGATCGCCATCGGTCGCAGTCTCAAGATCGATACACAGCAGAGGGCGTTTGTGTTTTCGCGCCAATCGCTCGGTCAATTCCGTGCCTCCCGTCATGACGCTTCGATAAAGGATCAACGTTCCGTCGGAATCGACCACGTTTTGTTCCGTCCGCACCGAATATTTGTGAGACCTGGTTTGCTTGAGCTGATAGATCGGGGGAATACATCCATCTTCCGCTCGCCGACCTGCCGGGCACCATCCCCCATGTTCGATATCAAGAAAGATGGCGACATCGAGCGCCGCACGGTCCACGCCTGTTTGACCACCGGAAATGATTTTCTGAAGTGGAAAACACGGCATGGGGAGAGCTGCCTTGACGAGATGGAAATCACACAACCCGAAGCGTAAGCAAGCGACTCAATAGGTGTACTTCAACCCGAACGTCACCCCGTGGAAGAAGATGGTGTTGGTGGTTTCAATCCCGCTCGTGCCGCTCAAGCCCATGAAGGTTTGCTCAGGAGCGGCCGCAAAACCGTCGATCCAGGTGGCTTCATATCCGAGGTATCCGGTAAAGACATTGGGCACGATGTCCATGTAAATCCGTCCCCCTGCTTCACCGAGAAACGATTCCGACGAGCGGGTTTGCTTACTGGTCAGCATGTTGTTGTTCAAGCTGTCAACACTGCTGCTTTGCACTTTCACACCGTTGTAGTAACCACCGGCTTTGGCAAAGCCACTGATGTACAAACCCGTCGAAAGAGGTTGATTGATTTCCAGACCGGCTTGCAATCCGATCAGCGTATTTTTGGCGGCGGTTGAATCCTCTCGCAAAACCGCGAAGGAAGGAATTCCTCCTCCCGGACTGGCAATCGCCACGGTTTCATGAGTCACCTTGTTCTGTGACGACAGGAATCGCGGTCCAAACATTCCGACGATACCCGGACGACCAAAGGCACGTCGTTTCATCAATTCGAAACTGAACAGGTCGGATTCGTAGGTGTAATCGAACTGATCAATGGTCAGCCCGGCGACCGGTGGAAAGAATACCGAGTCCAGATTCGGTCCGTAAATCGTATCGATCCGCTCTTCCCAACTGGAGATGATCGAACGGAACTCCCATTCCTGACCGGTTGCAGACTGGAAGTTGAATTTGACTTCTGCTGCGGGCGTGTTGCCCAGGTCAGTGGCATCGCGAGCGGTAAACAGATTGCGACGCGTGATCGAGTCGGTGATCAGCGGAATATGCAAATCGGTACCAGGCCGATCGAGCATCTTCCCTCCAATCTCAACCGACCAGGGATTGTGGCTGGTTGTGTGATGCCATTGAGCGGAAGCTGGCTGGGCCAGGCCGATCCAGACAAGGGCCAACACGGTAGTTGAGATGAATGATAAAGTCCTCACAGGAAATCCTCCCGACCTTTAGGCGCAAAGTAGTATGTCTGAACCATTGGATCGGACGGAGTGTTCAGAATAATAAGCAGGATTGTTAGAAGTCTCAAAGTCAACCTGAATTGCGCAGTTTGACATTCGTCCGTCACGCCCATCATTCAGGCTGCTGTCGAGTCAAGCTAGCTCTTGAGACGCCTTGTCCCGTGTCTGTTAGAACGATATTAAGTTGCCGTATGTAGGGAATTGACTTAGTCAATCACAACCCGAAGCGTAAGCGAGGGACGGCCCAAGCCAACACAAATACAATCCCTCGCTTACGCTTCGGGTTGTGATGAGAAATATCCGCAGCACATGGCAAAGGAAGCCACCCCAGCACGCGATACCCATGCCATGACGGCCAGTTCCAGCCGCCCGGTACAGATGCACGCGCGCCATGATCTGGAAGTGCGACGCCAGAATTATCAGGGGCGCGACTACTGGGTGATCAAGGATCCACTTTCCCTGAAATTCTACCGCTTCGAAGAGGAAGAATATGCGCTCTTTCGGATGCTCGACGGCCACACCAGCCCGGATCAGATCAAGCTGCAGTTCGACTATCAGTACGCGCCTCAAAAAATTCATCTCTCGGAACTTTATCAGTTCATCGGGATGCTGCATCGCAACTCGCTGATTGTTTCCGAGCATCCCAACCAAGGCGTGGAACTGAAGAAACGCGGGGAAAAGAACCGCAAACGGCTGTTCCGGCAATCGTTGAAAAACGTGATGGCGATCCGTTTCAAAGGGATCGATCCGGATGACTTCCTGACGGTCCTCAACCAATGGGTGGGCTGGGTGTTTTCGTGGCCCGTGTTTTTTCTGGTGGCGATGTTGATGATGGTCGCTGGAGCTTTGATTTTCACCAATTTCGAGACCTTCCAGTCCCGACTGCCAACGTTTCAGGATTTCTTTGCGGCGTCGAACTGGATCTGGCTGGCGGCCGTGCTGGCGACGACCAAGGTGATTCACGAGTTGGGCCACGGGCTGGCCTGCAAGCGGTTCGGTTCGCAGTGCCATGAAATGGGATTCATGTTGCTGGTGTTCACTCCTTGCCTGTATGTCAATGTGAGTGACTCCTGGATGTTGCCCAGTAAATGGAAACGGATTTTCATCGCCGCCGCGGGCATGTACGTCGAGTTGATTCTGGCCTCGATCGCTGTGTTTGTCTGGTGGTTCTCGAATCCAGGAATGATTCATCAGCTTGCCCTCAACGTTATTTTCGTCTGCTCGGTCAGCACCCTCATCATCAACGCCAACCCATTATTGCGATATGACGGTTACTACATTTTGTCGGACGTGCTGGAGATTCCGAACCTGCGATCCAAGGCCACATCCATTTTGCAGCGTCAATGCGGCGAGTGGTTTTTGGGGATCGAGCCGCGTCACGATCCGTTTCTGCCTGGCCGTCATCAATGGCTCTTTGCGCTCTACAGTGTGGCGGCGGTCGCCTATCGGTGGCTGATCACGCTGTCGATTTTCTGGTTCGTCTACCAAGTACTCGAACCGCATGGATTCAAGATCATTGGCCAGTTGATTGCCATGACAGTTCTGGGCGGACTGGTGATTGCGCCGCTGTTGAGTTTGTACAAGTATTTTTCAGTTCCCGGGAGGCTCAGTACTGTGAAACCACTTCGATTTGCCTGTTCTGCAGCGTTTCTTGCTGGATTGTTGGGGGCGTTCGCGATGTTTCCCATCCCCCATTACGTCCACTGCAGTTTCTACGTCCAGCCTCAAAATGCCGTCAACGTTTATGTTGAAGTCGAGGGGACGTTGAAAAATATTTTTGCCGATCCGAACACACGAGTTGCCGCAGGCCAGCCGATCCTTGAGGTCAGCAGTTATCAGCTTCAGGTTCAATTAGCAAGCCTCAAAAGCGCCCTCGACCTCGCCAAGGTCGAAGAGTCCAACATCGTCGACGCGGCATCCGTCAATCCCAAGGCGGTCGCTCAGATTCCTCATTTTCGCACCGCAAAAAAGGCCGCCGAGGATCATCTCAAGGAGCGGCAATTGGACCTTCGGCGATTGACCGTTCTCGCGCCATGCGATGGCCTGCTGATTGCTCCTCCGCGCGTCCAAAAGGAATCATCTGACGACGGTGAACTGCGAGGCTGGAATGATACACCGCTCAACCGCAAGAACTTAGGCGCGCTGCTTGAACGACAAACCCTGGTGGGACAGATTGTGCCGCATCCGGAAAAAATGGAAGCGGTTCTGGCGATCGATCAGGCCGACATCGAGTTCATTCATCCCGATCAGGCCGTCGACCTGTTCATTCACCAGTTACCCGCCGAACGATATTCATCCCGAATGAGCTCGATTTCGCCCAGCAAGATGAAAGCGGTTCCCAAAGCTCTCTCCTCGCGGCACGGTGGCGACATCGTGGTTGCGGTCGACAAGGACGGCACCGAAATCCCCGAAAGCACGACCTATCTGGTCAAGGTGCAGTTCGAAAATCCAGACACCGTGGTACTCAGCGGCAGCACCGGCACTGCCAAGATTCACGCCGGTTCAAAAACCATCGGCCAGCGTTTCTGGCGATTGCTACGGAAGACGTTTCAGTTTGATCTGTGAATAAAGGCAAAATCGACCGTCGCTTTGATTCCCAATGGCATGACGCACTCCGTTCCGTGGTTGTCCCGATGAAATCACCACGCCAGTCTATGGACTGAGTTCAACGGTTCGAGCAGGCAATGTGAAACTATCGGGGACCTCAAGCCGCATGTACAGCATGCCCAGGCCGTGGGTTTTCCCCTGGGCATCGGTTTTCAGGCTTTCACTCCCACCGCCACCAAGAGAATCGTGCAGAATGAAATTCAGCGCAAGCAGGTTCGGAGCCTCGTAGCGCTTCACTTCGCCGAAACATATCTCCTTGAAGTGTTCCTTGACGCGGGCTGGCGTCAGTAACTCCTTCAGCAGTTGATACGTCGGTTCGTCATAGGCCACTACGCCGACATTGCTGCCGTCCCCTTTGTCACCCGATCGGGCGTAGGCAAGTTCAGAAAGTTGTACGATCATTTGAAAAAATTAAGGGTGAAGAATTCAATATGTTAAATTATTTACAATATTTATCCAGCCATTCGAAAAAGACCCGCTGCCAAAGGACGCTGTTTTGCGGACTGTTTACCCAGTGGCCCTCGCCTGGGAAATACAGGAACCGCGACGGCACGCCTTGGACTTGGGCGGCGTTAAACGCCTCCATTCCCTGGCCGATGGGGACTCGGAAATCTTTCTCGCCGTGAATGACCAGCAGCGGTGTCTTCCAATTACCAATGTAGTTGTGTGGAGAAAACGCCTTGTATTTCGAAAGGATTTCAGGCGATTTCCAGTACGGGCCGCCGAGATCGTGATTGACGAAAAACAACTCTTCCGTGGTTCCATACATCGATTCCAGATTGAAAACACCGCAATGTGAAATCATGGAACAGAATCGGTCTTCGGAATTTCCCATCAACCAGTAAACCGAATAACCCCCAAAACTTGCTCCCACGGCGGCAACTCGCTTGGAATCGATGTAATTTTCCTTCGTCAAATCATCGGTGGCCGACAGCAAGTCCCGCATCGCCTGCCCGCCCCAATCACCGCTGATGTCATCATTCCATTTCTGACCAAACCCCGGCAGGCCTCGTCGGTTAACTGCCAAGACCACGTAATCATTGGCTGCCATCAGATGGAAATTCCAGCGGTATGAAAAGAACTGACTGATCTGCGATTGCGGACCACCCTGACAGTAGGTCAACATCGGCCACTGTTTGTCTGATTGCTTGTCAAATCCGGGCGGATAAATCACCCAGCAATGAATCTTCGCTCCGTCGGTCGCCGTTACATATCGCTCTTCGACCGTGGGTAGGTTGAGATTCGCATAGAGATCATCGTTAATATGGGTCAGCACCCTGGCCTGCACCGAATCCTCGGAGCCGCCGATGGGCAACTGCACGAGTTCATGCGGCCGCTGCATGCTCATTTGTTTTACCAGAACCGATTTGCCATCCGGGAACACGCCCACGGGACTCCAGTCATACTTGCCCGAGCTGACCTGCCGAACCGTTCCCGAAACCAGGTCAATATGAAAGATCTGATTGGTTCCGGTGGTTTCCGACTCAAACATCAGGCCGCTTGAATCGGGCAGCCACACCGGATGATTGGCATTTTGATCGAGTCCGGCCGTCAACTCACGACGGGTTCCGGTGGATCGATCGACCAGCATCAAGCGGTTTCGGTCCGCTTCAAATCCGTGGCGCTGCATCGAGTTGTAAACCATCCACTTTCCGTTCGGCGAGTACAGCGGATCGTTATCATACCCGAGATTCCTGTCGGAAACATTATGGGTCGGCGTCAGGCCGTCGATGTGAAAGGTATACACATCACTATTGGTTGACTGGGCCCAGTCAGTGCCGTCGAGCGCAATTTTCAACGTGTACGCAATTTCCTGGCCGTCGGGCGACCAGGCAAACTGTTCACTGCCCGCCATCGGAGGAACCGGACAATCGATTTTGCTGCCTTTCATCAAGTCCTCGGCATCCTGAGCTTGACCGGTTCGCTCATTAATGGAGGCCACGAAGAGATGGCTATAGTCATAATCTCGCCAACTGTCCCAATGACGATACATCAGTGAATCAATAATGCGAGCATCGGCTTTCGGCAAGTCCGGATAAACGTCGGCGACGTTCTGGTCGAGTTTGACTCGTGCAGTGAATGCCAGCCGATCTCCGCTGGGCGATACTTTCAAATTTGAAATGCCGCCCTTGTGAGCGGTTGAGCGAACAGGCTCAGCGGTACCAGGCACCCAAAACCAGGCTTGATTTTGGGTGGCGGGATTGTCAGCTTCATCGGCAGGTTTTGTTTGTGATTGAGCTGATTCAGATGCGTCCGCTTTGGCTGCAGCCGGAGTTCCTTCAAACCAGATCCGTTCACCAACTGGGGTTTGGATCCAGTCCACCGAGCCGATCGACTTCCAGTTCTCGACAACGAGGCGAGACTGGCCAGATGCCACATCGAGGATGAACAGTGTCGACTGCCCCTTATTTTCAGCCAGCTCGAATCGCCGGACGGCATACGCGACTGACTTGCCGTCGGGTGAGATGGCAACACTTCCGAGTCGCCCCATCTTCCACAGGAGTTCCGGAGTCATGCGATCAGGTGGGGACTGCAAATCATCTTGCGCCATGGTTGAGTTTTCGGTCAGCAGCGCGACCGATAGAAAAAGGGCCATTGAATGGAGTATGAATCGGGACATTTTAATCTCTGATTTTCTGGTAGATGCGAAACAGAACGGCATTGGGTTTAGACAACTATTCCGTCCACAAATATAACGCGAAACGAGTTCTGCATAAACTACCGAGACCACCGAATTCAAGCGAGATTGTCTGAAAGATCATTCCACGCCGCGAGGCAAATGGGTATGATGGACGTTTTCGCAAATCACGAAATCGGGCGATCGGAAAATAAGGAGAGAGCCAATACGATGAAATCCAATAAATCACTGGCTTTTCTGGCCGGACTAGGTTGTATTTTTATTCCGGTCCTGACCGGCGTCGGACTGAGGCAGCAGACAGATCAAGGGTTACGAACGGTACAGGATCCCCTTATTGACAACACACCGCTTTTTGAACCGAGGCCAGCAACTGAGCCGGGGGCTGCCGCAGCATCCGATTTGTATCTGCTGGACAATGGCCACTCATCGGTGATTTTTGCCGTCAACCATTTTGGACTAAGCTATGTTTACGGACGGTTCAATACGGTTTCCGGTGTGTTCAAGATGGCGGATGGCGAACCTACGCGAGCGGGATTCAGTTTCACGATTAAAACGGAGAGCATCGACACCAACAACGCCGAACGCGATGAGCATTTGCGTGGCCCTGATTTTTTTGATTGCCAGCAGTTCGCCGACATCACCTTTATTACCACCGGCTTTAGCAAGGAAGGGGAAGAGTACCACATCACGGGCGACTTGAAGATGCTGGGGAAGGTCCGCAGTGTTACGATGCCCATTCAATTGGTCGGCATCGGAACCGACCCTTTTGGAAATGATCGAGCAGGCTTCTTCACTCGGTTTACCCTCAAACGAAGTGACTTTGGGATGGACAAGATGATCGGATCGATCGGTGACAATATCTCGATCACGTTCAGCTTCGAAGGGATTCGGCAAAAATAGCCTTGGAACCATTCATGTCCGAAACGGAGGCCCGTTCGCGATCCCAGGTGACTTCAAGATTCAGGCGAATCGGGTTGGTTGCTTTGGTGCTGGCCAGTATTCTGATCGCTTGCGGATGGTATTTGAATCGCAGTGCAACCCTTCAGTCCCGCATCGTCAGCTCGATCCGCAAACAAGATCCCGAAGTTCGGATTCTCTATGATTTTCAGCTTGACCAAACGCCGGTGGAGCAGCGGCTGTTTTCGAAACAGCCTTCCTGGCTGGGCCAGATGCTTGGCGTCGATTGGGTTCACACCGTTCGCGGTGTTCATTTTGTCAGTCCCGCATCGACGCAAAGCCTTGAGTGGGTGACCCAACTTGGCGGAATCACGGAACTCAATTTGGAAATGGGCGTTGCCGAAGTCGACGGCTGGGAACCGCTATACCGAATCGGCACCTTGGAGAAACTCAATCTGTTCGATGTTCCGAGGTCGCAGTATGAGACATTAGTGGCTCGCAAGCAGCGGAATGAGGCACTCTTTGCGGCGTTCCGCAGTTCGACTGACCTGCAGCAGTTGGCTCGTCTGAAGACATTGTCGGTCAATTTTGAATTTCTGTCTGTCGATTTGCTTGCGGCAATGCTGGAACATCCCGGTATCGAAGAACTCCAGCTGCAATATGTGCCCATCAATCTGAATCCGCTTGTTCAATGGTCGGACTCAGCGGGCGTCAAACGCCTGTTCCTGGAATATCCGGAAACCCAATTCGATTCACCGCTGCCGTTGTTGGAGCGATTTCCCCGACTGGAGTTTCTTTCCATTCGGGCGAACCGACTGTCGGAATCAAGAGCAATCAACGACGCCATTTTCGAGTCGATTGCCAAACTTGAAAAACTCAATGAACTGTTTCTCTATTCGACCCATATCAAGGGAACCGAGATTCATCGCATCCGGCAGCTTCCATTGACCACGTTGGCGCTGGGGATGAGCGACTTCAACGACCGAGGCCTGGAGCAAGTTGGATCGATGGCCAGTCTGCGATTGCTGGAGCTGGGATCAACGCTTGTCACGGATGCCGGAATGAAGGCCATCGCTGATCTGGCGAATCTGGAAGTACTGTCCATTCGAGATACAGCGATTACGGACGAAGGATTGATGACTCTGACCTCGCTTAAAAATCTCAAAATTTTACGAGTCCGTGACACTCCGATCACGGACGACGGTGTTCAGCAGTTCAGAAAGCTGATGCCGGAATGTTTCGTGGAAGTGAACTGATAACGGGGGTTGCACTACTTGGCGGAACTTGCAAAGCGATCCTAAATGGTCTATGTTGATAAAAACGACGTAAAAACGAAGGAATTTCCCCATCATATCTATTCCGTGGTCCTGCCACCCATACCCCTATGTTCTTCGTTTTCGATGGTATCGATGGTTCCGGCAAATCGACGCAACTGCAGTTGTTTGCAGGTTGGCTCGAAGAGCAGGGGCGAGAGGTGGTGGTCTGCAAAGACCCGGGCAGCACGATGCTTGGCGAGCAGCTTCGGCGATTGTTGCTGGATCGGCATCAGACCCCGATCGCAATGCGGACCGAGATGTTGCTCTTTACGACGGCGAGAACCCAATTGGTTGAGGAAGTCGTTCGGCCAGCACTCGCCGCCGGTAAAACAATTGTTTTAGATCGGTATATTTTGTCGACCGTTGTCTATCAAGGGTATGCGGGTGAGCTTGATCCACAAGACATCTGGACGGTGAACCAAATTGCCACCGGTGGCTTGATTCCGGATGTGACCTTTGTGTTCGATCTGCCACCGGACAAAGCGATGACTCGTCTGTTTCAACGCGAGAACCGTTCGCTTGACCGACTGGAATCGCGTGGACTGGAATATTTTTCCAGAGTCCGGGATGGGTTTCTAACCGAAGCAGAACGCTGGCATGTGGGCGTCGAAGTCATCGACGCGGATCCATCAGTTGAAGCGGTCCAAGCGAATGTTCGAGAATTGGCCAGTTTGTATTTAAACCAGTGCAGCTCCTGATTTCGGATCACGGGCCTACTCCAATCGCCACCTTCCCACCATGTCCCTAAAATGGCTCCATTGCTAAACCACGAATCACAAATCGCTCGATTTCGGGCTGCCGTTGAAAACGACCGGCTGGGAAGCACTTACTTGTTCGTCGGCAAACCCGGTGTTGGAAAACGGACGTTTGCGATCAAGCTGGCTCAGGCACTTTTGTGTGAGCGACCGACTGGCAACCTGATCGCGTGTGAGAGCTGTCCTGCCTGTCAACAGGTCCAGTCACTGACCCATCCCGATCTGATTCACATTTCCAAGCCGGCTGACAAGTCAATCATTCCCGTTGAACTGTTCATTGGCGACAAGGAACATCGGCGGCAAGTCGGGTTGATACATGATATAGGACTCAAGCCGTTTCGCGGTGGTCGAAAAATTGCGATTATCGATGACGCCGATTTTCTCAATCAGGAGGGTGCCAACAGCTTGCTCAAGACGCTCGAAGAGCCCCCCCCGAACTCGCTGTTGATTCTGATTGGAACCAGTGAACAGCAACAGCTGCAGACCATTTTATCGCGATCGCAGATCGTTCGGTTTTCACCACTGAGTCGCCAGCAGGTGCTTCAGCTACTTGAACCTTCGGAGATTGAAACGGAAGTTCCGCTTGAACAGGTGGCGGACGCCGCCGACGGCAGCATGGTCTGGGCGGCGAGGTTGGCGGATCGGGAAATGTTTGATTTCCGCGAGCAGCTTTTCGAACAATTGGCCAGCGGCGATCCAGGCAAGGATGAATTCACGAAAACGATGACCAGCTTCGTTGAATCGGCGGGCACGGAAAGCCCCGCCAAACGCGAACGCTTGGTGTTTCTGGCAGACCTGGCCGTCAGTCTGTTTCGATATGCATATCTGCTGCAAAGCGGCAATCAAGGAACGGTTTCCAACGATGAGTGTACCCAAAAATGGGCCAGGCAATTGGTGGCACAATTGGCGGCGCTAAGCCATCATGCGATCGAAGATACCTGTGCCACACTGATCGAGAGGACGCTGGATTTGCAGGGACAGGTGTACGCAAATGTGAGCGTGACCAATGCGATTGATGCGTGGTTGATTGATCTCGGCCGCGTGTGCCGTAGAATGGTTTTAGCGGATGCGAGATAAAAGTCGAGAGCCACTAGCCAAGCATGGCTCCATTTTCGATAATGGTTGGTTTGATCGCCCGATCTTGGGCCAACGAACTCACTTTTTCATTCTGAAATGGACGCCGATTCAAGACTCAATCAGTTCCTCGCGGAAAATAACCTTGTGCTTCCTCCACCGCCGTCCGTGATCGGGCTGTACAAACCGGTGCTTCAAGTGGGGAGCGTCTGCTACACATCGGGCCATTTACCTCTCAAGGAAGATGGTTCACTGTATGTCGGAAAAGTCGGAGACGACGCCGATCAGCAAACGGGATTCACGGCGGCCCGACAGTGTGGGTTGGCCATGCTGTCGTCGCTCAAAGCCAAATTCGGGACAATCAACCGGATTCAGCAGGTCATCAAGCTGCTTGCCTTCGTCAATTCGTCCGACGGGTTTACTCAGCAACCTGCTGTCGTCAATGGTTGCAGTGAATTGTTTGCAGCCGTTTTCGGTAATGATGCCGGCATTGGAACGCGGAGTGCCGTTGGCGTCAATGCCCTGCCATTGAATGTGATGGTGGAGGTCGAAGGGATCTTTTTGCTGAGCGAGAACTAAATGGCCGACCTGTTTGAACACATCTATCCCATTCCGGCTGGAATCTCCGAACGTTTGGAGATCGCTTGGCGGCGTCTGGAGTTCAACCGGAATTATATGTTGGCGATGGTGGAAGAACTGACGGACGATGACTGGTACTGGACGCCCGACAGCTATCCGACCTGTATTGCCTGGCAAGTCGGTCACATTGCGATGGCCGAATACGGATTGGCGTTGTTTCGCCAGCGAGGTCGTGAGTCGGTTGATTCCGAACTGATGTCGAGTCCGTTTCGCAAGCAATTCATGAAAGGTTCGACGCCTCATGCAAATCGCGAAAGTTTTCCCGAACGGTCGGAAATCATGGCCGTACTGGATCGAGTCCATCGACAAGTCAGAATCGAGCTGCCCACCTTTGATGGTCCTGCACTCGATGAACAGGCCGAACCGCCGCACACGGCATTCGCGACAAGGTATGGCGCACTGCTCTTCGCCGCCGATCACGAGATGATCCATGCGGGACAGATCGGGATGCTAAGACGATTGATGGGAAAAGAGCCGTTGAGGTAAAAAAAAAGCAGCCGTTTCCGTCCAGGAAACGACTGCTCTAATTTAGCCTTCAAAAGGCGTCTACGCTACCGCCAGTTCGGCGACTTCATCGGCCAGCCGTTTACGGGCGACGTGCAGACGTCGCTTGATCGTACCCAATGGAGCGTCGAAATCTTCCGCCATTTCTAACAAGCTCTTGCCATCGACGTAGAACGCGGTCAGCGTGTCTCGGTCCATTTCGTTCAAACGATCCAGACCGGCGCGAACCTGGCCCTCTCGTTCGAACTCCAGAACGACGTCCAGCGGACATCGTTCGCTCGTCAGCGTGGCCGCCATCGTTTCAGGCTCGATCGAGGTGTACTCGACTCGGCGCATCGATCGGTTGATGGCCATCCGGACCGTGATCTGCCGCAACCAGCCTGCGAACGCTTCGGGCACTCGCAGTTGGTCGATTTTCAGCATCGCCTGAACGAACACATCTTGCGTCAGCTCCTGAGCCTCCGCAAAATCGCTCAGCCGCCGCATCGCGATGGCGAAAACCACGGGCTGGAATCGCTCAAACAAGCGACCGAATGCGTCCCGGTCGCCCCTTTGTGCGGCGCAGACCAGAACGGCAACAGACTCAAATTCATCGAGTTCAAATTCAGACAGGTTCATTTTCAGGTTCTTTCGTGCAGCGCGGCTTGAGACGGCTAACGCAGCAGTCATCCTTCAAGCGGCGCGAGAGGTGGGACTTCCCTCAGCTCACAGCGTCCATGGGCAGACGGCAAACGGATTGCGCATACGAATGAGCGCAACCACGTTGGGACGTCTGAATCGAAACTGGGTTGAATCGGTTAACCGAGCCACTGCAAAAGGCAGCGATCGGATTTCGGATTACCGAATTCAGTAAAGGGAGTTAAAGGCAATCGGCGGGACAGAGACAATCGGTGGGACAGGGACATTAAACGGTCGGGGGTCACTACTGGACGGTAACCCGCCGGTGGTGACTCTCGGGATGACACAGAGGGTTTTGACGGACCAATACATCCCGCCTTTCCCTCGATCTGGTAATCCCGCGTCCGCGTAATCAATGCCCTCCGATTGACGGTGCTGAGAATGCCGCTGGAGTTGCGTGGCGAATGTCAATTCATTGCCACGTATTCCGGATGGATTCACGTTTGCATTCAAATTGATCATGGATTCGTTACGCATTTCACTACTCCCGCGTGCTTGCACGCCAAATGAGAGAACCAAAAAATGAGACTGGAGCAACCTGCTTTTTGCCGCCTCAGTGGGCGATTCAAACCAGTTTTACGTCCGTCAACTTTAAAATTTCATCGTCAGAAAGCATCACATCCTTCTGAGATACCCATTTATATACAAAACGGGTGTAAAAACCAATAAAAAAACTGGCTTGAGGGTTAGATAGCGAGAAACCACCAAGGTTCACCTGAAAAAAGAATTTTTCTGGAAATTCCATCCGTATTTTTTCAAACTCCGGCTGAGAACGGCCAATGTCAAGGTCTTGCTGGTCGTTTCAGTTTAACATTTGCAGTCAAACTGTACGGAATTTTTGCCTGGTAGCGGTCAGAATTGTTCTAACGAATCTTCCTGGCCTGTCGATGAAACCGGTAGTGCGTGCTGGAAAACCGCAATCCCATCCGCACGATCCCGATATGATCCGAATGGATCGACCCAGTTCTTGATCAGGCGACCGATCGCGTATCGGTTAGCGCCGTCAATAGCGCCCGTCGTAACGGCAAGGGTCTTCTGTCCGTTTGAACACATCGGTCACGATTTGGTTTTATCAGGAAAACGCCATGACCCGACGCAGATTCAATCTACTTCAATATCTCCGTTCCAGACACTCCGGCTCGCTGGTCGCGGCGGGTGTGTTTACCGTTTCGGCCTGCCTTTCGAGTGCCAACGCCCAGACATCGGGCCAGGACTCGCTGCGAGATTTCCTGCAGTCCGGAAATGCTTCTCAGTCCCAATCCAGCGCCGCGATTGTCACCCAGGCCGGAGCCGGATGGAGTTCGCCCCAATGGCAAGATCCCGCGAAGTCACAGGGCGAGTCGCGAGCCAGCTTCGACCAGCCGCTCATTCGAGAAATCTCGAAGTGGGATGTTCATAACCTGCCTGCCTCCCAGCGTCTCATCGATGACTCGATGGTTCGACAAGTGGCCTATCGGTTGTCCAAACGTCAGGACGATACTCAGCTTCCCGGCCAAGGCCAGGAACAGAACCAACTCCAAATTCAGGAACAACTCCAGGAGCAGCTTAGCCTCAAAGGCAATGTCACCATTGTCCAGGACCCTGTTACCGGATTCTACCATATTCGGGGTGAACATCAGGAAGATGTCGACAAGGTGTTGGCATTCTTCCAGGAGATCAACGATCAGGCAGCCAGCCAGCGCAAGCAGCCCGAAGTCATCAACCTGAACTATGTACAAGCCTCAAGTATCCAGCCCAGTGTGCAACAAGTTTATGATTCGGTGTATGCCGGACCGTTGGGGTCGGCAGAGATCCGGGCAAATCCTGTCAACAACACGTTGATCGTGGTTGGATTTCCTGGCGCTAACGAGCAGATTAAAAAACTGGTCGAACAATTTGACCAACCGTCTGCCGATGGCGGGGAGCAGAACTTCAAGGCGATCCGACTGAAGTATCTTACCTCCACCGACGCTGTGAACCGAGTCGAAACCTATTTCGGGCAGCGCAACCTTGTACAGGGAACGGATCGGTTGCCGAGCATTCCGGTCATCACCATTCCGGACTATCGTTCCAACATCATCATTATCAAAGGTTCGGCTCAGTCGATTGCCGAAGCGGAAAGGTTTCTGGCTGAAATCGATATTGATGATCTTGAATCGGCTCATGAGGTCAAAATTGTTCCCGTTCGAAACCGGCTTGCTGCAGATCTCGCGATGCTGGTTCAGGACGCAATCAACGGAAATCAACCGAATGCTGCCAGAGGCTTTTATGGCACTCAGAACCAGCAACAGCTACAACAATTCAACCAACAACAGCAACAGCAACAAAATCAGGGTGACAATAACCGCTCAACGATCGGTGCCAAAGCCCTGTCGATGAAAGCCATTGGCGAGAACGGCGATGTCGTGTCCAGTGGAATCCTGTTTGACGCTCGCGTCTCGGCAGACGTTCAAACCAACTCCATCATCATTACGGCTCCGCCCAAGAGCATCAAACTGATTGAAACGCTGATCCAGGAACTGGACAATGTTCCGGACGTCGAAGTGCAAATGAAGGTCTTCCAGATCCTCAACGGCGATGCGACACAGCTTGCAACAACCCTCCAGACGTTGTTCGCCGCTCAGGCACAACAGCAGGGTGGGTTTGGTGGATTCGGAGGTTTTGGTCAACAACAAAGCAACCTGTTCAACCAATTGCCGCTGCAAACGGCGGGTGCAACTCCGGGGTCGAACCTGGTCAACCTCCGCTTCGCTGTCGATTCGCGAACGAACTCCATCATCGTGACCGGCCCTGTTGGCGAGTTGCAGGTCGTCGAAGCGTTGCTCAATCGACTCGACGAAGACCGTTCCAACGGCTTGATTACTAGAGTCTATCGCCTCAGCAATGCCTCGGCGCTGGACGTTTCGGAAGCCCTCAATGCCTGGATTACCAGTCGGGATACGATTTTTTCTTCGGACCCCCGAACGGCCCCAGCCATCAACCAGATCAGCCGTCGTGTGACGGTTGGTGTCGAGGTTGCATCCAACAGCTTGATTGTCCAAGCTTCACCGCAATACATGGAAGAGGCGTTTGAGATCATCATCGCTCTCGATCGACGTCCACCGATGGTGAAAGTCGATGTCATGATGGCTGAGGTCGATCTCAACCGTCTCGAAGAATTCGGGATGGATATCGGTATTCAGGACTCAATTCTGTTCGACCGAGGAACCTCGCTCGGAGCGGGCAATGCGATCGGTGCAGGAACCGGGTTTCTGTTCAACCAGGCGGCGGCACCCAACCTCAACGCCTATGCCCGGGAAAATATGGCGGGACAAGCTCTGTCCAACCTGGGAACCGGTCGGGTCAACAACAATGTCGGGTACGGCGGGCTGGTCCTGTCGGCGGGCAATGAGTCCATCAGTTTCCTGCTGAGAGCACTTCAAAACAAGCAATGTGCACGCGTACTCAACAAACCTACGATCACCACGATGGAAAACCTGCAAGGACGGGTTCATATCGGAGCGAGTGTGCCGCGGGTGGCCGGATCAACGGTCAGCGGGTTGAACGTGGTCCAAAACGTTGAGTTCCAGGACGTCGGTGTGACGCTCGAGGTGACCCCCCGTGTCAGCCCCGACGGAACGATTGCCATGGCGGTCAACATCATCAAGTCCTCTGTCGGTCTCGAAGCGACTGGAATCACCGTGGGAGTGGGTGCGGACGGAACGCCTATTCGGGCACCCTCGATCTTTATCACCCAAGCTCAATCGACCTTGCTGTCCCGATCCGGACAGACGGTGGTATTCGCCGGGTTGATCGAGGAATCGAAGAATCATGAAACTCGCGGTATCCCGATCATGTCCGACCTGCCCGTAGTAGGCCCCCTGTTCCGATTCGAATCGGATGCCGCAAGACGTACCGAGTTGTTGATCTTCCTGACGCCTCACCTGTTGACCGACGACGATGATGTTGACTTGCACAACCAACGTGAATTCGAACGGATGCACTGGTGTCTCGAAGATGTGGCTGAAATGTACGGCAGCACTGGCTTCCATCGATTCCAGGGCAACGAATCGGCCACGGAAACGATCTATCCGGACGTCGATCCGATCGGATCAGGAAACGCTCCAGGACGCACTGAAACCCACCCCGCAACCAACTTCGGACAACTGACCACGGAACGGTGACCCATGAGTACGAACCAAAAATTTCCTACCCGTAACCCGTTGGCGCTCCTCGCGCTGATCGTGGCCAGTCAATCGATCCTGGGATGCTCAGGAGTCGGTGTGAAAAACTCGATGCGTCCGACACCCACGGGCACATCCCAGTGGAGCCAGCTCTCCCGTAGCTACAGCAGCAAAAACGAGAGCAGCCTCTTCAACAAAAACAAGAAACCGGCGCCGCCAGAATCGATGGTGGTGTTGTGGAAAGATTCCGTTTTGGAAAAACCGGGACTCCCTTCGGTGCGAGGGTTCGGAGGACGGATCTACTTCTACGACAACGATGCCATGCCGGTGAAGGTCAATGGTGAACTGGTGGTCTATGGTTTCGACGATTCGGAATCGTCCGAACTGGCCGCAACGAAAACGCCCACCAAGCGATTTGTGTTCACCCAGGATCAGTTTCAAACTCACTTCAGCGAAACCGATCTCGGACCGTCCTACAGTGTCTGGATTCCTTGGGAAAAGATGGGCGGCTATCGGAAAACGATTGCCCTGTTCCCGGTGTTCGTCACCGAAGATGGCCAGACACTCAAAGGTGGCTCGTCGATCAACATACTTCCCGGTCTGCTGACTACAGCTGATCAGGAACTGCTTGTAGGCCCCAAAAAACAAAAGGGAACGAACGCATCGAATGTGTCACAGGCGGGCTTCAACCAGTCCCAGGATGACGCAAGCTCCGTTGGCCGCGCGACGATGAGCGAGGCAGGTCAGGATCCAGGCCGAATTCGGAGTTCGACGATTAATCTGACCCCTACGATGGCGGAACACTTCAGAAGTAAATCGGGTGCGTCTGGCAGCAGCGAAGGTCCCACCTTGGTGCCCAACGCGGTCAGTTCCGCCAGTACGGAGCGCCACACCACCGGCGGGTCTGCTCCCAATCCTCAAGCAACGTCGTTCGAACCAAACAACCAGGCAACTGCGTCCGGTTTGGCTCCCGAAAGGACAGCTCAAGCGGAGTTCGTACCCCATACAAATCGCGCAAATGATCCAAGCGTTCGAACGCAACCTGAACCCCGACCCGCGTTCGGTGCTCCTGGAACGTATCGACGCTGATGAAACCCAACTCTGAAAACGGAATGAAAACCGCACCTGAGCCTGAAATTCAAACGGCCATTGCTGACAAGCAAAGTCTGGCGCAGGCCGCGGTGATCATCAAGAGCCTTCCACAGTGGCAAGCCGTCAACTTGCTTTCCAGACTCGATCCCTCCGACTGCTTCAAGGTATTGGCCGTCGTGGAGCAGATGGACAAAATCACGTCAGACCAGCTCAATGCTTCACTGGCAAAACTGAAGCACGATACCGAACGCTGGCGATACTCCAGCGAGATGGATCCGATTCAGGGCCGTTCCCGGCGGGCGGTTTCATCCAGTTCGCCAGCCGGAGATCGCCGGACCGAAGCGCCAACGCTCGGGCAATCGGGACAACCTTTCAGTTATCTGATTCAAACCCAGCCCGAAGTTCGCACGCAGTTGCTCGAGAATGAGCATCCCAGAAATATCGCGCTCGTGTTGTCCACGCTCCCGGTGGCCATCGCATCCCAGTGTCTGGAATCGCTGGACCCTCCCGTTCGGGTGTCGGTCATCCGCCGAATTTGCGAGATGGACGACATCGATCAAAATGAGCTGAGCGAGTTGAATTATGTCTTAAGGCTTCGTCATCAGAAGCTGTCTCATCGAGCCACCCGAAAATCGTCCGGAGTCAACGTGGCCGTGGACGTGCTGACCCATTCGAATCAGGAAACGCAAAAGCTGGTTCTGGATTTGCTGGAGCAATCCGAACCAGAACTGGCCTGCCAACTGGAACGTTCGCTGGGAAGAAAAGCAGATCATAAGGGGACTTCCTGATCTTCTTCGGGCTTGATCCAGATAAATTGACG
>CAYPXY010000003.1:0-209210 GCA_964414815.1 uncultured Pirellulaceae bacterium | reverse complement strand
ATGTTCCAAAACTATAGCAGGAGTCGTGTTTTTCTAAAACTTTAACGGTATTGCGTTTAGCCACAAGCCGTCGGGGGTTGCCGTCAAAATATACTGCCATACCGAAATCACTCAACCGGCAACCCCCAGAGGCGCGGGGGACACTGGTGTGAGTATATTTTAGTTTTAGTAGTAGGTAGATGTCTTGCGGAGGCTGCACCCGCCGGCGCGCCTGCGCCGACCACTACTGAATCTTCCGACTTCAATCACTGATGGTTCAACGTCCTAATGCAGCTGCAAACGAGTGGTGGTCGGCTTCGGCTTGCGGCTATTTATGGAGTGCAGGACTCTGTACCGCTTTGGATATTTGGATTTCATCGATGATCGAAACCGTCCGAAGCCATAGAAACGATAGCGGTACTGAGTCCCGCACTCCATAGAGGCTAAACGATTTGAATTTGTGGCCTTTAGACCGGTTGCCAAGCTTCATCGGGATGGGAAAATGAACGGAAACCATTCCTTCTTTTACTCGATTGAATCCAATGAAGAGCAACCCCATTCGAATCCCCGTTGGCTTGATACTGAGCCATTTCGTTTTATGCACCTTTGCGATTGACACCAGCATGGCACAACAGCGTCCTGCGGCAAATCGTGCGGGCACAGTCTCCAATGTGGTTTGGGACTCGGAGGGAAAATTCGTCAATTTCACCAGTTCAGGCAAACGTTTTCGTTTTGATTTGGAGACGCTGCAGAAAACAGAAATTAAATCTGACAACACCGATTCCGAACCGGCCGAAGGCCAATCACCGCAGCGGCCCCAAGGCAGTCGAGGCGCCCGGCGTGGCAATCCTTCCGCAGAAGCAAGTGCCTCAACTGGCCGTTATATCGATCGACCGGAACGAGGCCGGCAATCCACGCGAGTCGAATCGCCGGATAAGAAATGGGAAGCTCAGTATCGCGACTGGAATTTAGTGCTGATCGATCTGGAAAGTAAAAAAGAAGTTCAGGTCACCCGCGATGGCAATCAGCACATCCATTATGGCACCGCGAGTTGGGTCTACGGCGAAGAGTTGGGACAGAATCAAGCGATCTGGTGGACGCCCGATTCCAAAAAAGTGCTGTTCTACAAGTTTGATGATACCGACGTCAAACCGTTTTACCTGTTGCGAGGGCTTTCCGAAATCGGAACCGAACTTTATACGGAATACTATCCCAAGGCAGGTGATACCAACCCGGCTGCGGAACTGTATGTATACGATCTCGAATCGGCTGAAATCAAGCAGATCAATATCGGTGGATCGCCTGAAGAGTACATTTATCGCATTCGCACCACGCCCAAGGGCGACCGCATGCTGGTCAACTGGACCGATCGGCTTCAGCACCATCTCAAAGTCCTGTCGATCGATCTTGAATCGGGCGAATGCACGCCGATCGTCGAAGAACGTCAATCGACTTGGCAGACCAATTCGCCGCTGATGATTTTCCTAAAGGATCAGTTTCGATTTCTCTGGCCCAGCGACAAGTCAGGCTATACCCACTACGAACTACGGGACCTGGACGGCAAACATTATCTAACCCTTACCGAGGGCGATTTTCAAATCAGTTCCGTTGACGTCATGGAAGAAGACGGTTTGTTGGGATTTGTCGCCGCCAGTTCGCCGGCCAATCCCTACTTCATGCAGTACCATTTGGTAGGGCTTGATGGCACCCATCAGCGGCGGATCACGACACTGGATTATCACCATTCCAATTTTCAACTTTCGACGGATCGCCAATGGTTGATCGCGCAATATGAAGATGTAAACCTGCCTCCCTCAACCGCCATTTATCGAACCGATGGTTCCTTTGTGGCGGACCTCGTGAAGTCCGACTCGGAATCGCCCGCCAATTTGGCTGAGTCATTTTCGTTTACCGCCAGCGACGGGACCACGCAAATCTATGGTGTCCTGTACAAGCCAGCCGATTTTGATCCCGCCAAAAAATATCCCGCGATCAATGCGCTCTACGGTGGACCCGGCTCGGTCGAGTTCCGCCCCGGCTATGTTTCGTCACCGCAAGCTTATTGCACTCGCGGATACCTGGTCGTCAAAGTCAACAATCGAGGCACCGGTGGGCGCGGAAAAGTGTTTCTGACCTCCACCTATGAGCGACTCGGAGACCTCGACATCCAGGATCACGCCGATGCCATTCGGTATCTTTCATCGCGCTCCTATTTCGATTCAAGTCGCGTGGGGATCGTCGGTCATTCTTATGGAGGATACATGGCGGCCATGGGCATCTTCAAGCATCCCGATGTGTACGCCGCATCCGTCATTCGGGCGGGTGTAACCGACTGGCGGAATTACGATACGATTTACACCGAACGCTACATGAGTACACCGCAGCTCAATCCCGATGGCTACAAGTCGGGGAGCGCCATGACGCATGTCGAGAACCTGACAGGGAAGGTGCTGATCATGCACGGCATGTTGGACGACAATGTTCACCCCAACAATGCGTTTCAGTTGATCGAAGCGCTGGATCAACAGAACAAACCTTACGAAAGCCGTTTCTGGCCCAACGCCGGCCACGGCCTCGGTCGCGGAGCAGGTGAAACGGAAGTGGAATTTTTCAACCGGGTTTTGCAGCCGGAACAGTAGGGTGGGTGGGCTATTTTGGTAAGAAGATGGGGGTAGGAAAATTTCTGTATGAACATCATCGTAACCGTTCATGCCAAGCCAAACCGTTTAGCCGCAAGCCGAAGCCGACCGTCAGTCGCTTGCAGCTGCGGTAAGAAGCCGATCACCCACTGAATAAAACTCGAAGATTGAGACGTGGTCGGCGCAGGCGCGACGGCAGGATGCAGCCTCCGTAATCAACCTGCCTCCCAATAAAATACCTGCAACCCAGTCCCCCACGCGCCTTTGGGGGTTGCTGATGAAGCGATTTCGGTATTGCAGTATGTTCTTGGCAGCAACCCCCGACGGCTTGTGGCTAAACGGTTTCATTTCCCGTGGACAGTTTACACATCTTCCTACCCCCATTTTCCTACCTTGAATCAATCATGACGACTCTCAGGTTTTGCTTGTTCGTCTGAGAGACTATAATACATTGGTTCCCAAAGTCCGATAAACATCCATAAGCGGACTTTGACGGTGTGCTCAAATCCACAGACTTCATCGACCGACCAACCACTATGGCCATCGAAACGTCAAAAATCGAAGAGATCGTTGAAGCTCACCGGCTCCGACCCGGTGCAACGCTGGCGATCCTGCACGACATTCAACATGTGTTCGGTTACATTCCCAGTGAAGCGATCCAGGTTGTCGCCGACGGCTTGAACCTCTCTCGGGCAGAGATTTTTGGCGTCGTGTCGTTTTACTCTGATTTCCGAACCGAACCACCCGGTCGCTACATCGTTCAGGTCTGTCGCGGCGAAGCCTGCCAAGCCAAAGGTAGCCACCAACTGGAACGGCACGCGGTGGCCTCGCTCGGATGTGACTTTCACGAAACCACGTCGGACAAGCATGTGACGCTCGAACCTGTGTTCTGTCTGGGCAACTGTGGATGCTCGCCCTCGGTGCGAATTGGTGATGAGGTTTTCGGTCGCGTGGATGCGAAACGCTTTGACGAACTGATCGGTGATTTGCGCAAGGTGAAATCATGAGTACCAAAGTTTATATTCCTTGCGATACGACGGCCGTTTCGGTCGGCGCCGATTCGATCGCGGCCAGCATCGAGCGCGAAGCATCCCGACGCAATTTGCCAATCCAGATCATTCGCAACGGCTCGCGCGGAATGTTTTGGCTTGAACCGCTGGTCGAAGTCGAAACCGAACAAGGACGAATCGCGTACGGTCCAGTAACAGCTCGCGAGGTTGTGAGTCTGTTCGATGCCAGCTTCCTGAGTGGTGGCTCGCACGAACTGAATCTCGGACTGACCAGTGAGATTCCTTATTTCAAAAATCAGGAGCGATTGACGTTCGCCCGCGTTGGCGTGATCGATCTGGTTTCGCTGGCCGACTACGAATCACACGGCGGACTGGCAGGATTGCGAAAAGCGATTGCGATGCAGCCTGCCGAGATCATCGAACAAGTTAAAACATCCGGCCTGCGAGGGCGCGGCGGGGCGGCTTTTCCAACGGCCATCAAGTGGCAAACGGTGCTCAATACGGAGGCCGATCAGAAATACATCACTTGCAACGCTGACGAAGGCGATTCAGGAACCTTTGCCGACCGGATGTTGATGGAAGGCGATCCGTTTTGCCTGATCGAAGGAATGACCATCGCCGGTTTGGCTGTCGGCGCGACGCAGGGCTACATTTATCTGCGATCCGAGTATCCGCGATCCTGGACAACGCTCAACCGGGCGATTGAAACGGCGCGCGATGCTGGCATTTTGGGCAATGACGTTCTCGGTTCAGGAAAAACGTTCGAACTCGAAGTTCGCCTCGGAGCAGGGGCTTACATTTGCGGTGAAGAGACGGCGATGCTGGAAAGTCTCGAAGGAAAACGTGGAGAAGTCCGCGCCAAACCACCGCTGCCCGCCATCAGTGGCCTGTTCGGCAAGCCCACCATCGTCAATAACGTCATTACGTTGGCCAGCATCCCGATCATTCTCGCATGTGGCGGGCCGTTTTTTGCCGATTATGGAATGGGACGATCGCGCGGGACGATGACGTTTCAGCTATCGGGCAACATCAAGCATCCCGGCCTGATTGAAAAAGCGTTTGGGTTGACGCTCAACGAATTGTTGTACGACTACGGCGGAGGAAGCGCGAGCGGTCGCCCGATTCGTGCCGTTCAGGCAGGCGGACCACTTGGGGCTTACGTTCCTGCGAGTGATTTCGATCTGCCGCTCGACTACGAGTCCTTCGTAGCACGCGGTGCGATGATCGGACATGGGGGGATTGTGGTGTTCGATGATACGGTTGACATGCTGAAAATGGCACGCTTTGCGATGGAGTTTTGTGCGATCGAGTCATGTGGAAAGTGTACGCCCTGCCGAATCGGGGCTGTTCGTGGTGTGGAGGTCATCGACCGCATTGCGGCGGGAATCGATCACGAAGAAAACGTAGAGCTTTTGGAAAGCCTGTGTGATACAATGAAAGACGGGTCGCTGTGTGCAATGGGCGGAATGACTCCGTTCCCCGTCGCCAGTGCCTTGAAACATTTTCCACAGGATTTTGGAGTAAGCTGATGGTTTCGTAAACTATCACTTCGGCATGGATTGATACCAACCACTTTTGCAATATGGGTATCACTCGAAAACAAGCTCTAAAGCGGATCGAAGGCTTGATCGGTGAGGCAACTGATGCTGGAATTGAATCACATATTGAAAAACTGACTCGGCGGGGATCCGGACCCCATGTCCGGGCAGAATTAAACGCAAGAATAGCGGAAATTGAACGACTTGCGGAACATGTTGGCGAGAAGACAAGAACAAAGATTATAGGCGAAATCGCAATCTGGCGGAAACAGATTTTGGAGATTGAAAATGTCGATTAATTGCACCCATTCGCTTGAGGCAAAATTGTTGGCTTTTTTGCGAGAGATGTCGAGCACAAAGGAACACGACAACTACGATGCTGATTGTGAAGCATTTGTTTTTCATACAACCGATTGGCAAAGCGAGTTAGCTGAGTTGCAGCGTCTGTTCAGCCATCCAGATGATTTTGACCAGAGCGAGGCAAACAAGATACTTCAAAACCTGTTCTATCACATATTGCCGCATTTGAATGCTGCTGCCGAAATCTACGACGACGCAACAACGATTTACAAAATGCACAATAAGCCGTCTGCCGATAATCATTAGCTATCAACTACCAACCCGGGAGAACGCAATGTCCGCCTGTACATCATGCTCATGTGGTTCCGGTCAATGTTCCGCAACCAAACTGATCGATATGGGAACTCCGCTCGGCCGGAGCAACCAACAGGTGACTGTAACCATCGATGGAGTCCCCGTCTCCGTCCCGGCAGGAACTTCGGTGATGCGGGCGTCTGCCGAAGCAGGTATTGCGATCCCCAAACTCTGCGCCACCGACCAGCTTCAGGCTTTCGGTTCGTGCCGTCTCTGTTTGGTGCATATCGAAGGGCGGAGAGGCTACCCGGCATCATGCACCACACCGGTTGAAGAGGGAATGCGAATCACCACGCAAACGCCGCGGCTTTCGGAGCTTCGGCGCAACGTGATGGAGTTGTACATCTCCGATCATCCGCTTGATTGTCTGACGTGTACCGCCAACGGCAACTGCGAATTGCAGGACATGGCTGGCGTCGTCGGATTGCGAACGGTTCGGTATGGCATGACCGGCAAAAATCACTTTGATGTGCTCTCGGCCGAGCCGAACGATGAATCGAATCCCTATTTCACCTTCGAGCCTTCGAAATGCATCGTCTGCAGTCGTTGTGTGAGGGCTTGCGAAGAAGTTCAGGGAACGTTTGCGTTGACTATTTCTGCGCGCGGATTCGATTCAAAAGTTTCCGCCAGCGCGGGTCAGTCGTTTCTCGATTCCGAATGCGTTTCCTGCGGCGCATGTGTCAATGTCTGCCCGACGGCGACGCTTTCCGAAAAAAGTCTGATCGAATTTGGGCAGGCCCAGCGAACCGTGACGACCACATGCGCATACTGTGGCGTCGGCTGCTCATTGAATGCCGAAATCAAGGGTCAGCAGGTCGTCCGCATGGTCCCCAGCAGAAATGGCGGTGCCAACGAAGGCCACGCGTGTGTCAAAGGCCGATTTGCGTGGGGCTACGCAACACATCCTGACCGGCTGAAGCATCCGATGATTCGGCGGTCGATTGACGATCCTTGGCAAGTCGTTTCGTGGGATGAAGCATTTCAATATGCCGCCAGCGAAATCCGTCGCATTCAGGAAAAATACGGCCGCAAGTCGGTCGGCGGAATCACTTCGTCGCGCTGCACGAACGAAGAAACATGGCTGGTACAGAAACTGATCCGTACCGCGTTTGGAAATAACAACGTCGATACCTGCGCCAGAGTTTGCCACTCGCCGACCGGATACGGTTTGAAACAAACGCTCGGTGAATCGGCAGGGACTCAGGATTTTCTTTCAGTTGAAGAGGCCGATGTGGTGATCGTCATGGGCGCCAATCCAACGGAAGCACATCCTGTTTTTGGATCGCGTATGAAGAAGCGGCTTCGCGAAGGCGCTCAACTGATTGTCATCGATCCGCGAGCGATTGACTTGGTTCGGTCGCCGCATATCGAAGCGAAATATCATTTGCAACTTCGTCCGGGCACCAACGTCGCCATGGTCAACTCGCTGGCGCACGCTGTGATTTCGGAAGGTTTGCACAATGAAGAGTTTGTCAGGACACGATGCGAACAACTGGCGTTCGAGGAATGGAAGCAGTTCATTCTGCGACCGGAAAATTCACCTGAGTCGTCGTCGGCGATCACGGGTGTTCCTGCCGCCGATGTCCGCGCAGCCGCTCGGCTGTATGCCACGGCTGGCAACGGAGCGATTTACTACGGTCTGGGCGTGACTGAACACAGTCAAGGTTCAACCACCGTCATGGGAATCGCAAACCTCGCCATGTTGACCGGCAACATCGGTCGACGCGGCGTTGGAGTAAATCCGCTGCGTGGACAGAACAACGTGCAAGGTTCGTGCGACATGGGTTCGTATCCACACGAGCTACCGGGTTATCGTTCGGTGAAGGATGATGCCACTCGAAAACAGTTCGATCGGTATTGGAACACCGTTGTCGATTCCGAACCGGGTTACCGGATTCCGAACATGCTCGATGAGGCTGTCGCCGGAACGTTCAAGGGAATGTACATTCAGGGCGAAGACGTGGTTCAGTCGGATCCGAATACGCAGCATGTTCAGAAAGCACTTCGCAATCTCGAATGCCTGATCGTACAGGACATCTTCTTCAACGAGACCTGCAAATATGCCCACGTGATTTTCCCGGGTTCGTCATTTCTTGAGAAAGATGGCACGTTCACCAACGCTGAGCGGCGTATTTCGCGCGTGCGAAAAGTGATGGAGCCCTTTGCCGGTCTGGCCGATTGGGAAGCAACCACGGGTTTCGCCAATGCACTTGGCGTTCCGATGCAATATAACCATCCGTCTGAGATCATGCAGGAGATTGCAGCACTGATGCCGACCTTCGCGGGTGTGACCTACGAAAAACTGGAACGCCTTGGCAGTGTTCAGTGGCCGTGCAACGACGAGCATCCCGAAGGCAGCCCTGTGATGCATGTTGACGAGTTCACCCGAGGGCTTGGCAAGTTCATCGTCACCGAATTTATCCCGACCAAGGAGAAAGTATCCCGCAAGTTTCCGTTGATTCTGACCACGGGTCGCATCCTGACGCAATACAACGTCGGCGCCCAGACGCGGCGCACGGAAAATGTCGCATGGCATCACGAAGATCGACTGGAAATCCATGTCGAAGACGCCGCCGAGCGCGGTATCAGCAGTGGCGACTGGGTACACATCATCAGCCGCGCCGGTGCGACGCGTTTGCGGGCACTGATTTCAGAACGTGTTCAGCCGGGAGTCGTTTATACGACTTTCCATTTCCCGGAATCCGGTGCGAACGTGGTTACCACCGAGCTTTGCGACTGGGCGACCAGCTGCCCGGAATACAAAGTCACCGCCGTTCAGGTATTCCGCTCTTCCGACGCCACACACTGGCAGCAAGAGTATCAACATTTCGCAGCCGAGCAATCGCAGCTATTGCCGGGATCAGCATCTCCTGTTCCGGCGGAGTAAATGGCGCTTGGTTCTCACACAGAGGCGCCAAGGCACAGAGTAGCGCACGACATCTTTGTGCCTTGGCGACTTTGTGTGAGATAATTTGGTAAGAAGATGGGGGCAAGAAAATTCCAGAATGACATCTTCCTGCCCCCATTTTCTTACCTTGAATCCGTAAGGCAATCTCGCGGCCGGAGCGGGCTATTTCGTAGCGATGACGGCAGCGCCAGCAAAGATCAACGCGCCGCCAACCCAATGTTGCCAGACGAGCCGCTCGTCGAGGAAGATTGCAGCCAGCGCAATGGCAAAGACTACGCTCAATTTGTCTACAGGAGCTACTGATGAAGCTTCCCCCAGGGATAATGCACGAAAATAGCAGAGCCATGAAGCTCCGGTTGCCAGGCCTGACAACGTCAAGTACCACATTGCGCGTCCAGACAAGGCTCTCCAATCAGGCGCACTCGTCGCCAGCACGATTCCCCAAACGAACACGAATATGACCGTTGTTCGAATGGCGGTTGCCAAATTCGGCTCGATTCCATTTGTCCCTGCCTTGGCCAGCACCGCAGTGATGCCTGCGAAAAACGCAGCCAAAATTGCCCAATGAAACCATGTCATGTCATCTCTCCTTGCTCTGTGGTCACTCGGCGGAAATGGATACAGCGGAAGATAGGAATATGACGATGTTTTTGCTGGACATGATTCTACTGACCGGAAATTGCTGACAGGAAGAGTGATGGAAAAATTGAGCCGACAGAAAATTAGATTCGGTTCGAGTCTAGCCAGAGAACGCACTCGATTCAACGGGGCTCCGCCACGTTGTCGTGCAGTATAATTAGAATGGAGTTTCCGTTAGAATGGAACCCTGGAGACGAGCATGACACCGAACAACCGACGATTCACCGACGAAATCCTCAGCGATGAGATGGCCTCCGTTCTCCGTGCCAAAACACCTGCGGAACGATTGGCCATCATGGATAGTTTTTGGATTTTTTTCAGAAATGCCATCCGCGCCAACCTGGCACGCCAGCATCCCGACTGGTCCGCCGAGGAACTCGACTGCGCCACCGCCCGGAGGATGTCTCGTGGTGCCTTCTGAACTCACTTGGTTCGTCGCAGAGGTTTGCGAACAGCTCGGTATCCAGTATCGCGTCGTTGGTTCCGTGGCAGCGTCGCTGCAGGGCGAACCTCGTTCCACCAATGATATCGACATGGTACTTCAACTGGACGAGGCGCGAGTTGCGACTTTCTGCGCAGCGTTCCCGCCACCAGATTATTATTGTTCCCTTGACGCTGCTCGCGATGCCGTAAGGAGACGCTTCCAATTCAACGTCATTCAACTGACAACAGGTTTGAAGGTCGATATCATCATTGCGACCAACTCCGAATTTGACCGTTCGCAGTTCGCCCGAGGTGGCGCTGTGTTGGTCGATGACACGCACGAAGTGTTCGTTGCCTCCCCGGAAGATGTGATTCTCAAGAAACTGGAATACTTCAAGCTCGGCGGCTCCGAAAAACACCTCCGTGACATCGTGGGTATTCTGAAGGTGCAAGCCGAGGCCATTGATTACTCCTACCTCACCAATTGGATCGCCAAGCTGGATGTGAGTGCCGAATGGCGATTGGTGACTGACAGGATGGGGGGCAATCGAGAGCCTGCCCCAAACCCTAACATTCACTGAGCTGGGTAGAACGCGTTCACAGGAGGCACCGAGAATTATTTTGACATGGCAGTTTGAATGCGATATACTGAACACGATCGCCTCTGCAGGATCTTTATCCACCGTGAGGCGACGGGCAAGGCGACTCTACTATCTACTGATCGAACGCTCCACTGGAGCTTGATCGACAATTCAACGAGAAGGAAATTTCCATGTCCGTATTTTCGCTTTGCGCCCGTAGGTCTTTCTTTAACCTTCTGATGGGAGGAACGCTGCTCTTCGGTCCAGGCGCGACTCAAGTCGCAATGGCTCAGGAGACAGCGGCCCAATTATCATCCGAGGCCCAGCCTCCTGGCAGTGGAGCGATTTCGGTTGCGGACCAACGTTTGACTGCCGCTGAAACCGTGAGTGCTTCGGCGTCCGCCACGATAACGGTTTCCTCTGCGGTTCCCGTTCGGGCCGAGAGACAAATCCTGAATTTGATGTCGCAGAAAGTGGATTTGGAATATGCCAAGGCCGATATCAAGAACGTCGTGACGGATCTCCAGAATCGGTTCGGCATCAATGTCGTCCTCGATATTACGGCCAAGGAGGACGGTCTGTCCGAAGGGGAGACGGTCAGCGGAAAGGTTCACAACCTATCACTTGCATCAGCACTGGAATTGTTGCTCAGAGAAAAGAATGCGACCTGGACGATTCGAAATGAGTCATTGCTGATCATCAGCCTTGATTTTGTCGACGATGTGGAGTTTCTGCAGCTCGTTACCTATGACGTTTCGTTCCTGTTCCCTCAATTTTCGCCCAATACCACCACGCCGCTAACCATGAAGGAGGTGGCTCCGCTGTTTGAAAACATTCAGGCGTTGATTGAACCGGACAAATGGGCGGAGCAAGGCGGAAATTATCAAATCCAGTGGATTAATTCGGTAAATCGCGCCGTCATCCTTGGCGTCGCTGCACCGGGACCGGTCCATCTCCGATTGCAAGCATTCCTCCAGGAACTGAGACAAGTATCGATGGAAAGCTCGCCCGCGAAATAAATCGAGTCGCCAAGGCTAAATTGGGAACAGTTTGTCTTCCATCGCGATTTCAAGGAACGACAGCAATTCCGCGCCTCCTCCAAGCCAGATCTGATCCGCCAGATCATGAATTACTTTACGATCAAGCCTCTGAAAATTTGCGCGAACGATTCGGCGAAAATCAATGGCGTCCTGCTGCTTCTTGTCCCAACTTCGATTGTGAGATATCAACGGAGCGTATTTAGCGACGATTGCGGCTTCAACGGTCGGCACGTAAGTCCCCGTTTCCTGGTCTTCGACAATGTATTTTTTCAAGATCGTCTTCTGGAAATCTTCAAGGGGAAGCATCACATCAATGATCGGCAACGGTTTGCCATCCAGATTGTCGGCGGGGTCATAAAATCGAACCACTTGAGGCAATTCGATTGTTTCCAAGGTGGGCCATTGAGTTTGAATCGCTTTGAGGGTGGCTTTCTTTTGACTGAGTGGAACCATCACATCGACATCCTGCGTCGCTCGAGGCATGGGCAGGTAGCCAACATATCCGTGCAGGCCCATTAACACCCAGTTCTTGATCTTTGCCGCGCGAAGACAATCCACGACTTCTTGGGGAGTCACGTCCACAGTATGCCTCTTGTATTGGCGACGATAATCGGAAGTAAGACGGCTGCTGATTCGAAACCCGCGAGCATGTCCGACAGGCGTTTTAGGATCGGTATCATCGACTCCCTTAAATCCATCCTTGGCCACCATTGCAGCATGGCGAGCCGCAAGAAATTCGGGAGTATGGAGATCGGACATGGGAAAGTAAACCGCCAAATTGAAAGTAGAAAAATATCATCCAGGCTGGCTTATCTCAATTTTACTCCAAATATCCGAATCGAGCGAGTCTATTCTGCCTTTGCCTCTTTTCTTCTCGCCCGCCACCATTCGATCAGTGCGGGCACAATGGAGACGAAAATGATCCCCAAAATGACCAGTTCAAATCGTTCCTGGACCCATTCGATATTGCCGAACCAGTATCCGGCAGACATACAAATCGTCATCCACAAGATCGCTCCGATCACGTTGTAACTGGCAAATTGCCAATACGACATGCTTCCCACTCCCGCCAGAAACGGTGCGAAGGTCCGCACGATCGGCACGAAGCGGGCTAGAATAATGGTTTTACCACCGTATTTTTCGTAAAACTCGTGGGTGTAATCGAGGTATTTCTTTTTCAGGAACCGCCCGTCGCGAGCAAGGACTCTAGGTCCCATATAATTGCCAATCGCGTAGTTGACCGCGTCACCCAAAATGGCCGCCACCAGCAACAGGAAAAATAGCTTCCAAAAGTCCAGCAGCCCGCGAGCCGCAAATGCTCCACCGGCAAACAGTAGCGAGTCCCCCGGCAAAAATGGCGTTACCACCAACCCCGTCTCGCAAAATATAATGGTAAACAGAAACAGATACGTCCAGGTTCCGTAATGCTCAATAAACCATTCAAGATGCTCATGGAAGTGAAGAATAAAATCAATAAGTGTTGAAATCCATTCCATGTCGAGAAGTCAAAAGTGGGAGGTCAGAAGTCAGGGGGCAGAAGTGCCATACTTTATACCTTAATCCATAAACGATAAACTCCAAATACATCAATGCTCCCTTTTTACCAACCCCTTACTTTCGATGACGTTGAAGCCGTTTCAAACTCTGCTGCAATCGGTTGAACCGAGCGTCTACCTGGTTGAAACCAGAGTATTGCGGCGGGTCATTCGGCTGGATCGGCAATTTCAGGGTTTTCGGGTCCTCGTGCCCCACTATTTCAGTTACGTCATCGACCGGGAACGGTTGCTGAGTTTTGCCGATCTATCTGAAATCTCGGATCGGCCGGGCGACGAACTGCCGCAGCGGGTCATCTTGCTCCCTCAGCCAGCGGACGATGAGCTTGCCAGCCTCCAGGGGCGCCCCGCGCTCGAAAGAAAGTACCTTCAGCGGCTCTTTCATGCCTGCGTTCATCTGAAACTTGATGAAGTGATCGCGAATGATCCGGACAGGATGGAGCGTCTTGCCGCGCGACGGGAGCAGATCGGTGATGTCGAGTTTGCCGAGATTCGGGAAGTCCTGCTCAAGGAAAATTATTTGTTTCGGCCGCCAACCGATGTGGAAACCTATATCGAGTTCATGGCACTGGCACTGGAGTTCAAGTATTTCGCTCCATCGAAACTGCCACTTTATTTTCCTGCCATCCGCGACTGGCAACCGATTGAAGCACTGTTCCAGCAGGACCTCGATCATCAGGCACTGTACGAGCGGCTTAAACTTTCTGACTCCATCGATCCGGAAGATGCAGCGCAGAATGAAACACCGTCATTCCATGCAGCTTCCGCCAGTACATCCAAACCACATTCCAGTTCTCTGACAAAACTCAGGAACCTGCAATCCGGTGCCCTCAAACAATCGTCCGTTGGCAATACAATCAAGTCGGCGCTGACCCATCTTCGTGCCGCGCAAGCGGCAACAGGAGAACAACGACAGGCCGCTGAAGCCGCCGCTCAAGCAGAGTTGGGACATTTCACGGAGCGTTTGCAACACGCGCTCGGACTTTCCGAAGACGAAGCTGAGCAGTGGGACATCGCATTGCAGCCCCTGTTGATTCCTGCCAACGACGGATTCTGGTCGAATGAAGCTCGTTTGCTGTATGACCTGCAGAAAGTCTGTATTGAGCAGGAGCGAGGTGTTCATCGCCTGGATCTTATTGGTTGGATTCGTACTTGCGGCAAACAGCCCATCCAGCGCCCGCTGCCTCTGATGCAGGATGCAATGACGTTGCGATACCTGCGAACCGTCCGTCGCCGAATCGGTATCGCCAGAATTATGACCTCCGAGCGTCAGCATCTGCTGGATTTGCTGGAAGGTGTTTTTCCCCAAGTCGAGTCCCGTTTTCGCGACCGCTTGAGAAAAATCATTAACGATGTGTTCGATGAAACAGGGTTTCTACCCAAGAACGTGGTTGAATCGGTGGCGCGGGATAAACTGGTCGAGGAACTGCTGGACCGAATTGTCGACACCAGCTACTTGACGATCGGAAATTTGCGGGATGCGATTTCGAAGAACGATCTCAAACTTGAGGACGTGAAAAGCCTGTCGGAGCTAGTCCACGGCGACTGTTTGCTGCGAGCGGACAAGCGACTGGACACGGCGCTGGATGGGATTTATCGCCGTGGAGCCATCTATCTGCGCTGGCCGCAGACGATCAGTTCCCTGATGTTCGGCACAAATGTGGGGCGATGGGCGACTCAGTATCTTTTCGTGCCCTTTGGTGGTGCTTACCTGCTGATCGAGTTTCTCAAGCACACGGTTGCGGCATTCTCGGGTCACAAGGAGCCGCACGAAATGCTTAGCCCATTTACCGGCGAAATGCTGGACCTGCCCGATGAACTGGAATCCGCAGCGGAAGGGGATGAACAATCAACCGTAACCATCGAAGGCGAATCCAACGAAGTCACCCCCAGAGAGACTGGACAGGGAAGTGACACAGAAGGAGCGATCGATCTGCCGCTGGATTCTGCGGCGGCCTCTGTTCCGGACGCCGACGGACCCGAAGTGGATATCGAGGCGATGAATCACCTGGATCTCGCAAACGCGTTTGCGGACTCCAGCGGCGGATCCGACTCCTGGTTCTGGGGTTCTGTTTTGTTGCTGGGGACTTGGCTGCTGTTGGTGATGCACCGCGCTGATTTTCGAGCCTGGAACGTCCAGTTATTTCGATGGATGTGGCGATTTGCCAAGCAGATTTTCTTCGACCTTCCATCGCAGATCATCAACTCGTCGTTCGTTCAAAAAATTCTGGCCAGCCGGCCGTTTGCGGTCCTGTGGAATTACGGATTGGAACCTGGACTGGTGGTGGGAATGATTTACCTGTTTTGCTGGACGGCTTATGGGCCGCTGAGTCTTCGAACCACGATCGAAATATTTCTGGTGCTGGCGCTGTTTCTCAATTCCACGGTCGGAAAGTTTGTTTCTGAATGGATCGTCGATTTTCTGGTTCGAGCCTGGCATGACTTGAAGATTCATGTCTTTTCCGCCGTTGTGCAGTGGATTGTGGATGTGTTCGACTGGTTGTTTTATGCCCTGGAGCGAATCGTCTACACCGTCGATGAGTGGCTTCGGTTTCGGGCGGGTGAAAACCAGGTGACACGCGGCTTCAAACTGGCCAGCGGTGTGGTCTGGTTCTTTGTCTCCTATGTGATCGTGTTTGTATTTACGTTGTTGATCGAGCCGCAAATCAATCCGCTCAAACATTTCCCGGTCGTCACCGTTTCGCACAAAATGATCCTGCCGACGGGCCCGATCCTGGCATCCAAGCTGGCCCCCTACCTCGGAAAAGCGGAGGCGCAAGCATTGGTCTGGACGACGATCTGGCTGATCCCCGGCGTGTTCGGATTTCTGGTCTGGGAGCTGAAGGAGAATTGGCGATTGTACTCCGCGAATCGCCGAAAGCGACTCGGTGCCGAGCAGATTGGCCATCATGGCGAGACGATGCTGCGACTTCTGCGCCCCGGCTTTCACTCGGGTACGCTACCGAAGGCCTTTGGTTCACTCCGAAGGTTCATGCGAAAAGGAGGCCGCCGTGAAGCACGACGGGTTCAAGGAAAGCGAGCGATGATCCATCACGCGGAAGAAGCCGTGGTTCACTTTATCGAGCGCCAGTTGATTGCATTGCTGGAGAAAACTCATTTCTTGCCGGCGGTCAAGTTGTCGGCCTGGCCGGCGCGGGTTGCCACCAACCGGATCGATATTGAACTGCTGCGCGGTGACCAGCCCGAGGAGCCCGCCGTGTTGACGTGGGAATATGTTGACAGTCAGCTCATTGGTTCGATCCATGACATGGGTTGGATCGCGTCGCTGGGGCAAGAAGACCTGGAGCAACTGAAAACGGGGCTTGAGGGGCTGTTCCAGCGAACGGGTGTGGACCGAATCGACGGACCGCTGGAATTAAAAGCGAAACCGACGAGGGAGTGGGATCGAGAGGTTGAGTATTGGACGGGCGAGGAGATGGTCGATAGTTGATGGAGAAATTCATCATTCAACCTATCCGCCAATTGCCTTGTCTGCAATATCTTTCCGGCACCAGGCTCCTTCCCAGCGGATGCACTTGACCGCTTTATAGGCTTGTAGCTTCGCGCTGGCAACGGAATTTCCCAACGCTGTCACTCCCAACACCCGGCCACCTGAATTGACGACGTTTCCATCATCAGTCAATTTTGTCCCGGCATGAAACACTTTCACATCGGGAATTTTTGCTGCGTCATCAAGCCCACGAATTGGAAAACCAGTTTTATAATCGCCGGGATAACCTTCGGAGGCCATCACCACGCACACACTCGGCCGCTCATCCCATTCAAGCGACTCAAGTTCACTTAATCGATGGTCGATCGTCGCCTCGATAACATCCATCAAGTCGGTTTTCAATCGCATCAACAGCGGTTGGCATTCGGGGTCGCCGAACCGAACGTTGTATTCCAGAACTTTGGGTCCGTGCGGGGTCAGCATCAAACCGGCGTAAAGAATTCCCTGGAACGGAACCCTCTGGCGTTTCATGCAATGGACGGTCGGCACCAACACCTGCGACTCTACCCAACTCAATGTCGCTTGATCGATGGAGGGCGTCGGACAGTAGGCTCCCATTCCACCTGTGTTGGGGCCTGTGTCGTTGTCGAAAGCCCGTTTGTGATCCTCGGCGGGCGGCAGCGTCACAATCGTCTTGCCGTCCGTGATCGCCAGAATACTGGCTTCGGTGCCCACCATCCGGTCTTCGATGATGAATTTGTCGCCCGCACGACCAAACTGTTTTTGTCGGGCAATCGTGTCGATCGCGGCCAAGGCTTCATCGCGTGTTGAGCAAACGATGGCTCCTTTACCTGCTGCCAAGCCATCGGCCTTGATGACGACAGGCACGTCATCGGACGACTCCATGTATCGTTCGTTAATAAACCGTTCTGCCGAAGAGGCATCGGTAAAAGTGTAGAAATCTGCCGTCGCCACATTGGCCGCGCGAAGGATGCGTTTGCAAAAGATCTTGCTGCCCTCCAGTTGAGCCGCGGCTTTCGACGGACCAAAGACTCGCAAGCCTTCACGATTCATCGCATCCGTAATTCCTTCGCACAGCGGAATCTCTGGCCCCACAATCGTCGTTCGAATATGGTTCTGTTTGGCGAATTTGATCAGGCCAGCAATATCGTCGGCCGCGATCGGAACATTCTCCGCGTCGATCGCCGTACCGGCATTGCCTGGCGCGACGAAAACTCGATCTACGCGGGGGCTTTGAGCGACTTTCCAGGCAATCGCATGTTCGCGACCGCCGTTACCTATGACTAAAACATTCATGATGGAGAATTGATTGCAGATTCAATGGATTTTCGAAAGCGAGATTCTAAACGCTCAGTCATTCTCTGTCATCCCGGCGAACCTTCAATCCACGGCACGGGTCGCGCCAATCACGCCCTCCAGAATTTCACATGCCAGGTCGATATGGTGATGCTCCGTGCAGCCGGGCGGGATCAGGAACCGGACCCGGCTGGGATCGCCTCCTGCCATGAAGGACATCAACCCAGCCGCATACAAGCCGTTGACCAGATTTTTTGCGGCCGCCTCGGATCCGTCAAAGGGCGTAAAGCCAATCATGGTGCCTTCACCAAAAGGTCCGGAAATCGAGCCGGGAAATTGATTGCCAATCGCTTGCAGTTTCGAAACGAAATAAGCATGAAGCGTCTGATTCTTGCCGTAGGGGCCAAAGTTTCCTCGCGCGATCAAGTCCTGGAAAATAGCTTTGCCAGCGATAATCGAAAACGAACTACTGGTGAATGTCTGGCTGATCAGCCCGGCACGAGGTTTGAAATGGGGCGTAAACAAGGTGGCACAAACTTGCGAGATTTTTCCGATCGTCACAATATCCACCTCTTGATCGAGTCCGAAATGCTGAAACGCATACGGACGAGTCGTTCGGCAAAATGTTTGTACCTCATCGGCGATCACGGCAATATTGTTTTCCTTGGCAACCGCAATGATCGCTTTGAAAAATTCGGTGGAGCCGGCATAATAACCTCCCTCGCCCTGAATCAGCTCCATCCAAAGGGACGAAATTTTTCCGCGATACCGCGCGATCCGTTCCTTGAACTGGCGGACCGAGTTCTGGATACTGCCTTCCGGATCGCGATGATCGAAGAACGGGATGTAATCTACGCTAACCGTGTCGGGCATGCCATCGCGATAGGCCGCTTTGTCCGTAACCTGACAAAGTGCCAAGGTTCGGCCGGCAAAACAATGCGAGAAAGCAACGATCCGGTTGGCTGGGTACGTTTTCTGAAACGCCATCTTCAGGGCGTTTTCATTGGCCATCGCACCGCTGCTGCTGAGCAGGCAATGTTGAAGATCCGCGCCCGTTTCGCAAGCCGTTTCAACCAGCAGTTTTGTAAACTCGACACTGTTGGTGTTCTGCTGCAGGTTTCCTTGCATCACGGTATCGCTGATGGCTGCGTCGATGCCGGCCTCGATCAACAGCGGGTGACTGTGTCCGTAGCCGTGGACTCCGATGCCCGTGATGAAGTCGAGTTTGACGCTGCCATCGGCCAGCTCTACAAACGGCCCGTTCCCGATCCCGCTTCCGAGATACGGAAAATAAAGATTGGCCCCACGGAGTTTTCCAAATTCCTCCAGCGTTGATTGATATTGCGATTCAATCGCCGAGTCAGCCGCCTGAACGGCATTGATTGCCCTTTGATGATCTGCAATGACATTGAGAATCAAATGCTTGGCCTGAGCGAGTCGCGGATCGGAAGACAGTTTTTGAGAGGAGAGCATTTTTTGTTTTCTGGGTTCAGTTGTTGTAGGGCGTGTGAAGTGCGCGCGATTGAGTTTTTCAGTGTTCGCTATTGAGACTATACTCCATCAACACCAACGCTGCCAGTTTCGCTCGTTCGGCCAATGTTTCAGGAAACAGATATTCGTTGGAGCTGTGAATATCGCCGCCACAGGGGCCGAGTGAGTCGATGTTGGGCAAGCCGTGATCGGCGAACTTGTTTCCGTCGCTTGCACCGCCGGAGCCTTGCCATTTGACCTCGATTCCCAGTGCGGCCGCGCAGCTTTCGATGTGCTGTTGCAATTGCTCGACTTCGAGAGTGACGACCTTGGGCGGTGAAGTAAACTCACCGTGCATTTGAACAGAAATACCGTCTCGTTCATTGAGATCGGCGACCAGCCGTTCCATTTTTCCCTGGATCTCGGCTCGCTGTTCGTTGTCTTTAATCCGGACATTGACACGGCCGATGGCCAGATCCGGAACTACGTTCAGCGCCCCGCCCCCGGAAACCCGTCCGACGTTGAGCGTCACATCGGGATCCGTATTCAGGTCGGCAATCGCCGTCATTAAGCTGGACATCGCGACGATGGCATTTCGCCCACTGGCAAAATCGCGACCCGAGTGGGCGGAGCGACCGCGTACCACGAACTCAAAATTACCAACCCCTTTTCGCCAAGAGATCAAGGTTCCGTCTTTGAACGCTGGCTCGAACAGCAAACCGATGTCACATCGCTCTGCAATTTCGGCGATGATGTTTTTGCTGCCAGGCGAGCCGATCTCCTCGTCAGGATTGATCAGTACCTCCCACCCGATCTGATCCGCGAATGGACTTTGCTCGAATGCTCGCAGAGCAAACAGCATCACTACCAAACCGCCCTTGGCATCGGCAACGCCCGGGCCATTGAATCGACCATCGGGCAGCCACTGGCATTTCTGAAACGAAGAATCCGTTCCGTAGACGGTATCGGCGTGGATGCACAGAAGGACCTGACGTTTTGCGTTCGGGCGTTTGCGAATATGGAGTCCTTGTCCCAGTGTTCGGTACTGCTTCACCCCATCGTCGCCGACGGTTTCCATCGGCAGTGTCTGATACCGGCTGATTTCACCTCCGAGTGATGTGAACTCCTCGACCAACATCTCCATCACTTTTTCCAGACCTTCAAGATGGAAGGTTCCGGAATTCTGATTGCATAACTTCTCGACAAGCCCAATCATCGCATTCGATTGCGACTCGAGCCAGTTCAGCGGTTCGTGATGAAAGGTCAATTCAATTTTCGGCGGCATGGTTTTCGATTTTCTCTTTAGACTTCTGTAGTAGCTCCAGGTACTCGTCCACCTTGACTTGCCAGATCGGTTGCTTGACGAACTCGCTGGTAACGATAACCGATTGTCCGTCTTGAGTAAACGCGATCGATTCTCCCTGACGCTGGAACGGAAGCGGAATCAGGGTGGATTGCCCTGATCGGATAACGGTTTCCCAGCTTGCCGTCTCTCCGTTTGCCGTCGCAATTCGCTCGAACAATTGGGCGTGGACATAGTTCCGGATGATCAATCGCTTGCCGTCGCGAGAAAACTCGCCTGCCGTGATGAAGTGATGCTGAAGGTCACAAACCTTGCTAGCGATTATCGGTCCGCCCCGGCCTGCCTTGGTTTCGGCACCCGTGGCTTGATCAATCCAGTCTTTGGCCTCGATTCTGAATGCGCCTGGCTTTCGTTGGGAGACCACCTTGCTGATTTTCTCAAACAGCCATAAGTCATGGGTCGTCGGGTCTACCGCCACTGCCTCGCAATCGCAGGCTCCGCCTTCATAGACAAACTCGACGGTGTTCGGTTGAACCGATTGTTTGACGGGTTGCGAAAGGTCCGACAGATCGGGTTCAGGGAACACATACAGACGACCGGAATCGTATCGCGACCGATTGTCTCCGGATTCCGCGACCACCAGATAGTTCACCTCTCCGGCAGAAAACCGCGACATCGATTCCCAGTCCCGATTGGTCGCTCCCTCGAGCGTGATTTCAACCATCAGCTCACCCGTCCGTTTCAAACCAAAAACGGTATTTGAATTTCCTGAATCATTGATCGTCCAGAAAAAATCAGCATGTTGAAACGACATCGCCAGCCCGCTGCTTTCGGGAATCAGCTGCGAGTCGAGCGTCCCGACCTGGACAAAGAGGGAATCGTCCTGCTGGCCGAATGCAGTGGTTGCCAGTGACAGCCATTGGCCCCAACACAGGATCAGTACCAGCAAAGAGACCTGATATCGTGATTTTGGTCCGCTTGCGCTGAAGTTTGGCTTCCCTTCAAACACAGCTCCGCCGCGCAGGTATGAAACCGGCGAATTCAGAATGCTGCAGTACGTCCAGGTTGCCCGATTCATGTGCTTGGGGAGGTTGGTGTGCGATTGATATTTTTAAGCTGGTTCGGTTGGCTCTTTAACGATGAAGCAACCGCAAAACCCGACTGGCGGCTGGTTGTGGGGCGATGGACAGCGGAAAACATCGTCCGATATTCTGGCGATTTCTTCAAGAGGCAACCCATCGCTACAATCAACCGGTAACCGTTCACGAGTTGCAGGACACGCTTGCAAATGTAGAACGATGGTCCTCAATCGTTCATTACCTGAAGTGGATCTCGGTTGTTCGATGTTACTCAAATAGCCAACTTTTCCGGCGTGCTGGCCAATTGAGGTCAATTGTTCTACATTTTGTCGTGAACGGTTACAATCAATCATTCCCCATTTGCTTCGAAGAGGGGATGTCGTTTACGATTGGGGCAACCTACGGCAGGATTACTTTGTTTCCAGATTCCTTTCAACCGTCTCTATGTCTACTTCATTGATTACTCCTCGAACCCTTAAAGGCTTCCGTGACTTTCTGCCTGCGGCGATGATTCCGCGCGAACGGTTGATGGAGACCGCCAGGACCGTCTATCGAAGCTACGGCTTTGCTCCGATTGACACTCCCGCGCTCGAATACTCGGAGATTCTGTGTGGCAAAGGCAGCGATGAAACCGACAAGCAGATGTATCGCTTCGAGCATGGTCGCCATGATGTGGCCATGCGTTTCGACTTGACGGTGCCGCTTGCCCGTTTTGTTTCGCAACACGCCAGTGAATTGGGCATGCCGTTCAAGCGTTACCACTTGGGTACGGTTTGGCGGGGTGAAAATACTCAGGCCGGTCGCTATCGCGAATTCATGCAGTGCGATTTCGATACCATCGGTACAACCTCCATCGCCAGCGATATTGAAACGGCGCTGGTGATTTATGACTTGATGCGTGCGATCGGATTTGAGCGATTCACGATCCGTGTCAACAATCGTAAAATCCTCAACGGACTGCTGCAGAAATTTGGGCTGGCCGATTTCAGTGTGCCGGTTCTGCGGGGGCTCGACAAATTGCCCAAGATCGGTGCGGGGCTTGTCAAAGAGGAAATTCTTGCCCAGTCAGATGCCACGGCTGAACAGGCGGATCAGATTCTGCAACTGGCCGAAATCAAGGGAACGAACGATTCGATCCTGAAAGAGCTTGGCCAGTTGTGTGCCGGCAACGAGTTGGCGGAACAGGGCTGCGAACAACTGGCTCAGGTGATCGCAGGTGCGAAAGCCGTTGGAGTAACGGACCCCCTGAAGATCGACGTCTCGATCGCCCGAGGTCTGGACTACTACACCGGTTCTATTTTCGAAACCTTTCTGGGGGATCTGCCCGGTATCGGCAGCGTATGTTCAGGAGGACGTTACGACAACTTAACCCGTTTGTTCACCAAGCAGCCACTACCCGGTATTGGAGCATCGCTGGGGCTGGACCGGTTGATGGCCGCAATGGAAGAGCTCCACATGATTCCGCAAGTAAAAACCATGGCAGACGTTTTGGTGATTCAGTTTGATCCGGCCAACTTGCACGACTATCTGATTCTTGCTCATGAAATACGGCAGGCGGGAATCGGTGTCGAGGTTTATCCCGACAAGAAAAAACTGGACCAGCAATTCAAATATGCCGATCGAAACGGATTCGCATTCGCGGCCATCCTGGGACCGGATGAACTAGCCAATCGGGTCGTGAAGTTGAAGGTACTAGGTTCAGGCGCACAACTGGAAGTACCACGAGACGAGTTGATTGCACGACTCAATGAGATCAGGAGTTTGGGTTAAAAGGAGAAGCAAATGGTAATGCTCGGCAGGAACTGTAAACTAAAATTCATTTCCCCAGGGGACTATAGTGGCTTGACATTTTGATCCTATGATTTCTCGGTGGATGCCCGACGATAAGGGAGAATCTACTTTACGGCGCCCCTGTTTCAACTAGAATGAAGATACCGATCCCAGTCCGTTCTCCCTGAAGAAAAAAGATGGAACCTGTTCAAACTGAATACAATCTCGCTTACATGCTGACAGCCGCATTTTTACTGTTAGGGATATTGCTGGTTTGCGTGCCGCGTCCTCGAAAGAAGTCGTTGGAAGATCCGAAGAAGGGCCGAAAGAAGAGAAAAAAGTAGTCGGCGATTGGGGTAGCCCACTGAGATAGGGTGCGGTTGCGTCTGATATCATTGTTCTCTCTCGTACTGGGTCCTGGCTGCAGTCTTTCTAACCTGAATCGCGGAAAAGTGTTCAAACGAAACCGGAAACACAAGACACAACCGCTGGGGTGTACCTTCCTGATGGGCACCGGGTTTGTTCTATTGTCGTTGTTCGTACTCAATCATCTGGTGGTTCGGATGTTGTTCAGCGTCCAGATGGCGGAAATTGATGCACGGTTGGTCCAGGCGGCCCAGTTCGCACTTCCCATTGGAATGCTGTTGGCGCAGCTCGTGATTCTCGACCGATTGGTCAACTGGCTGAGGAAAATCAGATCAAGCTGAATGTCGCTGCCCCAGTGTTCGAGGTATATTCTCTACGTTTCATTTCCAGTTGTTTAGTTTCTTGGGATTCTCAATCCAATGAGTAGTGGTCTTCTTGCGTTGCTTGATGACGTTGCCGCAATTGCCAAGGCGGCTGCCGCCTCCGTCGATGATGTGGCCGTTCAGGCCGTTCAGGCCAGTAGCAAGGCGGCTGGCGTCGTGATCGATGATGCTGCTGTGACACCTCGATATGTGATCGGCCTGTCGCCTCGCAGGGAAATCCCGATCGTCTGGAATATTGCCAAAGGCTCGATCAAAAACAAGTTGGTCTTTTTGCTGCCGTCGATCCTGCTGTTGGGGGTGGTTGCGCCTTCGCTTTTCAAGCCGCTGCTGGCGCTCGGCGGTATCTATCTGTGCTTTGAAGGATTCGAAAAGCTGTACCACTCGATTCTCGGACCATTCCACAAACAGGCTCATCATGACGATGAACCGATCGAATCCATTACACCTGCGGAGCTGGAGAAAATGCGAACGGCCGGAGCAATTCGGACGGATTTCATTCTGTCAGCCGAGATCATGGTCATCGCTTACAACGAAGTGTTCGACCAACCTTTTTTTGCTCGTATGGTGATCCTGGTCGCGGTGGCACTGGTCATCACCGCCGCAGTCTATGGGTTTGTGGGGCTGATTCTCAAGGTCGACGATGTGGGCTTGCATTTGAATCAAGACCATCGACCTTCATCGGTTCGCTGGTTGGGTCGAGGGTTGATCAAGGCCATGCCCATCGTACTCAAAGTGATCGGTTTTGTGGGTACGTTGGCGATGCTTTGGGTGGGAGGTCAGATCCTGATCCATGCCGTTCCGGCACTTCATCATTGGGTCGAAAGCTGGATTGAGTATCTGGGGTGGAGCGGAATTGCGGCGTGGTGTTTCGAAGCCGTCAACGGGCTGGTCCTTGGAATCGTCGTAGGAGCTTTAGTGGTCGGGACGCTGGCGGCTTTCAAAAGCAAGAAGTAGCGGTTCTACTCCACGACCACCGTTTTGCCGCCCTGTCCCGAAGCAATCCCGAAGACGATATATTCCACATCGACATCGCTTGGATTGGTCATTTTGTGGACCTCCCGAGGCTCGATCAGGATCGCATCGCCCTGATGGAGTACCACGTGTTGGTCATCGACTTGCATCTCAACCTCACCGTTGAGAATGACAAAGACTTCCTGCATGTCTTCGTGATAGTGGAAGCGAAACGAAGACCCTTTCGGACAGAGCGACCAGTTCAACATCTGAACTTGCCCCGCAAGGAATTGATCCTTCGTTCCGAGGACTTTCTTCAGAACTCCCGGCTGATCGGGTTTTTCATGGGAGGCCGGGATATAGTTCAGCTCACTGCCGCGAATAAGATGCATTTTTTTCTGACTTCTGAATTTCTGAGTTCAAGTTTTTCTGCCGCAGACAACCTGATACTCGCCGCTTTGAAAGGCGACGATATCGTCCAGCTCCTGCAGGTCAAAGTACGACTCGAACCAAGCACCTCGTTTGGCGACGACAATCAATGCTCCGCCCGGGCGAAGGCAGGCCAAGCCTGTATCGACAAAGTGTTGTGAAATTTTATGATCGCCGAAATAGGGTGGATTGGCCAGCACCAGTTCGAAGGAGTTGTCCATTCCGAGCCGTCCGTCGGCATTGATCAGTGTCCTGACGTTCGCGAGCCCATTGAGTTCGGCTCCGCGCGCCGCACATCGAACGGCGCGGGTATTACTGTCGACCGCCCAGACTTCGCGCGAGGTTTGAAACGCTGCGGCCAGCGCAACGCCGCCGGATCCGCAGCCCAAATCCATCACTTGATCCTCTTCTTCGATTTCGCAGGCGTTCATTAACTGCCTCGCACCCGCGTCGAGCCGCCGGTGGGAAAACACGCCAGGTTCACTGATGACCTTGATCAGCCGTTCCTGATCGCGAAAGACGAATTCGCAGGTGAAATCACGAACTCTCTTGAGTGGGCCGCTTTTCCTGGCTGAATAGATCGATCCCGATTCCGTGCGGACGCATTTCACGGACGAAAATAGGGCTCGCATCTGTTCGTGCAGCCAGGTATCGCGCGGATTATCCACCGCAACGGCCAGCGTTCCGCCTTGGTCCAGTCGTTGGCAGGCTTGTTGCAGCAGATCGCGCGTCAGTTCAGCTTCGCCATGAGTCAGCACCGGGAATCCGATCCACTGATAGGAATGCTCTGGAAGATCGGGCGAACCGACAACGCTCAGACGATCCGAGGTGGATCCCAATGCTTGCCTGGCAACGCTTGCGGCATGCAAATCGAGATACCAGGCATCGACGCTTCCTGTACGGGTCTCGGCCACCCATCTTTCTGCCAGTTGAGCCCGGCCGGGAGACATCACGAGCGCGCGATCGAAATCCTGAAGCGGGAGTTCGATCAATAGCCGCTCGGATTTCAGCGGAGGAGGTTCGGTGGGTTGTGTTTCTTCTGAGGGGTTCAAGGTCGGTCGTCAGCTCTCAAGGGCCTGAATGGGTTTCTGATACAAGCGATAGGTCTTGTACCGCGTGATTGGCATGACGCGGTCGATGATTCGGATCGATTTGGCATTGGCCTCATGAACCCAGGAAAACTCCCACTCATCAAATGCCTCATGACGATCCGTGAGCTGCTTGATCAGTTGCGTCGCGATTCCTTTCATCCGGTGTTCATGGTCGATGCCGATCGCGATCACACGGGTGCGCGGAGACCGGGGAATCAGAAACGGAAGCTGGATCATTCTCAACCAGTCCCATTTGCCGAGGGTTCGCTTGAGGGCCCAGTTCACGTCAGGGATATTGACGATGAAGCCGACCAGTTGATCCTCCCAGTACGCGACATGAATCATATCATAACGAATGACGGGTCGCAAATTCTCAATCATGAACTCCAGCTCGGCGGGAGTCAGCGGGACGAATCCCCAGCCGGTACTGCGAACGACATTCCCCAGCTCATTGATTTCCCGCAGTGTCGATGCATAGTTTTTCGGAGAAATCGGGCGCAACGAAAGTTTGGGAAACCGTTCCTTGAATTTCTGGTTGATGGCGTCGTGCGTCCGAAACCGATGCTCGCATTCCTCTCGAGTCTCTGAAATAATCGTTCGAAACGCATAAAACGACGTTTCAATCTCAAATCCTTCCTCGAGCAAATGTCGCTCGTATCGCAAGGGTGTATGAGCCATCATGACACTGGGCGGATATTCGTGCCCCTCAACGAGTACCCCGAATTCGCCTTTCATCGACGGATTGACCGGCCCGCGAATGGCTTTGCAGCCGTGCGCCGCCAGCCATTGTTCCGCCTGCTCGATCAAAAGATGGGCCACTCGTTGGTCATCGATACATTCAAAGAACCCTATGAAGCCGACATCGTCCTGATAACGTTCCTGATGCAGGTGGTCGACGATGGCGGCCACGCGGCCGACCGGGCGTTTGCCCTCAAGGCAGATAAACGCTTCCATGTCGGCGTGCTGATAGAATGGATTTCGCTCGCGGTCGACCTGCTGGCGCTCCATTTTTCTCAGCGGCATTACGGCCGCCGGGTCGTCACGATAGATCGATCGCTTGAGCGAAAAGAAATCGGACCACTGACGTTCGGTTTGAACGGGCTGAACAAGCAGTGAGTGACACACTTGCTAACAACCCTTGGGTTGCGTACTCAAGTTGGCCAGCGACGCGTCTGACTCCGAGCCTTTGGCAATCGCTTTATGAGCGGCAGCCTGATTTCCCTCCAGCAGAGGAAGTTTTTTCGAGACCTCGACAACGGCATTGACCAAGCGGGTCATCTGTTCGGGAGTGTGCAAGGCCCCCGGCGTGATGCGGATGATCGAGGTGCCGTAGGGGACGGCTGGATACATGACCGGATTGACGATGATTCCATGCTCTTCTTCGAGCAAGTTGACCGCCGACAATGCCAACGCCCCCTTGGTATAAATCGAAGTCACGGCGCCTTGCGGGTTTCCGATACTGAAGCCAGCCTGTCGCAGACCGTCTCGAAGGGTATTGATGTTTTCCCACAACCGATGTCGCCGTTCCGGCAGTTCCTGGATCAGTTCCAGTGACTTCAGCGTGGCTGCCGTGATCGCCGCAGGCAGTGCCTTGGTCAGCATGAATCCGGGTGAAACATACTTGATGAAATCAATGGCTCGCTTAGGTCCACAGATATATCCGCCGAACGTTCCGAACGACTTGGCGAACGTCCCGCCGTGGAAATCGACCTGGTCTTCTACTTCCACGCCGAAATGTTCAGGTGTTCCGCGACCGTTCTCGCCGAGCACTCCTGTCCCGTGAGCGTCGTCGACGAATAACTGGGCGTTGTACTTGTTTTTCAGTTCGACCAGTTCAGGCAGTGGAGCCAGGTCACCGGACATACCGTACATGCCATCGACGGCGATCAGTTTGGGTTGCTCCAGCGGGCAGGCCTTGAGTTGGCTTTCAAGGTCCACCAAGTCGTTGTGACCAAACCAGCTTGCGATTCCTTTGCACAAACGCGCTCCGTCATGAAGACAACCATGCGCGTAAGCATCGACAAAAATTCGTTCGTTGCGTCCAACCATGCAAGCGATCGTACCGGACATGGCGCTCAAGCCGAGGTTGAACACCAGACTGGTTTCTGTTCGGCGCCAGGTCGCGAGTTTTTCTTCCAGCTCGATGTGCAGGTCCGTGTTACCCGTCAGCGGTCGGGCGCCGAGGGGCGTCCCAATCCCGTGTTCGTTCGTGATTCTCGCGGCGGCTTCGATCACCTCGGGATGATTGGCCAAGCCAAGATAGTCGTTGGTCGAGACCTGCAGCAGTTCGCGCCCATCGATGTGGATGATCGGCAAGCTATTGCTGATCGGCATGCGACGAAAAAAGATCTCCGGTTTGAAATGTTCTCCTGTGACGCGCCTCATTCGGGCCCAGTATTCGTCGCACTTATCAAAAATGTTTGCCATGTTTTTCCAGAGGTAGCGGGTCAGTTCAGAGTTTGCGATTAGGTGAACTTCAATTACATTTAACTGCAATTTCGGTATCGGAAGCCGGACTCTTTTTGTCGTATCATCCGAACCAGTTTGCGGATAATTCCAGAAAATACCAGAAATCGCAAAAATAGGGTTGCGTTAAGTTGCCTTAAAGAAAACACGACTGAAAACAAATGAGATGATTGAGTAGACTAATTTAGCTAAAATAATCGTCGCGTACACAGATTAAACGATTCATTTTGACAAAGCAAACGTTTCGGTCTATGAAATGGATCTCGGCGCGGTACAATCGACACGATTGCCGGTATGGTAGCAATCTGCCAGCATGTTCGCGGAAAGTGGACGGGTTGGGGGCCAAAAAAGGCTAAACAAGGGGCGCTACTATCCAATAAAATGCTGGTCGCGTCCAGCCCCCGCTGAAATCCAGCCCTAGTTGGTCGTTTAAGGGTGTTTACACCTCTCTATATCCATTCGGTTCAGCTAACATTTTAAATACCATGAAACGTCGTGAATTTTTACAGGGAACGTCACTGGGGGCAATCGGACTTGGCTGGTTAGGCGCATCCAACGGGCTTGCTCCCTTGGGGAATCAAGCCGTCACCAAAGAGCCCCGATCGGTCGCGAAGAATATTATCTTCATGGTCAGCGACGGAATGAGTATCGGCACGCTGCAGATGGCGGATCTGTTTTCCCAGATGCAACTTGGCCGCCGAAGCCACTGGCTGCAACTCTATGATGATCGAAGTGTTCGACGTGCGTTGATGGAAACAGCTTCGCTCAATTCGTATGTGACCGATTCGGCAGCAGCAAGTTCTTCGTGGGGGGGAGGTCGCAGGGTTCGCAATGGGCGGCTTAATGTGGGACCCAACAATGTTGCCTACAAACCGATCCTACAGAAATTCAAACACGCTGGTAAGTCGGTCGGTTGCGTCACCAGCGTTCCCATCACCCATGCGACGCCCGCTGGTTTCTGTGTGAACTCCCGGTCGAGATCGGATCAGAGCGAGATTGCTTCCAAGTATTTGCCCTTGCGTTTCGACGTGATGCTTGGGGGTGGAAAAGAGTATTTCACCAAGGACAAACGTGAAGACAAAGTCGACATGTTTACTCAATTCGAACAAGTCGGGTATCACGTGGCGAAGACCCGGAATGGACTGCTGAGCCGAACTCCCGACGACCCGAATCCGGTGCTGGGTGTGTTTCACTCGTCGGCGATTCCGTTCTCGATCGATCACCAGAATACACCGGATCTGCAAACCAAGGTCCCAACGCTTGCCGAGATGGCACAGTTTGCGATCAACCGATTGAAGGGCAGTGATCAGGGCTTTGTATTGCAGATCGAGGGCGGCAAGGTGGATTGGGCGGCTCACGCCAATGATACCCCTGCCCTGCTCCATGACCAGCTCGCGTTTGACGAAGCGATCCAGGTTGCCGTTGAGTTTGCCGAAGCCGATCAGAATACTCTGGTGATCATCACCACCGATCACGGCAATGCCAATCCGGGAATTCTGGGCACCAGTAATTCAAAAACTAATTTCGAACGGACGCTGAAGTTTCGACATTCGCATGAATGGATCATGAAAGGACTGGATCGGACCACCACGGTTCCGCAGTTCAGGGAACGAGCAGAATACGCGTTGGGTTTCGCGATTTCAGAAGAAGATGCCGATCAGATTGTCGGGTTTATCGCCAGCCACAAGCAGGAAGACGGAACTTACAATCCGTATAAGATGCCGTTCGGTCTGTTTGCAAAGCTCATGCAAAAATATACCAGCGTCAGTTGGGCCGGAGACGATCATTCGGCGGACCATGTGGAGCTGGCAATGCTCGGGCCAGGCAGCGAAATGCTGCCGTCGTTCGTCAAAAATACCGACCTGCACAACTTCATGCTTCGCGCAACCGGCGTCGTGAACGAGTTGTTGGTTTAGGCGAGTTCGATCTACCGGCTGAACTTCAACAAGTTTGCTCGCGACTCGACGAATCGATCGGCGGCCGCTTCCAGTTCGGTTGGCAGTTGCAGGCGGACCTGATTCAGTGGTTGGTCGGAGGTTTGAATCAGCGAATTCAGCCAGTCTTCCGTCAGTGTGGGTGATGGGGATTGCCGACTACTCCGACTGCTGGTCCCGAACAGATGTTCAAACGGATGGTTGCTGGAGGATGTCGATTTTGCCTGGGAGCGAAACTGATTCCAACTCTGACGGAGCTTCTGTTCACCGACTACAAATTCCATCGCACTGTTTTCGGCTTCTTCGTCGTTTTCAATATAGACCGGTACGATGAACGCTCGCTGAACTTCAAACGGTTCCTGCCATCCGAATACACGTCGTTTGCCAATGGCGGTGCATTCGACTTGCAAAACACCGCCGCGCCACGAGGGTGGAACTCTGAACGTCAGCGTCAGTTCACGCCCTCCTTCAAGCGTTTCCGAGCGCGATGGATGGAACCGGAAGAAGGCACCGGTGCCCCGCCGTACGGTTCCGGAAGCCACCAGGATTTCATGTTGCGGAATCTCTTCGTAGCTGTGTTTGGTCGACTCATGTTTGGACCGATTGGCCTGACCGATTCCTGCGGCGACGGGCGGCCACGCACTGTTGACCTTCAGATCAAATCCCGAACTATCGTCGCGTGATTTGTCGATCGCAATCGTTCCAGCGATTTCAGACACGGTTTGGGTTTTGGGAGCATAGTCGGAAATCGGGAACGGATTTTTGTTCCAGTACGCATCAAATCGAAACGCATTGACGTTTCCCTTATCGTCTGCACGAATTTCAGAAGTGACCGGAATGGTGACGACGATCAGTTTATGATTGGGGAGCCGGAGCTGATTTTCGCGGTGCAGTTCGCGGGCTTCCAGCAACGCAGGCACATCGAACAGAACGGCTTCGGTGGAGTTTTGGTTGACCGGCGAAGCATTCCAGAATAGCAACCCAGGAAAGATCGCCGCTCCTCGTTTTCGCGGTGGATTGCCATGTCCTGTCGGAGAAACGGGAGGGATAGCCCCTACATGAACTCCCGTTTCAATCAGAGGCTTGCCAGCACAGGCCGATCCAGAACGAGAAAAAACCAATACAACCATGAAGGTAATCGTCAACCAACGATTCATGCCGACTCCACTGAGTTCAAGCGATCGTTTGGGCGCTCCATCGGCCGCAAACAAACTGAGGCGATCACTCCGTCGTGGAGTTGTTATTTTAACGTACAGACCACTACGAGCGAGGGTGGGCATTGGTTCGTAGAACGGCATTCATTCCGTTCCATGATGCTGGCAACCAAGCCTTAGATCTCACCCTCGCGTTCCATCGTTTCAAACATTGCTTGCAAGTTCTTTGCTTGCGTCTCACTGACCGGAAATAACTGATCAAAATCGGGTGGATCGGGTACCAGCCCCTTGGCGATTTCTTGAATCAAGTTTCGAATGCCCGTTCCCTCCGTGGCCGACGTAGCGATGACCGAAATCCCGGTTGATTCAGTTTGCAATGGGGCCGATAGATCGGAGACAAACGAAGGGGATGCTTGCAGCTTGTCGATCTTGTTCAGAACGAGAATTTGGGCGCCGACGTCGCGGATAAACTGGCGATCCGGATCATGGGACCATGTAAGGGCATCGACAACCGCCACGACCAAGTCGGCGTTTTGAATTTCGATTTGCGAATACTCAATTCCTTGTTGTTCGATCGTATTGGACGTGATCCGCAGCCCGGCGGTATCTTTCAGTTCAATCGGCCAACCGTCGACGGCGGTGTGTTGCGTCACGACATCGCGAGTTGTGCCGGGCGTCTCGTGAACAATGGCCCGATCAAAGCCAGCGATGGCATTGATCAAGCTGCTCTTCCCGACGTTCGGCCTACCACAGAGGACGACTGACCAAGGCTTGGTTAAATGAAGCCCGAACGACTGATGTTGAATCGCAGATTCCAGTTCATGTAACCGTTCCGTTCGGTCGAATGCTTTGCCCAGAACCGGCAACTGCTTGGTTTTTTCAATCCACTGGGATGCCGTATTCAATTGGGCCAGCAGATATTCCGCCGTTCGCGCGGTGGCTGCTTTGGGCAAAGCCAACCAATTTTCGCTCAGCCAACTTTCTTCCCTTTCTCCTGTAAAATGGTGGGCAAAGTCAGATTGACTGAGTTCGGTGATACCGGTGTCGGTGAGTGATTTCAGGATCGCCGCCGGAGCGGCCTGGCCACCGTGGCAGTGGATTTCGATCCGATCACCGACACGGATCAGAACAACATCTTCCGCCGTGGAGCGCCAGTGGCCATAGGCAATTTCGCGTTGTCGGATTTCGGATGTTTTTTTTCCGGAAGCCGATTGAAACAGGCCATCGATCAGGTGATCCGATTCACCCGTTACCGTGATCACTGCAATCGCTCCCCGTCCAGGAGGTGTTAGCAGGGTGCAATGGGGAATGTCGGAGGACACAGGATTCAGGAGGTTCGGCCAGAGATAGGGCAATGTGGGATAGACGTCCACGTCTGTCAAACAGTGGGATAGACATCCATATCTGTCTAGCACTAAGCAACTGACGTAGACGTCTATCCCATGTTCTGTTGGAAAATAGAAAAACCGATTGGTCAATTCAACCAATCGGTCATTATAAGATACTTCGACAAAATTTTAGCGATGGGAGTCGCTGGGAGACAGGCGAAAACCGGACGTGCTGAGCACAAGCCACTGATGGTTTCGGCCTACCCGTTTAAATGGTCCCTCAGCCGTATTTAGGTCGAAGTAATCTGTTTCAGGAGTAAAAGATTGTATCCCAAAGCCAGCCAAATCCCAACCTTGGTTCTGTTAAATTATCGTAATTACTGCCCTCAGACGATTACAAAAATATGCTGGCAACGAAGTATTTTTATTGCTGGCACATTAAATGGTGGATTAAAACCTCATTCGACCGATTGAATCCAGCGTTTGGTCAGATACTTTTCATCGACCAGTCGCCGAGTCATTGCAACGGGCCAATTGGCTTCAATAGAGTTGCCCGCAAGATCAAGAATTGCCCCTCCCTGTGGTACGGCATTCCACTGTTCTACCATCACCTCTGCAAGCTGTGAGGTTGTAACCGGCAGCGATGTTAAAAATGATTCATGATCACGGCCTTGGCGGTATTGGGGTTGCCGCTGCGGCATTTTCAGACACTTTGAAACCAGCGAAAGATCGAAATCGCAAATCAGCGTCCCATGATACAGAAACCCAAATCGTCGGCAGCGCATGCTGTTGCCGGAAAATTTTCGGTTTGCGATGATCAGATCCGACGTCCCGGCAATCTCTGTTTCAATGTTCAGTCGCCGGATCGCCGCTTGCATCTGCCCCATCACGTACCGATGGGCCTGATCGAGCATCCTCAGTTCCGGTCGCTCGCGATAGCTCAGCACCACGGCATACATCAAACAGCCCGGTCCGGTCACAATGGTCGCCCCTCCGCTGCAACGTCGTAGCACGGGGATGTGGTGTTGCTGGCAAAAATCGAGATGGACCTCACGCTCGTAAGGCGAGCTTCGCCCCAGTACCACCATCGGGGATGACGGCTGCCAGATCCGCAAGGTTTCTGTTTCTGCGAAAAAACCGTTGTGCTGCTGTTCCTCTGCCGTCTCGAGAAGGGCTTCGTCGAGCGCCAGATTGGCTGCTGGTTCCGTTAACGTCACGTCCAAATACCGCATGGTTTAACCTAGTTTTCGCTCGCTGATCCCCATACAATGGATGTTCGCAATATATTTTAATCTTTCTGGCCAAACGATGACTGTCACTGCGGAACCCAAGCCAATCGACTGGAAAAGAATTGCCCTCATCCTCGTGGTGCTGGGGATTCTGGGCTATCAATGGTATCAAAATAATCAGCAATCTGCCCAGCCTGTCGCTCAAGCGGAAACCGCAAATCCGATTCCCGGTTCGGAGAGTAACAGAATCCCGGAGGATAACGGAAGCGATTACGAAGTTGTATTCCAGCCCCCGCGGAAAGCACCACCGGCCAGCGATCCAATTTCGGCCCCCGCCTCCGGCTCTCGATCCAATGTGGGTGCCGCCTCTGGAAAATCGGATTCCAGCAAGCCCACTTCAAACCGGCCGGTAACAACCAAACTTGGCAAACCTTCGGGGGCGGCTTCATCGGCATCCAAAGAGGAAGAATTTCTGCAATCGGCCGGTGGTCGAAACCTCAAGTCCCCGGCAGGACTGATTTTCAGTATGGGACCGGGAGGCGAACACCGCGTCGAGCACGTCATGCGACACGCCCAGGATGACAAAGGCCGCCCGTCACATGGAGTATTTGATGGCGATCAAGACACCATTTTGAAGTTACTTGACGAGGCCTACGAAATGGTCAAGGAGAAATCAAAGTACGTAAAATCTGAAGCGTCACAGGGAAACACAGCCTACACCATTTCCATGGGCCGACGAATCGGATACGAGGGCGGCGAGAAAGGAACCCGATCCCGGAACCAGGGCCTTCGCAGCCTGAAATTGATTCTGGACGGAAATCGAGTGATTACGGCCTATCCATGCCGATAGAAACCCCTTCGTGGGATTTCATTGAAACACAGAGGCACAGAGAACGCCTTCGAGATCGTGCAGTGTCCATTTTTCAATGGTCGGTAGCAGGGGCTCGTATCGATCCAGGATTTCCTTGGGCCGCCGCTCGATCTCCTCCGGTTCCATTTTTTCTCTTGCTATTGGAGAAAGATAGCTGCTGGTCCGCTCTTATTCATTCGAATGATTCCTTGACCACAAATAAGTGATTAGCACCGAAATCGAACATCTGGTTCCTGTGGAAGAAAAAGAAGAAGTGAAGTGGCCGCTCACGGCCTACCTGGAAAACGACAAACTGAAATTAAAGTCTAACTGACAGGAAATGGTCAGCTTTGATTTTGAGCATTCTTCAACAACCTTGATAGCGAGATTCAACTCTTCAATATTCATCTCCTTTGATTGCATCGTCACCGTTAACTGCTTCAAGGCAGGAATTCGTTTGAGAGCCAGATAGGTCTCTGTCAGCCTGTCTGCATTCCACACCTCAATTTTCTCAAGGCTCCTGGATCGAGACAAATTTTCCAGCGTATCATCAGAGAGTGTCGCAATCCGATTGCAGGTCAATTCCGACAAATGTTCAAGCTGCAGCAACTGATTTAATGTTTTTTCTGACAACTCGCCATAGATCAAGCGGAAATGAGTCAAATTCTTGAGATCACCCACAAACTCAAGATCCTCTTCGGTCAGAGTATCCTCATTGATTTCAAGTGATTCAAGTTGCTTCATATTTCTGAGTGAATCCAGACTCCCCGATAAAACCTCAATCTCATCAGGCAATGTTCCGATCTCAATTTCAACAACGGATTCGAGCGTCGAAAGATAGTCGATGAAATCTTTCGATGCTTTGTACTGATATACTGCCACACTTTCAAGTTCAGCGTGCTTGCGCCAATCCAAACGCTCAATCGCATCCTTTTCAGAGACATCGGGATTTTCTTTAACGCCAAAGTACGTTGCCCCAATGATTTTTCCCGATTTGTCCACATAGTATTCCGCTCCGACAGCCGGATCGTCGCCAAAAACGCTTCTCACTTCAGGCTTCCACTGAGCATTGGCCAGGACGGGCAACAGCAACGAAAAGAATACTGACAAAACGCGATTTGTGACGTTCATATTCGGTTGTTTTTGAACTACGGGAACTACGTATGAATCGCCCGGCCGGAGACGGCGAGGGCGGCTTCGACCATGATTTCGGAAAGCGTCGGATGGGCGTGACAGCAGCGGGCCAAGTCTTCGCTCGACGCGCCAAAATTCATCGCCACGGCGGCTTCCGCAATCAGGTCGCCGGCCCGCGAGCCGATGGCATGCACGCCGAGAATCCGATCGGTTTCGGCGTCGGCCAGTATCTTTACTTTTCCTTCGACATCACCCAATGCCCGCGCGCGGCCGTTGGCCCCGTAAGGGCACGAGCCTTTCTTGTAGTTGATGCCAGCCTCTTTCAATTGCTCTTCCGTTTTTCCCACGGATGCGATTTCCGGGTGGGTATAAACGATGGACGGAATCGTGTCATAGTTGACATGGGAATGACCTGTCACGATTTGCTCGACACAGGCAATCCCTTCCTCCGATGCTTTGTGAGCCAGCATGGCTCCGCCGATACAGTCGCCCACCGCATAGACACCGGGTACATTCGTCTGGAAATGCGAATCGACTTCAATGAAACCACGCTTGTCGGTCTTCACGCCGACTTCGTCAAGCCCGATCTGTTTCGTGTTGGGGACGCGACCTGCGGAAACCAGGACGCGATCACATTCGATCACGGGCTGGTCTTTGCATTTTACTTCGCAGTATTTTCCGACTTTCTTGGCACTCTCGACCCACATCGAGGTTTTGAATTCCAGTCCCTGTTTCTCAAACGCGCGTCGGGCGAGCCGGCCGATCTCGGCGTCGAGCCCGGGCAGAACCCGATCCAATCCTTCCAGTACGGTGACACTCGAGCCGAGCCGACTCCAGACCGAGCCCAACTCCAGACCGATATAACCGCCCCCAATCACGACCAGCCGCGAAGGAACATTGGGATAGGAAAGTGCTGTCGTACTGTCGCCGATATAATCGCCATCAAATTCGATGCCCGGCAAGATCATGGGAACACTGCCGGTGGCGATCACGATATGTTTGGCCGACAGCTTGTCTCCCGTAGAGACTTCAATCTGGTTCGAGCCGATCAGCTTGCCTCGCCCGACATAGCTGGTGACTTTGTTTCGCTTGAGCAACATGTTGATTCCGCTGGTCAGCGTTTCAACGATCTTGTTTTTCCGCTCCATCATTTTGGCCAGATCGACTGTCAACTTGGTCGCTGTTATGCCGTGATCAATCATGTGATCGCGGACTTCGGCCAACAGGTGACTGGATTCGAGCAGCGCTTTGCTGGGGATGCAGCCAACACGCAAACACGTTCCGCCAAACTGCGGATTTTCATCGATGACGGCGGTATTGAGTCCAAGCTGTGCGGCGCGAATCGCCGCAACGTAACCGCCGGGACCGCCGCCTAGTATGATTAAGTCAAATTCAGTAGATGCCATGTTTTCGGGGTGCGGGATTCGGGGTTGGGGATTCGGGATACCAAAAACTAAAAACTAAAAACTAAAAACCAACTGCCTACCGTCAAACTTCCAGGAACAGCCGGGCCGGTTCTTCCAGGACTTCCTTGATAGTTTTCAGGAAACCGACGGCTTCGCGACCATCGACGATGCGGTGGTCGTAGGTCAGGGCGATGTACATCATGGGGCGGATGACGACTTGTCCGTTGAGCGCGATCGGGCGATCCTGAATCGAGTGAAGGCCCAGGATACCGCTTTGAGGTGGGTTGACGATCGGCGTCGAAAGCAGGGATCCGTAGACACCGCCATTGCTGATCGTGAACGTTCCGCCCGCGAGATCTTCTGGCTGAATCTTGTTCTGCTGGGCCAGGACCGAGAAATGGCCAATCATTCGTTCGACATCGGCGAAACTCAGACGTTCTACGCTACGTAAAACGGGAACGACCAGTCCCTTGCCACCTCCGATGGCGACTCCGATGTCATGATAGTTTTTCATGATCACATCGTTGCCACGAATTTCGGCATTGATGGCAGGGAATCGCTTCAGCCCCTCGACCGCCGCCTTGGCAAAAAAGGACATGAAGCCCAACTTAACGCCATGCTTTTCCTGAAAAGCCGCCTGATACTTACCGCGCAGTTCCTTCACCGGCTGCATGTCAATTTCGTTGAACGTGGTCAACAGAGCTGCTGTTTGCTGTGCCTCCACCAATCGCTTTGCGATCGTTCGGCGGATCATGCTCATCGGCACGGCTTTTTCTTCGCGAGCTGCCTGGTGATTAGGGGTTGCGGGTTGCGGGTTACGGGTTGCGGGGTCGGAGGGGGGGGAAGGTTTTTGAGTCGAAACGGGGGCAGCAACTGCGGCAGATGGCTTGACCGGATCCGGAGTGATTGGCTGAGTAACGGTTGGTTGAGTGGCTACGGGTTGGGTACTGGGTGGTTGAGTAACAGCTGGTTGAGTTTTAGTATCGGTCGATGTGGCTGGCTGCAGCCCTTTCTTCTGGACATAATTCAGCACGTCTTCCTTCAGCAATCTTCCCCCCGGGCCGGTTGGTGTGATGGCGTCGGCTGAGATTTGATACTCGCTGAGCATTCGTTCCGCCGCTGGCATAATCCAATTGGCCGGATCATGGGGAGCCTCTACGGTGTCCGTTGCCGTTGCAACCGTGGCACTCCCTCCCACCGATGCCGTGGCAGACGCAGAACCTGCACCGCCCACAGATGCTTGATCGTCGAGTACACACAGGATGTCTCCGATCTGCGCAAACTGACCTTGCTCAACGCGAATTTCGGACAGCACGCCGGCTCGTTCCGCTGTCAACGCCTGAGAGGCTTTTTCGGATTCGAGTTCAACGATCTCTTCATCTCGCTCGACCCAATCGCCGGGTTTCTTGAGCCAACTGGCAACTTGAACTTCCTGAATGGATTCGCCGAAGGGAGGGACTTTGATTTCAAACATGATAGGGGATGGGTTAATGGATCAATATTTTTCCCTTTTCTCACGAGTTGTGAGAGGGATGGCTGGTGGAATCTTGGGTGGAAATTTTTGGGCCACCGTAGTTCGTTATCTTCTAGGCGATCACGGATGGGGCTCGCACCGGCGCCGAGCCGAAGGCGGCTTCGAGCAGGTCTTCCTGTTCAAGGTAGTGAGCTTTCTTTGAGCCGGTTGAAGGGCTGGCGGATTCGGGGCGTGCAATGACTTTCATCGGCCATCGTTTGTACAAAGCATGATCGCCCCATTTGATGCGCAGGAAATTCCCCGCACCCATGTTGGATGGCTCCTCCTGAACCCAGTAGACCTCGTGCCCGTTCGCGTATTGCGACAGCACTTCGTCGAGATCTGCGGCGGGGAACGGATAAAGCTGTTCCAGCCGAATAATGGCAACATCGTTTCGCTTTTTCTCCGCGCGGCGTTTCATCAAGTCGATGGCCACCTTGCCGGCCGCAATCAGGATTCGGCTCGGTCGATCGCTGGGCTGGACTTGGGGATCGGTCAGGACTCGCTGAAATCGTCCCGAAGTAAATTCTTCGAGGTCCGACATCACCAGCGGTTCGCGCAGCATACTTTTGGGTGTGAACACGATCAGCGGTTTTCGCCACAATCGCTTCACTTGTCGCCGCAGCAGATGGAAGTACTGCACCGCTGTCGAGGGGATCGTGACTTGCATATTGTGTTCGGCACTGGAAGACAGAAATCGCTCGATGCGTCCGCTGCAGTGTTCGGGGCCGGCGCCTTCGAAACCATGCGGCAGCAGCATCGTCAGCCCGCTCAAGCGATTCCACTTGTCCTCGGCACTGCACAGAAACTGATCGACGATCACCTGACCGCAATTGTAAAAGTCACCGAACTGAGCCTCCCACAACACCAGTCCATCGGGCGTGTCGAGGCTGTAGCCGTATTCAAAACCAAGCACGCCCGTTTCGCACAGAGGGCTGTTGATGATGTCCACCGGTGCCTGGTTTTCTGACAGATGCTGGAGCGAGCGATACTTCGATCCATCAAGCGAGTCGATCAGCACGGAGTGTCGCTGGCTGAACGTGCCGCGTTCGCAATCCTGTCCGGACAACCGAACGGGATGACCTTCCACCGCCAGTGACGCAAACGCTGCCAGTTCCGCCGTCGGCCAGTCGACCGGTCGTTTTTGCTCCGCCGATTCGATTCGGGCATCGAGTACCCGCTTCAGCTTTTTGTTGACAGTGAACGACTCAGGCGTCTCCGACATACGGCGAATAAGCGTCGATAGTTTATCGAGAGAAACTCCTGTATCGATCTGATCGTCGTCACGTTCGAACCCTCCATAGTAAGGAGCCCATAATCCGCCGAGCGACTGCGCGTCGGAAACATACTTGGCTTGAGCCTGTTTAACGGCATCAAATTCCGATTGCAGTTTTTCGCGTCGGACTTCAGCGATATGGTCAGCTTCCTCTTGCGTGACTTCGTGCAGTTTGAGCAGCCGCTTCAAATAGCTGTCTCGGATCGTCGGCCGCTGGTCGATGGCCTCGTACATTTGCGGCTGAGTGAAACGGGGTTCGTCAGCTTCGTTGTGTCCGAGTCGGCGGTAGCAATACATGTCGATCACCACATCGCGGGCGAATTCTCGGCGAAATTCCATCGCAAGGTGGACGACCTGAGCGACGGCTTCGGGGTCTTCACCATTGACGTGGAAGATCGGAATCTGAAGCATCTTGGCGATATCGCTGGCATACGTGGTCGAGCGGCTTTCCATGGGATCGGTCGTGAAGCCAACCTGATTGTTGACAATCACATGCAGCGTGCCGCCGACCTTGTAGCCCTCAAGCTGGCTCATATTGAGTGACTCCTGAACCACGCCTTCGCCGGCAAACGCGGCGTCACCGTGAATCAGAATCGTCATCGCGGCACTGCGCTCGGCATCACCGTGGCGATCCTGTTTGCTGCGGCAGCGTCCCATGGCGACCGGATCGACGTATTCGAGATGGCTGGGATTGAAGCACAGCGAAATGTGAACATTTTTTCCCTTGCTGGTCGTCCAGTCATTGCTGTAGCCCATGTGGTAGAGCACGTCGCCGCCCCCACGATGGTTCTCCGGATCGGGATCATCGAATCCCCAAAAAATACTTTTGGAATTCTTGCCCATGATGTTGGCCAGTACGTTCAGTCGGCCGCGATGCGCCATGCCCAGCACGACTTCGCGAACCCCGTGATCGCCTGCTTTTTCCAGTGCCAGATCGAGCAGGGGAATCAATGTCTCGGCTCCCTCGAGCGAGAACGTTTTGGCTCCAACAAATTTCTTCCGCACGAACTCCTCAAAGATCACGGCATCGGTTAGCCGGGTCAAAATCCGAATCTGGGTTTCGCGATGAAGGTGCAGTCGGTTTTGCGTGCCCTCCATTCGCTTTTGCAGCCAGTGACGAACATCGTGGTCGTCGATGTGCATGAACTGGGCACCGATCGAGCGGCAATACGTCGTCCGCAGCAAGTCGATAATCTCTTCGAGCGTTCGAAAGTTCTCGCCGTCGATCGTTCGCGCTGAAAAGACACGCTGGTAGTCGGCCGGGCCGAGCCCATAGGCTTCAAGCGTCAGTTCCTTATTCGCGGCGCGGGGGCGCTGCAGCGGGTCGATGTTGGCTCCCAGGTGTCCGCGAACTCGGAAGCCGCGTACCAATTGGTCGACACTGTCCTGCTTGGCGACGGCTTTGGCCGCGTTGGCAGTATTGGCGATGGTGCCGGGAAGAGACTGGGGATCGATTTGCGATGCGTCAGGATCAAAGTTCGCAAAATATTCTTGCCATGCGGTGGGGAGCGAATCGGGGTCTTGTCGATAGTCTTCGTACAGACTGTCGATATACGCTCGACTGAAAACGTTCATTTTGGATGCCTAACTCATCAGGCGAAAAATCAATCAGGAATATAAATAGTGGACCGGTATCACCAATTTAGCTGAAACCGTCTGGTTTGGCTATCGCGGATTCGGGATTCGGGATTCGGGGTTGGGGGTTGGGGATTCGGGGTTGGGGGGCACGACTTCGATTTGCGGCACCAACCGTAGGCCGGAACAAGCAAACGCCGAACAGCGGCGGCCATTTGGTAGGTCTTTCTGCGTTTGCGCAGTTCCGGCATTTACCCCGTTGCGCTACTGGAATTCAACCCATATGCCGTCCGCCTGTTCGTGAGAGAGCAGCCATTGCTTTCCATCCTCTGTTTCGATGGACCATGAATTGGCGGCTGCATTTCGGGGGCCGATGGTCAGGGTCTGTCCGGTTTTCAAACCGATTGTATCTGCTGATGGGAGTATCCTTCGCACGATGACCTTGTCGCCTTCTCTGAGCAAGCTAAGCATAAATTCGGCTTCGCGAGTCTGTTTACTGCTGGGGATCTCCTTGCCGTGAGGATCGAAAATGGGGTGGCCCAGCTTGTCGTCCAGATAATCGATCGTCGCTGGATCGTGGATGTGTTCGAGTACGTGAGCTTTGGGGTGCAGGTCGCTTTCGGGCGTTCCGGCTTTTTCAAGATACGTTTCCCAGATTCGATGCGCCCGGAGAATGCGGGATGCTTCCGTCTGGCCCAAATCGGTCAAACGGACGTGGCGGTCAGAGGTACTGACCAGTTCTTGCTGCTCGAGGCTTCTCAAGACCCGCTGAACCAGCGATGCCGGCTTTTTTAGATGCTCTGCAATGGCTACCGCTGTGGTTGCTTTTTCGGGGAATCTGACAATGGATCCGAGAATATCTTCACGTTCTTCTTGCGAAACGGAGGATCGCTTTCTCAGCCATTCTGGAAGCAAACCGTAGCGTGGCGAGAAGACTACCGCGGCAACAAACAGCAGGGTCATGACGACTACCACCGACGCACCGGGTGACGCACCGACCAGCATGGCCAGCCCAAACCCCAGCCAGAATCCTATCACGCCGATCACGATGGATAGGATCACCATCCTGTCCAGCCGGTCCGATAACAAATAGGCCGATGCTGCCGGTGTGATCATCAATGCGACCACCAGAATGACGCCCACCACTTGCACGCCGCTGACGACGACCAGTGACGTGCAGGCGGTCAGCAAATATTCCATCGCGACGACCGGAATTCCAACGGAGGCCGCCATGACAGGGTCAAAGGTCGTCAATTGCAGCGAGCGATAAAACAGAATCACGGCCCCTAGCACCACGGAGGCCACAATGGCCAGCAACCACAGTTCCGCATCCGTCACCGCCAGCACGCTGCCCACAATATAGTGGTAGATATCGATATGAATGAGCTGGCCGACACTTCGCAGCGAAATCACAAACGCACCCAACGCAAAGATTCCGGTGTACATGATCCCAATGGCCGTGTCTTCTTTGACGCGAGTGAACTTCGTCACCAGCCCCACCAGGCCCACGGTGATCATGCCTGCCAACATGGCTCCCAACAACATCCCGCCCAAATGGGCTTCCTGACCAAACAGAACTTTAATCAACAGATAGCCCGCAACCACGCCGGCCAGCATGGAATGCGCGATCGCATCGGCCAGAAACGACATCCGCCGCAGCACGATGAAGCAACCGACGGCTCCGCAGACGGTCGCCACCAGCGTTCCAACCAGTAGCGGCCGGAAAATGTGACCGTAATTGAGCTGGAGGTTTTGTAATATTTCTAACATTTCAGCGCTTTGCAATCTCCGCAAAGATTTTCATGTTTCCCTCGTAGACTTCACCCAGCAATTCGGGTTCGAGCACATCCGTGGGCGGGCCGAAGCCATAGAGTCGCTGGTTGAGCAGAATCAGCAAATCGAAATACTCAGTGGCGGTACTCAAATCGTGATGGACCACGACCACGGTCCGGCCTTGAGATTTCAGTTCTTTCAGGACTTCCAGGATCGCTTCTTCGGTGGCCACATCGACACCGGTAAATGGCTCATCGAGCAGAAGAATCTCCGCATCCTGAGTTAATGCTCGCGCCAGAAAAACACGCTGCTGCTGCCCGCCGGACAACTGGCCGATCTGCCGGTGGGCGTATCGGGTCATGCGAACCTTGGCCAGCGATTCGTCCGCTCGTTGATAGTCTTCGGTCGTCAGGTTCTGCCACCAGCGCCGCATCCCATATCGTCCCATCACCGCCACCTCGCGGACCGTGATCGGAAAATCCCAATCGACTCCTCGCCGCTGCGGAACGTAGGCGATATGGTTTTTGTATCGGGCGATGTCATGACCAAAAACTTCCACGGTGCCGAAATCGGGTTTGATAAAGCCCAGCATCGCCTTGATGAGCGTCGATTTGCCGGATCCGTTGGGCCCGACAACCCCCACGAGTTTTCCCGGCGGAATTTCGAGCGAGATGTCCAGCAGGGCCGGTACGTTGCCGTAGCTGACGGTCAGGTGCGAGACCTTGAAAGCTGATCTGGATATTGTGGGATGTTGAGACTTAGTGACCGTCATCGATTGCCTCGTTGGAGTCAGGGGATTCAAAGACCACCGAGCCGTAGATGAATGGCGAACCGGGTTGACTCGTGAACGTTGACTGGGCCAGGGTTCGGTTACTGGATCGGATTTGAACCTGCATGGCTGCTAATTCGCCCTTGGCGGGCGGCTCAGTTCTCGCGAAGACAAAAATCTCGTTCAATCCTGTTTCAACGGCGGGAATCACATCCAGCCAGACCGGTTCGCGCGGGTCAACGGTTTCCTCAAGTGTCAAGATTGGCTCGCCTTTGAACAGGACACGGATTGCGGCGGCAGGAAAGTCAGGAAACCGGTCTGACCGAGCGTTTGGTTCGTCGGATGCGGGAACGGCAGTAAACGTTCGCGATATTTCCAGTGAGAACTTCTGGTCAGAAAAATGAGGCGAGTATTGACCAGTAGACGGCAGAACGTTCGCGGCAAACCGGGTGTAGGCATACGTGCCCCCGAGCAGAAAAAAAACAATCGCCAACGTTATCAATACCCGCATTTTTTTGCTACCTCAAGTGCTTGACCATCGTTTCCACGTTATGCCGCATCATGCCAATATAGGTCTCTCCCATAGTGCCTTTGGCTCCCATCGCGTCGGAGTACAGTTCCCCGCCAATTTGGATTCCGGCTTCGCGGGCGATCCCGGCCACCAGTTCCTGATTGATGGTGGATTCAACGAAGATACTTTTGATACCACGAGTTCGAATTTGCTCAATCATGGACTGTCGCTGGCCAATGGACACATCGACCAACTCACCCGTGGTCCAGCCGACCGGAGTTAAGGACTCAAATCCATAGGTGGCGCAGAAATATCGAAAAGCGTCGTGGTGGGTCATCAGGATTCGGCGTCCGCGAGGGATGGCGTTAACCTGTTCGCGAATCCAGCAATCGAGCGCTCGCAATTGCAACCGATACTGTTCGGCCCGCAGCTGGAATTTGACGGTGTTGTCAGGATCGAGTTTTACGACGGCATCGAGAATATTTTGAACATAGATGGCGGCGCGATCCACATCGAACCAAGCGTGAGGATCGTTGACAAACTGCTCTTCTTCATTCCGGTCGACCCGTAGCGGCGGGACCCCGTCCGTACAAGTGACCAGCGGCTTGCCGGCAGATTGGGCGAGAATTCGCATCCAGTCGTGGCCCTCAAGATTCCAGCCGTTGTGAATGCAAAGATCGGCTCGTTTGACGGCCAGCAGGTCATCGTTGCCGACATCGTAGGTGTGAGGGTCTTGCCCCGGTCCAAGGACACAGTTGACTTCCCAGTCATCCCGGACAATTTGCCGCGCAAAGTCCGCGATTTGGGTCGTCGAGCAGATGATAATTTTTTTTCGGAGTGGCTCGACCGGTTGCCCCGATACTGAGGGTCCGGTTAGCCCCAAGACGACGATGCTCCAAAAAGCTAGAAAGCCCGGTCGGTGCAATCGGTGATTACTATGAATACCAGTAAGACAGCCACACATACGGCTACGATCTTTCGGTTGTCGAGTTAGAAACAACGTGTAGCCGTGGCTACAACCTGTATCATAGTCATGGACGCAGGGATTTGTCAACGGATCGAAAACTTTCAGCTTTCCCGATCAGACTCAATACCAACGTAGCGGAAAATGTAGTACGCCAGCGTCAGGACTGCTTGCAGCGTGGCGGCCACATACGTCAGCGCGGCCGCGTTGAGGACTTTGCTAACATGGGGCATGTCGATGTGCCGGACAATGCCAAGGTCGCCCAACATCTTTTTTGCACGGGCGCTGGCGTCAAACTCAACCGGCAGGTTTACCAACTGAAAAAACACCACCATGCCGAAACTGACGATTCCCGCCAGAAATATCCAGCTCCCGAGCGCACTGCCTGTGGCAATCAGTATTCCCAGTCCCGCCATCAGCAAAAGCGTACTGATGCTACTGCCAAAGTTTGCGGCGGGGACGGCGAGATTGCGGACCACCAGCGGTGCATAGCGTTTGGCATCCTGAAGCGCATGGCCTGCTTCGTGGGCGGCAATACCAACGGCCGACATGGAGTTGACACCGTAAACACCTTGGCTCAGTCGCAACGTTTTAGCTCGCGGATCGTAATGGTCGGAAAGTTCGCCACCGATCGGTTCGACTCGCACGTTTTGCAGGCCGTTCGCGTCAAGGATTCGGCGAGCGGCTTGAGCGCCCGTCATCGAGGCGGGGACTCGGCTCATTTTTGCATAAGCCGACTTCACCATCGCCTGAGCGGCAAACGCCAGCAGAACAGCAGGTGCGATAAACAGGAAGAAGAGAGGATCAAAAAACATTTGTATTTCCCCGAGGCCGGTGAAAACGATAGGCTGAAATTCTGTCAGTTGAACAGTAGGTATTTCTTATCAGCAATCGGTATACCAAAGCTGGCGCGAGGGGAGGTGGTGATGGGTCACACAGAGCCGCAAAGACACAGAGAAATCGCCTGAGTGTACGATTGTCTGGCGAGTGGTCATGGGTAATCTCTTATTTGTCCGCTATCCACTATTAGGCGACCGGCAGATAAAAACGTACCGTAGTGTAGGCGAGTCGCTCCGCGACTCGCAACCGAGCGCAATACTGCTTGGGTAAACTTTTATCTGCCGGTCGCCTTAACGGACGCATCCACTATCTCTGTGACTCAGTGGCTCCGTGTGCCCCCCGATCAACCGAGTTTCAGCAGCAACTGCTCGGCATTGCGGGTGGTCAATTCACTGAACTGTTCGACGGTCATTCCTCGAACCTCGGCGAGGCACTGCGCTGTGTGTTTGACCAGAGCGGGATGGTTGGGTCGCTGGCCGCGTACTGGATGCGGCGAGAGATAGGGAGAATCGGTCTCTATGAGAATCCTGTCATCGGGGACCTTCAGGGAAATGGCTCGCAGATTCTCGGCTTTTTTGTAGGTGACAATGCCGCTGAAGCTGATATACATCCCCCATTCCAGACATTGTTGGGCGGTTTCCCAAGCCCCTGCAAATGAATGCAGGATGCCAAGCACTTTATCGCTTTGCCGATTTTCCGCCAACACCTCCAGAATATCGGGCTCGCAATCGCGCACATGAATGACCAGCGGTTTCCCCGTGGCGTAGGACAATTCGATATGCCGTTTGAACCATTCTTTTTGAAGCTCAATCGGGGCATAGTCGCGATACCGGTCCAGCCCCGTTTCGCCAATCGCGACGACGGCGGGATGTTTTGCCAGTTTCACAATCTGTTGCCAGTCCTGATCGGTTGCGTCTTGGCAGTAGTTCGGATGAACGCCGACCGATGCGTAGACCCGATCGTACTGCTCAGCCAGCTCGACACAGCGGAGGCTGGATTTCAGATCGGTTCCAATCGAGTTGATACCGACCACACCGGTTTCGGTGGCGGACTGCAGCAGAGCATCACGAATCGGCGTCAACTGCTCATCGTCGAGGTGAGCATGCGTATCAAACAGTCGCATGATCACCCGACTGGCGGATCAACTCCAGGTCCACGGGAATACGTTCTTCGACCGAATCGGCTTCGTATCGCCAGAATCGGACTTCGGGCTCGCCGAGCCGCCAGCATAGATAGATTCGCTCATTCATGCGAACGGCCGGAAAATCAACGAAGCCGTCCACGACGCGATCAATCACCAAGCCCAGATCGGCCAGTTCCTGAATGTATCCGTCGAGGGCATCGTTTTGCTCCTGGACGCCGACTTCGATGGAAAGCACTTCGTTGCGATAAATCTGCTCCGAGTCTTGCGTCGTAATCCGGACTTTGCCCAGTTCGTGCAATCGCTCGCGCGTTTGAGATACCTCTTTGAACAACTCTACGACATCCTCGGTAATCGACTGAACCAGCGGCAACATCTGGTTGGCTTGTCGAAGGCTGAAGGTTTTCGAGGATAAATTGGATGTGTTCATTGCGGTCGGTAAATGGACGCATTGAGGTTTAAGGAATGACGGCGACATCGTCGTCTATCTCTTTGACAATCCACGCGGCGTTGAGGTTCCGGCGTCGTGTCAAAAATCCGCTCCCTTCCAACTATCATAATTACATCATCGGATATTGATAAACGGGGGGATTAGAAAGATGAGAACCGCGATCCAATGATGTTCGCGATTTTATTCAAAAATTTGGAAATCCCGCGCCAGAAATTTTTAAAAATTGTTGGTTCTAGGGTGGGTAGCTACTACTATGATTTCACAATAATGCGAGCAAACTGCCCGAACCTTCCGGGTGGGCTGGTGGAAATCCCAACCCGAAGCGCAAGCGAGGGATGAAACGCGGTCCCTCGCTTGCGATTCGGGTTATGATTGGAATATTACCAACTGTGGTACACGAGGTTTCCACCAGGGCACCTTCCGGGTGGGGCGGGAGCCGCGAAACTTCAGGAAAAAGGTCCATTTTCGGGTTCCTGGCCGGCCAACTTGACCTATTTTCCGGTTAGGCGGACTTTTTTGCCAAATTTTCTGAAGAAAACCGTAAATAAACGAGCTGTTTTTGATTGCTTTTTGTCTTCTGATGCGTACAGTGAATGTGAATTGATAGTTTCGATATTTTGTCAAGCCCCCGTCTGGGTTTGTGAGAAACGGTTTGTTAGGGGTTCCTGGCAGGAGCCGAAATCAACAAAGGAATGTAAGGATGTTAGTTCTATCCAGAAAGAAAAACGAGAGCATTGTAATTAACGACGACATTCGTATCGTCGTGGTCGAGATTCGCGGTGACAAAGTCCGATTGGGTGTTGAAGCGCCCATGGAGGTTCCCGTCCACCGGCAGGAAGTTTACGATGCCATCAAGCGTATGGAGCAGGAAAGCGCGGGCGAAAACCTGTCGTCGGCATCGGGAGCGGAATAGGGGCGTCCTTAGGGGCGTCCTGATTGCCCCGTTTTTGCTTCGCCCAGGCCGGTCAATGAACCGTCGATAAAATTCGTTCGTGGACTTGACGGGTTTCACCTGCTTCGGCTATCGTACTGTCTCTCAATTCATCGGAATTGGCCCCATCGTCTAGAGGCCTAGGACACCGCCCTTTCACGGCGGTAACCGGGGTTCGAATCCCCGTGGGGTCATTTTTGACAGCCGTTCATCTGTATTCAATACGGATGAGCGGCTTTTTTTGTGGGATAGGCCTCCCGGCCTGTCGAAAACGGGCATGACAACCCGGGAGGTCTATTCCACATTTATCTTTTTACTTTTGCAAACACCGTCAACAGTGGCCCGGTCAGCATGGTTGTTGCCAGCGCCATGATGACCAGCATGGCAAAAATTCGTGGAGACAGAATCCCCAACTCATAGCCGATATTGAGCGCGATCAATTCCATCAAGCCGCGTGTATTCATCAGCGCACCCAGTTGCAGAGATTCGCTCCAGTTCAACCCTGAAAACCGCGCCGCCATCGCACTTCCACCAAGCTTGCCCAAGGTGGCGACGGCGATGATCAATAGACAGGTCAACCCACCCGAGACATCGTTCAGTAAGCCCACTTCGGTTTGCAGTCCGGTGACCGCAAAGAACAATGGCAACAGCAGCACGGTGCTGAAGTTTTCAACCCGTAAATTGATTTTGTGTCGAAATTGATTGACGTCCGGCATGATCGCACCCGCCAGAAATGCTCCGAAAAGTGCATGGACGCCAATCACCTCGGTACACAGTGCGGACGCCATGACCACGCAAATAATCATCGCCAGAACTCCCTTGGACATTTCCTCCTGGCGAAACCGCTCTTGCCCGATGCAGAGAGGAAGGATTCTTCGCACGCCGAACACCATCACGATGACGAATAGTCCAGCGAGTACCAAGTTCAACGCGGATCCTGACAGACTGGTGGCACTGACGATGGCGACCACAAACGCCAGGATGCTCCAGGCAGTGATATCTCCAATGGCGGCACAAGTGATCGCTGTATTTCCCAGTGAAGTTTTCACCATGTTTCGTTCCTGCAGGATTCTCGCGAGGACTGGAAACGCAGTGATGCTCATCGAAATCCCCATAAACAGGGCGAACGAAATAAACGATGCTCTGGGAGCAGCCAGATGACTGTAGAGAAAATAGGCCAGCACAACGCCCAGCAAATAGGGAATGACGATACTGGAATGGCTGACCGCGACGGCCGTGTGTGCCTTGTCTCGCACGTGACGGATGTCGACTTCCATACCCACCGAGAACATGAACAGGCAAACACCGATCTGGCTCAGCAATTTCAGTGTTCCCAACGAATCCTTGGGAAATACAAACTGAAAGAGATCTGGAGCAAGCCATCCGAATAGAGATGGGCCTAACAGAATGCCCGCCGCCATCTCGCCGACCACCGATGGCTGACCGAATAATCTGAAGAGACGTCCCGTCAGACGAGAGACCACAATGATGGTCAAAAGCTGCACAAACAGGTGGCTCAGCGGGTGATTGAGGTTCTTGCGAAGCCCATCGAGGATGTTCGAAAATAAGGAACCATTAGGGATGGGTTCCAGCGTGGGTTCAGGGCTGAATTCCGTCGCCAGAATTCCGTGCGGGTCGATCAGTTGCCCGGGGGGAGGAGGAAGATCCGAGCCAAGCTGCAGCACGCCCGCAATGGCGGCGCCTGCAATCGCCAGCACCAGAATGTAGAATATCGATAGTCTCTTCATCAGCTCTCGCGTCTGGGAGGCCGTCCGGATGACGGCTTCAGATGCGGACCATTCTGCACATTTAGGGGGCAGTGGCTAGTAGGTGACGATTCGCTGCGTATCGGAGACGATTCGCCACGCATCGGTGACGATTCGCCACGCATCGGCTACGATTCGCCACGCATCAGCTCTCGCGCCAACATGACCTGTTTTCGATCCAGCCCCCAGCGAAATCCTCCCAGCGCACCCGAACTGCGGAGAACACGGTGGCAGGGAATCAGATAAGCGACAGGATTCCTGCCGACGGCACTGGCCACCGCACGGGTTGCCGCAGGCTCATCCATGCGGCGAGCAAGATTCTGATAGGAGATCAGGCAACTTTCAGGAATTTTCAGCAAAGCTTCCCAGACCTTCAACTGAAAATTGGTTCCCTTGAGATGCAGCAGAAAGGTCGCACGGTCGGCATGCTGAAAAATGGATTCTACAATCGCTGCGGTTGCCTTTTGGTCTTTTATCAATCTTGAGCGATGCCACTCCCGTTGCAAATCCTCAACATGAGTTTCTACCTCACTATCATCGAGGAATCGCAGAAAATTGATTCCTCGTTCGGTCACACCGATCAGGCATTGACCGAACGGAGAGTCGTGAACACCATACCGGACAGAAATACCTTCACCGTGTCGCGCGTATTGGCCTGGCGAAACGGCATCCATGGAAATGGTTAGATCGTGTAATCGACCTGGACCGCTGAGCCCGATTTCAAACGCTGTGTCGAGCACCGAAACGGAATCGCGCAGCAACTGCTTTGCTCGGGTCGCGTTGAGATATTGGAGAAATCGCTTGGGACTGACGCCAGCCCATCGATGAAAGACGCGCTGAAGATAGGCAGGGCTGATCCCGATCTGCTTGGCGACCGTTTCCAAATCGGGTTGCTGATCGGCTTGGTCGTTGATAAACAGGATCGCTTGTCGGATTCGGTCGTAGTCGGAAGTCATGACTTGGTGGAGCGGAACTCATTCGGTTCCGCTGCGGTGATGAAAAACGGGATAGGGCGTACGGGAATTTCTCGGGCGCACGACTCAAGAAATCAAGCGATGAATCCTAAAATCAATTCGGCTTCCAATCCACCCGTTTCTTGCGCGCGGTTGCCCATTTTGAGTTTTTCCTAACACATCCTTACTTTCCGCATGGGTTCGGGATTACAATGACGTTTGACCAGTCGTTCACTGATTCGAACTGTTTTTGATTTGAGCATTGACCATGAGTTTGAAATTGAATTCTGTTTTTGTAGCTGCCGCCGTAATAACTTGTTTGTGGATCGGTTCCTCTCCGGCCGAGGCACAGGAGGAATCGGGCAAGTGGGGACATCTCACCGGTACGATTCTGCTCAAGGGAGACACTCCTGAAATTCCTGAGGAGGTGTTCGGAGGTAATGCCGATGCAAAGGTGGCGATGGTCGATGGCAAGCCGCCGCTGGATAACAATCTCATTGTGGGGGATCAGGGTGAATTAAGCGATGTCCTGGTCATGATGTACCTGGAAAAGGATGATCCCGAACCCGACTACCATCCCGACTATGAGAAGAAGAAATCAGAACCGGTCACAATCGACAATGTTCAGTGCCGTTTTGTTCCGCATGGACTATTTGTTCGGCCTGGTCAGAAATTGATTTTGAAAAACAGTGATCCTGTCGGTCACAACTGCCATATCATTACATTCAACAACGAGCACAATATCAACCTTCCAGCCAACGGAAGCGTGGAACTGGTGCTGGAGAATCCGGAAAGAGCGCCGGGGGAAGTCAAGTGTGACATTCATCCCTGGATGGACTCGGTCATCATGATCCGCGACAATCCGTATGTGACGTTCACCCATGCCAACGGGCAGTTCAAAATCGAAAACGTGCCTGCCGGAAAATGGAAGTTTCAGTTCTGGCACAAGAAGTGTGGCTGGCTGAGCAAGCTGGAAGTCGAAGGCGCCGAGGTGGGACGAAGAGGTGAGTTCGAAGTCGAGATCGTTGCCGATCAGGAAACGGATTTGGGAAAGATGCATCTTCCTGCCGAGGCGATTAAGAAGTAGGGTGGTATCGGCACTCATGGGGCATCTCAACTCACCGTCCAATCTGCTCTGCGGCGCGATTGAACGCGTTTGGCGTTGGGGCGCGGTTCAACGATTGGTGGTTGCTTGCGGATTTATTCTGTTGTTCGCTGGCTGTCAGTTTTCAGATACCCCGGAATTTCGATTTAACTCCGTGGAATGGCTGAAGCAGGAACGGCTGACACTCGACGAAGGCGATCAGCTTGATCCGGCCTATCGCGACGAAATCGAACTGATGATGTTCGTTCTGTTTGGGACTCCGGATGAGCCTCGATTGCCCAATCTGGCCATCCTTGCTACTGACAGCGCTGATCAAGCCGTTGGTATTCCATCAGATGCCGGTACCCCAGGACCGAAACGGTTTGACCTTGAGAAGCTCAAACATGCGGCGGGGGCAGTCAATAGTGACCAACAGGGAGTGGCTTTCGGATTGTACCGCGAACATTGTGCCCATTGCCACGGTGTGACGGGCGATGGAGCGGGCTCGACAGCCGGATTCCTCGATCCGTATCCCCGCGATTTTCGGCTGGGGAAATTTAAATTCAAATCGACACCGCTGCGACAAGCTCCAACCCATCAAGACTTGCTGGACATTATCAATAACGGAATTCCCGGTACCGCCATGCCGGCTTTTTGGCGACTGCATGATGTGGAAGTCGATATTCTGGCAGACTATGTTCGCTATCTGTCGGTGCGGGGACAAGTCGAACGCTACCTGATTGATGAAGCCACTTTGAAATCAAAGGAACGTTTCTTGTCGCAGTCCTATCCTCGCCCCTGGAGCGAGCTTGCGGAACCGCAGCTTGCTGAAATCGAAAAGCGGGCCATCGACATCATCGGTGAAGATGTACTGGAAGAATGGTTCAATCGCTGGATGATCGCGGAACAGCGAGTCACTCCGGTGCCACCCCCTCCAGGTGAGATGGATTCGACGGGTAATCTGGATTCAGAATGGGTATCACAAGGTCGCGAGTTATTCTTTGGAAAAGGGAACTGTGCTCAGTGCCATGTCGAAAAATTGGCCCAGGATAACTCCATCTACTTCGATGATTGGACGTCAGACTGGATTACCAACACCGGCGTCGATGTCCATTCGAAGCAAAGCTATCGCGACTTTGTCAAAGCGGGTGCACTGCCGCCCCGCCCAGTTCGCCCGAGAAACCTGCGATTGCCCGTGAAGCGAGGCGGTGCATCGGACGAGATGATCTATCGTCAGATTGCCAACGGGATTGAGGGAACTCCCATGCCATCGAATGCTGCGACGATGACCCCCGAAGAAATCTGGGCACTGGTGGCGTTTGTCAGGACTCAGCTTGCCGCAGAGGAGCCGCAACCATGACGGAGAACGACCTGACCTATGATCAAGTCAAGTGGCCGCATCGAATTGCGGTGGCCTTGGTGGTGTTCGTCTTCCCGCTGATCTGGCTTGGGGCCACCGTGACGACCTACGCGGCGGGGATGGCCGTTCCCGACTGGCCCAATACTTATGGATACAACATGTTTCTGTATCCCATCACCACCTGGCTGTTCGGGCCGTTCAATCTGCTGGTAGAGCATGGCCATCGGCAACTTGCATCGCTTGCCGGGCTGATTGCGATCGCATTAGTGGTCGTCACCGTGAAAACCGATCGTCGGCGCAAGGTCAAATGGTTCGCGACTGGACTACTGGCCTTGATTATTTTTCAGGGCATACTGGGAGGTGTCCGGGTGCTGATGGATGACCGCACGCTGGCGCGAATTCACGGATGCGTTGGGCCCGCTTTTTTTGCTCTGGTCGTCGGGTTTTGTGTGGTGACGTCGCGGTGGTGGTTGGAAGATAGCCGAAAAAATGCAGACCGTGAGAGCAAGCGTTCATCACTGACGGCATTTGCACTCGTGATGTTGATCATCAGCTTTCTGCAAATCTGCATCGGTTCATACGTGCGGCACATTATGCTCGATGCCAAGCCTGCGTTCTTCCAGCATCTGGTATTAATGCACATTGGTACAGCGTTCGTGATTCTGTTAGGCACCCTGTTTCAGTGGATTCGTACAGGCAAATCGGCCTATCGAGAGACGGGGATTCGCCGTTCGATGTACTGGTTGATGGTGTTGATCGTGGTTCAGATCGCCTTGGGGCTTTTGAGCTGGGTGATGAAGTACGGCTGGCCGGTCTGGTTTGAGAATTGGGAATCGGCCGCCCGGTTTGTGATTGCTCAGAAAAGCATGCTGCAAGCAAACATTGTGACAGGCCACGTTGCGATTGGCTCGTTAATCCTTGCGTTCTGGATGGTGCAGTTTCTGAGATGCTGGCGAGTTTTCAACGTCGAGCGGAATTCATCTTGTTGATTTAAGTGGGTCGGTTGGTTACGGAGATTGCAGCCTGCCGTCGCGCCTGCGCCGACCACCTCTCGAACTCCCAGTCCCAATCATTGGTTGATCGGTTTCCTATGGTCACTGGAAAGACGATTGACGGTCGGCTTCGGCTTGCGGCTAAACGGTTTATCTTAACCGGAACCGATCATCTGACTTTTATCGTCGCCGGCCCGACAGATCGAAAGTGATGCCGATGTTCGGTGTGGCCAGCGAGATGGAGCCTGGAGTCGGTCGGAAGTCATGCCCATGGGAATGGCTGTGGCCTACTCCTCCCATTCCATGGCCGAAGCCATGACCTGAAGGAGATCCTGGTCGAAATCCACCGGGATGAACCCCACCTGGATAAGCCGGACGAAGCACGCTTGATGGAAGGCAACGTTGCATTTGGGTGATGTCGTCACGGATACTGTCGAGCAACTTTCGGACTCGGCGTGCATCCCGGTTCGACGAATCGATCCGCTCGATGTACTGGAAGTTGCTTTCCAGAACACGATACAGGGTTCCCAGTTCCATCACATCGCGACGCAAGTGACCGGTGTTGAAACCGGATTGAGCAACACTTCGAGTATGGGCCGCCATCGAACGCAATTGTTCGGTGTTGTTGACCAGATCACGGTGATAAGGCGAGTAAATAAAGTGTTTCGTTTCCCGGGCAATAGCGGCTGCATCGCGTTCGACGCTGCGAGCCAATCGGTTGATATCGCGAATGGAATCCGCCGATGCCGGATTGCCGGCAGCGATGGCCAGAGCGAATGACAATGCACCCAGTACGATGGGTAGGGTTCGGCGTTTCATGGGTTGGTCCTTTCGAAAATGAGTTTGACACCTGATTGCGTGTCGTCTGACAGCAAACGAATTGAATGCAGCCATCGTGCCAAACGCTATCATCCGTGCTTTCGCTGGAAATTGCGAATTCCAACTGCTGATAGCCAGTATCAGTTTGACATTCCGTTGTCAAACTGATGTCAAGCCAGGGCCAAACTATCTCACTCCAAATTCAAACACCGTTTGCGACTGGTACTTCTCACCCGGTTTGAGCAGGGTCGATGGAAAGGCGGCCTGATTCGGGCTGTCGGGAAAGTGCTGCGGCTCGAGACAGATACCGCCGCGATAAAGATACGGCTTTCCCGACTTTCCGACCAAGCGCCCGTCCAGATAGTTGCCACAATAAAACTGAATCCCCGGTTCGGTTGTTTTAACGATCAACAATCGTCCGCTGGTGGGTTCGTACAATTCGGCGGCGACTCGAAGGGATGAATCACTCTCGCCCGCGATCACCCAGTTGTGATCCCAGCCCAACCCGTTCTTGATCTGTTCATGGTCGATGTCGATGTCGCGACCGACCGGCTTTGCAATTCTGAAATCAAACGGAGTTCCATCCACGGGGGCAAGCTCACCGCTTGGAATGCCGGTCGCATCGGTCGGCGTAAAGCGATCTGCATTCAGTTTCAATACGTGATCCAGAATATCGCCCTCGCCTTCTCCCTTCAGATTGAAATAGGTGTGCTGAGTCAGGTTGACGTGCGTCGCCTTGTCCGTAGTCGCCAGATAATCCACCAGAATTTCATTGCTGTCGGTCAGTCGATACGTCACCGTCACATCCAGATTGCCGGGATAGCCTTCTTCGCCATCTTTGGCCAGATACCGAAGTTCAACTCCCGGCGAGTCGGTGTTTTCAAGTGGCTTAGCGGTCCAGACCACTTTGTCGAAACCGATATTTCCTCCATGCAGATGATTGGCCCCATTGTTGGCGTTGAGCTTGTACTCGACACCATCAATGGAAAATCTTGCTTCCGCGATCCGGTTGCAGTATCTTCCTGCGATGCATCCCAGGTAGGGTCGGTCGATGGCGTTGATATAGTGGGCAACGTCAGTGTATCCCAACGCAACATCGGCCAGCGCTGCGTTTCGGTCCGGAACGAGAATCGAAGTGATCGTCGCCCCATAGTTGGTAACATGAACCTCCATGCCATTCTTGTTTTTTAGCTTATAGAGCCGGATCGAATCAAAGTCTTCAACAACGACTTGGGCAGTGGTCATTTCAGTTTGCGTGATTAAAAATAAACCAAGAGAAACATGTAACAAAACAAAAAGGAGGGATCTCATTGAAAAACCTGAAGGGTTGATGGTTGGGTTGATTCGGAGTGTTACCGACATGGTGTCCCTAGCGGGACGGGGCTCATCCGAAACTCACCGCCCCTACTCACAGCCTACGACGCTATTTCAACAAGGATTCAGCCGCTTCCTCTCCTGTGTTGATTGCACCTTCCATAAATCCTTGCCAATCCGCAAGATGTTCGCCGGCAAATAAAACCTTTCCGTGTGGACAGGCCAAAGCCGGACGAATGGTAAACCATTGTCCCGGACGATAGAGGGCGTATGCCCCATCGGTAAATTCATCGCGTTGCCAGGCGTAGGAAGCAATCCCTCGGGCCAACTGGGGGGCACCCGGATCGAAATCAACCAAATCGCGAGTAATGATATTCATTCTGCGTTCATCCGATTGCGACGCCAAAACATCTGCTTTTTCACCGATTGCATAAGCCGTCAAAATCCCCTCCTCGTCGCGTTGATTTTGCGTGCTGTGAAAATAGAAATGAGACGTTGTATCGGAAACCATTGAGAAATTTTCATCTTTCCAAAAGCGGCGTGAATACAAAACTGAATTTTTGCAGATCCTTGCATAAGTCAATCGTTCTGCGGCCTGTTTTTGTGCTGTCGGCAAGTCGGGAGTGAATTTTATTTTTAGAAGACTATTGACGGGAGCAGTACAGATACAAGCATCGGCGGTAAAACTTTCGCTGTCGGTTTTTATGGTAACGATACCATGGGCCTGATCAACCGCAACGACCGGACTTCTCAGGCGAATGTTTTCACTTCCGATTCTTTTGACAAGCTCCTCGGTCAATCGCGAATTCCCGCCCGTCATTTTGTAGTCCATCTCATTTTTTGGACTCGATTCGGCGTATTCGGCAAGGGCAGCAAAGGCGGAAACCTGACGGATGGATTCCCCGAAATCAGTGCTGTCGATCAAATCACGCAAGCGCAGATCTTCCGGTGAAAAACCGAGGCCTTCCAGATGCGTCCACCAGTCGGCGCAGTCGAGCATGTTTCTTTCAACCGGACTCATTTTCTCATAGTCTCGGATTGCCTTTTCAAACGCTTCTTTTGCTTTCGGCGAGAAACTCCACTCATGGGGGCGAGAGACTTTTCCATTCTGCAGCAGGTAATCGTCGAACTGATGTTTTTGCAAGGGAATTCCGAATTCCTTACATAATTCCTGAATTCTTTCGTGACTTTCGCCAACCCATTCCGCACCGAGTTCGCAGATGAGGTTTTTATTTTGAGGCAAAGAATAAGAAAACACTCGCCCGCCGATCCGGCTGCGGGCTTCCAAAATCGTTACTTTCCAACCGGCATTTTTAAGCTTCAAACCGGCTGACAGTCCCGCAAAACCCGAACCGATGATAACACAGTGTTTGATTTTTCGTTGCGGGAACAGGTTGGGGGACAAAATCGCGATTCCCAATGTACTGGCGCCGGCCTCTCTAAAGAACTCGCGGCGATTTGCTTTCTTTGGCATAAATTTCGACTAAATAATTGCGGAGGTTTGCACGGGTTGGAAGTTTGCGATTCCTCAAGCCTGATCCAGATGTCATGAAATTCCTGGGTTTATTTTGACAGAAGAATTTTCGATGGCAAGACAAAAAAAATCCCTGCCAGGGTTGCCCCGGCAGGGATTTTCGAAAAGCAGTTCCGTTTTTTAGAATTTCAAGAGCGGGTCAAAGATCATCGTCACAGATGTTCATCAGGGAGTTGTCAATCGGGGTCAAGCGCTCTTGGATTCCGGCATCTTGAAGGATTGAGGATTGAGACCTTGCTCGACGACTCGGTCGTCGATCACGATTTTGGTGCCTTTCGGCTTGTCCGGCAAATCATACATGATGTCCAGCATGACCTGCTCCATGATCGATCGCAAGCCGCGAGCGCCGGTCTCTTTCTCAAGTGCTCGATGAGCGATTTTCTTCAATGCTTCATCGGTAAACTTCAGCTCGCAACCTTCCATCTCGAACAAGGATTGAAACTGACGCACAAGTGCGTTTTTCGGTTCGCTGAGAACCTGAATCAATCCCGTTTCGTCGAGTGGTGTCAGGGCTGAAATCACGGGAAGTCGTCCCACCAGTTCGGGGATCAAACCGAACTCCAGGATGTCCTCCGTCAGGACTTGCGGCAGGATCGTCGCAGCATCGGATTCCTCGCGGTATCCAGCCGACGAACCAAAACCGATCGTCCGTTTACCCAATCGCTTTCGAATAATATCTTCGATTCCAGCAAACGTTCCACCGCAGATAAACAGGATGTTACTCGTGTCGATCTGGATGTAGGTCTGTTCGGGATGTTTGCGCCCTCCCTGGGGCGGCACGTTTGCAACCGTGCCCTCCAGCATTTTCAGAAGTGCCTGTTGTACTCCTTCCCCTGAAACATCGCGGGTGATCGACACGTTATTGCTCGTTTTACCGATCTTGTCGATCTCGTCGATATAGATGACGCCTCGTTGGGCGGCCTCGATATCAAAGTCCGCTGCATGTAACAGCTTCAGCAACAGGTTTTCAACGTCTTCGCCGACATAACCCGCTTCGGTCAACGTGGTGGCGTCGCCAATGGCGAAGGGCACGTTGAGCATCCGGGCGAGCGTTCGAGCCATCAAAGTCTTGCCGGATCCAGTCGGACCCACCAGGAGAATGTTGGACTTGTCGATTTCGACATCGCTTCCTTCCCATCCGATGGCCAGTCGCTTGTAATGGTTGTGTACGGCCACGCCCAGGACTTTTTTGGCGGCTTCCTGGCCGATCACGTACTCATCCATCTTCGCAACGAGCTCGCGAGGGGTGAGCATTTTGCTGAAAAGCTGCTTGGTGGGACGGCGTCTGCGTTGCTCCTGCTCCAGAATGGACTGGCACAGTTCAATACATTCGCCGCAGATGTAGACATCCCCCGGTCCTTCAACCAGTGGCCCTACCTCGCGATAGCTTTTTCGACAAAATGAACATTGCGCATTTTTTTTGGAAGTGCCAGTGTGGCGACCTCCCGGGGAATCGTTGCCTGCGGGCATTGTCACTCCTTAGTTGGTAAGTTATCGTTCAACCGATGTTACGTCCCAGTTGATAGTTCGAACATCAGTCTGTGATCACGAACCACAAACCAAAGGTGCTTCCTTGCCCGCATACTTCGAACACTGTTTATAAATCTGCAATCTGCTATCAAAAGTTGACGAACTGACAGCATCCTGTTTCAATCCGACCAGCCCGGTGCCTTTTCCCAACCGGTCATTTGTTTCAATCCCACCAGTCCACCTGTATTGTTTCCCGAAGGGAACGGCCAGGCAATGGCCGCTTGGAGAACGGGGTTCATTCCATTGCCTATTTTTTTTGTGTGGCGCCTTGAGTGCGGCGCCCACGGAATGAGTTCCGTTCTACATCTGCTCCTTGTCCTCATCTGCTTCATGGTCCGTTGCGATAAAATCAATAGCCTCGTCCGGTGTGTCAGCCAGTTCAGGATCCCCCTGGATTCTGCTTTCTTGTGGAAGACCAGGAATCTCCGGACTTCTCTTCGACTTCAGTTCCCGCCTTTTCTCTAAATCAGCTTCCCACTTCTTTCCACCGCCCTTGGTCAGCAGCAACATCGCGGGACTCAAACTCTCCGAGATCAGTTTCCTCATTCGCTGGTATTCTTCCTGGCTGATCTGGCCTTCATCGCGAAGCTGTTCAATGTGAGCGAACGGATTGAGCGGCTCTTCATCTTTTCCCAATGCCAGCCGCCGCACCCAGCCCGCGATGTACACCGCGATCAAAATCAGACTGACCAGTATAAACCCCATCACGATGGCGTTCGAAACCGGACTGGAGGTCGCGTCGTTCCATAGTTTCCAGATGCTCATGTTCGCCAAATCGCCCGCCAAGCCAGTTCGTCAAGTAATCCAATCGGTCAGTGAATCTCATCATTATAAGAATTTCCCGAAACGGTTGAATCTCAAAGTGGCCCGCAAATAGCCGCTTTTTCGAGTGTTTTTCCGGACGAATCAACAATCGTAGCCGTTATACGTGAGGAAACGGGAATTGGTTCGGTGGGTCGTTAAACCATCCCATGAGCAACACGATGAAACCTGAAGGGGTCGGGAGGCTTTTTTCAAAGGCACGACCCCCTCATGATCGAAGTCTCGCGCCCCTGAACATTGCGTGAACAGCTACAACCCTTTTAACGCGCCGCCGCCGCTCGACCGTCGCCACTATCCCAATTCACCACCTCCTCATGGGAGCCTGTGGCTCATCCGATGTCAAAGATTAAACGTAGATGAATCAACCCAAAAATACTTTGAGCCACAAGCCCCTCCAGAACGAAACCGCAAACCGTGATCATCGCGTGCGACACGTCGTACTCGTGGCGTTGGCGTTTTGCTGCGCCGTGCTGGCTGGCCCGAACCGATCGAACGCCCAGGCAGACCCCACCAAAAAGCCCAAGTACATTGCCACCCAACTCAAAGGCTTTGGCATCCCGTTCAAAATCAACGCCGAAGACGACTCCTTCATCGAAGTCCAGCTCTACGTATCCACCAACCAGGGCAAGACATGGCGGTTTCACTCACGCCGTCCAACCGATGAAACGGAGTTTCCGTTCGAGGCACAAGGGGACGGCGAGTACTGGTTCGCCCTGAAGACCCTCAATCGCAACCGCCAGCTCGTTCCGGAAGGCCAACCCACTCCTGAGTTGATCATCATCGTCGACACGGTGTTGCCGGAATTGTCTTTCGATGTTCGAGCCGACGCAGCCGGTCGAATCGAATGTAGCTGGCGAGCCTCGGACAAGCACCTCAAATCGGATTCCCTACAAATCGCTTATCAACCCATCGGAGCTGCGGCCGACGACTGGCGTATCGTCCCGGTCAACCTCAGCGGCATGGTGCGCAATGGCCACTACGCCGATCAGCTTGCCTGGTGGCCAGAAACGGCCGAGCGATCGCTCAGCGTCCGTATCGCCATTGCCGATGAAGCCGGAAACTCGGTCTCCCGCGAGCGACGAATCAATATCGCTCCCAGTCCGTGGCGGCATCGAAACGAATCCACCATCCGGACCGGTGACCCGAACGCCAACGGCCCGGTCGTTCCTGTGCAACAGGTCCCGCAAACGACACCCCCTGTGTTTCCGTTTCCGGCCTATCCGGACCAGACCACATCCAACCAGCATTCGCAACCGATCCGTCACCCCGCTGATGCGCAGCCAAACTCCAATGGCGACTACGTCTGTGAAAATGGAGTCTGTACACCCAGACCGCAGACGGAGCTTGCCGCCAACGATCCTGAGGGTTCATCGCTTCAACGAACGGCAGGGCACGCCACCCACGGACACCAGATTCCGGTCGTCGGCAGTCAACCAGAATACAGCGACCCACCCCATCCGGAACTCTATGCCAAGGTTGCCGACAACCGGGCGATCCCTGGCTTCGCTCAGCCCAGTCACCAACGTGACGTGACGTGGCAGAGTGACTCCGAGCGATGGACTCCGCGAACTCAGGAAGCCAGCGCGACGATTCGCTCTCCGCTTCCCAACAGCGAAAATGCTCCCACGCTTCAGTCCGGTACCAATCCGCTCCACCCCGACTTGCCCAATCCCAATCCGAACAAGCTCACCGTTCATCGCGACCACGTCGTCGGCGAGTCGAGTACGGCTGACGCAACGAATCAATATCAAGGCCCGACTGACCATCAACCTCCCATCGCTCCGCCCGACTTTCGAACCGGCGGCCCGATTCCGCAATCTTATCAAGCCGATCCATCCATCCAGTCGAGACCAGTATCGGATCCATCCATTCGGCCAGGGCAGACTTCCGAAGCCGATAACTGGGCGGCGGACGACTCATCGGCTGCGAATACTCCCCCGAGACCTCCCGGTCTGTCAGCAGCCCAACCCATGCACTCAGCAGGCTTTTCTGGCAACTCCCATCCCTCCAGTGTCATCACCGACCCCATGCCCAGTGATGCCGCAGTACAGATGATTCCCAGCAAACGGTTTCGATTGAACTACGGCATCGACGCGATCGATCCATCGGGCGTGGCTCGGGTTGACCTGTGGATGACACGGGACGGCGGCCGAACCTGGAAATCCTGGGGTACCGATCCAGACAATGTTTCTCCCTTTCCGGTCGAAGTCGAAGAAGAAGGTCACTACGGATTTCGGATCGTGATCCACTCCCGAGACGGGCTGACTGGGCGAGGGCCAAGCCAGGGTGATCAACCTGACCTGCTGGTCGTGGTCGACACTCAAGCTCCCTTGGCACAGATTGTCTCAGTACCTTATGGCCGAGCAGAGGAAGCGGGACGGTTGATCATCAACTATCGCGTTGCCGATACTTATTTGACGCTGCGTCCTGTCAGCCTTTTCTACAGTTCCAATCCCGATGGCCCCTGGACACCGATCGAAGAGGGGCTTCGCAATGAAGGCCGGTACATCTGGAAGCCTTCTGCGAACGTGCCGGATCGGGTCTTTCTGCGGCTCGACGCCATCGACCGCGCCGGCAATCGTGGCGTCCATCGTTTGGATCAAGCCATTGATGTTTCAGGCCTAGTCCCGCGGGGAACCATCCATGGTGTTGTACCGGTAGGCGTAGGTGGCCACGAATAATCAATCGTTGGGACGTGGGCTGCTGAGTACTTTTGCAATACAGTACACGAACAGCAACGTAATCGTCCCGACGGAAAGCGTCATAATAATGATGGCAGCAGTAGTCATGGGTTGGTTTCCTGTTTAATGGGATTGCTCAATTTCTTTCAGCCTACCATCAGCAGCCCATCGACGAACGGCGATTGAAACTGCGACCGTGAAGAAAGCAATCACTCCGAGGATCACATAAATCGACTTTTGAGCAACGGGATTTGCTTCGAGGTCATTGATATACTGGCTCAAGTCGTAGTATACAAAGCCAGCCATGATAGCCAACAAAAAGACGGGAGTGACATACCGCAAAATGAACGGCAGGCATGAAGGCGCCTTCATCAGTCCTCCCCGATTCATCTCTTCCTGTCCCCGTTCGGCACCGTAAACCCATCCGTAGAGAATGGACTGTGAGAACGCCAGAATCACGATCAGAACGGTACCGACCCAGAAATCGATACTGTCCATCGCGTTCTTTTTGCCGACCGTATCTGCCGTCGCAGGGATGCTTTCGGAATACCATAGGATGAATCCTGAACCAAGCAGCCCAAGAATCAATAGAAAGATCGTGGCTCGTTGGCGATTAAGCCCCAAACCTTCTTCAAAAAAGGCATGAACCGGCTGGAGCATCGAAATGCTGCTGGTGATCGCTGCCAGAAACAGCATGAAGAACCACAGGAATCCAAAAAAATTGCCCGCAGGCATTTGCGCAAAGACATTCGGCAACGTGTTGAAACCCAATCCAAAGGTTCCCTGAGTCGCCACGCCCGCACCCAGAAAGATAAATGCGGCGGGAATGGTGATCATCCCCGCCAACCCGACTTCGACAAATTCGTTGGTACTGGTTGCGGTTAAGCCGCTGAGTACCACATCATCATTTTTGCGCAAATAGCTGGCATAAACGATCACAATCCCGAATCCAATTCCCAACGAAAAGAAAATTTGGCCTGCGGCGGCCAGCCAAGTGGTCGGTTTGAGCAACAGAGACCAATCAGGATCCCACATGAAGTTAAGCCCGCTTGCGACGGATTGCTCCGGCAAATCGGGGTTCGGGGTTCCCAGAGTCAACACTCGCACTAACACGAAAACAGCGCAGACCAGCATGGCTGGTAGCGCCCAAATGCAGAACTTTTCGATTCCCTTGTTCAGCCCCCGGAAAATCAGGAAAAAATTGAAGGAGAAACAGAAAATAACGAAAATCAACAGCTTCGAGGTTGACAGTCCAAACAGTGAACCATCCGCAGTTTGCCCTGAATAAGTAGCGAAGTAGCTAGAGAACTCTTCCGCACTTTTCATCTGGTTGAAAGTCCCCATCAGATATTCCCAAGCGTAGCCCAAACACCAGGCTTCAATGACGACATAGTAGGTAAAAACCATCATCGGAATGACAAGTCCCAAGACGCCGAGAAACCCAGCCCAACGGTTTTTGCTTAAGACCGTAAAAGCCCCCGGGGCGGAATGAAAGCCTTTGGAACCGGACAGCCGGCCCATGGTCCACTCCGCCCAGCACAACGGGATTCCCAACAAAAGCAACGAAACAAAGTACGGAACCAAAAAGGCACCGCCTCCATTGGCGGCCGCCAAGCCCGGAAAACGAAGGAAATTACCAATTCCAATCGCGGCGCCGGCAACCGCAAAAATCACTCCAATTCGCGATCCCCATTGAGTATTATTATCCGACATCAACGATCCTCTACTTTTGGTTATCTGATGGGCCAGTTTTAAAGCGCGACTGCATTCCAGCGATTCACGGATTCAATCTGCCCAAAATCGTGTGCTGCATCGCACTGGCAATCGTGCTTCTGCCAATAATCGTAATCTTAAATGGCAGGATAACGAAGGGGATTGCCGCACTCCAAAGAAACCAAAAGGTATGCACTTTGCGAATGTGAACTTGGATAGGTGCCTGTCCTTTGTGTCCCGGTGAGGTGCCTGTCCTTTGTGTCCCGGTGCCTGTCCATTGTGTCCCGGTGCCTGTCCATTGTGTCCTCCTTTCTAAAAATCACGTCAAAAAACTTTTTTGACATATTTGGTTGTCAAAAGTGTTTTAAATCGTTACCATTGTCTGAGACAGCGAAACGACCGGAAAATGGGCTTAGAAATAAGCCTCTTTCACGGCAAGCCAAGTTTCCACCCATGGTATCACTGGTCTACTACCCCTCCGCCATCCCCTTTCATGACTCATCAACTTTCAGAAAATGATCGCGAAATGCTGGAATTGCTGAGATCTAATCCAGCGATGTCGGTCGGCCAATTGATCGACCGGATGGGCGTCACGGCAACGGCGGTCCGGCAGCGACTGGTTCGCTTGATGGCCTTGGGATTGGTGGAGCGAAGCCCGGCCCACGAGGGACGCGGCCGCCCCAGTCACATGTACGAACTGACGGGGAAAGGCCGAGAGGCTCAGCCTAACAACCTGGGCGATCTGGCGGTGGCACTTTGGCAAGAAATTCAAAGCATCGACGATACTTCTACTCGGCAACGAATCATACTGGGGGCCGTTGAGCGTCTGGCGGCCAAATATGAATTGGATATTCAAGGATCGTCGATCAGCGAACGGATGCAGGCGATCTCGGAATTGTTTGCCGATCGACATATCCCAATTGCGTTCGAAGATTGCGATGGCGAGCCGGTGATTCATGTTGCCGGTTGTCCGTACCCATTGCTGGCCAACGAGAATCGCGAGATTTGTGACCTGGAGCAAAAATTATTTTCAACCGTCATTGGCCAGCCCATGGAGTTGTGCGAGTGCCAACGAGATGGAGACGCCTGTTGTTCATTCAGGACCTTACATCCCCAAACCACTGATAACTGATTTGCGTGTTGTGTACGCCCCGTTAAACGGTGTGTTGCACACGCCTTACAACCTGGTGTGTTGCACACACCCTACCACTGACCACTGACATCAACCAATGACTGATACCCTGAAAATCGTAAACCTGCACGTCTCGATTGGCGAGAAAGAGATCCTGCGTGGCGTCAACCTGGAAATGAATCGGGGCGAGACGCACGCCTTGATGGGACCGAACGGGTCGGGCAAAAGCACGCTTGGCCTGGCTATCATGGGGCATCCCAACTACGAGGTGACCAGCGGCGAGATTTTGCTCAACGGCCAGAACATTACCGAACTCGAAGCCGACGAGCGAGCCCGTCTGGGTCTGTTCATGGCGTTTCAGCGTCCGATTGCAATCCCCGGCGTCCGCATGGCAGATTTTCTCCGACACGCCACGACCAATGTCCGCAATCCGGAACGTAAAGAAGGCGAAGACCTGATCCCGATGCGTGAGTTTCGCAAAGAGATCAAGGAAAAGATGGAACAGCTAAAGATGGATTCCGAGTTCGCTCGCCGGTATGTCAATGATGGTTTCTCTGGCGGCGAAATGAAGCGAGCTGAGATCCTTCAGTTGGCGATGCTGCAACCCAAGTTTGCAATTCTCGATGAAACTGATTCAGGCCTCGATGCCGACGCGGTTCGTCTGGCCAGCCAGTCGATTAACGAAATCGGTCACCAAAAAATGGGACTGTTGATCATCACGCACCATGACAAATTGCTGATTCACAATCCACCCGACTATACACATGTGATCCTCGGTGGCCGGATTGTTGAAACCGGCGGAAAAGAATTGGCGGCGGAGTTGCACGACAAAGGCTACGAACGCATTCGCCGCGAGTATCCCGAGGCGGCCCAAGTCAACGATGAAAATACTCAGAAGAAGTCGGTTGCGTTGACTTAGTAAACCGCAAAATTGGTCCATCCCGAGTCGCAAATCCCAAAACCCAAATCCCCAGAAAAATGTCTACCGATATTTCCGAAACCGAATATCTGCAACAAACCGAAATCAACAAATACGATTTCAAAACCCAAACCACGGCGGTCTTCAAGTCCCGTAAAGGTCTGGATGCGGAAATTGTCAATCAGATTTCAGACATCAAAAACGAGCCGGACTGGATGCGGCAGTTCCGCTTGCACGCGCTCGAGGTGTTCAACCAAAAGCCGATGCCGACCTGGGGGGGCGATATCGAGCTTGATTTTCAGGATATCTATTACTACTTGAAGCCGACCACCGATCAGGGCAAATCCTGGGATGATGTGCCGGAGGAAATCAAGAATACTTTTGAGAAGCTGGGAATTCCCGAGGCCGAACGGAAATATCTGGCGGGCGTCAAGGCTCAGTTCGAGTCGGAAGTCATCTACGGTTCGCTGAAACAGGACCTTGCGGACAAAGGCGTGATCTTCACCGACACGGATACTGCGGTTCGCGAACATCCAGAACTGCTGCGAGAGTATTTCGGGAAAATCATTCCGACCGAAGACAACAAGTTCTCAGCACTTAACAGCGCCGTCTGGTCAGGTGGTTCGTTCATCTACGTTCCCAAGGGAGTTAAAATCGAGTTTCCGCTGCAAGCCTACTTCCGCATCAACGAAGAAAGCATGGGGCAGTTCGAGCGGACATTGATCATCGTCGATGAAGGCGCTCAGGTTCATTATGTCGAAGGCTGTACCGCTCCGACCTACACCAGCGAATCGCTGCACTCGGCGGTCGTCGAAGTCGTGGTCAAGAAAAACGGTCGATGCCGTTACACCACCATTCAGAACTGGGCGAACAACATTTACAACCTGGTCACCAAGCGGGCGTACGCCTATCAGGATGCCGTGATGGAGTGGGTGGACGGGAATCTCGGCTCGAAGCTGACGATGAAGTATCCCGCCGTTTTCATGATGGAGCCAGGCGCTCGCGGTGAGATTCTGTCGATTGCTTTTGCGACCAAGGGGCAACATCAGGACGCGGGCGCGAAACTGGTTCACTGCGCTCCGAATACGACGGGCACCATTATCTCCAAGTCGATTTCAAAGAACGGCGGCCGCAGTTCCTATCGCGGACTGGCTCGTGTCGACAAGGGAGCAACCAACTCAAAATGTTCGGTCGTTTGTGATGCCCTGATTCTCGATCCTCAGTCGCGAAGTGATACCTATCCGTACATCGAAATCAACGAACAGGACGTTTCGATGGGTCACGAAGCGAGTGTCTCCCGAATTGGCGAAGAACAGTTGTTCTACCTGATGAGCCGAGGACTTTCAGAGTCAGAGGCGAGCACGATGATCGTTAATGGATTCATCGAACCGTTGGTAAAGGAATTGCCAATGGAATATGCGGTCGAAATGAACCGCTTGATCCAACTGCAGATGGAAGGCTCGGTTGGATAGATAGAGCGTAGGCCGGAACAAGGTCGCGGCAAACAGTCTCTGCTATTAAGGAGAACTTCAACCGCGACCGCAGTTCCGGCAACCGGAAAAAAGTGAGTAACGTACCCCCCAATCCTTCAACATGACCACCGAAATTCAGGCGACTGATCTACCTTTTACTAACGACGGCTTTCAAACTTTTTTAGATTCGCGACAAGAACCAGTGTGGCTGACCGAGATTCGGCAAGCCGCCTGGGATCGGTTTACGTCGATGAAGTGGCCGTCGCTGCGCGAAGAAGAATGGATGCGAACGGACATCCGAATGTTCAAGCTGGACAAATTCCGTTTGCCGGGGCGTTTGAGTAGCTCACCTTCGCTCAGGTCTCGGCTTTCCGAAGGAATCGAACTGGCTGGATCGATTGATCTTTGCAATGGTGTCTCCGTCGGCCCCGCCAAACTCGATGAGAAGCTGGCTGAAAAGGGAGTGGTGTTCGGCAATTTGTCTGAACTGCTTGAGCTGCACGGCGACTTGATTCGCGAATACTTGTTCAAAGTAGTCGATGGAACTACCGATCGTTTTTCCGCGCTTCATCAGGCCGCCTGGGCGGGCGGGACCTTCTTGTACGTTCCGCGCAACGTCTGCATTGAACAGCCGCTGCATTCGTTGAATACCCTGACCGATGGCGGAGCCGATTTCGGTCATATGCTGATTATTCTGGAAGAGGGCGCCGAAGCAACATTGTTGGTCGAAACCAATAATCCGGAAGGGCAAACCGGCCTGCATTGCGGAGCCACCGAAGTGTTTGTCGGCGACCGCGCCAACTTGCGGTTCGTACATTTGCAGGACTGGAGCGACAAGGTCTGGCATTTCGCGCTGCAGAAAGCCGTGCTGGGACAGGACGCCAATCTGCAGTGGACGGTCGGAGCCCTTGGGTCGCGGCTGGCCAAAGTGAATCAACACGTGATCCTGCGAGGGCTGAGAGCGAATTGTCAGGTCAATGGCGTCATGTTCACGCAGGGCACTCAGCATCTGTCCTATCATACGCTGCAACATCACGAACAGCCGGAAGGCCAAAGCGATTTCTTGTATAAGTCCGCACTCCAGGATAACTCGCGAACGGTTTGGCGGGGCATGATCAAGGTCGATCCGGAGGCTCAATTGACCGACGGCTATCAACGAAACGATAATTTGCTGCTTTCTCGAACCGCCCGTGCCGATTCGATTCCGGGTCTTGAAATCGAAGCCGATGATGTGCGATGCACCCACGGTTCAACCAGCGGCCGCGTCGATGAGGAACTGATTTTCTACGCCATGTGCCGTGGTTTCACTCGCAAGGAAGCCATTCGGGCGATTGTGACAGGCTTCTTTCAGCAGGTCTTCGACCGGATTACAATTGAGTCCGTCCGCGAGGCGCTCGGCAGTACGATCGCCGAACGAGTTCGTGAATATAAGTAGGGTGTTTGGAGCGGTCTTTTCAACGGCTTTTGCCGGAAAGAGGCCGGCACTACTGGGCCTTACGACTTTCGAATCCGGCTTTCGGACCGCGTAACACACCGCCGCAGTGGGTGTGTTACGCGGTCGATTTATAATGTTACTTTGGCCGTGTGGTTAGTATGGTCGCTTGCCAATTTGGTTTTCGAAGAGGCACTTCGACCGCTTCACACACCTTACAACGACGATCACTATGTTTTTAGCGAAGACGCGTTTCATTGTTTCTTGTTGGATCGGCCTGTTCCTTTGCGGTGCATGTTTTGAAAACGCGAGCGCCCAATCACGGCGTGAGCAACGTGTGGAACAGGCTCGCCTGCGCGGTTCGATCACTCCTGAGCGGGCTTGGTGGGATCTGCGGCACTACGCTCTGGCGATCAACGTCAATATCGAGGAAAAATCGATCGAGGGTTCGAACACGATGCGGTTCAAGGTTCTCGAATCGGGTCAGCGGATGCAGATGGATCTTCAGCAACCGCTGGAAATCAAATCCGTCAGGCACCGCAACCACGATTTGACGTTCGAGCGAAATGGGAACGTTTACCTGATCGATTTCAAGCAACCACTCGAAGCGGGCGCTACCGATGAGATCCGTATTGAATACGGTGGCCGCCCGGTCGAAAGCCGAAACCCACCTTGGAGTGGCGGCATCACCTGGACTCAGGACAGCGAAGGACAGCCATTTATCGCAACCTCGTGTCAGGGTATCGGTGCGAGTATCTGGTGGCCTTGCAAGGACCACGGATACGACGAACCGGATGAAGGAGTGACGATCGCGATTACGGTTCCCGAGTCGTTGGCGGCGGTTGCCAATGGACGCTTGCAACGAACCGAACATGACGAAGAGGCTCAAACCAAAACGTTCCACTGGCTCGTGACGCAGCCGATCAACAGTTACTCGATCAACATGAACATCGGTAACTATGTCAGCTTCTCCGAAGTTTATGAGGGTGAGTTCGGCAAGCTGGATATGGAATACTGGGTGCTTGATCATCAACGTGAAAAGGCGCTCGTCCATTTTAAGGAAGCTCCTCGTACGATTCAGGCGTTCGAACACTGGTTTGGAAAATATCCTTTTTACGAAGACAGTTACAAACTGGTGGTCGTTCCCTATCTCGGCATGGAACACCAAAGTTCCGTCACCTACGGAAACGGATTCCAGAACGGCTATCGTGGTTCGGACCTGAGCGGCACTGGCGTCGGAATGAAATTTGACTTTATTATCGTCCACGAATCGGGCCATGAATGGTTCGGGAACAATATCTCGATGCGCGATGTCGCTGACATGTGGATTCATGAAAGCTTCACCAACTATTCGGAAAATCTGTTTGTCGAATACCATTTTTCGAAGGAGGAAGCCGAGGACTATGTGATCGGATGCCGCAAACGAACGCTCAACGATTCGCCGATCATCGGTAAATACGACCTGAATCAATCCGGGTCGGGGGACATGTACTACAAGGGAGGAAATGTTCTGCATACATTGCGTCACATGATCGATGACGACGAAAAGTGGCGAGCCATTTTACGGGGACTGAACCAAACGTTCTGGCATCAAACCGTGACGACGCAGCAGATCGAGGACTATCTCAGCACTCAGTCGGGACTCGACCTCAAGCCGTTCTTTGATCAGTATTTGCGAACCACCAAGATTCCAGTTTTCGAATATGAAGTGGCTGGCAACCGGTTGAAATATCGGTTTGTAAATGCGGTGGACGGATTTGCCATGCCGCTGAAGCTGGCGATCAATGATCAACCGATCAAGTTGAACACAACCGAGGCGTGGCAAACCTGGGAGAGCAAGAATGCGATTGAGTCCGTGGTCGTCAATCGGAACTTCTTCGTGGATTCCCGCCCCGTCGTCGATGCCACTCCCACCGAGCAAGATCAGATCGTACCCGTTGAACCTGGTAAACAGATTGAGGCATCGCTGAAACTGTCAGACGGCGAGTCCATCGACTACTTGATTTACGCTCCAGCAAACTATGATGCCAATGGAAGCGAACCGGTCCCCATGCTGCTGTTTCTTCACGGGCGAGGTGAAAGCAATGGGCCGCTGAGCAAGGTCACTACATGGGGGCCGCCCAGGATGGTGGCTCGTGGCGATCACTTTCCATTCATGGTCGTGTCGCCCCAGTGTCCCGCGTCGGACCATTGGGGCAGTGAAAAGCAGTTGCAGTACTTGACGGAATTGCTCGACGATTTGACCCGCCATCACAAGGTGGATCATGCTCGCATTTACCTGAGCGGGCTGAGCATGGGTGGCTACGGTTCTTGGGCGCTGGCCGCCAAACATCCCCAACGTTTTGCCGCCGTGATTCCAATTTGCGGAGGAGGAAATCCCGGCCATGCCGAGCAACTGAAAGACATACCGATCTGGGTGTTCCATGGCAACGACGACCGCGTGGTTCCATTGCAACGATCCACCGAGATGGTGGAAGCCATCCAAAGAGCAGGCGGCAGCCAGATTCGTTACACCACACTCGAGCACATCGGGCATGCAAGTTGGGCCGCTGCCTACGAGTCTCCCGATGTCTATGGGTGGATGTTGAAGCAAACGTTGGAGTAGTCGCAATGCCAGACACCCACTTGCGGCGCAACCAGACCATTGAGCAGCATCAGGCTCCTGCATTTTCATTGTTTGCGAGTCTTAAAAGCCATATTCTGAAATGTTTCATTGCTGGCATCGTGGCCATTTTGCCGGTCGCGGGCGTGATCGTAACCATTGTCTGGTTTGAGAATCAGGTCGCGGGGAGCTGGCTGAAAGAAAAAGGTTTTTATTTTTTCGGGTTGGGTGTTTTAATTGCGATTGCCGCCATCTACTTGATTGGTTTGACGATCTCGACCTTTATCGGGCGTTGGATCTGGAATCGGGTTGATCGCGTACTCGATTCGCTGCCCGTACTTGGGAATCTCTATGTTACGCTCAAGCAAGTGTTGGGGTACGGCAACGGACCCGGCGGGCTATTTCAGCGAGTCGTATTGGTTCCGTTTCAGCATCCGGATCGATATGAAATCGGCTTGGTCACGGTGGAGCCTGATGAATCCAATCAGAATCAGGTCGGCATCTTCCTTCCCGCGTCGCCGACACCGACCAGTGGACGGTTGATCTATGTCCAACCCGGCCTGGTAAAACCGACGAATCTGACGGCCAGCGAAGCGATGCAGTTGCTGGTATCCATGGGAACGATTCAACCGGATTCAAAAACCCGATCGAATGAGAACTCATGAGCGATTCTGAAACACAAATAGTGTGGCATCCGGCGACCGTCCAACGCCCTCGCGGACTCGTCGTCTGGTTTACGGGATTGTCAGGCAGCGGCAAAAGCACGGTCGCCAATCGCGTCGATGAAAAACTCTTTGCAGCGGGCATTCCGAGTTTTGTACTCGATGGAGACAATATCCGTCACGGTCTCAATGCGAGTCCGGAATTACTTGTGGCGGCTCATGGCGAGGCGTATGCAAAGCGTTTTGGATTGGGGTTTGGCGCTGAAGATCGGGAAGAAAACATTCGCCGCATCGGTTGCGTCGCCGAGCTGTTTTGCTCTGGCGGAATCATTGCGTTGACGGCCTTTGTCAGTCCGTATCGCCGCGATCGCGATCGGGTCCGGGAACACGTCACGGCGGGCGGAAATGAAGGTTGCTTCATCGAAGTTTTGGTTGATACGCCGATCAACGTTTGCGAGCAGCGAGACCCGAAAGGGCTCTACAAAAAGGCCCGTGCAGGCGAGTTAAAAGGTTTTACCGGGATTGATGATCCCTACGAATCTCCCGCGAATCCGGAACTGCGACTCGATGGGACGAAGCACGTGGATGAACTGGCGGAGGAAGTGGTGCGCTACTTGATGAGCTTGAGGGCGAAAGGATCCGAAGACGGTGAAGCGGCCGCTCGATCGTAACCGTCCACAGCAAGCCAAAACGTTTAGCCGCAAGCCGTCGGGGGTTGCCACCAAGTAAATACTGCAACACCGAGATCGCTTTAGCGGCAACCCCCAAAGGCGCGCGGTGCATCGGGTTGTAGTTATTCTATTGGTAGACCGATTGACTACGCAGACTGCACCCTGCCGTCGCGCCTGCGCCGACCCTTTCTCGATCTTTCAGCTTCAACCATGAGTCGATCGGATTTCTATGATCGTTGCAAACCAATGGCGGTCGGCTTCGGCTTGCGGCTAAACGCGCTATCGAATCACTTGTTCCTGCTGTGTCAACGTTCTTGAATTCACTTCTCGCGTCGAAAAGACCGCCCAAACCGGCATGTGATCGGAAACTTGCAGGGCTTGCTCCATCGGCAACTGGTAGGTGGTCTTCAAATCAAATACTCCCGACTGTCCAGTAAACTCGGCGGTCCGGCGGATGTCGAATACCAGATTGTCGTAGTTCTTGGTGCCGCGCGTATTGGTTTTCCAGTGACTGGGAACCGCGGCGGTTTGATGGTCGAACCAGCGAACAGTGTTGAATTGAGCGGGTTCGGCGTTTAAATCGCCCAACAAAATAATATCGTCTTCGTAGGGATGTCGTTGGCGGATGTCGGAGAGGAGCTCCTCGAGCGCGACTAGTTCGATCTGATTCTGGTTGCGCTCGGGAGAAGTATGAACGTTGACCAGCAGAAACGAGAACGATTCCTGGGGATAGTTGGAGCGGTAGCGGAATTGGGCGACATAGGGCGGACGGGCCATGCGGCCTGACGGATCCTGCGCGACGTAGGATTCGGCGATCAATTCGATATGGGTTGAATCATAGAGATAAACCAATTGTTCTGAGTAATTGCTGTCGTTGTGTTTCAACGGCGGGCTGACGACGGCCTGGTAGTGGCTGCCGATGGCATTGGCTTTGGCGTTGACGAAGTCCAGTAGTTGCGGAATGGTTCCCTCTTGATTGTCGCGAAGCTCCTGGACGGCCAGCAGATCAAAGCGCTGAATGATGTTGACGAGTACGTCGACCACTTCCGGGCGCTGGAGTTTGCTGCGGCCTAATGTTTGGATGTTGAACGATCCCATGATGATGCGATCGCGCGGCATCCAGTTTGGGCTGTTGGTGTGTGCACCCTGGTTGCCTCCCTGAACAACGACCTGGGTGGATGGTTCCGATGGGTGATTCGGGTCACTGGGATTCGGGGGAACAGGATCGCCGAAGAAGCTGGCGAGGTAGCCGAAGACGATGACAGACGACGAAACGACTGAAATCGGAAAATAGAATCCGGATTGGGACTTGCTGCGCGAACTGCTCGACGAGCGGCTGGCAGACGGTTTACGGGTAGAAGTCGTCGCACGCCCCGCGAGTCGCTTCACAAGGGAGCTGGATGCAATTTTGACAAGTTGATTCAGATTGACCATCGCCGCCTCCTTGCGGGGATAGTTGGGGAATGGGAATGCGTGCGGGAAAATACAGATTTCGGTGCAATCCGACCAGAGCAATAACACGTCAAAAGTCCCAAATCCCATGGGCGCAATAGAAAAAGCGAGTTGCAATCACTTGCAACTCGCTTGGGAGACTCAAATTAGGTTCAGTGAGCAGCTATTGGCCACTCACTGTCATCGATGGCCCGCCATTTGCGGCCGGCCAGTCCGTCACTACCAACCAATGCTTGGCGGATTATCCATCAGGAAATCACGAGGCGCACGTGCGGTGTAGTAGGGATAGGCATAGGTAGGTGCCTGCATTCCGGCACCGTTGGGATCGGCACCGAATGGAGGTTGTTCGGTGTGCGGGATTTGTCCGCGACCGGCGGTCAGACCACAAGCATGGCAGCCGCGATGGCCACCCAAACCGCGACAAGCGCCACATTCATCGCCGAAGCCACTTGCAAAGCGACCACTGCCGAAGCCACCGGCCAGGAGACCACTTTGACCTCCGTGACTCCCCACGCCACCTCGGCCAAGCAATCCTCCATCGCCTCGATGAGCATGTTGGCCGATCAAGCCGCCGCTGAACAATCCACCACCACCCAGCAGTCCACCACCCAGCAGTCCACCGTTTCCGCGAACTCCACCATCACGCAAACCGAGACCGAGTCGGCCGCCATCGTCGCAGCCGCAATCACCGGCTCCATGCCAGCCCTGGTTCCAGCCTCCGGATGAGCAGCCATCGCAGTATCCGACCGCGCCGCCGTCTCCGATACTTCGAAGGCGACTACCGACACCGGAAACGCGAGCGGCTACACCGCTTCGAAGTTGTCCATTGCCGATACGTGATCCAGCGTTGCTCAGTAGGCCGCCACGGCAATCGTCGCAGCTGCCACATTGACTGTTGCAATGGGTGCCACGGGTGAACAATGAAATTCCGGTGGCAGACCCTCGTTCGAGCGGCGATTCCAGGCGCACTCGTGATCTCAACGTGGTTCGCCCATCGTCGCATCCACAGCCAGCACCATGTACATGCCCGTCATGCCAGTGAGCATCACCGCAGCCACAATCACCACCGGCAAGATTGGACGACAGTCGGCCTCGAACAGCCCCTGCTCCTCGCCCTGAGAGCGGCTGGGCCAATCGTCCCTGGCCGATACGTCCTTGGATGAAACCTCCATGACCGCCGTCGACGTAGACGACGCCACTGCCGGCATGAGAACCATCGCAACCACATCCGTTGTGAGTGGCATCGCCGGTGGTTACAGGGGCTGCCCCATTTCCGAGCGAGCCGTTCTGCTGGGGAGTGACATCCGGCGACTCAAGGACCGGGCTGGTTGGGGTGTCATCCGAGAATCGAGCCGACACGCCGGTTGCTCGCTGCGCCGAACAAGCCGTCGCAGAGTAGAGTGCAACGCATGATGCCATCACGGCCGTTGCACCAAATTTAAAAAGAGTTAGGGATCGCATCGTTTCAATTCCTTTTGAATATTCTGGGTCATACGTGGGCTTCGCCTGACACGTATTACACTCATCGTCATCAAAAACGGTAGAATTGAGTAATTCGAACCTGTCATTGGCGGGCATGGATTCCAGAAGACGCCGTTTTTAAATAATGGATCGATGGGGTAAACTTTAACGATTAGTGTTGGTGAGCAAGTAAGGGAAAATAGTTGTGGATCATTCAAAAGTGAGACCCCAAGCATTGCCAGGTAGGCACGCGACGTTTTATTCCGCTGTTTTATTGGTAGTCGCTTCATTGCTGCTGAGCCTTTTCTTGCTGATTCAAGCGGCGGGCGAAGACCCAGGATTCATGACATGGTTCATCTTTGTGTCCCTGATATCCCCGTTGGCGGTGATGGGGCTAGCCGGGGGCTTGGCGAGGCTATTCCGTCCGACTGATGGAAAACCGGATGAGGAGGATTAATTTTGAATTGGCACAGCTATTGCAATAGTATTTCTTCGGAAGTGGTTCACTTTCGATTGCGTAAGCGACTGGAAGTGGAATAGAGACGAGGCAGTGCCTGGGACTGCCCAATTTGGGTAGTTCCAGGCCGCTATAATAAGGTTTTCTCCTAATTAACAGGCTGGTCAGTTTTAGAAGCTGACCAGCCTGTATTTTTTTGATGCAGCAAAATTGAACATGTGTTTAAAAATTGAACACATTTTCCGTTGGCAGAATCGGATGGAAGACACGAAAAAAGAAAAAAAGCGGCTTGGCTGTACTGGCTTTTTGCTGTCAAACGATCAAAATTCAATAGTCCGTTGTAATCCACGCAACTTGACCCCTTGAGGAGATTTTTATGCTTCCGCGATTCTCCAATTCTGCAAAACGGTTCGCTGCGTTACTGGCGATTGCCATTGCGTTGATTGTTCCGGAGCCCGTTGGCAGCCAGGAGACGAGAAAGGAGAACCGCACCTCTTCGATGATCGCGACGAGCGACCGGATTCACTCGAGCGACGACTATCGGGTTCATCATATTAACCAACGGATTGAAGAGGTCTGGAATGACTATGCCATCAAACCGTCCGCCAACGCGACCGAGGGTGAATGGTGCCGAAGGGTTTACGTCGATTTGCTCGGGCGCATCCCATCGCTCAACGAACTGGAAACCTTTCTCTCCGATAAGAGTCAGGACAAAAAGAAGAAGCTGGTCGGCAAGCTGTTGTATGACGATGCCTACACCGAGGAGTTTGCTCGCAACTGGACGACGATCTGGACCAATTTGTTGATCGGCCGAACGGGGGGTAACGAACCCAATTCTCGAATCGATCGCGCGGGTATGCAAAAGTACTTGCGGGATTCCTTCGCACGCGGCAAGCCCTACGATCAGTTCGTTCGCGAACTGGTGACTGCCACCGGAACGACAACTCCGGGAAGCGATGACTTCAACGGCGCCACCAATTTTCTGATCGACAAAGTCAATGCCGAGAACGGCGCGCAGGCGACGGCGGCCACATCGAGGTTATTCCTGGGCCTGCAGGTTCAATGCGCCCAGTGCCACAACCATCCCTTCAACGATTGGAAGCAACAAAAGTACTGGGAGATGAACGCCTTCTTCCGCCAGGTTCGCGCGTTCCCGAATGGCGGACGGCAAATGGAAGGTGAAATCGTCCAGCTCCGCGATCAGGACTTTCGCGGTGAGAGCCGAACCAACCCCGACGAAGCCGAGTTGTACTATGAGCTGCGCAATGGATTGCTGGCGGTGGCCTGGCCCGTGTTTATCGACGGTCAGGAAATTCCCCGCAGCGGCTACGTCAAGGTCGTCAATCGCCGCGAGAAACTGGCGGACTTGATGATCGATTCGCCCTACTTGGCCAAGGCCGCCGTCAACCGGATGTGGGGGCATTTTCTGGGCTATGGCTTCACAACCCCGGTGGATGATTTGGGGCCCCACAATATTCCGTCGCATCCGGAACTGCTGGATTACCTCGCCCAGGAATTTCGAAGTGCGGATTATGATGTGCGGCAGCTAATGACCTGGATGGTGCTTTCGCGGCCTTATGGCCTATCGAGCATTCGCAATTCGACGAATGAAAAAGACGATCCGCAGCTTGGCGAATCCCCCAAATTTTCGAACTTTTACCTTCGTCAAATGGAAGCCGAACAGCTTTATGAATCGTTGCTGACAGCAGCGGAGGTCAGCCCGAGCGGAACGGTTGAAGAGCGCGAGCGGACCAAGAACAACTGGCTGCAGCAATTCAATCGGGCGTTTGGCAATGATGAGGGGCTGGAATCGACCAACTTCAACGGCACGATTCCTCAGATCTTGATGATGTTTAACGGGGATCTGATCAAGCAGGCGACCCGAACCGATAACGGATCGATGCTGCAGCGTCTGGCCAGTTCGTCGATGAGGGACCGACAAAAGGTGGAGCGGCTGTTCCTGGCGGGTTTGGCCCGCAAGCCGAACTCCAAGGAGCTGGCGATGGCGGATGCCCTGTTTCAAGCCAACGGCGGCAATGCTTTAACGGCCTTGTCAGAAATCTGGTGGGCGATCCTGAACACCAATGAATTTATTTTCAATCACTGATTTTAACTTCCGATATCAATCACTGATTTTAACTTCCGATATCAATCGCTGATTTTAATTTCCGATATCAATCACTGAGTCTTCAACTACCGATTGCAGAAGGACCACCGACATGAACTTCAGAACTCCCTCCGGCATGAACCGGCGACACTTCATGCAGCATCTCGCCGGAGCCTCCGCAATGGCGGGGGCATCGCTATCGTTCGGACGAACGCTGCAGGCCAACACAGACCTTCTGAAGAAGAACAGCAAGTCTGCGATTCTATTGTGGATGGGAGGTGGACCCTCGACCATCGACATCTGGGATCTGAAGCCTGGCGCTAGCACCGGCGGCCCATTTCGTCCCATCGCTACCAATGGCGACGTACAGATTTGCGAGCACATGCCGATGATGGCACAAAATATGGACAAGGTATCCATCGTGCGCAACATGAGCACCCGCGAAGCCGATCACACGCGCGGAACCTACTACATGCATACGGGGTACGTGCCCAATCCCAGCATCACGCACCCCAGTTACGGTTCCGTCGTCGCCCACGAACTTGCGGCCACTCGCCACGATCTCGAAATCCCTCCGTTTGTGGCGGTCGGAGGTCCCAGTGAAGGGCCGGGATTCCTCGGAATGACCTGGGCGCCGTTCTCCGTCAATTCCAATGGGCAGATTCGCGACCTCGATCTGGGCTTGCGACCGGACGAAGTGACTCGGCGCGTGGAAGCTCTCCGGGTGATGGAGAACCAATTCATCGATCAAAACCGGGGCATCGCGTCCGGCGAACATGCAAAGGTGATCAACAAAACGTTGAAGCTGATGACGTCGCAGCAAATGAGAGCGTTTCGAGTTGAAGAAGAACCGTCTGAGGTTCAGGACCGGTATGGACGCACCAACTTTGGTCGCGGATGTTTGCTGGCTCGGCGATTAGTGGAGGCCGGTGTGCCGTTTGTGGAAGTCGACCTCGGGGGAAGGGATGACCACCAGAATATCTTCCCGGCTTTGCAAAACAATCGGCTTCCTGCTCTTGATCGCGGGATGAGTGCCCTGCTGGAAGATCTGGCGCAGCGAGGGCGATTGGATGACACCGTCGTGATATGGATGGGGGAGTTTGGTCGCACGCCGAATATTAACGGGAACACAGGGCGCGACCACTGGGCGAGGTGCTGGAGTACCGTCCTCGGCGGGGGTGGATTGAAACCTGGGATTGCGGTGGGGAAAACGAATGAAGACGGAACTCAGGTCGAAGGCCACTCCTATAGCTCGGAGGATCTCATGGCAACGGTCTGCAAGGCACTAGGAATTTCTCTCGAAACGACATTTACCAGCAATAATGGTCGTCCGATGAAGGTCGCCAACAGTGGAAAAGTGATTTCTGAGCTATTTTGATGAAAAAACTTTCAAAACTGCTATCATCTTTTGGCAAATCTGTATGGTCTGGTTTGCCCAAATTTTCTTAAATTCGCCTCTTCACAACGGTGTCACTTTCTCACGGATGAGAGTGAAAGCAGTGTGATGGCGAAAATTGGAAATGCCAACCCTACCCCAAGGCTCGGATTCGTTTCAGGAAAGGATGCCTGAGATTTATGTGGCGATTAGATGAACTAGCAAAAATGGTCGGCGGCCAGATTGTCGGAGCGACAGATTGGGTCGTGGAAGGAGCGGGCGCGATCAACCGTGCCCAGAACAACCAGATTACCCTCGTCACGAACAAGGATTATCTCGAACAGTTTGAAAACAGTCCAGCATCAGTGGCGATCGTGCCCTTGAATCTGGTCTCTCTCAACAAGCCTTGTATTCAGGTCGATTGTCCCGAGTCAGCCTTTGCTCAAATCGTGGCGCTTTTTCGCCCCCAAACCGAACGCTGCCACTCCGGCATCAGTCCGCGTGCGATCGTCAGCGAAACGGCTGTGCTGGGAGAAAATGTCTGTGTGCATCCTGGTGCCGTGATCATGGACCATGTCACGATCGGCGAAGGTTCGATCATCTTTCCGAACGTGACCATCATGGAGAACTGTCGCATCGGGGCCAATGTAACGGTTTTTCCCGGTGCGGTTTTGTATGACAACACGGAGGTGGGGGATCGATGCCTGATTCATGCCAACGTCGTCATCGGTGCCTATGGGTTTGGATACTCGACATCCAATGGCGCTCATCATCTGGGACCGCAACTGGGCAACGTTCGCATCGAGTCGGATGTTGAAATCGGAGCCAACACAACGATTGATCGGGGCACTTATGATTCGACGGTCATTGGTTCGGGAACGAAGCTCGACAACCTGGTGATGATCGGTCACAACTGCCAAATTGGGGCTAATAATCTGTTGTGTTCGCAGGTAGGGATTGCGGGCAGTTGCGAAACGGGCGACTACGTGGTGATGGGAGGACAGGTCGGTCTGGCCGATCATTTGAAAGTGGGCGCTCGGGCTGTAGTAGCGGCTCAGTCCGGTGTGATGCACGATATTGAAGCTGAAACCCAGGTTTTTGGCAGCCCGGCCCGACCGCTGAGGGAGGAAATGCAAATTCTGGCCAACCGTGCGAGACTGCCTGAAATGCGCCGTAGTCTGCGCGATCTCGAACGACAAATCCAATCACTGCAAAAGCAATTGGATGACTCGCGAGCAGAATCCACGTCAACACCATCGTCCGATGAAACCCGTCGGCTGGAAGAATTTTCCAGAGTTCGCGTGGCCTGAGGCAGCGAGGACAGAAAACGGCGAGGACAGAAATCGGCAATGGTTGAGCAAGGTCACAAATCATGTATCGGTCTGGTTGCCGGCTGGGGCGATTTTCCTTTCAAGGTCGCTCAAACGCTCAAGCAAAATGGACATCGCGTTGTGGGGGTGGGAATCAAGGATCACGTGGATGCTCGGCTGGCCGAACTTTGTGACGACTTTCGGGTATTCGGGCTGGGGCGAATGGGGGCTCAGATTCGATACTTGAAACGGGCCGGTGTTACCCAGGCGACGATGGCCGGGAAGATCTTCAAGGTGCGCATTTTCCAGCCCTTTCATTTGCTCAGGCACCTGCCCGATTGGGTGACACTGAAACATTTCTATCCGTTTCTGATCTCGCGAACCAGGGACTGCCGCGACGACACCTTGTTGGGCGCTGTGACGGACCTGTATGCCCATGAGGGAATCGAGTTTGTTCCTGCAACGGATTACGCCCCGCAACTGCTGGTGCAACCCGGCTGCCTGACGCATCAGAAACCTTCATCGGCTCAGATGAAGGACATCGAATTCGGCTGGAAGATAGCCAGGGAAATGGGACGTCTGGACATCGGGCAGTCTGTGGCTGTCAAGAATCAGACCGTGATGGCGGTCGAAGCCATCGAAGGAACCGATGAGTGCATCCGCCGGGCTGGACAACTTTGCCCATCGGGATTCACGGTCGTGAAAGTTGCCAAACCAGCCCAAGACATGCGATTTGACGTCCCCACCGTGGGCTTGCGAACGATCGAGACCATGCGCCAGGCAGGCGGAAAAATTCTGGCCATCGAAGCCCGTCGCACCATCATTCTGGACGAAGCCCAAACCATCGAACAAGCCAATCGATACGGGATCGGTATTGTTTCAATGGAAGAGAGTGTTTTTCCCATCGATCGGTGCGATGCGGTTGGGAATCAAAGTCCAGGTCTTTCCGCAGTTGCGACTTCATAATCGGGGATACCGATCGCCTTGAAATGTTCTCGGGCGGCCTTGATCTTGCGGTTTTCAGTTGGACGGCGTTTGACTTCTTCCAGTGTACTCTTGGTTTCGCGGATCATGTAAACCGAAGGGGGATGGGGTTCCGAAACATTCGCTCGCGTTTTTTTCCAGGCACTTGTGGTCTCTCGAACCATGTAAAATTGGTCATGGCCACCTTCCTGCTTGATAATTGCCCAGTCGGGGTTGTAGTCACCGACCGGCGTTGGCACCTTGAACGTGGCGGGCAGCTTCATAAACAGCTTGATGTCCTCACGGCTGTCCAGCAACTCGGCAAACTTGCGTTCTACTTCGGAATCGTAAACAACATAGTCGAAATCGGTCTTCTGCCTGTTTTGCACTTGATACATCTGATCGAGGAAGCGTTCTTTTTCCTCCTCCCCGTCGGCCTGAAGTTCGCGCAACTCGTAAATCGAGCCGTCGATCTTTTCATACTGAATTCCATCAATGACGATTTTCTCCAGTTCGCTTTTGAGTACTTTTGCAACCTGCGCGATGAAATCGTTCGGATTGGCAATGAACTCTGCGAGTTTACCGCTCTTGATCAGTATTTCCACCAGTGTCTTGCGTGTAAGTGATGTGGCCTGTTGCAGTTCGGCAACGATGTTTGGCAAGTCGTAGCTGTCGCCCAGTTCAGCGATGCGATTGCCGGTCATACCAGCCGTTACGCCACCGCGCTTTACTGCGATATTCACTTTCGTGACTTCGATGCGCAACGGTTGAATAACGGGGGCTTCTTTAATGGCCTTGACGGCATTTTCGATCAACGTCTCGCGTTTGACGCTCACGCGATAGGTCGTCTTCTGACTGATCGCGTTCCAGAACGCAATGAATTCCGGCGAGGCATAGAGCGCCTTGTTGAGCTTGCGGGTCTGCCGAGAAATTTTGGGTTTGACATATTTCTCGATGCTGGCGCGTTCTACCAGCTTGATGATGTCCGCTTCGTAAGTTTTCAACTTGTCCGGCAAATGCAACGAAAAGCCTTCGGTCAGCGGCTGGAACTGTCCTGTCGTCTTGCCGTCCTTGATGAAACCATGCTGTTCCAGATGCTCAAAGACCTCCTTTGACCACTGATAACCGCAATCGTCATTACCAGAATCTGCACGTTCGTACTCGTGGCGAATGCCTGAACTTCTTCGGCATTTTTACCGCTATAAATGCCGGCATCGAATGGGTGCGATGGATACAGATCGCGGAAGTGTTGCTGCATCAGCCGGATACTGGTATTCACGCCCTCGCGGATCGCGACGCTCGGCACAAGGATGATGAACTTGGTGAAACCATATTTCTCCGCCAGCTCGAAAACTGTACGCAGGTAGACATAGGTCTTCCCCGTACCGGTTTCCATCTCGATATCATGATGCTCCATTGAATGGTGAAAATTTCCTCCACAGTAATGCGCTGTTTGAGCCTTGATTCCACTGCGTCTATCAGCTCATCCTTTTTACGATCTACCCCTTTGCTGCCTGATCATATGCTCGCCAGGCAGCATCGCGCTTTTGCTCCAGAATTTTTATCTTCCTCTGGGATGCGAGTTTTTCCGGCAGGTCGGTTGCTTGACGAATCTGTTTTTTGGTTTCCTTGATCTCGTCATCCAGCTCCTTCAAGCTGAACTTGAGTCCCGCTCGTTTGTCTTCCGCCCACTTGTCGAGCTTTTCCATTTCAATATCAAACCAGCTTCCGTTTTTTGTGGTGAGTGTTTCGATAACTTCGTGTTGGAACAGCGTCAGGTGTTGGTCGAGTTGATCCAGTTTGTCCCGCAGCTTGTCTTGCTGACTTTCTTGCGATACCAGGATAACGCCGTCGACCTCTGCAGGGAGATCGAAAAGGCGGCTGCATTGACTGGCATCCAGAGATTCGTCCTCATCCGTGATGGCCGCAAGCAGAATATGATCTTCGGTTTCAAAAGCCGAAATGCTGCACTGAACGCATTTGAGCCAACCTGTCTTCCCAACCAAAGGTGCCAGCACGGCAATATTCTTGCCAGACTGACTGTAATCAAAAACCAGGTTCTCGGTGCCCAGCTTCGCAGACTTGCATTGCTCAATCACGCTTCGTGCCAAAGGATGCCCGATGCGACAGGTATTGGCATCAGCAACCTTCTTTGCCATTCGATACGGGCCGGGATGCAATTTTTCGTGCGGGAAGGGATTGTGTTTCAACGCGAAACTGTGTTCTGCATCATTGAACTCCGCGCAGTCGTTCAAAGCATAGCGGGTGAGCCGCCATAGACGATCTTCCAGCCTACCCAGATATTTTCCACTTTCGACTTTGACCTTCTCGATCACTTCCTGGTCAAAGTTGTTAAGCAACTTTTCCCTCGCCTCCCGTTTTGCGTCGCCAACCTCTTGCTCCAGATCACGCTGCAACTCGTCAAACTCGAATTCAATTTGCTGCGGCGAGCGGCATTTCTGGTAGATCGAAGCGATCCGTTTCTCAAAGTCCACGCCTGATTCCACGGCCCCCAGCACTTCATCGCTGGCCCCGAAAACGCCGTTGAAAAGTCGGAACTTTTCATCGAGCAATTCATAAACTCGCTGGTCAGCTGCGTTGCTCTTGTTCAAAAAGTTGACCACGACCACATCAAATTGCTGCCCGTACCGATGACACCGGCCGATTCGTTGCTCGATACGCTGTGGGTTCCAGGGCAGGTCGTAATTGACAACCAGATTGCAGAACTGAAGATTGATTCCCTCGGCAGCCGCTTCCGTTGCGATCATGATGGCATCCCCTTTCAACGCACATATAATGGTATAATATTCCATTGAGACCAAAGGAGGATATGCCATGCCAACCCACAATATCGTCATCACCGACCACCAGGCCGCTTTTATCGAGCGTCTGGTTGCCGAGGGAAAATTTGAGAGCGCCGGCGAAGTACTGTTCGAAGGGCTGCACCTCGTGGAATTACGCGAAGCCGACCCTGCCCGAAAGCTGGCAGATTTGCGAGCGGCTATCCAGCAGGGGATCGATTCTATCGAGCGAGGCGAGTACGAAACTTTTGAGAGCGCCAGTGCGCTTGCGGACGATTTCAGGGCAGAGGCCGCCAAGATCATCGCTGAGGAACAGAACGAGCCGAATACATGAGTGCCGTCTGGAAGGTGCGGCAGACTGCGGATGCCAAGAAAGACAGAGCCAACATTATCCGCTGGACGGTTCGACGTCAAGCAGAGACCTACACTGAAACGATTGCGCTGGCGCTTGCCGCACTTGAAGATGGCCCTGACATTCTCGGCGTGAAAAAACGCAACGACCTCCCTCACGATATCCGCATCCTGCATGTGGCGCGGGAAGGGCGCAAAGGTCGCCATTTCATTGTGTTTCGCACAAGTGGAGAGGCTGACGGAGAAAAAGTTATCGAAGTGCTGCGTCTGTTGCACGACAGCATGGATTTGTCCAGTCATTTGCCTTCGTAACATCAAACGCTACCTCACGCTGTCCACAATTCGATATTGCGGCTCTGGCACTCTTGAGCCAGATTGGTTTTCAATTCGTCGTCACCGTGAAAGGCGTCTTCGAGCACAATGAGTCGCGCGGGTTCTTTGGCCACCAAGGCGCGCAATTGCTCCAAGCCTGGTTTAACGTGTTCGTCGAGGTAGGCCAGCACCAGATTTTCCCCTTGCTCGGTTCCTACCCAACGCACGTTGAGACCTGCGATTTTCGCCTGGTCGATTTTCGCGGTAAGCGGGAAACCGATCTTGAGCAGGATTTCGGTCAGCAAGTCATCCGCAGTCGCGTTGTCGTCCGCGCTGTCGCGCAGGTCGAGCAGGTGCTGTTCCAGTTGGTTCGGCGTCACGTCACTGCTAACGCGCCATTTGGCGAAATTCGTGTCGGCCAGCTTGTAGGCACGAAAGCCCGTGTCAAGTTCTTGGGTAGTCAGCGGGCTATCGGCCTTGATCTTTGCTCCCGCCAGTTCGATGCGTTTGCGAGAAATGTCGGCGATCGTCTTAAAACCCGCTTTACGAGCTTCAGAATCGTCCGGCGTCGGTTCGGGCAGTTGCACCATGATAAAACGCCGCTTGCCATCATTTTCGGCGTTGAGTTGCATCACGGCGTGAGCTGTTGTTGCGGAACCGGCAAAGAAGTCGAGGATAACCGATTCTTTATCAGCCGCATGGGATACCAGCTTCTTGATTACTTTAACAGGCTTGACGGTTTCAAAACCGTGCTGGCCTAGAATGTCGTTCAACTCCTTCTTAGCACTTTCTGCAGTGCCCATTGTCTTCTGGAGGAAACCCCAGAATGGTTCCGTAATTTCGGAGCGTTCATCGTCAGGGCGTATTTTTATGTATGGCTTTCCGCCTTCAATTCTTACTTCGTCGCGATCAGTCGCAGATTGAATAGTTTCTTTTCCCAACTGCCATTGCTTCCCGGTCGGTGGCATAACTCCCAGAATTGGGAAGATCATGGACTCTCGCCCGCGAACTCCTGTCGCGTTCATAGGCTCGATCAAGTGCCACCGAAACATTCCCTGCTCATCAGAAGATCCATACCTTTTGCTTCCCGTGTGAACCAAATTGAATCTACGTCCCAGTCTTCTCGTATACACGAGAATGTATTCAACCTTTGGCTGCAATTTATTAAATGAATCCTTAGTGTTTTGGGTCTTTGTCTTTGACTCCCACGCAATACTGCCGAGAAAGTTTCCTTCCCCAAACACCTCATCGCACAATCGCCAAAGATTAGCGACTTCGTTGTCATCAATCGAAATGAAGATAACCCCATCATCTGCGAGCAAGTTCCGCGCTAACTTCAGGCGCGGATACATCATGTTCAGCCAGTTGCTGTGGTAACGTCCTTCGGTTTCCTTGTTGCTGGATACCGGCTTCCCTTGTTCATTGACCTGTCGCGTCCATTCCAGATAGGTTTCGAGTCCTTCTCTGAAGTTATCCGGGTAAACGAAATCCTTGCCCGTGTTGTAGGGCGGGTCGATGTAGATCAGCTTGATCTTGTTGTGGTAGTGCTTTTGCAGAATCTTCAGCACTTCCAGATTGTCCCCTCGATGAACACGTTTTGCGTCGTGTCCCAATCGCGGCTGTTGGCGGGGTCCGGCTTGAGTGTCGCCGTGGTCGGCGCTTGTGCGGCTCGCAAAGCCTTTTTCTTACCCGGCCAGAACAACCCGAAACGTTCACTGACATCGGCGACATCGTCTGCCAACAATTCGCGAAGCTTCTCGACATCCACCTTGCCATCGGCGATCGCTTCGGGAACCAGCTCAGCAAGCTGCTTGGCTAACTCAGTTTTGAAATCCGGCGAAGCACCAGAAATTTCGTAAATATTTTCAGAATGAGCGGAACTTTCTGAAAAATCATAGTTTAATTTCGGTCGGTCGGTCGGTCGGTCGGTCGGTCGGTCGGTCGGTCGGTCGGTCGGTCTACGTTTGCTCATGGTCTTTCATTTTTGGTTTGTTTGCGATTTCGCAATCTCCTTCAAGTTGCCAAACTGGTTCCAATAAAACAGCCCTTTGAAAAAATTCTTGAAGGGCCAAAACGTAGAAGTAAAAAGAAATCGGCAAGAAAAAGCATCGAAGGGTTTCGCATTATCGAAACGGATGGTTGGTTCCTGCTTGCCGTTCGCGTAACATAAGTAGCTCATATTCTCTCTCCTTCGTACTGGACTCAGGCAAATGTTTCAAACCCGTATTCAACATCGGCTTGCATTTTTTTTGCTTGCTTGTATTGCGTTTGTAATCCGCCTGCCGAATCTTCCGATCTGCGCTCAGGACCGCCCCAATGTGTTGTTCATCGCGGTTGACGACATGCGTTGCGACTTGGGTTGCTATGGAGCCGACTACGTTCATTCGCCGAATATCGATCGACTTGCGGAGTCGGGAGTTCTCTTCGAGAGGGCTTACTGCCAACAAGCTCTTTGTAATCCATCACGTGCTTCGTTGATGACGGGGTTACGTCCCGATTCAACTCGAGTTTGGGATTTGGTCACCGATTTCCGAACCAAGATCCCGGATGCCGTCACGATCCCGCAACACTTTCGGCAGCATGGATACCAAGCGGTTGCGTTTGGCAAGATTTTTCACAATACATTTCCTGATGATGTTTCCTGGGATGAGCCAACCCATCGAGCGAAGGATGTGATTGCGTACTCCGAAGAGAACCAACGCCGTCTCAGCGAATATCGTGAAAAGATGAAACGCGATGGAAAGACGGAAGCTGCCATCAACCGGATGCGCGGTCCCATATTCGAAATCCAGGATCAGCCTGAAGAAAAAAACTACGATGGCAAGCAAACGCTTGATGCGATTGCGCGGATGAAAGAAATGGCCGATGGCGACCGTCCGTTTTTTCTGGCGATCGGTTTTATTCGACCTCATCTTCCTTGGATCACTCCAAAAAAATATTGGGACCTTTACGATCCTGCAAAAATACCGTTGGCTACCAATGGATTCTTTCCGAAGAATGCACCCATGATTGCCTATGGAGATCGCTCGTTGGGTGGCTTCTATGAACTGCGAGGCTATGTTGACTATGCGGAGGTTCCGACGCCGTTTGAAAGCGATTTGACGGAAGCTCAGCAACGCGAATTGAAGCACGCCTACTATGCGTCGGTCTCGTTCGTCGACGCTCAGGTTGGATACTTGATCAACGCGCTCGATGAACTCAACCTGGCCGACGACACCATCGTCATTCTATGGAGCGATCACGGTTGGAAACTGGGTGAGCATCGAAGCTGGTGCAAGCAAACGAACTATGAAATCGATACCCGTGCACCGATGATCATTCGAATTCCCGGCGCAAAAGCCAATGGGAAAAAGACGGATGCGTTGGTCGAGTTCATCGATATCTATCCGACGTTGTGCGAAGCGGTTGGCATACCGATTCCTCAAAATGTAGAAGGAATCAGCCTGGTTCCGCTGGTCCAGGAAACGACCAGTAAAGTCAAAGACGTGGCGATCAGCCAGTTTGATCGAGTTCACGAAGGCGTACGCTATATGGGGTACGCAATGCGCACCGATCGTTATCGATATATTGAATGGCTCCATGCTACGACGGGTGAAATTGCAGCAACCGAATTGTACGATCACGCGAACGATTCAGACGAAAACATCAACATCGCGGCGGACCAAGAGCAGCTTGCAACGGTTGACCAGTTGAGCAAGCAGCTTTGGGAAACGTTACCTCGTCCATCGTTTCCGCTTGAGACCGTGACTCAATCGCGGGCACCCGCTCCGGCTTCACGGGTCAAGACGGAGCTTGTATGGAACACCGAGATTGAGGGCGATCTTCCCGATTCACGCCCTGCAGGAACCTATTGGCAGGTGACGTTCATCAATCGCCAAACTTCACCGGTGGAACTGATATGGATGAGTCCTGCAGGTGAAAGAAAGTCGATGGGGACGCTGGAGAAAGATGCTGAGAAAAATTTCCGTGTTCGTCCGGGGGCTGTTTGGTTGGTCGAGGACGCGGAGCATCGCAGGCTCGGGTACTTCGTCACCGTCGATAACGACGCCACTGCTACGATTTTGCCTTGAGGTATAAGTGGTGTCCGGGAAGACGTAACCGTTTACAGGCTCTGATTCGATTCAGCAATGATTCCAAGAGGGAGCGGAACGCTCTGGATCCTACGGCGGCTACCAGGCCATTGTGTACGATGCCTAAAATGACGTTGGGACATCGGAAGCTCCAAGGATGGCCAAGTTGCCACTTGGACGTCTAGTGCATCGGCGGTAGTCCTTTGGCGAGACGTTGATGTTTGAGCCACATTCCTGTGTTATTCGTTTGATCGTAAAGCCACGCTAATTCCTGGTGGGCGTCCAGCAGTTGAGGCGATTGAGAAACGGCGATATCCAATGATCGAATCGCTCGAGGAATGTCCTTCATTCCCTTAAACGCAAGTCCCAATTGATAGTGCGCTTGCGGAAAGAAGTACAGAGTACCAATCGCCTCCAGCGCATGATCCGCTGCAAGTTCGTATTGCCCAATGCGGTTGGCGGCGATCGACAAACTGTAGTGAGCTTGGGTATTATCGTGGTCAAGCCCGACCGCCTTGCGGAAGGTTTCCAAGGCTGCGGTCCATTGGCTTTGCTGAAGAAAGATGTTCCCTTGAATCAAATAGAAATAGGAACTGGGTGGATATTTTTCACGAAACGATTCAAGTCGTGCGTTCGCTTGGTCAGCCTGTCCGCAATTAAACAGTTCGGCAGCCGCCAGGATTTCGCTTTCGGCATTTCGGTGTCCCGCAGTTTCAATTTCGTCGATGATTGCCAGACAATGTTCGTGTTGATTCAAATTCGCCAGCGTTTTCGCCAATGCCAGCCCATATCGAGGATTTTCCGGAGATTGTTCATAGAGGGATCGAAGTAATTCCAGGGCTTGCTGATGCTGGCCTCGAGTTGAAACCACCATTGCCAGATTGAATTTCGATTCTGCTTGAGCCAACGCCACAGACTTCTGAGCATCCAGTGCTTCTTGAGGCAGATAACCTAAGGCGACCAGTTGCTCGATCGCTTCATACGATTCGCTGCTCGCCTCGGAGGCAGTAGGAGAGTGCATTCCTGAGTCTCCATCACAGTCGTCCCAGCTGGGGATGGACTTGACTTCGGGAGTCGGTGACTGGAAAGCCTGAACCAACGGTCTACCGTCCATATCCTGACCAACGGGCAAATCGTACATGGACAGGATGGTCGGTGCGATATCCAGCAAAGTCGCTCCATAGATTCGCTCGTCCTTGAGCAAGTCCGGACCCTTCATCGCCAGCACTCCATAATGTCGATGCCAAATGGCTGCCTGAGCTTCAACGGTTTCGGCGGCGCTAAATGTTTGCGGGCGAAGGTGATCGCAATGGAAACCATGATCCGACAATAGAATGACCGTCGTTTCCTCGCCCGCCAGTTGCAACAATCTTCCCAGCAACTCATCGTGGAACAAATAAAGTTCCGTCATGACGTGTTGGTACAGTTCAAAATCATTTTCGGGCACGGTTGGAATCCGTGGCGGATGGTAAGGCATAAAGTGATGCCCCCCAACATCCAGTCCATCGTAGTAGACGGCAAGGAAATCCCAAGGCTCAGCCTCCAGCGCCCCGGTTGCAACCGAATGGATCGAAACCGTTTTAGCCAAAGTTTCAGCAAGCAGACCCGGTCGGGAGTCGCGCCTGAGATCAATGTTATCAATTTGCGGTATGAATCGGGCTAAATCTGCTGGAGCAAGCTCAGCGGGATGTAATCGAAATCCAGAAATGACGGGTCCCAAGGTCGCTGGATGAACGCTCTCGTCCGTGATTTTCCATTCCTGTCGTGGATCTTCAGGCAAGCCTTCGAAAAATCGATTGGAGATACAAGTTCCCTGGATCGGCTCGGCCGGATGGCTGGCAAACCAGTTGATGACAATATTTTTGAGTCCATTTTGCGACAGAATATTCCACAAGGCCTTGGTTTTGCGAGACGTACTTGTCGAAAGACGTAAACCTCCGCCGCCTGGAAGCGGTTCCACAAAACCTGTAATGCCGTGCTTGTCTGCCATTTTTCCGGTGGCAATCGATGTCCATAGAATGGGCGACAGGCAAGGTCGCAAGGAAGCCAGATTGGCAATCACTCCCTGATCAACCAGTCGTGACAGGTGGGGCATGCGCCCCGCATCCAAAAGAGGATTGATGAATTTCCAGTCCGCAGCATCCCAACCGATGAGCAGGATCTTCCGATGATTCGTCGTATGGGTCATGGTAGAACTTTCTTTGAGTCCATTAAAAAACGGTTCACGCTGAAATCAGCATGAACCGTAGATTTTAAAAAATCAATCAGCTATTGCTAGTTGAAATTAACCTAGCAAGCGCGGCGACGGCGAGCGATCAGCCCGGTTGCTCCCAGTGCCAACAATGCAAGGGTCGATGGTTCAGGAATGGCGCTTGGCACAGTAATGCTTACACCGGCGTCACTTTCGTAGGCATATCTGACGATGGCTCGATCACCAGCGGTTGCTCCAAATTCAAGTTGAAGCCAGCCGTAATGGACTAGGTCGCTATTGTCTTCGTTTACAAACATGAACCCCAAGTAATTGTCTGAACTGTTTAAGTTCATTTGCGGAGCGATATTCGTTGCACCACCTGGACGGAAGAAGCCGGCTGCAGCACCACCAATGACAGTGCCGCCTGGCAGATTGTACGGCCCGGCATTCACGCCGCCTGCACTGTACCAAGTGTTTACAGTTGGTCCCCAGAGGTTGAAACTGCCTGCGCTTGCGCTGTAAGGGTTGATATCCCATCCAGTAACTCCCGCACCGGATGTACCAACATTTCCGTTCAGGATATTCATGTAAATACCGTCAATGTTATTTGGAATGACGATATTAACCGCACCACTATCAACAACATCGGCTTCCGCCGTAGAAGTGGTTCCGACAATACCAGCGCCCGTTGTAGCCGCAACAGCCGCCGCCGTCATACCCAAGATGCGGTCAGCCTTATTGCCAATCAAAGAAGAAAATCTTGACATCTCATAATCTCTCTATATTAGAGGCATGAATCAATGGCCAGTCTCACACAGAAACCAGCAACGCCGCCCAAATGTTAAGAAAATTAACTATTCAGGCTAACCTGATACTCTAATTCCGATTATTTTCGATGTCAACCATCCTGTTTCTGTAAGGAACGTAACATTTATGATGGGTGTGACGAGCCATTCCACTGTTGCTTGCGATCAAGCCTTTGTCCGATGTAAGCTCGGTTCAACACAGTTCAGCATGGCTGGTTCCCGTGAGGGATCGATTTTCAGAAAATCCCTGATTCTACCAATTTCTGAAAGAGTGTCGCTGAGCAATTTGGGATGCGATATTTCAATCCAGCGAGTCCTTTGGCGTCGTTCCAAAAACTCAATCGCTTCTTGTCGTTGCCGTTCGAAAACACTTGCAAGTACCTGTGGATCAGCTTTCGATTCAAGCCCCATCCGCTTGAGCATCGTATTCTGCGAAGCCACCACTTCGGAAATGGGACGATCCATCATGATGACATCCAGCCCCACTTCACCAGGAAGATGCGGGAGAAGCTGAAGAATAATTTTTACTCCCTTTCCACAAGCTGAACTCACCCACGATTGATCGGCAGCCAGATTTTTTACCGGATCAAACTCAAAGTAGCCTCTCGGATTGCTGTCGTCCGCGTCGCGGTTACCGTCCGTTAAAAGAGGGATTTCTGCGGCCGTCAATATCTGCATCATCAGCGAAGTTCCCGAACGAGGTAGTCCCGAAACGACAATGATCGGGGCCCATGCCGGAGTTACAGAATCATGATGGTCCACGGTCACTCTACTTTGTCCTCAAATCGTCTATCGATCATTTTATCGGTTGATTGACACCCTTATGCTAGACAGTGTGATGGAAATAGTAAATGAGAAAAAACTCCGCGTACGTCCAGGGGCTGTTTGGCTGGTCGAGGACGCCGAGCATCGTCTGCTCGGGTACTTCGTCACCGTCGACAATGACGCCATCGCCGCGATTTCTAATTTCATGCGGCTTTTGAGTCGTTTTTTTGGGGGTTCCGTTTGGTTCAAGTGTGAATAGAATGGAAGTGTTAAAAAAAATAGAAACAGGAAATCAACTGAGGCTCCCAACTTGGAAGTATTTATGAATCGTACTACTCGATATCGTTTTGTTTTACTTTTTCTATCGATTGCCATTTCGATTTCAGGCTTGAGCGTTCCCTGCGTCAATGCGCAGCCTGCGGCACCTTCACTCAGTAGTCAGCCGGGTGCGTCCTATACGTTGTATTTGAACTTTACCGGCTTTACCTGGACTGGCAACTGGAATGGGCAGGCTCCTCCGGTGGTTCCTGCCTACGGCGGCCAGACAGGCCCTGCATTCACGGCGCAGCAAGAACAAGATATTCGATTGATGTGGACACGGGTTGCCGAGGCCTATGCTCCGTTCAATGTCAATGTCACCACTGTCGATCCGGCTGTCGCCGCAGGAGCGGTTACCGATTTCGAGCGGCAGCAATATTATTCTGTAACTCCACGAGTCATGCATTCGATCGTTGGCGATGTGGGTAGTTCATTCCAATCAGGCGCAGCCGGGATCTCTTATGTCAACACCTGGTCGACCAACGCTGGTTCAAACCACCAGTTGAAGACAAACTGGACGTTCACCAATCGAATTGCCGGTAGCCGCACCAATGTCGGCCGAACCGTCGCCCATGAAAATGGCCATGCAGCGGGCTTGCGGCATCAAGGGGACTACATTGGTACGACGTTGGTTAATACGTACACTCGCAACAACAATTCCTCTTCGATTTCGGCATTTATGGGAACGGGCTTTCAAGCGGACCGATATGCCTGGAGAGTCGGAGGTACCAATACGCCCAGCAATGGTACGATGCAGAATGATGTCCAGGGAATTCTGCAAAGCAATTCTGGCATGGGGTTATTCAATGATGGCATCGGACGCTTGCCAGCAGAGGCAACTCCATTGGCACTGGTGGGGTCGACCATTAACTCGAGTCTAGCGGCAGGTGTGATTGTTCCAGTCAACCCAGGCAATCCTCAACCCATCGGGGTAGACAATTACACGCGGGGCTTTTACTCCTTTTCAACCGTCGGCGGGTTGAACACGATTACCGTTAATGCCGGTGCGCAGTGGATCACTCCCGGCGTGGTGGATCTTGGTAGCAACATGCTGGATGCAACCCTTCGAATTCTCGATAGTGCCGGAGTCGAGGTGGCGGTTGCGGACACCGATAGCCTGAGTGAAACTTTATCCGTCCATTTGACCGCAGGGAATTATCTGATTGAAGTATCAAGTGCAGGGGGTAAACATGCCGATCTTGGACCCGATGGAAACTGGAACCCAGCCCAATACTTCGATATGGGTTCTTATTTTCTGACAGGCTCCATCGCGGCCATTCCAGAGCCAGGAATGGCTTCAGTCCTGTTGGTTGGAACCGTTTACGCGTTGATCCGTCGTCGTCGGTCTGGCAGTATCTAGCACATCGACACATCGACGAGTACTTAAACGATCCCCCAGAGATACGGGTCAGTGTTCGATCGTCGGCCAGTACTTGTCGAAACCACCTTCTTTCAGGAAATCCGGGCTGTTGTCCAGATCGTGGCATTGAGCGCAGGCATTGGCTCGGGCTTCTTCAAGCGTGACGCGCATCTCTTCTCGCAATCGCTTCAGCAGGCTCTCGTCCTTGCTGTCCCGTTCGGCTTCGATATGTGAGGAGCCCGGTCCATGACAATTCTCGCAGCCATTGTCAAACAGATGCTCGTCCTTGCTGAAATCGAGATAACCTGTTTCGTACGGGAAAAAGCCCTGCGGATTCCAGCCGGTCATGTGGCAACTGACGCACTCAGGATCGAAATGCCGCTGAACCCATGAACGCTCGTTGGGATCGGTCAAACTGGCGGTCGCATGTTTGTGCGGTCCCCCTTTCCCGTCATGGCCATGCTCCCATATTTCGTATTCCACTCCATGACAGTCTGCACAGGCTTCGGATCCGACAAATTGGTGTCCAGAAGGATGACGTTGCGGTTTGATGTCAGCAAAATTGCCGGACAGCCAAAGCTGTTTCAACTGATTCTGATAGGCCACAAAAATTTTCTTGATCGGTTCGGAATCCTTGAACCGGGCGTTGAGCGCGATGCGTCGATACCGGATCACAGGACGAGACTGGTCGGGTTCAAAATAGAATCCGATCACTCCCACATACATTCCCTTGGCACCGACCTGCACCATGGGAACAACACGGTTGTCGGTCTCAATTTCCTCTGGATGTCGAGTTGGCTCGCCACCACAATCCGTGGTGATGACCACGTCAAATTCCGGGAATTGTCGAGCGAGTTTTCGGCAATTTTCGGTGGAAGTAGCTGCCATCAGAATTTTGGCATCACACTGAGCATGATTCATCTTGGCCTGCACATCGGCGAGGGCACTGACAACACTTTCGGTCAACACACCATCAATCCCTTGAAGTTCGGTGACATACTCTTCACCCAGAACCATGGTGACTCCTACCTTCTTTCCATTGGTCTCGTACACGCGAAACTTGTGGCTCAAGCTCGAGTCGACGACTTCCACATTGCAACAAACGAAGGGACTGATTCCGTGATTGGCATTGAGCAACGCTTGGGACAGGTCTGTCGAGGGAATCTTCAGGTCGCCCAAGCCGAATCCGATTGCGTGATAGTCCATCACGGTGGTCATCGCCTCAAGCGTTCGCTCCATCTTGACGAGCGACTGTTTTCCAAATCGTTTGACCTGATCCCCTGAGTCAAGTTTGAGAAGGTTCCAGCCCCGATCTTCCAGGGCCTGGATGGCCGAATGGCGCCGAAGCAGCCCGCCGTTCTGATTCTCAAGTCCTGTGCAACCGCAGGGTTCAATATATCCTTGCTGATTACCCGAATAGAATACCGCGAAGTCCGGCTTGTCCCATGACTGAAGCAACTCCTCGGCACTTTCTTTTTCGTCATCGTCACCTTCATCCGATGGATCTGAATCGTCCGGGTCGTCCGGGTCTTGCCAGGACACTGAACGGGTGATGGTATCGAGCCAGACCACCATTTCCCGGCATCCCAAGGTGGCGGTCAGCCCGGCTGCGGCCAGAAAAATCCATCCATATTTCCTACTTGTCGAGGTCAGACTCATTTTTGTTTCTCGCGGTTGAATCAATGGCCATCAGCTTGTCAGTCCGTTCTCGGATGCCATCAATATACCGCCCAGCTATCTTCCAAGCAATCTTGCCAGGTATTCCTTGCAAGCAGACCTCGAATGATCCAGGTATTGGGCACCCGGAATCAGCCAGTTTGCATTGAGCGGAGTCGGTTGGGCGCGAAAATCAGCGGGCACAGGAACGAATTCCAGGCCGTTTGCCTGAGCGAGTCGCATGGCTCGCGATAGATGGCTGGCCGACGTCAATAATCCATATTTGCCTTTACTCCTTCCGGTGGATTCAAAATAACCTCTTATATTTGCCAGTTCCTGGCTGGTGTTGTCTCCCTCGATGAGCACCAATTGGGACTTGGGAACACCCAAGTCGGTGAGTACTTTTTGGGCTTCTTCCCTCGGATGCAAATCGTGCTCGGATTCACGATACGTTGCTGATCCAGTACAAATGATCTGATCTACCTTGCCAGCGTGAAACAGTCGCGCGGCCAGCACGACACGATCCCCCGACATGCCAGCTTGCGGTCGCCCTGAGAACGTCGAGTTGGTGCCTCCGCCCAATACAATCAGTCCGTCAAGTTTCTCAATCTGAAACGGATCAACATTTTGATAGGGGCCTTCGAGAGTCCCTATCAGCCACTGCGACACCAAGGCGTTACCCGCTAGCGTCAAGACCAGCCAGGCACTGATCGCGATCCCAGCCAGCATCCGTTGGTGCATCAGAAAACAAAACCAGGTCAGGAAAATCAACATCAACCAGACGAAGCCAACCGGCGTCGCAAGTTCGGTCAATAGTTTTTCTACAATCGTGACTCCGTGGAGCATGCCAGCACCGCCAACAACGGCCGCACCGATCATCATGATCCCCAGCGAGTGAATGGTCAGTCGTCGAATCGTTGGCGTTTCGGATACTTGCATAGGGGTGCTGGTAGATTTTCTTATCAGGCTGTTTTTCTCTTCCCCATTTTAACTATCTGAACACAGCCCCGTCGAGCCGAGCGGTTTTTGTTAATCTGCGCAGACTAGCGAGACCCTTAGCTTTGTGACGACCGGATAAAATCTCGAATCCGGAATTTCACTATCACCCGTTTAACCCTTTGATGAAGGAGAAACTTCGAAGTCGATACAACCCATACAGCAGGAAGCGTCATGCGACGTTCCATTTCGTTTGCAGTTCATCAAGTATTTCAACGGAATTTTAATGAGTCAATTATTGAAATCCTCTTTTGGAGTATGTCTTGGCGCACTGCTTGCCATCATCTTCCTGTGGCGCGGCGGCGATTCCGGACGAATCCCTCAACCCGATCGCGAATACAATCTTCTGTCGGTCGTGGACCTGGAAAGCAGTGCCTCCCGTTCTTCAAACGCCAACTTGCCACCACGAAGCGCTTCCAGCCGACCGCCAGCAATCCCTGATCGGCTGGACGAGCTTGAGATGCTGCATTTGGAATCTGGAAGCCTGACGGCACCCGACTCGGTAGCGAATCTGAAAAGTGAATCCGTCCTGCCTGAAACTCCAGTCCAACTCCCATCGCAGGATCATTCCGTTCACGATGCGATCGGGCTGCCCAGCCTGGACGAGTTGACAATGAATCTTTCTGGAGGCAACGCAAGTGTAGCCAGTTCAGAATCATTCTCGAGCCAGAAATCACTGCCGGGCGATGATCAACCGGTATCGCCTCTCGAAAAGATCGAAAGTGCCGCTACGCCATTTCGAGGCGTTCAAACCAATCCTTTTTTTCAGGCGGACCGCAAAGCTCCATCTGTGAATGAGCTGCCTTCAAGCCGAACTCCTTCGAGCAGCAATCCCGTAAATAACATTCGATCGAGCGGTACTCCTTCCAGCAACAACGATATTCCTGAAATCGATCTGTGGGATCAGTCGAAACGCAATCTTCCGCATACGGACCAACGACGTGTAGCGTCTTCCGTGGCAACCGAGTCGTCAGTGCTTTCACAGGACCAACCGCTGTCAGAGATGTTTATGCTGAAGCAGTCCTCACTTGCCCCTGCACCATCGGTCACGCTGACCGAAAGCGTGGCACTGCGTGCGGTCAAGCATATCGAATACGGCAAGACCTTGGCTCGTCGCGGTGCCAAAGCCTCCGCCAGACAGGAATTTATTGCGGCCTTGTCCGTGATTGCCCAGGATTTTGATTCGCAAACCCGGCGAAACGATTACAGCCTGGCATTGCGGCGCGGTATCCAGGCGCTCAAGGAATCGGATGAGTTCGCCTGGGGTGAGTCGGAAATGCAGATCGGCATGGACGTCAGCGGCATCGTGGAGGCTCATCAATCGGGCGCCCTGACTCGTCACGAGGCTGCCGGTGTGACACCGATTCAGGCATTGCAGCGGTATTTCGGATTTGCCCAGTCGCAATTTGAATATGCCTGCGGACGAAACGTGGTTGCTGCGGAAGCATTTTATGTTCTGGGGCGGCTGCATACGCTGACCGATACCGACAACATGATCGACGGGAAGCTGGATAAATCCAAAGCCATGGTTTACCACCGGACATCCCTCGCATGTGATCCGCGAAACTATCGTAGCGCCAATGAGTTGGGCGTACTGCTGGCCGAGTTTGGGGAGCTCAATGAGGCCCGCGAGTTATTTCTGGCAAGCCTTCGTATCGAGCAGAATCCCAAAACCTGGGAAAACCTGGCCAAGGTACATCAGCGACTCAATCAGCCGCAGATGGCAGAACTGGCCTGGAGCGAACACCAACGCGCGCTGGCCAATCTGAACAGTGGCATGATTCGGTGGATCGAGTCGCCCGATTTCAACGCCATGGAACCCATGGGGGCGCTCAATGGATTTGGTCCGCCTCATCAGGCCTCACAACCTGATCGTGAAGCCAACTCGGCCAACTTGAACAAGGATGAAACTCCAAAAAAGAGTTTGACCGAACGAGTTCGCTCGTGGTTTTAACTTGCTATGTATGAAACGGATACCAGAACCATGAGTCTATCCTACTGGGCCAAGTCGTTATCGATCGGGTTTGTCATCGGAGTATTGGGAATCGCCTTTTGCCGATCAGATTCACCGCGTCGCGATCTTTCCGAGCAACATGCCCAGGCCGATCACGAAGTCGCCATGGCGGACTCGATGCAAGTGCCTGAGAATCATGATCGGGCCCGATCTGGTAGTGCATCGAAATCGATGGTTCGACAGGCTTCCGTACCGTACCAGGATTCGTATGTTCAGTTATGCGATGGGGTCGGATACGGGCCGGCTCCCGACTACACGATGACCGCTTCGCACGGTGAAACCTATTCGTCCGGTTCAACATCGCTGCGGCAGGAAGAAATGCCATCGAAGCCGATGCGGGGAGTCGACCAACATACTCCGCACGCATTTCGAGAGCCACGATGGCGCGACGGTGGCATGGTGCCTTGGGAGCAGTACGCTTATGGCGAATACCTTGGCCCTTATCGAACTCCGCATGTGGACGAGTATCGAATCCGGATTGGCGATCAGCTTGAGCTCAATTTCCTGCAGGTTCGACATAAGCAGTTGCACCGTTATCAGCTTCATGTGGGCGACGCGATTCAGATCATTTCGGAGGATCCTGCGCTGACCCAGCCCCCGGCAGCAAGCAGTGCCATCAACGGACTGCAGATCATGCCGGACGGGACGGTGTCGCTGAGCCTGATCGGCCAAGTGCGTGCGGCTGGCAAAACGGTCGAGGCTTTGCAGAAGGAACTCAATGAAAAGTATCTGGAATTCGTGAAGAATCCTTCGATTGTGGTTCAGGTGACCAAGAGCGATACGCCGGTTGCTGATTTTCTTGAGGCGGTCGATTCGCGATTCGGGCAAGGAGGGCGTTCAAGGCAGGTGCAGGTTTCTCCCGATGGCACGATTCAGTTGCTGAGCTTGGGAAGCATTCCAGCGATCGGGCTGACGCTCAATGAACTCCAGCGAGAAATCAATGCACGATTTCAAGAACGGCTGCAGGGGATTGAAGTCACTCCGATCCTGAGCCAGCGGGCGCCACGGTTTGTGTACGTGCTGGGTGAAGTTCGAAATGCAGGGCGCCATGAACTGAACGCCGGGCCGACATCGGCAATCCAGGCCATCGCGCTGGCGGGAGGATTTGATCGGCGGGCAGGAAATCTACGACAGATCATCGTTTTTCGTCGGGATCATAACTGGCAACTGATCGCCACGAAGTTGGACTTGTCGGGGGCATTATCTGGACGAAGCCCCCAGCCATCGGATGAAATCTGGTTGCGAGATTCCGACATCATTATCATTCCAGCCAAGCCCATTCAGCGGTTGTCCGATGCCGTAAATTTGTACATGACCACAACGCTCTATGCAATCTTCCCGCAGCAGGGTGTGGCATTCAATTTCGACTCGTTCCGTGGATTGTAGCGGCGTATTCAACGTTGCAAAACTTCAAAATGCGCCCGTGCGTACTGAATCGTGATCCGGGGCTTTCTCGGCAGGCGGCACGTGGTCATGATCGTGCCGGAAGCCAAACAATTCGTGAAGCGCCTTGATAAAGTGAGTCACCAACTGACTCTGGAATCGATGGGGATTGTAGCAAACCGCGATCTTGCGAACAGGCCGCTCACCACAGAGAGAGCGATAGACAATCCCTGCATGATTGTCCCGGGTAGCCATGCGCGGGATGAATGAAAGTCCGCATCCAATCGCCACCAGGTTTTTGACCGTCTCCAATTGTTCAATTTTGGATGAAGCAATCGGCTTGAAGTTTCGCGAAGTGCAAAACGTTTCAATAGTTTCCAGCAGACAATGAGAACTGCTGAGCAGCACAAAAGCCTCTTCAGTAATATCCTTAATGGAAATTTTCGGCTTGGAGACCAGCGGATGATTGATGGGGAGGGCGAGCAGCAACTCCTCTGTAAACAACGTCTCAAAAGTAAGATGTTTCGCGGTTACAGGCAGGGCCAGCAACCCAATATCCACTTCTCCGTCGGCACAGCGTTTCACCAGTTCCGTGGTGGTGTCTTCATGAAATTTCAGGGTCGCCTTGGGAAACTGACTGGCGACATCCTTAACGATACTGGGGAGCAGAAAGGGAGCGATGGTAGGGATCGCCGAGAGGCTGAGCAGTCCGGTTTGGCCATCATCGGTAATCCGGCGTTTGGCATCATCCACCAGTTGCAGAATCTTGTCCGCCTGGCCTTGCAGAATCTGGCCGGCGGGCGTCAGACGAATCGAGCGTCCATGACGTTCAAAAAGAGGTTGCCCCAGTTCGCGTTCAAGCTTCGAAATTTGTTGACTGAGTGCAGGTTGGGAAACCAGACAGTCCTGAGCGGCTCGCGTGAAGCTGCGGTGCTCAACTATTTTGTGAAAGTATCGAAGCTGACCGAGGTCCATAACGTTTTCCTCGCTTACCGAACGTTATCGTTATCAAAACCCCCATCCTAACATTTTTGTTTGGGGTTGCTACCGCCTTTGTCCCGAAAGTCGGCTAAAATTCTCAACGTATTTTCGACGTGATTTCATTCAGTTTGATGGCGGTTTGCACGATGTGTCCTTCTCGATTGACCAGAATTGCCTGGGGAAAGACATGGGCGGGATACTGTTGATAAAGAGTCCGCGAATCCGCTTGTTCATCTCCCCGTTTCAGAAAAATAATTCCTGGAAATTCAGTGCCGACTTCCGCAACCTCTTCGGGCGTGGATTCATCGATATTCAAAACTAGAACTTTAACATCCTGACGGGACAACCCTTGCAGCTCTCCATACAGGTCACGCAAGGTATCCACCGCATCCATTTTACTGAACGAAATAAAAACAATGACTGCCTTGCGTCCAGCGATTGATTCCGATGAAAACGACTCACCGTTAAATCGCGTCTCCTGAAAATGAAGGGGACGGTTGATTGCATGGACTCGTGTCAAACCATCGTTGCCAATCCTTCTGGCAAAATCCCGAGCGGAATCGGTAGACCTCTGATCGACGCTGTCGAGAATGGTTTGATACAGGGTCTGCGCAGATTCCATCTCAGTCAGTGCTTCCAAGCGATGCCCCGCCATCGTCAATTCGTCCAAAACGGTCTCCGAACCCTCTGGATTGGCTGCCAGTGCCACGATGGAATCGATCACTTCTTGTTTGTCAGAGCCGGCACCTGCTTCGAGACGTTCCAGTTTTGTTTTCAGTTCGGCTTCCGCCAGAAGCACGCTGTCTGTCAGGTCGCGCAGCAGCGCCAGTCCCGTTTCCGAGGTCAGCTCTGACTTGTGACTAATGATCGCCTTCATGACTGCCTTGCCGACTTCAAGATTGGAACGATTGATCCGCAGCACAATCGTTCGAACATAATTCAGAACGGCTTGGTCATCTTTGTTTTGCTCGACGGATTCAACGGCCAGTGACGCGATGGTCTCGACCTGCGACATCGCATCCGGCGACTTTGCACCGTCGAGTGCCGTCAAGCCAAAAATAGTCAGCCTGGCATTCTTCCGCACCTGCTCGCTACGATCATCGACCAGGCTTTTGGCAAATTCGAGCAACTGCTCGCGATCTTCGTTCAATGCCAGTTGGTATCCAGAATCCAGAGCCACATTATAGATTGCGGAAAGCCCCTGAAGCTTGGCTGAAAGTGCCAGTTCATGTTGATGGGGTCGGAGCCGATGCATCAGCAACTGTTCTGCAACTTGAACACGTTGTCGGTGGCGCTCGATTTGAGCGGGAAACGAGAGGCTGGTCGAGATCGGAAGGCCAAGATGTTGCAAGTGTTCCTCCAGCTCATCGGTTGATGCGGTTGCAACCGCATGAGTAAAGTCGGAAGGTGTCCTTGCAGTCGCCAATGTGATTCGCTCGGTCTTCTCGGTCGGCTCGCCCGCCTTAGCGGGAGCGTTGGCAGATTCGTGAGTCCCCTCAGGGAGCGTCGGTTCGCCAAAGAAAAAGTTGAAGATCGCCAGTGCGGCAACCATGGCCGTGGTGAATCCTCCGACAATAGCCAGAAAGCTGAATAATGACGAATTCTTTTTTGCCGCAAAATCATTTTGCCGCTTTTTCGACGATCGAGAAGACATACGAACAAATACAAGAACAGACAAAGGGGTGGATGGGTGGAACTCTCCCTCCCCTCGCTTACGCTTCGGACTGGGAATTTCGCTAGACCAACAAAGGAGTCGGCTTCAACCAACCGACAAAAATAGGAGACAATCTATTCTACTCAACCGGTGGCTGATTCAAATGCGGACGCGGCCAACCGCTCCCTCGATTTGGAAAGAAATGGGTTTTAGCTACAATTCAGGCCATCTGCAACGATTGCCGGGGTTACGACCAACGATTCAAGGGAGTTCGATCATGGGCTTTTTCGCCTTCGGCTCCGCTTGAACGCCATTGCCCGAGGCCGGACCCGATTGCCGTGCAACTTCGACATACAGCATTCGCATCGAATGCAATGCGTCCTGCAATTGCATTTCTTCTTCCGTCAAAAGATTGCCTTTGGTTTTCTCTTCGACTACTCCCAACAAATCAATCAGGTATTTCGCAACGGGCCGATTGACGGTCGGTTCGCCTGTCTCAGGATCAACCATGAATCCCAGCGAAGCCATGGCCTGGTTGGCCAGCATATGGATCAGTCCTTCAAAGCTTGCCGGTGGCGGCAACAGAAGGTCTTCCTCTGTCGAGGCATCATCGCCGGGTGTGCTTTGACTCCGAAGCGTTTCTTTTTCTCGTTCAACCTGAGCTTTCCAGCCTTCATCCACAAGGATGCGGGGTTCGTCCGAGGTCGAATTGCCGTTGCTTTCTTCGTTCATCATATTCAATTCCTGAGTCGGTCAAGCGGGTAAGATCAAGCGGGTAAGATCAAGCGGTAAGATATTCGTCCTTGTTGGACCTGCGAACGGCTGCCTGGACGAATCCGGAAAACAGAGGATGGGCCGCGGTTGGTTTCGATTTGAACTCGGGGTGAAACTGCACCGCGACAAACCAGGGATGGTCAGCAATCTCTACCACTTCAACCAGGGTGTTGTTTTCGCTGGTTGCAGCAATCACCATACCGTGCGATTCCAGTTGCTCTCGAAACCGCGAGTTGAACTCGTAGCGATGGCGATGCCGTTCATGGATTTGGCCGGTTCCATAGCAGTCAAACGTGTGCGTACCTTCAGCAACTTCCGACAACTGCGAGCCAAGACGCATCGTCCCTCCCTTGTCGGTGACATTCATCTGCTCATCAAGCAAACAGATAACGGGATAGGGCGTGTCCTTGTCGAATTCCGTCGAGTTAGCCAGTTCCAGGTTGGCGACATGCCGGGCAAACTCGATGACCGCACACTGCATTCCGAGACAAATTCCCAGGAAAGGAATTTTGCGTTCGCGCGCCCAGCGAATGGTTTCAATCTTGCCTTCGATACCTCGTTCGCCAAACCCTCCCGGTACCAGGATCCCGTCATAGCCGGCCAACAATCGTTCGGGTCCTTCGCGTTCGATTTCTTCGGCTTGGATTCGGCTGATCCGGATCTGCGTATGGTTCTCAATGCCCGCGTGATCAATCGATTCGTAAATGGATTTGTAGGCATCCTTGTGTTCGGCATATTTTCCGACGACGGCAATGCTGATTTCGGTCTCGGGATTTCTCAGCCGATGTAGCAATTCTCGCCAGTTCGACAAATCGGCTGAACCGCTGGGCAAATGTAACTTGCGGACGATCAATTCGTCCAGGCCATGCTGCACCAGGCTCAGCGGCACTTCGTAAATAGAAAAGTCCTTGTCGCGTTCTTCGATGACGGCATTGACGGAAACATTGCAAAAGAGCGCAATTTTTTCCCGATCCGACAGCGACATTTCGCGTTCGGTTCGGCAAATCAGAATATCGGGCTGAATCCCGATTTGTCGCAGCAACCCCACCGAGTGCTGGGTCGGCTTGGTTTTCAGCTCGGCGGCGGCCTTGAGGTACGGCACCAGCGTCAGGTGAATATAGAGGCAATTTTCCTTACCAACATCCAGCGAAAACTGGCGGATGGCTTCCAGAAACGGCAAGCTTTCGATGTCGCCGACCGTTCCACCAATCTCGGTAATGACGACATCGACATCCTGTCGAGCCAGCCGCGACACACATTGCTTGATCTCATCGGTGATATGCGGAATCACCTGAACCGTCTTGCCGAGAAATTCGCCGCGTCGCTCCCGCTCGATGACCTTCAAGTAAATTTGTCCGGTCGTGTAGTTGGATTCTCGAGTCAGCGGCCCGTGCGTGAATCGCTCATAATGCCCCAAATCGAGATCGGTTTCGCTGCCGTCATCGAGGACATAGACTTCACCGTGTTGGTAAGGACTCATGGTTCCCGGATCGACGTTGATATACGGATCGAGCTTCTGCATTCGGACCTTCAAGCCACGCTGCTCCAACAACATGCCGATCGAGGCACTCGTCAATCCTTTGCCCAATGAGCTTACTACACCGCCGGTTACAAAAATGTGCTTGGTCATATCCGTATCCTATCGCGCTTTGAACCGTTTGACAAATGCCTGGTAATCTTCCGGTGTATCAATGCCCTGAACCGGGTGATCGATGTAGGCAACATGGATCGGAATGCCGTAATGAAGCGCACGCAGTTGCTCGAGCGACTCGATTTTCTCGATCACGGTCGGTGGCAATTTCGAAAGCCTCATCAGAACGTCCCTGCGATAGGCATAGAGTCCGATATGTTGAAAATAAACAGGCGGCTCCTGTGCGAGCCAGTCCCTGTCCTGGTTCCTCGGAAATGGAATCGGAGCTCGAGAAAAATAAATCGCTCGGTGGGCCTGGTCCGTGATCACTTTGACGCAGTTCGGCGATTCCAGCTTGCTTGGATCGCGAAGCGGGGTTGCCAGAGTCGTCATTTGAGCGTCGGGATGCTCGTCAAAAACGGCTAGTGCCGCGTCGATGGCCGGGCCGGTCAACTCCGGTTCGTCGCCCTGGACGTTGACAATCAGGTCGTATTCCTGCATTTCAGCGGCCACTTCCCACACGCGATCTGTCCCGCTGAGATGATGCGATCCGGTCATTTTTCCATGACCCCCGAATCTTTGAACTACTTCCAGAATCAGCGGATCGTCCGTCGCCACCACCACGTGGTCCGCTCGCTCGCTGGCCTTGGCGGCCTCGTAAGTGTGCTCAATCAAGGGCTTTCCGGTCTCAGAAAGCAGCATTTTTCTGGGCAATCGAGTTGATTCCAGGCGGGCCGGAATGACGATCAATATTTTCATCGAAGGAAAGTTCGTGGGAGGGGGGCGTGACGACGAAAACTGCCTGATCCCGATTTAACTGGCGTCCAGTTCATGTTAGAATCGGGGCGGGAGTATCACGGATAAATTATGAACCGCTTGACGTTACTTTATAAGACCTCGATTGGCAAGAAGTTTATTGCGGCCGTCACGGGCCTGATCCTGTTCGGATTTTTGGTGGGCCACATGGCCGGGAACCTGAAGGTTTTCACCGGCACCGGTTCCGAAGGAGTCCCGCATATCGACGAATATGGCCAAGGACTCAAGGACGCGGGAGTACCTTTTCTGCCGGCTCATTTCGTTTTGTGGATGGCCCGAATTGTGCTGCTGAGCAGCTTGATCGCTCATGTGGTGGTCGTCTCCCAGCTTGCCTTGCAAAGTGCGGAGGCTCGCCCCATCAGCTACCAGAAAACCAGAACAAGATCGGCCTCGCTTTCCGCCAAGTGGATGATGTTCAGCGGCGCGATGATCCTGGTGTTCATCATTTTTCATATCCTGCACCTGACGACCGGAACGATTCAGTTCGGCAAGTTCGAACATGGCTACGTTTTCAACAATCTGGAAAGCTCATTCACGCGACTCCCGATTGCAGGCGCCTATGCCGCGATGATGTTGGTCGTCGGATTTCATTTGTTTCATGGCGTGTGGAGCATGTTCCAATCCTTGGGACTGGACAACCCGGATCGCAATCGTTTCCTCAGAGCGTTTGCCATGACGATGACCGCCGTGGTCGCCGTCGGGTTTGCCTCGGTTCCGCTGGCGTTTCTGTTCGGCCTGCTGCCGGGGCCTGTCGAATATGCTCATGAACTGCTAACGAAACATTGAGACATTGAATCGCCTGTTTCGCGATTCAGCCATCCTCAGCAACTACGATATAAAAAGCCTGCCCAGACCATGCTTACACTCAACTCCCAAGTCCCTACCGGTCCCATCGAAGAAGCCTGGACGAGCCACAAGAACGGGTTGAAACTGGTGGGGCCAAAGAACCGTCCCAAATACCGAATCATCGTGGTCGGAACGGGGCTGGCCGGTGGCGCGGCGGCGGCCTCGCTCGGTGCGATGGGCTATAAAGTCGATTGCTTCTGTTTTCAAGACTCTCCGCGTCGTGCGCATAGCATCGCGGCCCAAGGCGGCATCAATGCCTCGAAAAACTATCGCAATGATGGCGATTCAACCTGGCGTCTGTTTACCGACACGATCAAGGGCGGCGACTTCCGCGCTCGCGAACAAAACGTCTACCGTCTGGCTGAATTGAGTACCGCCATTATCGACCAAGCTGTTTCCCAAGGCGTTCCCTTCGCACGAGAGTATGGTGGAAAGCTTGCCAATCGCTCGTTTGGCGGTGTGCTGGTGGAGCGAACGTTCTATTGCCGCGGTGAAACGGGTCAGCAATTGTTGCTGGGTTGTTATCAGGCCCTTGCGGAACAGATCGCGATGAAAACGGTCAACATGTACAACCGCACCGAACTGCTCGACGTCGTCGTGGTCGATGGGGTCGCACGTGGGATCGTCGTTCGAAACATGGAGACCGGAGAAGTCAAATCCTTTGCTGCCGATGCAGTCGTGTTGGCCACCGGTGGTTACGGCAACGTCTTTTATCTGTCCACCAATGCAAAGACTTGCAACGTGACGGCAGCCTACCGGGCCTACAAACGAGGCGCCGGATTTGCCAATCCCTGTTTTACGCAAATTCACCCCACTTCGATTCCCAACATGGGTGATTATCAATCGAAGTTGACTCTGATGAGCGAGTCGCTGCGGAATGATGGACGGGTTTGGGTGCCGCGAGCGTCCGGCGACAAACGTCCTCCCTCTCAAATTCCGGATGCAGAACGATATTACTACCTCGAAGAGCGCTACCCGGCCTTCGGCAATCTGGTTCCGCGCGATGTTGCGGCACGAAATGCCAAAGATGTTTGCGACAAAGGACTGGGAGTCGGTCCCACCGGCTACGGTGTCTATCTCGATTTCGGTGCGGCGATTGAGAAAAGCGGAATCGAGGCCGTCAAATCGAGATATGCCAACCTGTTCGAGATGTACCACCGCATTACCGACGAAGACCCGGTCGAAACGCCGATGCGAATTTATCCCGCCGTCCACTACACGATGGGTGGGCTGTGGGTGGACTACAACTTGATGACCAACTTGCAAGGTTTGTACGCCATCGGCGAAGCCAACTTTGCCGATCACGGTGCCAATCGGTTGGGAGCCAGTTCGCTGATGCAATGTCTGGCCGATGGCTACTTCATCCTGCCCGTCACAATTGGAGATTACCTGGCGAAGTACGGCGAGAAAAACCGGATGAAAGCCGATGACCCGGCCTTCAAACAGGTTGAATCCGAAGTGCGTGATCGAACGAATCGGCTGTTGTCGATCAAAGGAAAACGAACCGTCACGGATTTTCACCGCGAGCTGGGAAAGATCATGTGGAATGACTGCGGCATCTCGCGCAGCAAGGCATCGCTGGAAAATGGCTTGCGGGCTATCCCGCAACTACGAGAAGAATTCTACCGCGATGTCAATGTTCCCGGATCGAATGAATCGACCAACCAGTCACTGGAACACGCCGGACGGGTGGCCGACTTTATGGAGTTTGCCGAACTGATGTGTCTCGATGCCTTGCAGCGAGATGAATCATGTGGCTGCCATTTCCGCGAAGAACACCAAACGGAAGAAAGCGAAGCCAAACGAAACGATGAGCAGTTTGCGCATGTTTCCGTGTTCGAACACAAAGGCGAAAACAATCGCCCCGAATTGCACAAAGAGCCACTCGAATTTGTAGCGTTTCCACTTGCAACGAGAAATTATAAGTAACATGACAACCTCCAATCACATGACCCTTCGAGTCCACGTCTGGCGGCAATCGAACCGAAAAGATCGTGGGCAGCTGGAATCCTATCAACTCGACGGCGTGGTGCCGGATATGTCGTTTCTGGAGATGATGGACCATCTGAACGAGAAACTGATTCGGGAGGGCAAGGAGCCCGTTGCGTTCGACCACGACTGCCGCGAAGGTGTTTGCGGGATGTGTTCGATGGTAATCAATGGCGAAGCCCACGGGCCGATGGCGGAAACGACGACCTGCCAGTTGTACATGCGGCATTTCCAGAACGGCTCGGATATTTTTGTTGAGCCGTGGCGTTCACGAGCATTTCCCGTGGTTCGCGACTTGATGGTGGACCGAAGTGCGTTCGACCGAATCATCGAATCGGGGGGCTACATCAGCAACCACTCCGGCCCCAAGCCTGAGCCCAACTCAATGCCGATTGCTCCCGAGGTGGCCGATCAATCGCTCGATTCAGCAACTTGCATTGGCTGTGGCGCGTGCGTCGCGTCCTGCCCGAATGGCTCGGCAATGCTCTTTACGGCCGCCAAGGCAACCCACTTGGGACTTCTGCCTCAAGGACAGCCGGAACGCTACGAGCGAGCCAGAAGCATGGTGGAGCAAATGGAGAAAGAAGGTTTTGGTTCGTGCCGAAATTACGGAGAATGCGAAGCCCAATGTCCTAAAGGAATCAGCATTGCCAACATCAGTCGCCTCAACGCCGACTACCTCAAGGCCACGCTCATCAAGCCTCTCAATCGGCGAGGAAAAATGGAAAGCCAGTAGACAGTTCACGATACAGCTGCTATCAAAAAAATGGATACCAAAGCATGATATTACAATCATGCAAAAAAAGCCCGCTGTGGGTAAAACCATTTCCGCCGGTCGCCTTATAGGTTTGACTTTCGGAAACTACTACCGGGATAGCAACCAATCCTATCGGCAAATCAGAGAGCTGTTGTCTTAGATGCCACTATCTGGACATTTTTTGCCCCAATGCCATATTAAGGGAAAGTTGCCAAATCGGAGTTTTTTCCATGTCTGAAAGCAGTTCATCAAACCGTATCAATGCTCGCCTGTCGGGGGCTTTGTCCGAATTTGTAGCACTGATGGTTGGTGAATCGGGTCTCTACGAAACGCCCAGCGAATATGTTCGCGATCTTATCCGGCGTGACATGGGGCGGCGCGAAGGTCAATTTGCTAAAGAGGCAATTCTGGCGGGCTATCGAGACGTGGCCGCCGGTAGGATTTTTGTATCTTCAGGCGACTTCAAGGCTGACATGAAAACGCTCGACCAAAAAGAGGCTGACGACTGGCGATGAGCCAACCACCGCCTGTCTTTCATCTGACCCGTCGCGCGGCTCTCGACTTGCGCAACATTTACAATCGCTCGAGGCGAGAATGGGGTGATACGACTGCTGATCGTTACATGGCGGACCTCTATACGGCGATGAATCAAAGCATAGTCAGCAATTCTCGGCAGTACTGCCGGACTTCCGCGTCGGTCGATGCAGGCTGATGGGAGGCGACGACCTGCATGAGGGCTTCTTCGAATTCATGGCGCGCACGAGCGTACTCGTGATGTAACCAATCCGACTTTACTCCCCAGTTTTCTGCAATCTGGCGGATGGGAAGGCCTTCCTGAAAACGTGCTTCGAGCAACTGGACGCGTTTGAGCGATGGCTCTCCCCGGTCAGCGGCAAGCTTTCGCTGAAGCAGGGACGCTTCATTCATGACAGTTTTCGCAAACTCTCGGTCGAACACTTGACTGAGTGATGTTTCCGCTTCGATGTCTTCGGGAGAATGGAGGTTTGTTTCTGCGGGCCGACATTCAAACCGAAGGATGATATTTCGAACCACACCTCGCAGAAAGCTGCGGAAGCCTCCCGAAAATTTATCATCCGCCTTTGCCAGAACTCCACCCGGTCGAATGCATTCGATAAAGACCTCTTGAATGGCATCATCGATCCATGCCGACTTTGTGGAGCTTCGCCAACGATACTGCAAACAGCGTCGAATCAACGGTTCATAGCGCTTTGCAAACTCGCCCATCGCATGCTCCGATCCTTCGCCCGCCGCACGAATCAGGGTCCAGGACGTCTCCCAATCTTCAGGCGGAGAAATCGACGAATTGTTCATTGATGTTGACCGTTTGATTTGCGATGGAATACATCGGCGTAGTTCACATCCCTACGTCGCTATCCAGTTTACTTCGGATCATCACCCTTTTCCATGCTCGACTTTCCGGAGTCGATTCTGAGGAGCAGCTTCCGGAAATCATCTCGATCTCGCAGCCAGTCGAATACGTCATTACGCCGAATGTGGGCTGCGTCCATAAATCCTGAATCGATCGATTGAGCCAGCAGCTCCATCGCGCGATTTGCCATCTCTTCTTTTCTGGCAGGCAGTCGCCTTCCACCTTCGGCAAACGCACAGGCAAAATTGTACCAGTCCACTTGATCCCACGTGGCAGCATGTTCGCGGTCGAGTAACTGAGTCATGCCTTCGAGTCCTTCTTCGAGGTCTCCTGACTCGAGCGTGACAAGGTGGCGTTCATATTCCTGCCGGGGGCTTTCGATGGCAGGAAGCAGCTCTCTGACATGGTTCCACTCGGTTTGTGAATCGAGTCCAAGTTTCATCTTCGCTTTGGCCAGTCCCTGATAGCAGAATCGCAAATGGTTTCGCCAGGCCGGGTCCTCTGTGGCCGGTCGCTGAGCCAGCAGAACTTCAATGGCCTTTTGGTACCAGCCCAGACTCGCCTGAAAATCTTCGGACTCTCGTAGCCGGTCCGCCAACTCCCCATACCCCAGACCAAGCTTCCTGGCATGACCGGTAACCTGCGGATATCGTGCCACCAGCGATTCAAAAATATGGATCGACTTTTGTTGCAATTCAATCGCCTCTTCAAGTTGATCCTGAGCTGCAAGAACGTAACTGGTCTTGCCATAACAATCGCCCAAATTCGTCTGCCAGGTTGATTCATCGGGGAGCCGATAAGCCAGCTGTTCAAGAATCTCCATGGACTTACGAAACTCTGCCTCCGCTTCACGGGTTCGTGACAGACGGTCTCTCAACAGCCAGGCCAGTGCTTCGTGGGCGGAAGCGCATTGCGCCTGAAATTCAGGTATGGATGGAAAGTCGGTGCCCAGCTCCGTGATGGTGTGGAGGGCTTTGCGTAGCAACGCTTCGGCTTCCGCATTCTTTCCGGTATTGACAAGAAAATGGCCCAGCCCCTTTTGGCAGGCTCCAAGTCCCCTGCGGTGCATCAGTACACCTGAGTCGCGGACGCAAAGCGACTCAAACAGAGTCACGGCTCGTCGGTAATGGTCCTCTGCTTCCTGCTTGCCAAGTCTCGACAGTCGCGATGCCAGCGAGTGATTACAGGTTGCCAGGCTCAACAAGTATTGGGCCACGTCCGGCTGATCTCGCACCAGTTTTTCTTGGATGGGTAAGGCTTTTTGTAACAGCCTGACCGCCTCGGACAAATCGCCCATTTCACTTCGCAATCGGGATTGGGTTTCGAGATTGCGAACATACTCCTGACGAAAGTCGAGCCGGTCGGGATGGTTCTCTACGAGCTGGCCGATTTGCTCGAATGATTTCTTCAACAAGATATCGGCTTCGGATAGTTGGCTCTGTGAACACAAGAGCAAGGCAAAATCACGTTGACAATGAGCGGCCTCAAAAAGGTAGTCGGAATGGTCGGGAAAGAGGGCCAGTACGTCGTCCCAGTCTTCTAGAGACCTCCGAAAATGGGCTGACGCCTGATCGAACTGACCCAGGGTTTCGCAAATCAGTGCCATGCGAAAATAGGCTTCTGCTCTGATGGCCCTCGTTCGAGTTTCGTCGCCGGATCGATCCGCAAAGGCCCGCCAGCGTTGCAAAACCTGATCCAGATAATCCCGTTCATGAGGACCGAGCGACGGCTTCGAACCGATCAACCTGGTGATCGCGTCGTCCACACTCTGCCGGAAGCTCTCCAAGGCTGCCTCTTCCGCCTGTTCGGCCAACGCTTGGTGCCGCAGCGCGTCTTCCTTTGCTGCTTTCTCTCGTTCCGCCAGTTGGGAAGCTCTGTGCTCTGCCTCAACCGCCAATGCTCTCGCCGACTCCGCACGAAACATGCCCCAAGTGGTTAAAGAAATACCGACCATCAGGGCGAGCAATACCGCTGCAGCGGAAAGCATCCCGGTACGGTGACGTTGAAAGAGCTTGCGAGCACGATAGGCCGCATTGGGAGGACAAGCCTCCACAGGTTCCTTTCGCAAATACCTTTCAAGATCCGCAGCCAGTTCGACGGCAGACTGATAACGACGGTCTCTGTCTTTTTCGAGCGATTTCAGAACAACCCAGTCCAGATCGTTTCGCAGGAGCTTTCCCAGTGTTTGAGGTTGGGCATTTCGGGCCGCCGAAATACTGGCTCGCATTTTGGATGTCGACAGCCTGTCGCTGGGACGGGGCGGTTCAACTTCCCGGATCACGCGCAGGACTTCGTGGATGCCTTTTTCTTCCAGCTCATTCCTGCGAAACGGTGGGCTTCCGGTTAGAAGTTCGTACACCAGCGCGCCCAGCGAGTAAACATCGCTGCGAGTGTCGATATCCATGTTTTTCAACTCTGCCTGTTCGGGCGACATGTATTCAGGAGTGCCCATGACCGTGCCCACAACCGTATGCAGCGAACGCTCGGTCAGCACCGTACCGCTGGCCTTCGCCACACCAAAGTCGATGACTTTGGGAACCGGCACTCCATCATAAAGAGCCACCATTACGTTCGAAGGCTTGATGTCTCGGTGAATGATTCCTTTCTGGTGGGCATGAAAAATAGCATGGCAAACCGGGATGAACAATCTGAGTCGCTCAACGAGGGGCAGTCGCTGCTGATCGCAAAACGTGGTAATGGCAGTTCCGCTTACCAGCTCCATGACAAAAAAAGGATGTCCGTAGTCTGTGATTCCCGCATCGAGTACCTTTGCAATGTTCGGATGATCCATGAGAGCCAATGCTTGCCGTTCGGCTTGAAATCTAGCCAACATCGCCGATGAATCCATTCCGGCCTTGATCAACTTGACAGCCACCTGTCGCTTGACCGGAATCAGTTGTTCGGCGCGCCAGACGGTTCCCATTCCACCGGCTCCAACAAGTTCAATCAGTTTGTATCGCCCACCTACCATGCTGCCCTCGGACAGAATTACCCGAGGAAAATTTGAAATGGAAACGGGAGCCGGACTTTCATAAGCCACCGCCAGACCGGCCTCAAGTTCCGCAACCGGGATCACTCCAGCATGGAGCAACGCTCCGTCGCTCGTCGATTCGGAGTTTTGAACCTCAGTTTTCAATAGCGGGTTTTCAAAAGGTTCTGGCATGTGGATGGATTGCTAGATCGGAACTCACTCCGTTTTCTTGATGCCGTGTAGAGCGGGATTCACTCGGTTATTTTAGTTGATTGTTTATTCAAATGTCTGTAATGGATTGAAATTCGCCCAATGTGGACAACGGAATGAACTCCGTTCTACATGCAGCACTTGTTGCAGATCCCTCAGCACAACCCATTCATCATCATCTATTTTTTCGCGCAAGAATTCTGAAAAAAAACTCCAAAATTCAGAAAAGGGTGCAGGCGCTCGATGGTCAGGCAAATTCAAGGATGAATCCTGCAGATTATTTTCTGAAATCGTGAGATTTTTTCTGGCTGAAAACCGGTTTGCTTCGGAATGAGATGCAGAAGGAAATTTTTGCTTCAAGAAAACGCAGTAGTTTCGAATTGATTCCTTTATCCGATTTGGGAGTTCATCATGATTCATTACCCGTCATCTCGTTCCGTCGTTGACTCCGTTTTTCGTCCTGCTTTGACGCTCGGGTTCTGCCTGGTTCTGATTCATGGAGCTTTCGCAGTATCATCGGTTTCGGCACAAATTTTTTACGCACAGGCCAATGGGATCTGGTCAGACGCCGCTACCTGGACTCCGGCGGGAGGTCCACCCGGAGCAGGTCGAACGGCGGTCATTGGCGCCGGAAATTTCAGTGGAGCAGCCCCTGTGGTGACGGTATCCCTGACGGCCAACCAGAATGTCAGTTTTACGACGCTTGGTATTGGTGGATCGCACGCGCATGGAACGCTTGATTTGGGTGCTTTTCAACTGACGACCAACAGTCTGTCGATCGGTAGCGGAGGAGGAAAAGGCACTATTCTTCGTAACGGAGGAAGCATTATTGCCAACGAATTGACGATCTTGAATAACAACACCTTCACCTATTCCGGTTCCGATCAAACAGGCGCTTTGTCGATCAGCGGCGCTGGAGTAACCGTCAACACATCCGCGGTCGGGAATATCACGACAAGGGTAACGGTCAGTGGAAGCACGCTCAATCTCGGAGCGAATCTGCAATTGAGTGAAGATCTCCAGGTTACTGGATCAGGTTTGAATGCCAACGGGCATAATATTTCCGCCCGCGATATCTGGGTTGGATCCGGTATCCAGCCGGGAACGATCAACAATCGTGGTACGATTACGGCAACACGGAACTTGACCGTCAGTGGAAACGGCAACACGTTTTCCCTTGAGGCCTCTGATTCCGTTGCCAACGAAGTTCGAACGAACACCAATGGGGTACTCAATTTACATGCGAACACAGCGGCACAAAGCGCCACCATCAATGGTGGTGGAGTCATCAACACGGCAGCCACCAGCAATCTGAGCAATTTTGTGGCAATGTCCGGCACCGGCAGTCGTTTAAATCTTGGTGATCATCTGGTATTGTCCGGCGATCTCACGATCATGGGATCAGGTATCAATGCTGGCACGGTCGATGCCAACGGACATAACATTACAGCCCGCGATATTTTGATTGGGTCTGGCGACAATGCCGGTGAAATCATCAACCGGGGGACCATCACGGCAACACGGAACTTGAATGTCAGCCGTGTTACTTTTTCACTCAACGCTTCTGATACTGTAGTAGACACGGTCAGCGCCCAAACGAACGGGGTACTGAATCTGCACGCCAACACGGCGGCTCAAAGCGTGGTTGTGAATCCAGGGGGGACCGTCAATACCGTGGTGACCAGCAATCTGAGTACTTCAGCTCGGGTGGCTGGCAACAACAGCCGTTTAAATCTCGGTGCCAACCTAGTTTTGTCCAACGATCTGGAAATCTTTGGATCGGGTGCCTTGGTCGCCACGGTCAACGCGAATGGCCACAACATTACGGCCCGCGATATTTTTGTGGGACAGTCCGGCTCGGCTGGTGAAATCATCAACCGAGGTACCATTACGGCGACTCGAAACCTGAGCGTCAGTAACTCCTCATTTTCTCTTGGCGCTTTCGACTCCGTAGCGCAAACCGTGGGCGCGTCAAATAATGGAGTCCTGAATTTGCACGCCAACACCGTTGCGCAAAGTGCCACCGTCACTTCAGGGGGAACGGTGAACACCGCAGCGAGTGGCAACCTGAACACGATGGTGCAACTGGTTGGCGCAGGCAGCCAATTGAACCTTGGGGCCAATTTAGTCCTGTCGGGTGATCTGGAGGTAGGTGGAAACCAGGCGAATGTGGCCACGGTTGACGCAGGTGGGCACAACGTAACGGCTCGCTATATTTACTTTGGTCGAGGTTCCGGTGCGGGACAATTTATCAACGATGGCCGGGTGGTCGCTGAACGATTCTTGTTTGAAAGAGGGAGTTTCATGCTCACTGGGGGCGATGATGTTGCAACGGATCTGATCAGCATTACTGGACAATCCAGCCTGACGGTTCAGCAATCGCTGGATCAGTTGACGGGCCTGACACTCAATGGAAGTGGGCTTACAATCTCGGCCGGAAGTTCCATGATCCTTAACTTCGACACGCAACCCATTGCCGCCTTGGATTGGGGGTTCCGCTGGATCAATCCCGTCGCAGGTGGCGATCGCGTTTCAGATTTGACCAACTTGCTAAATATGGGACGGATTGTCATCAACTCATCTGAAACGGTGTCGATCTTCGACAGAGGCGACGGCTACACGTACATCGGTTACAACGCGATTCCCGAACCGGGCGCTGCAGGTCTGCTGGCCGCTTGGGCCGTTCTTGCGATTAGCTGGCGGCGACGTACTGGCCAGACGAGTTAATAACCGGCTGCCTGGCCGTCTTTGCGAGCTTCCGATGCACCATAGTAAACGTCATTTTTGGCGTCGTACATAATCGCTTGGTACCCGCCGTAAGACCCGTTGTCCCAGCCGACTCTGTGTCCGCGCTGCATCAACTCGCGAATCGCTTCGTAGGGGATGCCGGATTCAAGCGATACTTGACCTCCGTCGGTCATGCGCTCACCGGTCGGCTCCGACGATCCCGAATGCAGGATGCGTGGTGCGTCGCCGGCCTCCTGAATGTTCATTCCGAAATCGACGATGTTGATCAGAATTTGTGCGTGTCCTTGAGGTTGGGTGGCGCCTCCCATGACGCCGAAACTCATGAAGGGTTTACCATCCTTGGTGACAAAAGCCGGGATGATCGTATGAAACGGACGTTTCCCCGGTGCATAGGTATTGAAGCGGCCTTCGGTGATGTCGAACATCTCGCCCCGATCCTGCAGACAAAACCCCAAACCGTCCGGGCACATCCCCGATCCCATGCCTCGATAGTTGCTTTGAATCAGTGAAACCATGTTTCGGTCTTTGTCGGCAACGGTCAGATAAATCGTATCGCCTTGTTCCAGGGCAGGATTCCCAGCAGCGTATCGGCTTGCCGCGCGACGCGGACTCATTAGCTTCCGCCGCTCGCTCAGATACTGGGGTGAAATCAATTCAGCAACCGGGATTTTTTGAAAATCGGTGTCGGCATAAAATTTTGCGCGATCTTCAAACGCCAGTTTTTTCGCCTCGACGAAATGGTGAATATAGTCCGGGCTGCCGAATCCCATCCGGGCGATGTCAAAACCATCCAGAATGCCCAGGATTTGCAAGGCGGCAATCCCCTGACCGTTGGGAGGCAGTTCCCACAATTCGTACCCCCGATAGTTGTATGAAACCGGATCCACCCACTCCGATTGGTGGGCAGCCATATCGTCGAAGGTCAAAAAACCGCCGTGTTGCTTCATGAAAGCATCGATGGTCTTTGCGATCTCGCCCTTGTAAAACACATCTCGCCCCCCTTCCGCAATTTTGGTCAGCGTGTTCGCCAGTTTCGGGTTGCGAAAAATTTCTCCCTTTCCTGGAGCGCGGCCATGGGGCAAAAAAGTTTCCGCGAAGCCGGGATAGCGACTCAACCCGCGACTGCGCTCCCAATAGTAGGCGATCAGTTCCGAAACGGGGAAGCCTTCGTTGGCATAGTCAATCGCTGGCTGAAGAATCTCGTTCATCGGTTTGCTGCCGAATCGTCCGTGCAATTCAAACCAGCCATCGACACAGCCGGGTACCGAAACCGGCAATGGGCCAAGTGACGGAATTCGATCCCGATTGAGTCGCTGCAATTCCTGCTTGAGTCTTTCGTAGGTCAGCGATTGCGGCGAACGACCGCTGGCGTTCAAGCCGTACAGTTTTTGGGTTTTGGCATCCCAGACGATCGCAAACAAATCTCCACCGATGCCATTTCCGGTCGGCTCGACCAAACCCAGTACCGCGTTGGCCGCGATAGCTGCATCGACGGCGTTGCCCCCTTGCTTCAAAATATCCAGTGCAACTTGAGTCGCCAGCGGCTGGCTGGTCGCCGCCATACCATGCTGGGCAATGACTTCACTGCGCGTCGCGAAGTTCAATCCCGTGATGCGATCTTGTGCGGTGAGATCACTCTGAATGCAACGGAGGTGGACGGTGCCTGACAATAGAATCAGGCAAAACAGATTGAGCCGTAGCGTGGTGATGAATTTCATCGTGCACCCTTCATTGTGGAGCTATGGATCGGATCAGGATTGGCGAGTTTATCAAGTTTGCATCCTATCAAGGAAGGTGGACCGGGGTGATTGCCCAAGATCCCCATGCAGCACTATTTGATTTCTTGCTCCAAGTGATGTATGTTTTACTGCAGTTCAAGAATGCATTTTATAAAAAATCCTCCAAGTCGTACATAATTGCCTGTGACTTGGAGTGGAAATGAAAGCATATGTCGGAAGGGCGGAGGAGTTGATGGCGATTAATCGTCTCATCCGCGGACAGTCGGGGAGAAGGGCTGACTTGAAGTTTTCAATTCGCTGTCGGCCTTTGACCTCGACCGTGCAACCTATCTTGAAACCCTTGGTTTGTGTAATGCTCAGTTAGTGCCGATCTTTTCAGCCCTTGCGCTCGACGCAACCTATCTTGAAACCCTTGGTTTGTGTAATGCTCTCGAAACGCTTTTGAGTAACCCCAGTCCACCCTCCGTCCCCTGCCACATTGTTGCAGCACTTCCTCCAATGAAAGACCTTGATCGCCCAAGCCGAGGTTCCCCAGTATTTTGTAGACGATTGCATCTGCCGATGCGATCAAGTATCGATCAGAGTGGGCAACCAAAAAGGCCAGTGATTCTGCTTCACCGGCATCCATTTCACCAAAATAGAGTCGATCAAACCGATTCTTGAATACCTGCACTTCGGCGGCGGGGACCTCGAACAACCGGATTTTTTCTTTGGCTATGGACTCTGTCAAATCAAGCCGCTTCCCGAACCTTTCGTCTTCGACCGGATAGAATTGCGATTCATCCTCTGCAACGACTCGAGACAAATAAATCTCACAAGTATCAACCACGTGATTCCAAATGCCGTATTCGTGCAACTTGATCACAACGCAAGCATCAAGAATGAGTAATTTCAACCTGGGCATTTCCTTCCCGCTCCATTCCAGGATGAATCTCCTCCTCGACAATCTTCATTGCAGCCTGTCGTGAAATTCCCAAATACTCTGCAAACTTGCCAGTCGAAATCAGTCCTTTTTCAATGGCCTCACGAGCGAGCGCTTGAAAGCGTAACGGTCGAGTTTCGGGATGATCTGACGTTCGCTTTTCCCAATAGTTGACTCTCCCATGAATCGATTCAAGAACTTGATCGGCCCCCTCCTTGGTGATCAATTTCAATGACACAAGCTGCCAGACCAAGGCAGGAACTGAGACGTCAAATTGACGGGCAACTTCAAAGAGATCATCAAAGTCCAGCACACTTTTCTGATCTCGTTGTTTGTCAATTGCTTCGCGAAGGACATCAGCAGGCATCAACAGGGAACTGGCAAAACAGTTGGCATACTTTTCCTCAAGCTCACTCGATTCCATTTCGTTTTCGCCAATGCGGAAAACACGCCAAGTCAGCAAATGAAACAGCTCGTGTGCCAAATCAAAATTGCGTCGCCAGAGAACATTGTTGGAGTTCAACAGGATCGCTGCCCCGACACGTTCATTCCAGGTACAAGCGGCGGTACCGGATGGGCTAAAGGGAAGGTGAAACAATTTGATCCGACAAACGTCTTGCAACACATGCCGTAGTATACTCCCCGGCCGATCTCCCAACCCATGGGCTTTTCGGAACCGATGCGCCAATGATTCGGCCTTTGAATAACTGAATGAGCCTGGCTCCCCCACTTCAAACGGCAACGCAAAAACTTCTGGATTCCCGCATAGAAACTCCAATCGCTGGTATTGCTCGGCCAGTTGTAAGAGTTTGCGCTCGATTTCGCCGGACTGGTTCCCATCTGGCCGTTCGCGCCACAAGACAATATCGCGAGGCGGAGGACCTGGTTGAAAAAAGAAATCCGTCGTCCGCCGATACAATCTGGCCAGTTGATTGAGTTGGGAAAAACTCGGCTCCCGAGTGCCGTTCTCCCATTCGCAGAGAGACGAAGCGCCTAACCCGGTTTGTTCGCGAACCTGCTTGAGGGTCAACCCGGATGTTTCCCGAGCGAATTTCAGCCGCTGATCGACTGTATTCATCTTTTCCTCCAATTTTCCTAATTCAGAATTTTATATCGTATTTATTGAAAATTAAAGTGAAAAAATTCTGAAAACAGGAATTTTAGCAAATAAAATGGAAATAGTTAATGCAGTACGCAATCTAGCGTAGATCGGACTGAAAAGAGGCTCGATGTGCTTGAAATCTCGGTACTCACCCAAAGGAGCAATGAAGAGCGTCACCCCTTAAATCTAAGCACTACCAGCAATCACTTTCCGGGACGATCTTGCTTCCGTTGTCGGTAAGAGCACGAGTCAGAACGCATCCAATCATCACCCCCAAGATCGGTATTTTACTATAATCACAGCTTTGGAAATTTCCGAATAGTTAGGTGCCTAGGCAGATGAGCCTGATTCTCTCTCCTGAAAAAACGAACGATACCGCTTCGTTGTTTCTGACCTCATTTGATCCATCCGATCTGCCGGGCTCAAGCATTGATCCGCTGGGATTTGAGCGAGGATACCTATTTTTAGCCGACAAAATATTACCGGGTTTGACGAATGTTGCGCGCTATCCACGCTACTTCTCAGTGCTATGTGCTGGGGCCTATCTGGCAAAGGTCAATCTTACAGATCCGCCTCGTTTGCAGTATGAAAAACGGTTGAAAACGGTGTTAAGATTGGAACGGTTCTGGGCACTGGCAAATGTTCTGGCAGAGGGGACTTACGTTGAATCATCGTTACCTACTGGCGGCATTCGCGGTGTGAGTTACGCAAGGAAACAGGTCGATCGAATTGACCGGCGAAATATCAAAGCACTGGATGCAAACTTTCGTCTCCTGTCCCGTCAAATGCCATATGGCGTTGTGGGCATCTATGCGTCCAATGCAGATGGCATGAGATTAATTGACCGAAAGACTTTCAGGCTGACACCTGATCTTGGCGAGCGTCTGGCAATTGACTTCATAGAATCCTCCAAACTACCGGCCGCTTTGAAAAAAGCAGTCATCGAAGATGGCAAAATCAGCCGGAAGGTTCTGACCGAATGGGGATTTCGCAGCCACATAACAAAACCGCTCTTCCAACAAGAAAAACTGTGCATCCGAGAAGCAATAGTGCGCAACCCGGTCAGAGCGAGAATGATGAATTGCCTGCTTGCTAATCCCTTCATCGACGAGTTTGAATCCGAACAATCTAGGCTCGAAGCTTTGTTGGGAGTTCTGCCAACTTCAGACTCGGATCGAGATTTGCGAGAAGCAATAGACTGTATCCTGAATTACGAGCGCTGTTACCAGAGCGTTTCCCTTGCTTTTGAAAGGCTGCTCTGGATGTGTAAACACCATTCTCCGTCATTGAATCAAAAACAAATTGAGCAGGAGTCTATTTTCGAGAGCGTTTGCAATTCGCTTCCCGCCAATACCAGCTTGTTCTGTCAAAGTCTTGATTTGGGGCAGACAGAATTATTTCGTCAGGGTCTCGAACGGCTGAACGATGTTAGGTCTTTCTTGGAGGAAGCCTCAGCGGCGCGTCATTCTCCATTTAGCTTGGTGCAGAAGTTGCTACAGCGGCATCACGACGTTCAGCAAGGAAAATTTGACAAAGGACGCCGCAAGATGCCTTGGATTGAGGAAGTCGGTGGTCAAATTAGTTTAACAATGACACATGTTGGGGGATTAAAAACGGAAGCTACATTGTCTCGTCAAATCAGTACTCATCCTTATCGACTTCGCACTGCAGAAGCGTTTCTTGGAGCGACGCGATGAAATCGAAAACGACCACGGATCGAAAGTTGATGGACCGTTTGCGCGGCAGTGAATCGTTTGGAAAACTATTGGGAATCGTTACCACAACATTCGAGATGAACGTCGATTTTTTCGAGACGGATTTTTTGCCTACATTGTTGGGACTTGGGGCTTGGGACGATAGAAACTGGTCAAGTCGAGTAGCCTTGGAACGACATCTGGCTGAACTTGAAATCGTGACGCTACTTCAGGATGCGGGACCGTATCAAGGCCGACCCCGATCTTTGAGGATTGAAACGATACCCGTTTATCTTCCAGGCATGCCAATTCTTCATTCGAAAGTCTTGCTGGCAGTTTTCGAGCACGCGGTGAGATTGATAGTCGGAAGCGCAAACTTGACCGAGCAAGGCTACCGCAAGAATCTTGAGTCGGTTGCTGTTCTGACGACCACAAAACAGGAACCGATAAAAGCGCACTTGATCCGCGCAGCTCTATCAGAATTTGAATCTTATTTTTCAAGACATCTGTCACCTGCTTCAAGTCAATTGATTGCGTCCGCATTGAATCAATTGGAATCGATTGCATCGGAACCCAGCAATCCGAGCGATTGGGTCGTATGGAGCGGCCATGGCGATCCATTATGGAAGAAGTTTCTGGATAAATGGCCGACAGATGAGAAGGTTTCCAAAATTACGATTGTGTCGCCGTTTTGGTCGGAGGAAAATTCAAGGAATGGGCCAATTTCCAGCTTCCTAACGGAGCTACAGAATCGGGCCATAATTGCCTCAGGCGCAATTCTGCACTTACTTTCGAATGGCGAAAAAGTCGGCGAAACCTACTTGCCAAAGATTCCAAACTCCATCGGTTTATTAGAGTTTCGCAAGTATGATGTTGCCGCTTTTGCTTGGTCGGTTAATCCGAATGTGCCAAAAAACGAGATTGATGTCGCCGGTGACTTCGAGTTCATTCGAAGTCTGCACGCCAAAATCGTGATCATCGAGAGTGAAAAATCAAGTTTGGCCTACTTCGGATCGGCAAACTTCACACGTCGCGGCTGGGGGTTTCTGTCAGGCACTCAGAGACCAAATATTGAAGCAGGTGTAATCGTGAGATCAATTCCTGCTGTGACAAAAAATCTGGTACCCAAGACTATTGGCGAGAGGCATGAGTTGGGAGCTGACAAGCAACCAAAACTGGCATCGCCAGACAATGAACCCGAGTCCAACCCGTGGCCGGCGTTCATATTGAGCATGTTGCTCGCGCCGTCAGGCGACGACAAGGAAAAATTGCTTTTGAGGGTGGAAGTTGACACATCAGCGATCACTGGAAACTGGCAAGTTGGAATTGGCGTTGATTCGGCATTCGATCGAATAGAGCTTAAGAACGAAAGTCCAGGAATTCTGGTAGGGGAACTGAGCGAAGATTTACTACGTCGGATTCTTCAAACTCAAGAGGTTATTGTACATTGGTGGGACTGCGTCACCGGTCGTGCGTTTCCAGTCAACGTATCTTGCGATGCGAGACATTCGCTGCCGATTAGTCCGGCTTCGGGGAATCCTCAGGAACAGCATTTGATTGCTTACTACCAAGGCAAAGTTCGCTGGGAAGAACTATTTCCCGACCCTGACCCATCTCCCGATGACCCGGCTTCGAATGCCTTGGAAAAGATTGACGAAAATCGCGTCGATACCTCACGCATCCAAAGTTACATCGTTCGAGAGTTTGTCGAAGCATTGCAGGGCATAAGCGACGATCTAAAAATGGCGGCTCAGTCAACCAAAGGATGCATGCAATTGGCGCTACTAGGCGGTGTATCCCCACTAGCACTTGCCAAACATGTGTATGAGGCTTCAATACGCGGCGAGCGAACGCCAACTGCGACGGGCTTTCAACTCGTTGAGATTCTGGGCTGCCTGAATTCCGCGAGGACATTTCCAACCAAAGAGCAATCCAGCGATCACTGGCAACACTTGATCGAAAAAGCAGTAACTGATATCAGGTCGTTACTCGAATCGCTTAATAGTAGATTCCATAGGGAATTGTCACCTGAATTCCGCAAGTATCAAAGACAGCTCACGTTTTTTCACGACACGAAAGCGACAAAATGATTCACCTTTCAAATCATTTCGATTTAGGTCGTGACAAGGCTCGAATGAAAGACTTGGCTGATGCCGAGAGGCAAACAGCAACCTCGCGCGAATTGTTGAATCGATTTTTTCACGATAGCCCGGAAGATCGCTGGGAAATCCAGATTCTGGCTGACGAGGTAGGCATGGGAAAAACATTTGTCGCGTTAGCAACTGCCTATTCGTTGCTGCAGGCCATGAAAGAAGAAACAGCCCCAGACTGTCTAAGAAAATGCTACAAGAAAATTCTGATAGTGACACCTCACAATTCTGCGTTGTTTCAAAAATGGAGCCGAGAAGTAGGCGAATTCGTAAAGCGATGTGTCGACGAGAGACACCAACATATAGCGAATCAATGGTTTCGTTCTGTGGCAGTCGATCGCGTCGATGATTTGGTGTATGAACTTCGTCGAAAAGGCGCTGCTCCGCGAGTGATCGTGACAACAATGGCAATTTTTGGTGGCGGAAAATTAGTCAACTATGACGTGAAACGCAGACAACTTTTGGGTAGTTTGTTTAGGCATTGGGGCAATCGATTCAATCGAGACAAACGCCAACGATTGCTGCGTGGAGCAAGCGCGGAAAAGGGCTGGCCAACCAACGCGGATGAGCTATTCCATTTCACGGATCGTGAGTGGAATGATCAACTATTGTTCGACAACGGTGAAATTCTGTCGGCAGTCAAGGAATTGGATTCTGAGCCCAATTCGTTGGTTGAATCTTTGTTGAGATCATGCGACGAAATTGCTGCTCCCTATGTTCGGGATCGCAACGAATTGTTCAAGCAAGTCGAGAAACAGTTAACGAATATTTACCGTAAGCTGATGGGGAGTTTTGTAAACCAAGCAATACCGCTGGTAATTGTTGACGAAGCACACAACTGGAAAAACGGTCCACGGCGCAACGCCAACGGTTATCAAGACTTTATCGACCTTATTGGCAGTCGGGCTCGCCGTGCGCTTTTGTTAACTGCCACTCCGTTTCAACTGCGTCCTGCCGAGATGCTTGAGATACTAAAGGTTGCAGACCATCTCAAGCCGTGTCCAACCATTGCCGACTCTTCTGGCAGGACTCTTCGTTTAACTCGCCATCGAGAAGAGGTAGTTAGTCCCGTATTGAACAATGCATCCAAAGCCAGTGATCGCTTCGCGCGGGCATTGTCCAAAGTGCCAAGTAACATCTCGACTGAAATAATTCGGGAATGCTGGAATTCTGTTCCCCTAACCCAAGCACGAATTAAGCTCGATGCCGAAGCGGAAAAAGCAGGCGTTGTGAATAATTCACAATTGGAACAAATCATCAATTCTGCCACGCTTGAGCTAGACCCTGATATTAGACAACTTATCCGAGAGGGATTGCGACTGCACGTACACAACTCGGATTTGTCTTGCGAACTCGGGCGAATCGTAGTCCGGCATCGTCGCCATTCCGAGCACCGTCATTTTCGTGTTGGTCACGAGTACGCAATGGAAGCGCGAGAGTCGGTTTTACGCCCAGACAAGCACCTTTTGCATTCAGCGGTTGGGGTTGATGTCAAGGGCGAAGGCGAACTTCCACACTATCTGCTAATGCGTTGCGTCTCTGAAAGGAATAACTTGAAAGGCAAATCCAAGGGGCGATCCTCATTGGGATGTGCATTGACAGGATGTTACTCAACATTGCTGCATAGCTCGGAAGGCAAATCGGTTAACAAAACTTTGGGTCAATCCGAATTGGGAAAGATCTATTTGGATCTGTTGATGGACATTGTGGGCGAACAACATGACCCCAAACACCCGAAGGTCAGCGAAGTAGTCAATTCCGCAGTCGAAAACTGGAAAGCTGGAGAGAAAACGCTGATTTTTTGTTTCCGCACAAATAACGCTAAACGTTTGAAGGAAATTATTGATGAACGCATCCAAATGGAAATGCGCAACCGGCAGGAAACATGTCTCGGCAGCGGAGATTCTTTGAAAGTGCTTCGCGCTCGAATGACAGGCAAGGACCGTGATCTGATTGTACTTGGCTTAGACCGTGTTTTATGGTCGATTTTATTGCTGGCAGACCTTGGCTCGCAAATTCAACCTCCATTAAGTGCAAAAGACGTCGCAATCGACGATGATGCGATTGAAAACATCGCCCGTCTTGGATTGCGAGCCAAGGTGGAGTTGGATGGTGAACGCGTCGATCGAGTTTTCCTGCACCGAGCAACGGAACATATTTTGGCAAAACGTATTCTTTCGGGCCGAGAATGCAAGGGACTCACCAAATCATTGTTGAATCAAATTTGCGATGAAAGTTGGGTTGAATCACCCTACGGAATTGAACAGGACAACACTGACGATGACGAGGTAATAAATTTTGATGAACGTGGCGTTCATTCCCGTTATGTTCTTAATAACTCTGTTTCGGATCAAGCCGTCAAAGATCTTGCACAAAAGTTGATTGAACGAAGACACAGGGCAGGCCGTAAGTCGATTTTTGATGTCTACGCTCATGGACCAAACTTGTGGTTAGGCGAAAATCCCGCAGAACGACTTGCTACAGAGCTAGGGAGTCCAAACCAAAAGGAGATCCCCGCACTTCAAAAAATGCTCTTTGACTTGACTTTATTGGACAACTGTTTCGACTGGAGTTCACGTTTGCTATTATTCCAAGCTATTCGGCGGTCTGTTTTTCGTGATTCCGTATTGTTGCGACTATTGCCCGACAAACAAGAACTCGATGAATCGTCGTGGGGAGAACTGCTAGTCCAATCGTTTCATACATCGCTTCCGGGACAGAGCGAAAGCATGCTTGACCGTGTTAAAGTGTTTGTAGAGGACTTATCTTCCGCAAGCGGCAGCCTAAATGATGTAGAGTCAGCTCGATACTCGTTTTACGATTCTACAAAATTGCGTGGTTCGCAAACCGTTGCAATCGTCTCTGGTGAAACGAAACCTGATGCTCGCACGCGAATTTTTTCTGGATTCAATACACCCTTGGAACCTGAGGTGTTGATTTGCACTTCGGTTGGACAGGAGGGAATCGACTTGCATAGACATTGTCGTCACGTCGTCCATTTTGACCTGGCTTGGAACCCGGCGGTGCTGGAGCAACGAACGGGGCGAGTAGATCGCATCGGAAGTAAGACATTTCGAGAACGTGAACTTGCAACAAACAGTGCAATGCCACATTTGGAAATCGGTGTTCCATATCTTGCTGGAACGTATGATGAGCGAATGTATGAAGAGTTGCGATTGCGAGCTCAAACATTTGAAGTACTCACTGGTGGTGACTTGGCGGCTGATGCCGATGTCGAGGGTAGTGACGAAATCAGCGATGCTGAAGGAAAAGAAAGCGGACTTCATTTTATTCCGCTCCCCTCCGAGATGTTGGAATCCATGCGAGTAAATCTGCATGTTTGGCCCTCACGAGATGGGTCAATCGCGTAAACCCAGGATTTACTGGAGAGTAAAAATGCTCACTCCATAGATCAGGAATACCTTTAGGAAGCTGGCGGAGAGATAGCCATGTGTCTCATTCCTACACAAAATTGTCTCAACAGTCTCGGGGCTGAATGGGGTTATCCGCATGACGTGACTGGGCATAGGTAAGACCAGCTTTCTTGGTCATTGGCCAGTTTTTTAATCGTATCGTACTGCTCGGATTCAGGTTCCTTTTCGCCACGAGCAGGCTTTGGCAAGCACTACCGTATCAGAATGCGCAACTTCAAAGGCTCAAAGCGCCCTGCGATATCGTTTTTTTACTTGCTTCGGGCTGCGGAGGCGGTCGGATTCGCCGCGTTGTTCGTCGATCTCGGCTTGCATCGGATCGGATTTGAGAAGGACGTTGATCTTCTGCTCGATGGCTGATAATTCACTTCCCTGCTCTGGCGTCACCAACGTAAACGCGACTCCCTGTTTTCCCATCCTGCCCGTACGGCCGACGCGATGGACGTAGTCGTCACTGAGCTCCGGTACGTCGAAGTTGATGATGTGGGAAATGTTGGTGATGTCGATGCCCCGCCCTACCACGTCGGTTGCCACCAGAAATCGAATTTTGCCTGCTCGAAACTGCTTCATCATCGCGTCACGGGCACTTTGGGACAGATCGCCGTGCAAGGTTCCGACGTTTTGCAGCACGTCGGCTTTCAACAGCTTGCGATACAGCCGCTCTGTTCCCAATTTTGTGCGGCAAAAAATAATCGCCTGTTCAGGGTTCTCGCGCTGGATCAATTTCACCAGAATTTCGAACTTCATTTCGTTCGGGACGTTCAGATAAAACTGATCGATCGTCTCCGCCGCGACGCCGTCCTTGGAAAAATTAATGACCTTGGGGCGATACATGTAAATCTTGGCCAGATTGCGAATCGGCTCAGGCAACGTCGCGCTGAGCAACAAGGTCTGTCGCTCCTTGGGGCAACGTTTCAAAATCCGTTCGATGTCAGGCCGAAAACCGATGTCGAGCATCCGGTCGGCTTCGTCGAGTACCACGAACCAGAGCTGTTCGATGTTGAGCGTCCCGCGTTTCAGATGATCGATCACCCGGCCCGGCGTCCCGACGACGACATGGCATCCTTTTTTGAGCTGGTTAATCTGCTTGTTAATAGGATTCCCGCCGTACAGACAGCAGCAGGAAACATTTTCCGGAGCCATTTTTCGAAATTCATTTTCGACCTGAACCGCCAGTTCGCGCGTGGGGGTCAGCACCAAGGCCTGGGTGATCGGCTCCTTTGACTCGAGATTGAGACGCTCCAGAATCGGAATGGCAAACGCAGCCGTCTTTCCGGTACCCGTTTTGGCTTGGCCGATGACGTCAAATTCCTCCAAAACCAGCGGAATCACGCCCGCTTGAACGGGAGACGGTTTCTCGTACCCGATGCGCGACAAGGTCTCCAGCATTTTGGGCGACAAACCCATATGCTCGAAGGAAAGAAGTTGTTTTCGTTTGACGACCGGTTGGGGCACAGTAATGGTGTTTTTCGATTCCTGATTTTTATTAATATAGCGAGCATCCGTTGGCTCTTTGTATAAACTATATCGACCGCCTTCAATGGTCAACGGTCATCCGGCACCGAGCGGATGGTTTTTGGAGAATACGGCAAAAATATATTTCCTGGTCTGTAACGAAATCATGGTTCAACGAATTTACGACGCCATTGAGGCCGCCAAGCATGACTCGGCCCAAATCCCAGGTGTGGCCCACCTTGCAAGGGAGGTCGTGGAGTGGGGCGATTTTGAGGTGGATCAACTGCTGCAGCAATTGACCCAGCTCGGCGATGACCTGCGAGCGTCCGAAACATCCGCCATCGGGTTCCCTCACGCCTTCCATCCGGCCTCGAACGCCGATCAACGTCAGGAAAACTGTCTCGAACTCGCGCTCCAACCGGTCATTCATCACCTCGTGGCCCGAGAAGCCAACCGGATTCGAAACGTTCATCGCTCACGAACGGAACCCGACGCTATCACCAATCGTCCGTCCACGGGCTCGCCTGACCTCCAACTCGCGGAGTCTTCGCCCTCCTCTCCGGAATCAAAAGAATCTCCTTCAGAAGAAGTTGCGGCCAAAGCACCGCCCACCCATCCTCCAACGATGCCACTCAGTTCGTCGGTTTGGTCGCAGGCCCGGTTCGACGCGGTGGAGAGCCTCTATCGATCCGCTCCACCGGCCAGCAATCTGAGAAATCATCTGCTGCGCTGGCTCAGCACGGCCGGTGGAAAGCCCCATCTGGATTTATGGCTGGCGTTGATCTGTCACGACCCGCCCGAACACCGCATGGGAATCGGGCTGGCGTTTGCGCCGTTGATGCAGTCCACTTTCACTCCCACCCGCGAGTTGCTCAATGAGTTGCTGCATCGGGGAACCAGCTACTCGCAAATTGCACCTGCGATTTTTGATTATTTCAACTTCTGTGTTCGTCACAAGAAACTGAAGGAACATCCTGCGCGTTTGCGTCTCGATCCGTTGACGGATCTGTTGGGACAGCTTTGCGGACAGTTGGCCCGGATCGAAGGGGGCAATTTTCAGAAGGGCCTGCAAGCCAGCGAGATCAATCAACTGGTTTCCGATTCCGTCGCGCTGATTGTTGCGCTGTGCGATACGTTTGCGTTGACGAATCATGATGCGGCGATTCCTCAGCTCCGGCAGGCGTTACAGCTCCGGCACCGCCGCGTTCAAACCGAAGCCGCGGCCGCACTGGCGCGAATGAACGATGATGCGGGAAAGAAAGCACTCGTCCATCTCGCCGAACAACCCGTCGCGCGGCTCAGGGTGCTGGCCTATGCCGAAGAGCTGGGGTTCAAAAATGCGATTTCGCTGGAACTGCAAGGCGAGATCGCCATCGCAGAATCCAAACTGGCGATCTGGTTGTCCGAACCGGAACAAATGGGGTTGGCGCCCAGTCATCTCGAACTGGTCGACCAGCGGCGGATGTACTGGCCAAGCTACGATGACCCCGTAACCTGTTTCCTATTCAAGTATTCGTACGGAACGGGTGAACAGGCCTATAGCAATATCGGAATTTGCGGGCCGTTGACGTATGCGTTTGCCGCCGATCTGCGACATCTGCCGATCGATGAAATTTACGCGGCGTTCGCGGGATGGCAGACGACTCACGAAGAAATTTTTCAGATGTCACTGCCGAAAGCCCGGCAGGTTTACCCGAACGAAATCAGGAAGTTGCAACGGTTGCTCGAAGCCGAACCGTTTGAAGATTTGGCCATCCAATCCGTCGGAAGTTTTTTTGGAGAGTTGATTCTGATTGCCACCGCGATTTACGAGGGCAAGGAAGGCACCCTGATCGTCGACAGTCTCGATTCGACTTGGTTCGAAAGAGGGAATCCTGATGCTCCGGTCGACTGGAAGTTGGCCTACGGGATCTGGCGCGGAAAACAACTTTTGAGCCGGTTCAATTCAGAAGAATCAGAGTAAGTTTGGGCGAATTCTGCTTATTGCCGGAACTTGTGGCTCGGAATTCTGTTTTACTGTTCTAGTTTGTTGAATTCGAGTAAGTCGATGGTAGAATGAAGTCTTGTCGTTCACGATACCAACAACACACAGCGATCTACGTTTCCCAAAGCCCTATTCCACAAGCCGTACCTCTATGTCGATTGCAGAACCGACTCGTCACGATGACGATCTTGAATTTCATCAAAACCACCAACAAGTAGTTCAGTTCATCGACCGCATCCGGGAGCGGATCGGAACGGTGGTGGTCGGGCAGGACGTGGTCGTCGAGCGAATTCTGATCGCGCTTTTCACGGGCGGGCACTTGTTGCTGCAGGGCGTGCCCGGTTTGGCCAAGACGCTGCTGGTCTCCGCGCTCTCGAAAACGATCGATCTCGGCTTCTCCCGCGTTCAGTTTACGATCGACCTGCTTCCTTCCGACATACTCGGTTCGGAAATTCTCGATCAGCGAACCAATGAGTTTCGGATCCATCAAGGGCCAGTTTTTACGAATCTGCTGCTGGCGGACGAAATCAACCGGGCTGCTCCCAAGGTGCAAGGGGCTTTGCTCGAAGCGATGCAGGAACGCAAGGTCACCATCGGCAACACGACCTTCAAATTGCCTGCTCCGTTCCTTGTGATCGCAACCCAGAACCCGATCGAGCAAAGCGGTACCTTCGAACTTCCCGAGGCCCAGCTCGACCGGTTTATGTTGTGCCACCGACTGAACTATCCGACGCCCGCCGAGGAAACAGAAGTCCTCAAGCGAAACATTGCGCTCGGTATCCGCCGCGAAGATCAAGGCGCGGTGGCTCGAACCGAATTCGATGTGCTCGAGAACGAGCCGGTCGGAAGTTCGGAAGAACTGATTGCGGCCATGCAAGCCGTCAATGAAATTTATGTCAGCGATGTGTTTGTCAATCACGTTGTGGAGATGGTGAATCGGACCCGCATCCATCCCCATCTGGAAATCGGAGGAAGCCCTCGCGCTGGAATTGCCTTGATCAAGGCCGCCCGAGCGAGGGCGTTGATCAACGGACGCAGTTTTGTGATTCCGGAAGACATGTACGCCTTGGCGGAAGACGTTTTATTGCACCGAATTCGTTTGAGCTACGAAGCGCTGGCCGACGGAATCTCTGGCAAGGATGTGCTGTATCAAATCATGGGTGAAATGGGGATGACACCGGGAACCATCGGTTGAACTTAAAATGGATTATTCGCTCGACACCGCCGATCCACTTGAATTCAAACAGTTTCTGATCGCGGTCAAGCGGTTGGCGGACAGTTTGAGCTACGGCGCGGATCGTTCGCCCTTTGTCGGGTCGGGAATCGAGTTCGCTCAGTCCCGACCGTATCAACCGGGCGATCCGGTCAAAGCCATCGATTGGCGGATCACCGCCCGCGTGCAGAAGTTTTTCGTGAAGGAGTTTGAGGCACCGAAGCGATTGCCGGTTCACCTGTTGGTCGATACCTCGGCCTCGATGATTGTCGCGTCCGGCAAGCCGAGCAAGTACGCGCTGGCGGTTCAGATTGCCGGTGGACTGGCGCTGGCCTGTTTGGATCGAGTCAGTCCGGTGGCGATGTTGGGCGTGGGCGATCGTGAGATTCGATATTCTCCGAGCCTTTCTCGAGACAAGATTTTACAGTGGCTGCACGAACTGCGGACGTATCGAACGGATGAAGCGACACGATTGCAGAGGCGGTTGAAGGAATTAGGTGCGTTGCTCGGTGAACGCTCGTTGATTATCGCATTGTCTGATTTTCACGAACCGGAAGCCATTGCTCCGCTGAAGCAACTGGCTCAAAAGCATGACGTGGTCGCCCTGCAGTTTCGTGATCCCGCCGAGCGAGAGTCGATTCGAGCGGGCTGGATGCGGGCGCAGGAAGCCGAAACCGGAACCACTTTTGTAACGCGCGGCAAGCGATTGGGGCTGGATCAGGATCGTTTGACGTCGGAACTGCGCCGCGGACGAGTGGATCACCTCCTGATCGATACCGATGTGCCTTTTGTCGACCGCTTGCGACATTTCTTCAAAGCCCGAGGGTTGGCCGGAAAGGGGACGCGGTGATGGTAGTCGATTCATATTCCCGCGACCTTGTTCCGGCCTACTTGCTATTCGGAGTCCTGATTCTCATAAGTGATCTGGCACTCGCAAACTATCTCGCCGTTGACGAAGCCAAGGCCAAAAGTCCGGTGGGGGTCTCCACCAAGCTGGAGCAGATCGTGCTGCCGGGTTCAGAACTGCAAGTCAAACCGATGGATGATCGTAAGATTCCGATCATCCTGCGAATTGTGGCGACTTGGCAACATGGCGACTCGATGCGTTACGATTTCGAGTTCATCGGACTCGAGCCGGGCGACTTCGATCTCAAAGACTATTTGTTCCGGGCTGATGGAAGCGATGCGGATGACCTGCCTGCGATTCCTATTCATGTGACGTCGATTCTGCCCGAAGGCCAAGTACAACCCAACCCGCTCGATACGAACTGGCCAGCGATCAAGCGATACAAACCGCTTGCGATGTTGGCAGCGATTGCTTGGCTGGGCGGATTGATTGCCTTGATATTGTGGCGACGCAACTCGGTGAAGGCGGTTGCAGCACAGGCCAAGCCCAGAACATTTGCTGAAATGCTCGAGCCGCGACTTAAAGCCGCGATGGAAGGTGAACTCAACACCAGCCAGCTCGCTGAACTCGAGCGTTTTGTGGTGGAGTTTTGGCGCCGCCGGCTGCGAATGTCTGAGGTGCCGGTTAATCAAGTCATTTTGAAGCTACGCAATCACGATGAAGCGGGTCCGCTGCTGAAACAATTGGAAAAATGGATTCACGCGCCAGCCGGAGGTCAGAGGTCGGAGCTCGGAGGTCAGAGGTCAGAGGGCAGCGAACTTGCGAGATTGCTTGAGCCGTATCGAACGATCCGTCTGGATGATTTGGGTGAGGAGGGAGTCTGATGTCGTTTGGATACTGGCCCGTTCTGTTCGGTCTATTTGTTCCCCTGTTCTTGTTGATCTGGAACTGGCGAAGAAAGGGAGGCCATGTGGTTCTGCCGCAAGATTTTGGTACTCCGAAAAAGGGGCGATTGGCGTGGTTCTTCCTGAACGTATTGCAAATGTTGCCGGGCATTTTGTTGGTGGTCAGTATTCTGCTGCTGGCCAGTCCCCGGCAACTGAGTTCGCCAAAAGAGAAGCGGGTCATGACCAATATCGAGTTCTGTCTCGATCTGTCAGGCAGTATGTATGCAAAATTCGGCGAAGGTAACCGTTTTGATGCTGCGGTGGCGGCCATTAACCAGTTCGTTGACTATCGCAAGGGCGATGCGTTCGGTTTGACGCTGTTTGCCAATCGGGCGATTCCTTGGATTCCACTGACCAGCGATCCCTCTGCTTTCAAATGTGCGACGCCCTTTATCTCGCCGGACAAGATGATGCGATCGCTTGGAGGCGGAACCATGATCGGAGCCGCACTGCGTCAGTGCATGAAACATTTGATCGCTCGCGAGGAAGGCGACCGAATGATTCTGCTGGTTTCCGATGGGGATAGTTTTGATTTGGGAAATGGATACGAGGAAGAGATTGCCCGCGATTTGCGAGACAATGGGATTACCGTTTTCGCCGTCCATATCGGAGAGGGCAGTACACCGGATGAAGTTTCGGTGGTCTGTACGATTACCGGTGGCGCGTCGTTCTCAACGGGTGACGAAGCCGGGCTGCGAAATGTATTTCAAAAGATCGACGAGATGAACGTGGTTCGAATGGAGAAAACCATCGCGGATATCTATGATAACTTTTTGCCGTTTTGTCTGACCGGGCTCAGTGCGTTGGCGATGTTTGTGTTGTCTTCATTCGGAATGAGGTATACACCATGGTAGCACTTTACGCGGCACTTGCGGTGGTTGGCCTGCTCGCGATGGCCGAGTGGATGCACGGACGACGTTGTGCACGCATCGCGCCGCTGGCATTTGGACCATCGCTCAGGCCCGCAAGATGGGTTCGGTGGACGCCGTTGGCGAGGATCGTCGCAGGCGGGCTGGTCGGTTGGGGATTGGTGACCTTGCTGTTTGAAGACCCCAAGCTGCACAGTTTGCAGGATTTGGATCCGAAGAATCAAAAGAACCTGATTTTGGTTGTCGACGTGTCGCCGAGTATGTATCTGAAGGACGCTGGTCCTGAGAAGCAGCAACCGCGACGCGAACGAGTTGCGGAACTGATTACCAGTATGTTCAACCGGATGCCGCTGCGGGAATACCGAATCAGCCTGATCGGATTCTATACCGGTGCCAAGCCGCTGCTGGAACGTTCGAACGATTTTGAAATTATCCGGTATTTTCTGACCGAGCTGCCAACCTACATGGGATTTACCCCCGGCAAGACCGATTTGTATTCTGGATTGCAAATGGCGGCGGAGATGGCGAAACGCTGGAACGCGAACAGCACCACGTTGATCGTGCTGACCGATGGTGTTTCCGTTCCGGCCGAAGGTATGCCGCGAATGCCGGTTTCGATCAACCATATTCTGGTGGTCGGTGTCGGCGATCCGATTGCCGGCAAGTTTATCGACGGCCACCAATCGCGGCAGGATGTGAACAGTTTGAGACAGATCGCCAACCGCTTGCACGGCGTCTACCATGACGGAAATGTCAAACATATCCCGACTACAACGATCGGTTCGTTTGTCAGTGCCAGCAAGGAAGGAGACTGGTGGAAGTTTTCCCGGCGGGAAATGGCGCTGGCAGCGACCTTTGCGGGTGCTACAGTATTAAGTATTCTTCCGCTGTTGCTACACCGCTTTGGAACCCGATGGCGGCCCGGTGTTGGAACACGGAGTTCATTTCGCGCTGCGGAGAGTAAACAGAAGAATCAATTACGTTTTTTAACTTCACCCCTACAGGAGAACCGGAAATGAAAGCGGCTTTAATTTCAATTTGGCTGTGCATTGGACTGGCAGGACTTATTTTTCACTACGGCCCCGGGCAGGAACTGAAAAAGTTTGATGCGGCAAATCATCAACTGGGAGAGGCTCGTCGGCTGGTCGAACTGGAAGATTGGGGTGGGGCGATTCAGTCGTATGAAAATGCGATTGCAGAACTTCCTGAAGCGTCCGAAGACCTCGTGATGCAACTGAGACTGGAAAAGGCCAAAGCCTACTTGATGAACGAACAGTTGCCCGAAGCCCGCTTGGGTCTCGAAAGCTTGCTGGACGAACTGGAACAGAGCGGCCAATCCGACTCCGACTTGGGAGCCAATACACGGTTGGCCTTAGCGAAATCTCAGTACTATGTGACCTGGTTAATGAGACTCGAAGGCCTGCCCCAAACAGAATGGGAACCGGAAATTGAAGCTTGTCGGCAAAACTACCGCCTGCTCGCCGAACGGGCCTTGGAAACGGGCGATTCGACCGAACAGGGCCTGCGACTCGAAGATGTCGAATCCGCCGTTCGCCTTGCCCGTATTGATTTGAGTGAATTGCAGGCGCTGCCGCTCCCATGCGAATGCAAGGGCTGCAAAAGCGGCGACTGCAAAGGCAAAGGTAAGAAAAAAGGGAAACGCCCCGGCAAAGGCCAAAAGCCCAATGAAGGTGCCGGTGGCGGTGACCCAGGCGAACTCTACGGTTCGTAACTTTTGGTTTTGTTAAAAAATTAACATTGTGAATTTTCTTAGGTCTCATCATCATGATTCTCCCTCGTAACCGTCTGTTGGTATCCGCTGCGGCCTTGATCGCTATATCGGGAATATCGCCATCGAGTGATGCGCAAACGATTGTCACTCGATCGGTTCAATTGCCGAACGGACAGATTCAAGCCATCAGAATGGCGTTACCTGAAGGTGTTGCTCTTCCGCCAGGCTTCCAGGAAGCTGATGGCCTGGCGGTTGCTCCCGGCTCCGCCAGCGCAACTCCTGATGGTGCGGCCAGTGGAGAATTCGATGAGCACAACTACCGGCTGGAAAAGCTGAACTTGTTGAAGTTCGATCGTTCCGAAGCCGCCATGCTCAAGGCTTGGGCAATCGAGCGGCTGCCGGACGATCCGGATCTGAAGGATGAAAAGCCCGAGGCAGGAGATGGCGAGGCAGACGACGGTGCGAACCTGGATGGAGAGTCAATTGAAATTGAGGTCGTCGAAGCCATGGAGGAAGCCGGAGATGAGCTGATTCAGGAATCGGGCGATGACGGTGCCGAATCGGAAACCGGTGCCGAATCCGGCGACGGCAAGGATTCAGAAGACAATCCGGAAACAACGGATGCTGCCGGAGCCGAAGCGGATGCCGAGGCAAAAGCGAAGGCGGAAGCTGAAAAAGCCAAGGCCGAAGCCATTGAAGCAAGAAAGAAAGAGATCGACGAAGAGGTTCTACAATTCGAACGTTGGGTGGCACTTGGCCGTTGGCAGGATGTCGGCAGCTATCTGGCCGGAATTCGCGAAGCCGATCGCGCCAAAATTTACCAGAAGCTGCTGCAGGCATTGGTAACTAATCCGCCCAACGCTCCGCAAGTGGAACGGCAACCGGGTGTGCCGCAAGCAGCTTGGCCCCGACAATATTTGTCTGCCGACGATGTGATCGGACTGGCCGATGCTTCGCCGGTGGAACTGGAAGAAAAGCATCTGCTGATCCTGTCGCAACTGCTTACCAAAAGCAAGTCCAGCGGTTACGTCATGCAGCGGATTACCGATCTGGTTCGCAAAGGAACACCTCGACTGGGCGGTGAAGAACCCGCTCGTCGGAATGTTGCCGCTCAGCTTTTCCTCAACGCGGGTATGCCTGACCAGGCGATTGAATTTTTGCCGGCCTGGCCATCCGAAGAGGAACTGGACAGTTACAGCCTGCGGTTGTTGGCCCAGTATTTTGACGGTAAATATGTCAAGGATCAGATGCAGGAATGGCTGATGAATTCGTGGAATATCCATCAAATTCTGTTGGGTCGCGAAGATCTCAAAACGAAGGATCGCAAGGCCGTTCTGAAGCGGGCGGTCGAACTTTCGACCTTGATCGACCAGAGTGTCGGAATCAAATGGCTTGAAGACAGTTTTACCAGTGATGTGAATCGAGGGATCAAGATTCTGACTCAAATCGGAACCATCACCGCGTCGGAACTGGGCAGAAAAATCCAGATGCCCAAGGATCGACTCAATGCCCTCAAAATTCAGAACAAAGCTGCCGAAGCCCTGCTGCGGGTCGCCCCCGAGAAAGCATCGGAATGGCAGCAAACCTTGACGCTGCTGGCCGATCAGTGGAATCGTGAAGCCGAAATTGCTCATACGATGAAAAAGGGTGGCCAGTACGGTTCGGGCATGAACGTCGACCGGTACGGAAATTTCTATTATTACGGTGACGATGAAGAGTACTCGGGATACCGACCGCATCAAGGGTTTGCCATCGATGTACTGGATCTGCTGGAAATCCAGCCCAGCCCCGAATGGGTGAAGGCCATCCACGTCGATCTTCAACCGCAAGTAGCCCTGCTGCAGGCACGATTGAATCTGAAAGTGGGTGACGAGAAAAAGGCGTTCCCCATGATCGAACAAATGGCGAAGGATCAGCCGGAAATTGCTCGCGAGCTGGTTCATGAGTTCCTGAAAACCTGGACGACCAATCACGATCCGAACCAGGAACGACGACAGTACAACCCCTACTACTACATCTATGGATACAACTCCAATGCCGAAGCGATTCCCCTTTCGCGTTCCCGGCAGGAGCGAAATCTGAAAGAGCTGAGCGAATGGGTCTCTCGAATCCGACAACTACCGATCGAACCGGTCGATGAATCGCTGTTAGCATCTGCCTTTACGACCTGTCATAGCAGTGCCGAAGTTTTCAAAATCGAATCATTTGTAGAAGTCTTTGGCGACATTCAGTCCTTGAAGCCGGAGACCGTTTCGACGCTTGCCGAAACCATGCGTGGCAACTTGGCGAGTGTCTGGCGAAACATGACCAATCAGGAAGAGCAGAAAACCAAACGCAAGGAAGCCGAAGTTTTGCAGGAGGTGCTGCGCGGCTATCAGGTGGCGCTCAACGTCGTCGGCAATGCCATGCAAAAGCACGACACCGACTGGAAGCTTCAATTGGCGGAAGCCACACTCCTGTTCGACATGAACAACTACGTCCAGTCCGTTCAGCCCAATTCTCAGTACGCCGAGTTGCGAGGCGCATCGTTCGAAAAATTTCAACGTGCGGCGGAGCTATACCGTGAGAAAGCACCTTCACTCAAATTGACCGATTTGAAAACGGATGTTTACGATTACTGGTTTTACGCAGCCTTGGGCGCAACCGATCTGGCTCAACTCAATCACCTGAACGTGCCCGACCAAAAACAGATTCCCTTGATCCTGGCTGAACTACAACGCTTGCCAGGCGAATCGGCCGAACTGCACATGAGCAAGTTTGCCAATTCGATGTTCTCGCGACTCAGTGCCGTTCCTCCGGCCTCGAAGTATCGTTTCCTCAAAGCGGGATTCGACATTGTCGGTGATCATCGCATGGCGTGGGAAGCCAAAAAGACATTCGACTATTACAACGATACGACCAGCGAAATCAAGTTGGTCGCCGAGATTGATGGTTCGGATGTCGTCGGACACGAATCACCTTTTGGAGTCTACATCAAAATCGTTCACACCAACGAGATGGAGCGGGAGTCGGGCGGATTCCAGAAATATGTCCAGAACCAGACCCAGTCACCGTACTACTACAACTACGGTCGTCCCAACGAGGATTACCGCGACAAGTTTGAAGATGGCGTGATGCAGGCGCTGAGCGAAAATTTTGAAGTGGTTTCGATCACGTTCGAAGATCCTAAAAACATGCGATCTCGTCCGGCGAAACGTGATGGCTGGCGACAGACCCCGTTTGCGTATCTGATGCTGAAGGCTCGCGGTCCGCAGATTGACCGACTTCCAGCGCTGCAGATGAATCTTGATTTTCGGGATGCGTCCGGTTTCGTAGTGTTGCCGATTGAATCACCGGCCGTTGCGCTCGATGCTGCCGGCCAATCCCCCGTTCGACCGTATCAGAACTTAAAAATAGTCCAGACGCTCGATGAGCGGCAGATCAACGATGGCATTTTGACGCTCGAAGTCAGCGCCACGGCCAATGGCCTGATTCCGAAGCTCGATGAAATCCTCGATTTGAATTTCGAAGGCTTGGAAGTCAAGCGGATCGAGGATCAGCAAAATTTGCCAACCGGTTTCGATCGTGAGGCCCATGAAATTTCAGTCGTTTCAGACCGAAGTTGGCTGGTTGAACTGGGCCCCCAGCCCGGTCAGTCCATTACCCAGTTCCAGTTTTGTTCCGCCCAAGGTGACGATGTAGAAATTCAGCGTCAACAGTATCGAGATTCTGATTTGGTGGATGCCGAGCCGGTGATTGTGATGGCGTCGAAAATCGAACGCACCGACTGGAAGCGTATCGGTCCTCTGGCGGCACTGGCATCGGTGCTGCTGATCGGAGTCATCTTCTTCGCCCGGTACCTGTTGCGCCGGCCTGCACAGACGACCGAAAGTTCATTCGAGATGCCGGCCGATGTCAATCCGTTTACGGTACTCGGACTGCTGGAACGAATTCAAACGGACGGCAAGCTCAAAGACGCCACTCGTTCCGACCTCGGCAACTCGATCCGCGACGTTGAGCGTTATTTCTTCGCACCGCAGAACGGTCATGAAAAAGTTGAACTGGAAGAGATCGCAAAAACGTGGTTGCGCAAGGTGAAGTGAGGCTTCCTAATCAAATGCTGAGCTTGGCTCTGGCCCCAATGGAGGGGCCCCCAATGGAGGGGCTCCCATTTCTTCCAGTAAACTTTCGCCGCCATAAACGCCAGTGATCCACAAAACGTACCGGATATCGACTCCAATAGAGCGACTGTAATCGGTGTTCCAGGCAAAGTCATTGATCGTTGCTTCAAACGTTCGATCAAAGTTAACGCCGACCAACTCGCCGTTGGCGTTGATCACCGGACTGCCTGAATTTCCGCCTGTGGTATCGGTATCGTAAAGCATCGCCACGGGAACGTCATCGCGATCCTCTAATTTGAACGGCCCGAAGTGCCTTTTGAGATGGGCCTGTTTGACCTCTTCCGGAGCAATGAACGGGTCGTGGCCCGTGGCCTTGGCGAGCATGCCGGTGACGGTGGTGAAGGGATGCATGGAAACCGCGTCGGCGGGAGAGTAGCCGCGAACCGTACCGAACGTCAATCGAAGCGTGCCGTTCGCGTCGGGGATGAAACTCTTGTTCAGAAACGCTTGCTTGACGGTGATCAAGTCGCCGTACAGTTTGTTCAGCTCGCCCTCCCGTGCCTTGTTCAGTTCTCGCAAACGAATGGTCTCGGGATAGAGGGCGACGACCAGTTTGAAAAACGGCTCGTCGAGATTTTCCAGTTGTTGAACCGACAGGTTGAAGCAGGATTGTACAAATTCAACATCCTTGATTCGGGTGTTGTCGAACCATTGATCGATCTTGTCCACATCCATCTGGGGTAATTTCGAACGCAATTCCCACAGTACGTCGCCGAAATGATTCAGTACATATCGGTCGGTTTCTACATTGAAATTCTGTTGATCGATCAGAACGCGCTTTCGGGTCTGATCGAAGTTTCGGTCCATGTAGGGGGCTTCCCGATCGAGGTCGGGTTTGGTTCGTTCTTTTGCCGCATCGTAGATTGTTGAAGCGATGGATACGGCAAGGGATGTCCGAAGGCTGTCGAAATCGGCTTCATACGGATGATTCTCCGCCATTTGTTCGTACACTTTGCCAATATCCGCAATCACGGTGGAGTACCTTGCCTGGCGATCTGGATCCGCGTCGATAAACTCCTGCAATGCCGTTTCGGCATCCCAGCGATCGATCCCGATGGATGTGTTCTCCAGTCCTTTCAACTGTCCGCGCGATCGCTTTTCGACGTTGGAAAAGCTTTGATAGCGGCTGAGATTCTTGAGAGCAATTTCCCGGTTGGAGGCCCCCGCGATATCCATGAACGCCATGAGGTGCCGATTGCGTCGCACGACATGGGGGAGTGAGTAGAATTCCAGATATTGAAGATATTCGTGTGTATGATGCCGCGAGGTTCGCCCTGGGTAGCCGAGCAGCATGACAAAATCGCCCTCGCGAACCCCTTGAGGAGCGACGGGAATGAACTTTTTGGGTTGGTAGGGAACATTGTCGGGTGAGTAATCGGACGAACTCCCGTCAGGAGCGACATAAGCTCGCAGGAAAGAAAAGTCGCCCGTGTGGCGGGGCCAATGCCAGTTATCATCATCGCCGCCGAACTTGCCGATCGATTCGGAGGGGGCAAACACCAGTCGAACATCCCGGATATAGGTATAGATAAAACGATAGTACGTTTTGCCAACGAACATTTCGGCGACTTCAGCTCGCTTGCCGGGATGAGCCTCTTCAGCTTCTTTTTCAAGTTCCTTCTTTCGGCGATCAAGGGCCTTGGTCCGTTCGCTGAAATCCATTGGATCGTTGACGGCCGAGAGCACCTGCTCGGAAACATCTTCAAATGATTCCGTTACCCGAACTACGTATCCCTTGGCCGGGATTTCTTCGTTGCGAGTTTTCGCGAGAAAGCCATCTTTCAGGTAGTCCTGGTCAAGCGTACTTGCCTGCTGAATGGCTTCGTAGGCACAGTGGTGATTGGTGATAATCAGGCCGCTGGCGGATACGAACGATCCTGTACAGCCATTGACTTTCACGATGCCATCGACAAGACAGACTTCGCCCGGACTGAATATCTGTTCGGGCGTGAGCTTGAGTCCTTTTTCCGCCAGCCCGATCCCGTGAATCTGGCTGATGGGATACATGCCTTCGTCAGCCCAGGAACGGCCAAGCCAAAGACTGGAGATGAGGCAACTGGTCACCAACAGGGAAACGAAACGAATAGACATCGCGATGAAACTCCGAAAACAGAAAACTTTGCGACCGTTGAGGCAGGCCAAAATGTTTAGCCGCAAGCCGCCGGGGGTTGCCGCAAAGAATTAATGCAGCACCGGAGTCGGCTTACCGGCAACCCCCAAAGGCGCGCGGTGTATCGCGAGTTGCAGGCATTTTATTGGTGGACAGGCTAAATACCGAGACTGAAGCCTACCGTCGCGCCTGCGCCGACCCTTTCTCGATCTTCCAGCTTCAACCGTGAGTCATCTGTTTTCTATGATCGTAGCAATCGAATGACGGTCGGCTTCGGCTTGCGGCTAAACATTCTATCGCTCCGCGGTTATTATTTTTCTAGCCTACCTGATTCTGGTGGTCGCTGCAATCATGGTAGCATTGAGGACGGATAAATTCCCTGCAAGGGCGTTCTCACAGGCCTTCTCGGCTTGCGGTCTTGTCCCGATTCGTCACCACGACGCCGCTGCGCAGATCGATCACGACGGCGGACAACTGGTTCATTGGCCCCTGCTCGGTGTAGAACTTCTCCAGCAATTCCAGCTTGGTTTTGGCCGCCGCCTCCCCCGGTAATTCTTTTCCCGGTGGGCTGCCCCAGATTACTTTGGCGGCTTGGCGGGTGTCTGTCCAAAGCTGATACGGGGTACTTGCATCCGCTGGTTGATTGGGCAAACGATACGACATGATTCGGTAGAACCCGAACGCTTGCCAGTGATCCTTCAAGAAATCGCCGATGGCAGCACTTTCCTCAATCCGTTCGTCCGGCCACTGAGTCCAGTCGCCAAAGTGATCCTGGCGCTGCGGCTCGAAAAGGGTGATTCGAAGCAGTGGTTTCGAATTCATGACCTTGTCAGGGAGTACGATTCCCATGCGGTCGATGGGAACTAGTTGTTCTTCTTTGTTCTGCGGCCAGCGGCTGACGGTCTTGCGATTCAGTTCGACCAGTCCAATCGGAGTTCGGTAGGTCAGTTCCACATCGACGCCAGACCTGGACTTAGAGATCGAGCTAATGCTTTCGATCCACCCGATCGATTGCAGCACGTTGCCCGTACGCGAGATCAAGTGGGTATCGAGCAACGACAGCGGTGATTCAGGCTCAGATTGTGACACAGAAAGGGATTCGGGTGGCAATCCCGATTGAGCCGAACTGGCGAGGATCAGTTCATGGACCGTCCGTTCGCGCAGGTCCTGGTCGACCCAGTCCGGTGGCTGCGTGAGGCGAATTTTGTCCGCCGTCAAAACGAAATCTTCCTGGCCCATGATCGACGATTGATGTTGATTCCAAAGATGAATCGTAGCCGCAATGGTGGCAATGGAGACGATCAGCCCCATAGTTCCAGGATTGAGCAAAATGCTTCGCACTGAGAGTCCGGAGACCAATTGATCCAACCAGTCTTGTTTTTTTTTTGCCATGATTTGCTTGTTCGTGGTCCGGGTAAGTCGCAATACGGTTAGTGTTTTCATCGACATTGCCGCCGACCGACCCACAACGTGTGGCTGCTGACCGCGAGATCGTGCCAAACCATTTGATTTGCACAATTGAGATAAATGAATCCGAACGGTCGGGCTACGTGTCGGAACCCGATCAGGTAGGTTGGTGGGATCAATACCCCCTCAATCGGGCATGGTGTTAGATTGCGATTATGATTACGATTACGTTTGTAGGTGGGGGATTGGGAGGGGATGAGGGATGAGGGATGAGGGATGAGGGATGAGGGATGAGGGATGAGGGATGAGGAAACGGCGGTAGAAAAATCGAACGCTGAAAAATTACGACAGGAAGATTTGACGACAGGAAAATTGGGAAGCGGAAAAATGTTGGTAGGGAAATGGGGATGAGGATTGAGAAATAACGTCCTGTTCGCTAGCCGCTGACAACTGACAACTGACAACTGACAACTGACAACTGACAACTGACCACCATGCTAAACATCAAATCCGCTACAGATTGCCAGTTCGATATTTTATCGCTTGGAGAAGTGATGTTGCGCCTGGACCCCGGTGAAGGCCGAGTGAGAACCGCTTCACAGTTCAAAGTCTGGGAAGGCGGAGGGGAATACAATGTGGCGCGCGGGCTAAGTCGTTGCTTTGGATTGCGAGCGGCGCTGGTTTCTGCATTTGCGAGAAATGAAGTAGGGCGGTTGCTGGAGAACTTGATTTTGACCGGGGGTGTCGATACGCGATTTATCAAATGGGTACCGTTCGATGGGGTCGGTCGCGGTGCACGAAACGGCCTGAATTTTACCGAGCGAGGGTTCGGGGTTCGTGGAGCGGTCGGTACCTCGGATCGTGGGCATACGGCTGCGTCGCAACTACAGCGGGGTGACATTGATTGGGAGGTCCTTTTCGGAGAGATGGGCGTTCGCTGGTTTCACACGGGGGGAATCTTTGCCGCCCTGTCTGAAACGACCCCGCAAGTCATCCTCGATGCACTGCAATCCGCCAAGCGACATGGAACGATTACATCCTACGATCTCAATTTTCGCAGTTCGTTGTGGAAGGCCTTTGGCGGCAAGCAGAAGTGTCAGGAAGTCAATCGGGCCATCGCTCCTTATGTGGATGTCATGATTGGCAATGAGGAGGATTTTACGGCATGTCTTGGATTGGAAGTCGAAGGCGTGGACGAGGCACTTCGTTCGCTGCCCATGGAAGGCTACCGAAAAATGATCGAACAGGCCATCGCTCACTTTCCCAATTTTCAGGTCATTGCCACCACGCTTCGAACCGCAAAATCCGCAACGGTCAACGATTGGGGGGCGCTGTGTTGGCACGAAGGAAAAATTCATGAGGCAACGATGCGTGAGAATCTGGAGATTTTTGACCGCGTCGGCGGAGGGGATAGTTTTGCATCCGGATTGATTTACGGATTCATGACCCAGGGGAACGCTCAGGCGGCGGTCGAATATGGCGCCGCGCATGGAGCCCTTGCAATGACGACCCCGGGTGATACGTCAATGGCCAGCCTGGACGAAGTCGAGGAACTGGTTGCGGGTGGCAATGCGAGAGTCAAACGATAGGGTTGAAAGCAAATGAATCGTTTTTTATCGGTACTCAAGGATGCTTGGTGGGTCTGGATTCTGCTGATTGGCGGCGGAACGGCGGCAGGTTATTTTCTTTCGCCCATTTTCTTCATGGCCCTTCCGATTTCCTGTTTTACCTTTGTCTACTTTGCGCTCATTCGGTACGACGAAGACGGAAAGCCAAAATCGGGATTGTAACTCTGGGTGCCTAATTTGGCGGGCGCAGTCGGAACACCTCGGTATCGGTTCCAGGGCAATAATGGACCAGGGGCGGCAGGCCGTCGGGGGCTGGCAAACCTGACTTGCAGACGAGTTGTTCTTCAAAGTGATCCAGTTCGGCCAGGTAAGCATCATACGGCTGATGATGGACTTGTCCTATGAGGACTTTCCCCGACGGAGCGATCATCATGTGGTATCGCTCGAGTAAAAAATGCTCCAGCGTATCGGGCCGCGACGGGCCGAGGTGTTTTGCTGGCCGAAACACAATATCGTGTCCGCTACCATCGGATGGCCGGGCACTCCAATAGGAAATCGAACCGTTTCCTGATGAACCGGGGCGTTGGGTTTTCATCCGGGCATAGCGATACGGGAATCCCCAGCCCCATCGTGCTCCCAGAATGGCCAGCATTGAATTGGCGTCGAGCGAGATAAAATAGACGCCGGGTATGCCGCGATGAACCACGTAGGTTCGAACATTCGTTTCGAGGAAGTTCAGTCCATGCCCTTGGGGCCACCAAGCGGGCCGGATACGAACCATACGGAACGCAACCAATCCGACAAAGTACTGCCCGTCAAATGAATCGAGTTCGAGCGGCTCGGGGACACACTTCCGCAAGTCGGCCTGATGAGCGGGCCAATGACAAAACAGGAGATCACTCCAGGTCTGCGTTCCGCTGTTCCTGCCCTCGGGCCGCTTCGACGGAGCCACACGATCAAGACAAGCTTCCGTTTTCAAAGCCTCAGTCACCGTGTAATGTTCGAGACGCGAGACATTTGAAACTGGAGGCATCAATTAACCCCATGGGGAGGTGGTGGCAGTGGTGGTTACAAATTCATGGCACGACAGCAGTGCAATCCCGAGATCGCTATGGACCCGGCTCCGATTTTGGGGGTTCGGATGCAGACTCAGATTCGCTGGTCGCATCGGACTTTGTGGGGGGCGTATCAGCAGGCTCAGGCTGGGCGTCCTCTTCTGAATGATCTTCAACCTCGATCGTGGTATCCCTGATGGATTCAGAAGTTGGCAAGTCGTCATCAAGAGCTTGTCGATCCCGAAAATCGATGAACTCCTGCAATACAAAATCACGAGGCCAATCCCGACCGGTCAGTTTCAAAATGGTCTGATATTTTTTGATTTCCTCAACCACTTCGTCCCCATAAACCCCTCCTTTTAGAAACGGATTTTCTTCAAATACCAATTTGAATTTTTCGAATGCATCATGATAGAACGATAGAGCGCCCAACTTGGTGATCTGAATTTCACCTGTTTTGTAATCGCGATCAAATTCATCATCATAGATTGCTTTCTGCCGAGCTTCTTCGGCAAGAAAAAGGCTTTCGCGAGCTGCCAAACCGATATCTGACGACTCTGCTTTGCTACGCCATTTCCAGAAGGCATAGTTGACGTTTTCCGCATCCTTTTCAATGGCGTACTGCCGTGCTTTTTCTTCTTCGATTTCGTTGGCGATTCGCAACGCTTCAAAGGAGGCTGAGGGATCTGCCTGTCTGGCAATCGCCACATCAATATCTTGATTGAAGTTGTTGATGGCACTGATCACACTTCTAGCCCACTGTCGTTGCTCATCATCCCGTTCTTCCACCGGCAATTTCCAGGCGATCAGGTACTCCTCCGGAAAGTTGAGTTGCGACAGGGCTTCATCCGTCAGTTGCGTTCGAGTACCGGGCACCAGTTCGTCGAGTCGGTGACGTAATTGCTCAAGCTTCAATTCGGTCTGGTACAATCCCTCCATGGTGTATTTAAGGCCAAAAATGCTGGACATTTCGATGTTGCCATAGTCCGTCCATTCATCCCGAATCAAATTCCAGACCTGCTTCTGACTTTCGTCCGGCCGGAACTCCTTCTGCAGGGAAAGTCCCTGATTGCGTCGAGCGGTTGGCCGAAAGTTGTAGAAAATCATGTCCGTACGATACTTGGACCCGCTCTGATGATCCACCAGGGTACGGGAGTAATCATACCACTGCCAGGACATCAACCAGGAATCGTAATCATGGCCGTAGCCACGGGTTTCATAAGTATCGCGGTTGATGTACTGCTCCATCTCTTCGTGGAATTCGGAATCCAGGCCGAACATGCGCCGAAATGAATCGCGCTCGTCCGATTTCCCCATTTTGTTACCCGTGTAAAAACCCAGGTAGTCAAAAATTCGGTGATCGGTTTTGTTGTGGGCAATCCCTTCCTTGAGGAATGCTAAGCCCTTCTTGACCCAATGATATCGATATTCGTAGTCATCGAATTCCATGGACACGTTGTAGGCCAGATTATGAGCCTGAAAATCCCAGACCTTGACAAAATTGGGTTGAATCCGAGTCAGTGTTTTCAAGGTGGAAGCAAGTTGGTCGTAATTTTCTGTTTTCTTGTACTCCATCGCCTGCATCCACTGACTGCAAACTGCCACCCCGCGCAACCCCAGCGAAACTAAACGCATCGTTTGGGATGCGGGATCAATTTCGGAAAGCTTCGCCTGCGAAAGGTTGTACTCATCTCGCAAAACGGAGAGCCGTCCCCCTTGATTTCTCGCCGATCCATCGGCGTGGCGTGTGCCTGGGAGTGCGATAAATGAAAGCGGAATAATCAAAACGCCGATCAGCGCCAGATAGACAAGCTTGCGGACGGCTGGATTCAGCGGTTTCATTTGGCAATCTCCCGTGTTTTGAGTGAAAAGTAGCCTACGATCGTCAATCCGATACAGAAGATGAGCGTGATGGCAATTGCGATCAGAATGCGCTGAGAATCAATCGCGTAACCGTAAGTCAGGTAGTCTGAAAAATCCAGCGCAGAAAAGTCCGGTGCAAGGTAAGTCGAGCCAATCATGATTTTAACCAGAAACCGGTCGGCATTCTCCATCAAGGTGGTGAGCAAACCCGTTTCAAGCGGTGACATCATATTGTCTTGGGTAATCACACGAACCAGTGATTCGATGGGCCCTCCGCCATACGAGTTGGGCGCCAGCAAACTTCTGATGAAGGGAGTGAAGAAACCGATAATGATGATCACGATGGCGGCCAGCATCGTCACCGGAGAATTTAAAAACGTACTCAGGGCAACACCCAGCGAAATGATCACCATCATCTGGCACCAGATCCCAAGATACCCTTTGAAGAAATTGAAAATGTAGTTCTGATCCGTGGCGCGGAAATAAACGTCGGCGCGAGCTACGCCGATGTATTGGCTCAGGTCGCGACAGGAAAGCCGCAGACGAAGCTTGCCGTTTTTGGCGTAGTCGTCAAACAGATCATAGTTGCCTGATCCCAGCGTCCTCCCGTCGGGAGCAATCAGTTTTCCGGCTAGTTTACGCGGGATCGGCAGGACCTGCAGCGAATATTCTGCGGTTTCGAAATCCAGCAACTCGGACACGAATTTATTGTCGGAGTCATCATCAGGAATGCTTTCGAACTGGATGCCAGCGGTCACACGCTTTTGAATATCGGCCTTGTAAGTTCTGAAAACACTCAGCGTCATTTCAAGTGGAAAAATTTCAGATTTAGGAAATTTGGATTCGTGAAATTGATCGAAATCGAATCTCGCCTCCGACAGAGAGCCACGGGCTGTCGAAGAACCCCCGTCTACATATCCCCGGTAATCCCATTCACGGCCGACATTGGTTCCTCTGTCATTGGCAACACCATCATTGTCGGTAAAAGTCAGTTTTCCTGCGTAGATCGGTACACGAGCACGGAAATAGCCCATCGCAGGCGATAGCGAAATCACTGCGTCGTCCCCTTCCCCGCTGACCGACACTTTGTGGCGATGCTCGCCCAACGGGCTTCCCACAACGCGATAGTACGCAATTCGGTTTCCCGACAGCTCTTGGGTTGAAACAATGCTCGGTTCATCGCGCGGCGGCGGATCATCTATCCGGCGAATATCCTCAATCAGTTCGATACGATGTTTGTGCCCGCGAGCACCGGCGGAATGCGTCGTGATGGCTTCCTTGATTGCATTTTCAGAAACTCGCTTGCCATCAAGTTTCGAGATCAGAGTATCCCGATCGACATCGACCATCGCTCCGATGGTCTGACTTTCGCCAGCAATCTGGTGGCTGTGGGAAAGACCTCGATAGACGAACAGAAAACTGAGGACTCCCATCGTGGCCAGCAAGATCGTTCCCAGCAAACCAAAACCGACAATCCGCCCCAGCACAATTTCGGTGGCACGAACCGGTTTGGTAACCACCGTATGAACGGTCCGGTTTTTAATATCTTCCGGAATGCTAAAGGCGCTCAGCAGCATCCCCATCATCAAAACCAGCAACTGGGTTCCCCACAATACAAAACTGATATAAATCCGCTCCGGGTTTTCGCTGTCGTTATCCACAAACCAGCCCCCGAACAGCAGCGAGATCGCAAAAATGGCAAACGCCACCAGCATCACTTTGCGGTGCAGGGCTTCCTTGATCGCCAGACTTGCAATCGCCCAAACCCGCCGAAACGAAGTGTTGAGAAAATCGGGAACCGCTTGGGCGACTACTTGAGCCACCACATAAAAGGCCTCGAACGGCCCGTGCTTGAACACGGAAATCAGGTACCCTACCACGACGCCCAATACGGCAGCCGCGATCAAAATCGTCGCGAAGACCCACAAGTTCGAGGTCAGCCACTCAATGAACGGGGTAAAGTCTTTTACAACCATGGGTCAGGAGTTAGGGGTTGAAGTTCAGAAGTTGACGATGGGGGAAAGAAACTGAAAAAACAAAGGTTGCCGTTGAGAATAAATCACCCGAAAGCTAATCGCGACCGGATCCTTCACTATCAAAGGCTGCCTAAGATTCATTGGTCGAGCGATGGCCAGGCCGCTCCTGACTCGTTTTGACGATGTTCAGGAACAGCTCTTCCAGGCTCGTGCGCGGGTTGTCCGCCCCGACAAACTGGCCATTGTGTTTCGCAATCACCTGCTTAATTTCTTCAATCGCTTCCGGCGACAGATTCTTCGCGCGAACCTGAGTTTCATCACTGACCTTGAGCAAGTTGTTGACACGGCCCAGCTCTTTCAAATCACCCTGATACAAAATCGCAATCCGGTCGCAAACGTCCTGAACGTCGGCCAGCAAGTGGCTGCACATCAGGATCGTCTTCCCCTGATCCCGCAACTTGAGAATCATGTCCTTCATCTCACGCGTACCGAGCGGGTCGAGACCGGAGGTCGGTTCGTCCAGCAAAATCAACTCAGGATCATTGATCAGGGCCTGAGCCAATCCGATCCGCCGTACCATCCCTTTCGAATATTCTTTCAGTTGTCGTCGTCTTGCCCAGGTCAAGCCGACTTGTTCGATCAGATGTGCCGCCCGTTCCTTGCGCACCTTGGCGGGCATGTCAAATAGGCGACCGTAAAAATCAAGCGTCTCTTCTGCCGTCAAATAGCGATAGAGATACGATTCTTCCGGTAGGTAGCCGATCCGCTCGTTCTTGGTGACCTCGGTGGCGTCCTTGCCCAGCACAATCGCTCGGCCGCTGGTGGGAAACAGCAGCCCCAGCAGCAACTTGATCGTCGTCGACTTGCCGGACCCGTTCGGTCCCAGCAAGCCGAAAATCTCGCCTTTGCGGATTTCCAAGTCGAGCGCATTCAACGCCCGAACTTTTTGCCGGCCCCAGAAGTCCCGATAAATCTTCGTCAGGTTCTGGGTTTCGACAACGATATTGGGATCGTAATCTGGATTGGTCTGCTCCAGCCGCGATGTCGCGGGTTTGCCTTGGGTTGCGGTGTCCGAACTCATATAAGTGCGTAAATATCTGCCGGTTGATGGAAAAAGGAAGAATGAAAAACGACTCAATATCCGGTCATCATAAAAAAAAATTGTCTTTTCGACCATTACCCTTTACGATTCGATCCCCAAAAGAGTTCAAAAAGAGTATCGTATGTGCCGGACAGTCCGCCTTACGGGGCGGCAGAACGATTTTTCCAGTAGAAACCCCCATAACCGACCGTTCCGAATTCTCTTCCCCGAAGTTCCCCCCTTGATGAATAAGTCAACCCAATTGAAGACCCTTATCCGCTCACTCTTCTCACGAATCAACTATGAGCGGCGAGCCAAAATACCGGCCGGTGGCTTCAAACTTCAGCATATGCTCCGGTTGGTGGAGCGACTGGGCAGCCCGCAACTGAAATATCCGATCATTCACGTCGCGGGGACCAAGGGGAAGGGAAGCGTTTCCACGATGGTCGGGCAGATCCTGACCCAGCAAGGCTACCGAACCGGCGTCTATGTTTCTCCGCACCTCGAAACCCTGAACCAGCGGATTTCCATCAACGGAAAATCGGTCTCCGATGAGCAACTTGAACAAGCCCTGATCGCCGTGGATTCCGCCGCCCGGACCATCGACGAGGAAAATATTGCTGCGGGAGGACGGCCCCTGACGTTCTTCGAAGTCATGACCGGGACGGCGCTGCAATTTTTTGCCGACCAGCAAGTCGATTTTGTTGTGCTTGAGGTCGGCATGGGGGGGCGACTCGATTCGACCAATGTCTGCAACGGCACGGTCAGCGTGATCACCAATATCAGCTTCGATCACACTCACCAACTCGGCGACACGCTGGCTAAAATTGCTTCTGAAAAAGCAGGCATCATCAAACCCGGCGTGCCCGTGATCAGCGGTGTGATCCCCAGTGAGCCCGCCGAAGTGATCGCTGAAGTCGCCGCCAGGAATCAATCGCCGCTGGCCGTCCTCGACCAGAATTTTTTCGTCGATTGGAATCCAGCAAGTGGTTCCACCGGTGGTTCTCTCTCGCAGGGCACCGGTTTCACGGTTCGGGGAACGATCGGCGCAGCAGAATTTCAGATCGACGATATTGTGACCGGAATGATCGGCGAGCACCAACGTTCAAACGCAGCCATTGCGATCGCGGTGTGCCAGCAACTGAATCAGCTCGGATGGCAAATCGAACCCAACGCCATTCGCGAGGGACTGCGACGTGCTCATCTACCAGGCCGCACGGAGATCGTGGCCTCCCATCCGGCGGTGATGCTTGACATGGCTCACAACCAGGCGTCCATCATCGCCTTGGCGGCGACCTTGCAATCGCTTCCCGAATTTACGGCCAGCCGAAATCGGATTTTGATCTTTGCGATCAGCAAGGACAAAGATCTGCCCCCCATGCTCAACACCATCATGGGGCTGTTCGACACGATTGTCTTCACCAAATTTGAGTGCAACCCGCGCGGCCGCGAACCCGATGAGCTGTTGCAAACGGCGATGGAGCAATGGTCGGGAGGGGGCCATGGCGTCGACGAGAGTGCCCTGCAAGACACCGGGTTCAGCGATCAAACGAAAGGAGTTCAGAAGCAAGGCGTGAGCGGCGAACTGGCCCGAAAGCCCCAAATGATGGCACTGCCGAACTCGCAGGACGCCTGGAAGCATGTGCAATCCATTGCAACCCAGGACGATTTTATTTGCATCGCCGGTTCGGCATTTTTGATTGCTGATTTGCGTCCGGTGGTGACCCCGGAACCGATTCACTGACTACTTGTCGTTGTTGAGCAAGGGTGCGATCTCGGACGGCAGTTTTTTGATTTCTTCTGGCAGTTTTTCATCCACGGTACCCAGCCTGCCTTTTCCAGCGTCAAGTCGTTTCATGGTCTCAAAAATAGTCCTTTCGAGGTCGGCAGCCCAGAAAGTCTCCATCTCTTCGCGGCTGGCTGCATGGAGTGGGCGAACCAATCGAAAGCCGACCCCGGTGGCCGGTTCCGTAGTCAACCACCAAGGGCTTCGCGGCAAATTCGGGTCATCGATTCTCCAATTCTCCTCTGAAGCAAGCCTCGATGCGCTGCGACATTCATAGGGTTCAGAGATAAAACTTCCACCCCGAACAACGAGCGGATTGATCTGCGTTGGTTTATTGTATGACTCGGTCACAGAAGCCGATTTTCCATCGACGTGCGTGTAGCCTTCTTCGGAATACTGATCGAGTACCCATTCGGCAACATTTCCGTACATGTCATAAAGTCCCCATGGATTAGGTTCTTTCTGTCCGACCTTCTGACGGTTTTCATCCGAGTTCTCGAAAATCCAGGCATGGTCTTCGATGTCGTCGGGATCGTCTCCGAAGTAATAGGCGGTCGTCGTTCCAGCGCGGCAGGCGTATTCCCATTCGGCTTCATAGGGAAGCCGGTAGAAATCGCCGGCCATCAGGCTGAGCCATTTCGTGTATTGCTTGGCGCCGAATTGTGACATCGTGGCAGCGGCTTCATCGGGGCCGTCTCCCGCCATGAAGGTGAAACTGGGTTCATAGAGCGCCGAGGGAGCCGTGATGGCATCGAGGTTTTTCATTTGGTCCTGTGTCGGATTGCGCCGGCCCAGCATATGAAACTGTTCGTACAGTTCCACCATTTTCATGTACTTCTGATATTCGTCCCACGTCACTTCGTACTTGCCCATCCAGAAAGGCTCGACCGTGACTTCGAATTGAGGGCCTTCGTCGTCATTGCGATCCTCTTCTGATTCCGGGCTGCCCATCATGAACTTGCCCCCTGGAATCGGAATCATCGTGAACTCCACGTCCGTCGCGGGAATGCGGGTCGTATAGGGAACCATGTAAGTCCCGTCTGGCAACTCAACAAACGGTCCTTCGGAAGGCTTCTCCGTAGCGATGCCAAGACGGCTTTTGGCTGCGTTCGCGTCGGGCTGAGTCGCCGGTTCAGAATCCTGAGTGGGCCTTTCAAAAGCTGTCTCGGTCAGCCCAGGATTCGATTTCGAGCCCCAATAACCGAGCATGCTTCCCAAAACTGCTAACGCAACTGCTGAAACGGACTTCAAATGGATCGCCGTCATTTTTCGACCTGTTGTTGGTAATAAGAGAACCTGAAATTTGCACCACTAATCGTACTTGAACGGCCTCCTTTTGTCGAGTTTTCAATCGACGGCGTCAACCTGCTCGCATCTCATTCGGAGTTGACGGGAGTTCGGTATTCTTCTAAATACCGTTTTCTGTACCGAACTTTTACTCAGGAGGCCATTCGCCGCTATGTCCGAAACCAAAGAAACCTACAATCCAAGCACACAAAAACCGACCATTCTGGACGACTCCAAGGCGACCAGCAGCTACGCGAACTTCTGCCGAGTCACTTGCTCGCCGGAAGAACTGGTCGTCGATTTCGGGCTTAACACCCAACTGACGCGAGGCAACGAACACACCATCGATGTCAACCAGCGCGTCGTGCTCAATTTTTATACCGCGAAGCGATTGCTGCATGCTCTTCACCTGTCGCTACAGAAGCACGAAGAAGTTTTCGGTCCGATCGAAACTGATATTCAGAAACGAGTCAAGGCAGCTTGACCGGATTCCTGTGCAGGTCTTCGTCTAACCGGTCTTGCGTTTAGCCGCAAGCCGAAGCCGACCACAAATGGTTTTCAGCAACCTAACTGTAACCGATTCAGCAATGACGGATGCGGGAAGATCGAGAGGTGGTCGGCGCAGGCGCGACGGCAGGGTACAGCCTCCGAAATTAACCTGCCTCCCAAAACAATCCCCCCCAATTTGGCGGTTCGCGCGCCTTTGGAGGTTGCTTAGGCGAAGGGCAGGTAAAAGTTTACCCAAGTAGTATTGTGTTTCCCAGACGCTGGGTTGCGAGTCGCGGAGCGACTCGCCTACACTAGGGTACATTTTTATCTGCCGGTCGCCTTATGGAGCGATTTCAGTTTTGCAGTACATTCCTGGCAGTACCCCCCGACGGCTTGCGGCTAAAGGGTTCCATGTTACGTGACCGCGTTCAAACTCTCTAATGTGACTGTCCGATTCTGTCCAGTGCATCCTGTGCGGCGGCTGCAAACTCGACCGCTGGATGTCCCGTTGCGATCTGTTTCAACATCGCAATGGACGCATCACTCCGAACGATCTCAAGTGCAAAAACGATGCGATGCCAGCGCCGAATGTCATCGATCTTGACCCTCACCACTGGCTTTTTCTGGTTCAGGACTTTTCGGATTCGATAGCGGGATTCGACGTGCAAATCCTGTTTCATCAGCTCACGCAACTTTTTCTCCCAATGGTTCACACCGAGTGCTAATTCTCGGGTTGCCCTTTCTCGCTGTTGAAAATCGGGATGCGACAACATCTCGACAATCTGATCCATATCCTGGATCGCTCCAGAGCCGGTTGCTGTTACAATTCGCTCGGACAATTCGTCGTGATACTGATCAAAGTGGGCGATCAGGGTTTGTGTTGCGGAAAGCGATTCCTGGGGTGAGTTGAATGCCATCCGTTCCAACACGCGATCGAACGACATCGGTTCCCGACTTCGCTGCGCAAAAATCGCTGGCTTCAAGTCGCCCACCCAGATCGACGAAGCTTTCTCAGAAATCCCACCGCTTGCGATTTGATAGTGATCCCGGGAAAAGCCGAGTGCCCGAATGTTGGTCTGTTGGGAAGCGATCTCGCAAGTCAACTGGCGGGTCAGAATATCCCAGACCAATATTCGATGATCGTCCCCTGCCGAAACCAGAAATCGCCCATCGTGAGAAAATGCGAGCGCCGAAACTGTGTCGAGATGTCCATCGAGCAAATAATGCAGTGTTCTTGGATCGCGCAAGTTCCATAAGTGAATCCGTTCACTGCCCTCGCTGCCGACCGCAAGCCAACGGTTGTCCGGCGAAATGGTTGCCACGTTAAGCGATGAATGGACTCCCAATAACTCGTATCGAACTTTGTCGTTCAGGTTCAGCAACTCTGACTTGACGATGTTCGCGTTGATCGACCGGCTCAATAATACCAGCTTCCCGTCACGCGACATGCAAACAGGTTGTTCGTCTTTCAGCTGCCAGTTCGCTTGGCCAGTTTGCAATCCCGACGGCAGGCCGAAATACTCGATCTGTTTCCGTCCCAAGATGGCCAGTTGTTCCCCGTCGGCTGAAAAATAGGCTGCCGTGGCATCCGTTTCCAATTCCATGCGAAGCCGGCCGGTCGTAGCGTTCCAAACTTTGACCTTCTCGCCGGAACCTGCGGCAGTGACCATCAACTGGCTGTCGGGCGAAAAGTCGATGGTCTCGATCCAGTTAACCTCGTGGCCTTTAAGGTCAAACCGTTTGCTTCGCTCGTTGAGGTCGTAAACCGTCAATTCATTTTCGCGATTGCGCGTCGCAAGGGCGTTGCCGTCAGGCGAAAACACCACCGCATAGATTCCCCTGGATTGGGTTTCCGACTGACGAACGTGCCATATTTCGCGAGCCCCAAACGGATCATCGACGGTCTCGCTCGAAATCGAATCTGGGTTTGTCGGGTGAGTTTCGCTGGGCGTTTGACGCGCGGCGGTACGAATTTCTCCCGCATGCAAGCAAGCGGCTACCACAACGATCAGGCAGTGTGCAAGAAGCGAACGTCGATTCATGGCTTCGTGGTCCATTCGTAAAGCATTCGTAAAGGGACAGTCTATTCGCTGTCCTGTTGGGCGTCAAACACATAAAAGTCCAGTCTGCATTCTTCGAAACGGCGGAGAAATGATTGACCAATCATCGAGTTCGCGTAGAATACGGGCACTCTGAACTATGACAGCTCTATGTGAGTCAATATTGCGTGCCAACCCTGAGGTCGTGATGATCTATAAATTACTGACAGCGTTGCCTGTTTACAATGAAGTCAATTCCGTAAGCGGTGTGCTGGATGAAGTAACCTTGTACTGCCAAGATGTGCTGGTCGTCGATGACGGCTCTACCGACGGTTCTTCAGACCTGCTGGAGCAGCGGAACGATATTCAGTTGATTCGCCATCGAGAAAATCGAGGTTATGGTGCGGCGCTTAAAACGGCGTTCGACTACGCGATTGAAAATGACTACGATCTGTTGGTCACGATCGACTGCGATGGTCAGCACCAACCCAAACGTATTACTGAATTCGCGGAAGCGATTGTCACCTCGGGCGCTGACATTGTTTCAGGCAGTCGCTACTATAAGACCTTCGACACCGATACGCTGCCACCCCAGGATCGCCGACGGATCAATGAGGAAGTTACGCGAACGCTCAATGAACGACTGGGGTTCGAATTGACCGACGCGTTTTGTGGATTCAAAGCGTATCGGGTTTCGGCACTGCGTCAGTTGAGCATTACCGAGACCGGCTATGCGATGCCGCTGGAGGTTTGGGTTCAGGCGGCTTGTGCCAATCTGTCGATCATGGAACTTCCGGTCGAATTGATCTACCTTGATCTGAGCCGTTCGTTCGGCGGTCAACTGGACCAACCAGAAGTTCGGCTGAAATATTATCACGAAGTACTCAATCGCGCTTTCCGGGCGTTGCCGTCGGATTGCGAAAAGCTCCGAGGGATTCGCATTGGCTAGCGATACAACCGCAACTGAAACGACGATTCAATCGATTGATCGTCCATCTCCATCGCCCAAGCGAACCTTCAAAACACCTGAACAGCACGGTGAATCGTTTTTCGATCCTTCACCGGAACGGTTGCCGTCGGTTTGGGAACGCAATCTTTTGCTCAGTGAAAACACGTCCCCCGTTTTAATCGGAGGCATTTCGCTTGATGCACTTCGGCGTCTTGCTCGCACCGATTTGATTCAAAAGGCAGTCGCGTACTCCCGAAAATATTGCGACGTTCCCGATCCGCTGCTGGCCCCTGCGGATTCGATTCGAATCCTGATGGTCGGCCATCAACCTGAGTTGTTTCATCCCGGAATCTGGTTCAAGAATTTTGTGGCCTCCCGGTTCGCAAGTGAGGTACAGGCCGTTGCCATCAACATGATCGTGGACCACGATCTGTGCATTGCTCGGTCGATTCGTGTTCCGCAGCAGACCGATTCCGGGACGCACGCCATTCTGGATGTGCCTTTCGATAGAAGCACTTCTCCGATTCCCTTCGAGGAAGCCACGATTAACGACCTGGAACCGTTTCGGTCTTTTGGAAGTCGGGTTTCGGAACTGGCTCAGTCGTTTGCGGCCCATCCGGTGATCGATCGACTTTGGCCGGAAGTGCTGGCAGCGGAAGCAAGGTTGGGAAACACCGATTCATCGAGCGATGAGGGGAGCGATGGATCGAGTGAGGCACTGAGCCGGGCGAACCTTGGTCAAGTGTTGGCAGCCGGTCGGCATCGGTTGGAGCATCAACTGGGCCTGACCACGCTGGAGGTTCCGATGAGTCAACTGGCAGATTCAGAAGGCTTTACCCGATTGGTCTGGCACATTGCAGCCGATGCCCGACGATTTCTGGACGTCCACAACACTCAGTTGGCTGAGTTTCGAAAATTACATGGGCTGCGCGACAAGGCCAGGCCGGTGCCGCCACTCGAGCAGCGCGACGAGTGGACCGAGATTCCATTTTGGGTTTGGCAGGCGACGGGCCGGCATCGCAAAAAATTGTTTGTTCGACATGCGGGTCAGTCGGTGATCATGAGTGATCTCGATGGCTGGAATTGTGAAGTGGATTTGACTCGCGGTGTGGAAAGGCTGCGTGAGCTCAATCTAGCCGGCCTCAAAATCCGTCCGCGCGCCATTACGACAACGTTGTACAGCCGTCTTGTGCTGAGCGATCTGTTCATTCATGGCATCGGCGGTGGAAAATACGATCAATTCACGGATCAACTGGCTCAGGTTTATTTTGGAGCAGAGCTGCCTGAATTTTATGTAGTGTCGGCAACCTATAAGCTTCCGCTCGCTCAGACGGAAGTCCGCGAAAGTGAAATCGTCGAGATCAAACAGCGAATGCGAGAACTCGACTCGCACCCGGAACGGCTGCTCACAGAACGCTTGGGTGCATTGCCTAGTGAAATCGGTGCGATCATCGAGCAAAAACGGTTGTGGACATCGGGGCAAGCGGCTGGAACCGGCGCAGAGAAACACCGTGCAATTTCCGAATGCAATCAAAAACTGAAAGAATGGGCCGCTCCCTTGCGAGCCGAACTTGAACAACGTTTGGTCAGTCTCACCAAGCAAATCGAGGCCAATCAGATACTCGGATCCCGCGAATACAGTTTCTGCTTGTTCCCCAATGAGCTGTTGGAGATGTAAGTTGTCGCGCAAGGGTATTACTCTCCCACACGCTGCGCAATACTTTCGCGAGTCAAATCATCGATGACTGTTTTCAGATGACTCGAGGGAATCGCATACGTGGAAGCGCGTCCGTTGCGGGCGATGTTCATGCCGATCACGTTTCCGTCGAGATCGACAATCGGGCCGCCGCACTGTTCGGGGAACAGAGGAGCATCGTGTTGGAAGATCATGGGGAATCCATCGGCGCGGCGGCTGGGGATCGCACCGAGCCGGCTCATCATCTTGAATCGAGCCGCCCGTTCGCCGGAGATTTGGCGACCGGAGAGTTCGGCCGTTGCCTTTCGGTCGGCTCCGTTTCGGCGGTAATCGATTTCGATCCGATCGCCTGGCTTTTTGCTGCGAATCAGGTTGACCAGGTCGGAGACCTCATGGATGGGAACGCCTGCCAGACTCAGTACGATATCGCCATCTCTCAGGCCCGCGTCATAGGAGGCGCTTCCCGGTTGAATCTCGAAGACTTTTACACCTTCTGGCGTCGTGCGAGGCTGTACTCCAAGAAATGCCTGTTCGCCAATGAGTGTTGAACGCACGTTCGAACTGTAGCTTCCCATTGAAATCGCCTTGCCATTGATGTCCGGTATGGCGACAAACGTTCCCAGCCGCGGCTGATCATCGCTCCAGGAAACAGGCAGTAACGGCCCCGTCTTGTGGGTGTCCACCGCCAACATCGCGACGTCATTGCGGGGATCGGCACGCACCACGCGGGCGGAAACTCGTTGTCCGTCAGGCAACTGGCATATCAAATCGGACGCGGTATCAACCTCGCTGGCCTTGGTCATCACCAACCCGTCTGCCGCCACGACGATTCCCAATGCCAGTTGTCGCTGGCCTTCGAAAACAGCGACGGTGCTCCCTGCCGCCGAACCGACGACGGACTGAAGTTGCCTCAATTGGCGAGGCGACTGACGTTCCAGCGATGAGACCGAACGATTTCGAATGCTGGGCAATTCAAACTTCAGTGCGATGTTGCCCATGCCGTCCCGCGCATCGACGCCATCTAGCCCGTCAAACGGATTGTTCGGATCGTCTCGAAACCTTCGAAATTGTGCCGGTGTAAATTCGACCGTCGACGTTCCTCGTTCGATGGCCTTTTTGAACTTGGCTGAGAGTTCTGTGTCCAGATCATCGACCAGTCGTTCGAACGTGTCGCGCACATCTTCAGGGAGCTGAGCACAGGCCGAACCAGCAACCGCTGTCAGTAATGTGAAAAATAATACATTGTAAATTCGAAGCTTCATCGTTACCACTCCTGATGACACGTTCGGCAATATTCCTGCGAAGACCTACCTATTGGAGCTGGATTTCGAACTTGAGAACCTTGCTGTTGCGACGGATCTCGATCGGGAAAACCTGGCCTGCGTTGTGCTGTTTGACCAACTCGATCAGGTGGTCGCCGTTGCGAATTTTGACGCGGTTGAACGACGTCACAATGTCGCCTTCGCGGATGCCTGATTCCGCCGCCGGTGAATCCTCCTTGACGGATTTGACAATCGCTTGGGGGGCTTCGCGATCCACGACGATGCCCAACTTGCCCGGCCGTTTCTTTTCACCCGGTTCGTTCAGTTCTGGCAATTTGCCCCACGAGTCGCCGCGTTTGAGTCGCGTCCAGTCGCGCTGAAAAATGTCGATGGTGACATGACGATTTTCCGCGATGGAATCTCCAATCGAACTGTGGATCGCGATCAGTTTGCCATTCAAGTCGAACAGGGGACCGCCTGAGTCACCCCCGATCAGGACGGCATCGGTCACGACCTGATGACGTTTGCGTGAAAGCACTCGTCCGGTGCGAACAGGCGGCACGCGTCCCAATTCATAGCCTCCAGAATGGCCGATCGACACCACCCACTGCCCCAGCATCGGATCGTTCGGCACCGCAGCCTGAACATCGGCCAGTTCGACATACGGCCACGGGCCTGGATCGACGAGCTGAACCATACCGGTATCCACATCCAGATTTCGCCCCAGTCGCCTTGCCTCGACGGTTTGGCCGGAAGGCAGAATCACTTCGAATGGCCCGGGACCGACGATCACGTGGCCTGCCGTCAACACCAGTCCATCTGGCGAAACGATCACACCGCTGCCGAAACCGACGCCATCGGACACGGCCACGCAGGCGCTCATGTTTTTCGAAACGACGGACTGAACTTGTTGCTCGATCGCTCGCAGCGTCTGAAGATCACCCCCGTCATGAGCCTGCGCCGAAGCTGAAAGCATCAGCCCAAGCAAACAACAAACGAGTCCTGCTCCAACGAACCGGTTGGTTACTCCAGCGGAGTTTGCTGGGCCAGCAAAATTCATGGGTCGCTTATTCATTGCTCTCATCGTTCCGATGGTTCCCAAAAAAATTCGATTTGGGGATTTCACGTAAGGAATTGTCCCGAAATAAACTCCCGATTCTTCTAATTGTCTATCGTAACCCGAAGCGTAAGCGAGGGACGGCCTAACCAAACTTGAGTGGTCCCTCGCTTACGCTTCGGGTTATGATGCACTACGGAAGTGATTCGGGGACAATTCCTGGAATGCTCTCCTATCAGTCTCGGAATGTGGGTCAGCCAAACTTGTTATTTGTCGAAAAATTCCAATAATAGGAGGGACGACGGCCGCCATTTTTATTATTGCTGCCAGCAGCTAGCAGGAAAGAGAAATCAATCCCCATGATTCAGTTACTCGCCTATCTCTGGACATCTCCCAATACTCTACTTGGCGCCCTCGTCGGTTTGGTGGGCCTGATCAGCGGAGGGCAGGCCCAGATTCGGCGTGGGTGTCTGGAATTTTACGGTGGCTGGGTCACCCGATTGCTTCGGCGTTTGCCACCGCGCGGAGCGAGCGCCATGACGGTGGGCCATACGATTCTCGGATTAGATCCGTCGGCGCTCGACGGCTGCCGCAATCATGAACAGGTTCACGTCCGTCAGTACGAACGATGGGGGCCACTGTTCATTCCGGCCTATCTGGGATGCTCGTTGTATCTCTGGCTAAAAAAACGGGATTACTATCTGGAAAATCCGTTCGAGGTTGAAGCCTACGCGCTCGAAGACGAGTAGAATGAGATGTCCCTCCCCACCGAAAGGATCCCTATGAATTGGTTGCATTTCATTTTCGTCTGCATTTGTATTTCAGGCATATCGCTCGATGGGTCTGGACGGACGACTCATGACGACCCGTGGACGGAAGATGTCGGTAAGGCATTTGAAATCGCCCAATCAGAGCATCGAGATATACTCATGCTGTTCACCGGTTCGGATTGGTGCCCTGCGTGCATCAAACTGGAAAAAGAGATTCTTTCGAAAGCGGAATTTCAGGCAGCCGCAGCCGGCAAACTGGTCCTTCTGAAACTGGATTTTCCACGCAGCTCGGATCAAGACCCCGTGATCGCGGAGCAGAACAAGAAATGGGCCAAAGAGTTTGGTGTGAATGCATTTCCGACGTTATTTTTGCTCGACGAAAACGGCCGCCCATTTTCGATCATGGGCTACGAAGACGTCGGAGTCGATCACTACCTTGATCGGGTCGAAAAGAACCGGCGTGTGCGGGTTGCCCGCGACGAAAAAATGGCGGAGGCTCAGAAGGCAACCGGACTGGATCGCGCTCGACTGCTCGATGAAGCGATCTCGCAAATGCATATCAGCATCGTTGAGTTGTACTATCCCGAAATCGTTCAGGAAATCATTGAACTTGATCAGTCGGATGTACTGGGGCTGCGAACGAAATGGAATTCGGTAGAAGAATCAGAAATGCGAAAATCCATCCTCGCGGACATCATGATTGTCGCGCGACTGGAGAAACCGGCCACGGCGATTCAGTTCATCGACGAAGTGCTGACCGAAGTCGAGTTTCCGATTCAGCAGAAGCTGGAAATCCTGAACGTGAAGCTTGGCCTGACACGGCAACTCAATGAACCCGAAAAAGTCGATCACTTGATGCGCGAGATGATCGCGATGGATGGGCTGACCGAGGAGTCGCGCGAACGGCTGTTGGTGAAGATGATCGTGCTGATGGTCGGAAGCAATCGGTTTGAACAGGCCTCTGCATTGCTCAGCGCGTCGCTCAAGGAAGCGCCGAAGAGCGTTTATCTACTCAAAGCCCAAGGCGATCTGTTGGAGTCTCGCAATGAACTGGCCGAAGCGATCAATGCCTACGAAGCCGCCATCGCCGCGGCTCAGAATTCACCGGACTTGCTGATCGAGTTGACCAGCGCCAAAGCGGATGCTCAGTACGAACTGAAGCAGGAGGCTGAATCCTTGCAGACGCTGGACCAGTTCATTGACAACGAGCGACAGCCAGCCGATCTACGAGCTCAGGCGTTGCTTCACAAATCGCTGCTGATGCGAACCAGCAGCCGCATCCGCCAAGCCCGGCTCGCTGAAAATCGGGCCGTCGAGATTGTACAGTCTCCGCAACAAAAACGAGAGGTCCAGAAACTGGTGGAAGCCCTGCGGGCAAAGTTCGGCGAGTAGGCGTCACTAATTGCCGTCGTACATCTCGGGATAGATCACGATTTCGATGCGGCGGTTGGGGCTGATGCCACCGGGTGCTCCACCTGAATGGCGTGGCCGGTTGCTGGCCATGGCCATCGTAAACAGCTGATTTCGCGAGAGGCCGAGCCGAGTCATCTCGTTGAAAATTGCAAGTGATTGCGTCGCGGTCAATTGATGGTCGGTGATTTCGGAGCTGAGTTGCGAGCCGTCCCAGTGCGCTTCGATGCCGATGATCTGCCGGGGAAAATTTTGACGGATCGTTCCGGCGATATTTTGCAGCAGCGGCATTTGGGCAGGTTGAATCTGGTAGGTGCCCGGCACAAAGGTGGAGTCGGAAGGAATCTCGATTCGGATCACGTCGCCGTCCATCCTCGCTTCTGCACCTCGCAACTCGATGGCAGACAGCTTCTGCAGCAAACTATTGTTCGCTCGCAAGGTGGCTCCTCCGGCAAGTTGAGTCGGTGTACTTCCAGAGGAATTTACCTGGCGAACCGCGGATTGCTGCAATTGCTGATATTGGTTCTGTGCCATTTGAAGATTCTGGCCCGTCTGCTCCAGTTGCATGCGGAGGCTGGAAACTTGCTGGAACGCTTGTTCACGCTCGGCAAACACCTGGGACATTTGCGTGGTGGTTCCGGCCAGTTGCTCTTTCAACTGATGGTTGTACTGGTTCGCCATGTCCAGACGCTGCTGAAGCGACGCTAGTTCCGTGTTCAACAGTTGATTGTCGTTGTCAAATGCGCCCATGCGATGACTGAGATCGTCGTATTGACTGGCCATGCGACGGGCTTCTTCGGCGTACTGAACTTCGTTGTTGCCGCCCGAGTTGAATCCGGCCAATGAAAATCGGTCGTTGGTGCTGCGATTATCCGCGACCTGATTGCCGCCGAGCCAGGCAGGCCTTTGGCTCAAGTCGATGAGCGGTCGACTGGAGTAGCGATTGACTCCGTTGTCATACTGGCGACAACCGATACTTGCGATCGCTATTAAAAAAATGAGTAACCCGGTTTTGCCGTTCATACAATGCCATCCATGACCATTGCTGGGGATTGCCATCCAAGGTTGAGCCGAAAGGATCCGTAAAATTCAGGCCGGAACTTTAGCGATTTTGGAGAGAATGAGAAAGAGCAATCTGCCCGTATGGGAGCCCAGGAAAACTGGGCAGAACAGAGGGGCTGCGGAGGATAGGGGGTGAAAAAGGGCAGTCTGTTGGAGGCGGCCACGAACTTTGGGGGGGCGTTTGCGAATGGATGTTTAGCCGCAAGCCGAAGCCGACCACCATTCGTTTGCACAAAAAAAAAAAAGCAGGTCGACTCCTGGTTGAAGCTCAAAGGTCCAGAAAGGGTCGGCGCAGGCGCGACGGCAGAGTACAGTCTCTGTAGTCAACCTGCCTGCCAACAAAATACCTGCAACCCGATGTACCCCGCGCCTTTGGGGGTTGCCGTCAAACAATTTCGATACTGCGATACGCTTTCGTGGCAACCCCCGACGGCTTGGAGCTAAACGGTCTTGGGCCTCGCCAACGGTACTCTACTGCGACGCCGGGGTTGGTTCCATCGCCGGCTCTACTTTGACCTGAATGTTCTCCACTTCCTTTCGCATGAATGAATCGAGCAACTCGTATTGGTCGCCGATCAGCGCCTGATATTCTGCGATTTTCTTTTGCTGCGCTTCGGTGCCCCCGGCCAGTTTTGCCGAGCGGCTGTAAACCACGAGTTGGCCTGCGTTTCCAATGGCTTCAAATCGTGGGAAGAGCGAGCTCTTCTCGGCGGCAAGTTGTTCGTAAGTCTCGAGTGCGAGCGGCAAGTTCTCGTTGGCTAGATGGAGCTCCCCCAAGCGAACCAGGGCCTGGCGATGGTAGTATCGAGTTTTTTCCCGCTCCGTCGATTCCTCAAGCGGAAAATAATCAATGACCGCTTTCCAAAGTTCCGTTCGGCGTACCGGATCGACCGAGCGAAGCGAACCAAACGAGGCGGACGAAAACTGCTGCTCCACGGTGTCCCGCCGAGTGACTCGGTCACCTTGCGTTTGATTGACGTCGAGCGGAAAAGCAGGTCGTGTCCAGGTGGCCATTGCGTATCCTGCCAGAACTCCCGCCAGTGAAAGAATCGCCGTGGTGGCGAGTACCCGTTTCCGCTTCCACCAAGGACGAACCACCTGGTTGCTCATCAGGGCCTGAAGCTGACGGGTCGCCGCAAGCCGTGCTTCCGAGAGCGAAGTCGTCGCGGACGACATGCGCATGTCCTGTGTGCTGAGCTTGGCCACAATGGCATCCCAATCGGCGGACTCGATTTGAATCTCGCGCAGCTCCTTCAACAGGCTTGCCGGGTCCTGAGGCCGTTTAGCAGGCTGCTTGGCCATCATTCTGTGTATTAAATCGCACAGTTCTTTGGGGGCGTCCGGTCGAATGGATTCAAGCGGAATCGGGTCGGATTTGACGTGTTTAACAGCGACCACGAGAGCGGTTTCCCCATCAAAGGGCGGCCGGCCGGCGAGTGCGTGGTAGGCCGTCACGCCCAGCGAATAGATGTCGCTTCGCGAATCGATGGCACCACCTTCTACCTGTTCAGGACTCATATACAGCGGCGTGCCCATCGTGATTCCAACTTGCGTCAGTGCCTGTCGCGAGGAATCGTTGTTGACGCGAGCCAAGCCAAAGTCGGTGATCTTGATTTCGCCGCTGCTGGACAGCAGGAGGTTTTCTGGCTTGATGTCGCGATGAACGACATTGAACTCGGTTGCCTTCTGAAGGGCTTGGGCACTTTGAATCAGCAGATTGAGCGCCATGATCGGCTCGACGGATCCGTACCGGTCAATATATTGCCGCAGGTTTCGCCCAGGCACATACTCCTGGGCGATGAAATGCAGGCCCTGATCCTGGCCGACCTCGAAGACCTGGACGATGTTGGCCTGGACAAGGGCTGCGGCAGACTGAGCCTCACGATGGAATCGTTTGACGTACGACTCATCGGTGGCCAGTTCCGGCTTGAGAATTTTCAGAGCAACGTTTCGCTGCAGCGACTTCTGCCGCGCCAAAAAAACCTCAGCCATCCCTCCACGCCCGATTCGGCGCAGGATGGTGTAGTCGCGCAGGGTTTGGCCGATCAGGTTTTGCACGTCTACGCCAGTCCAAACACTTCATCCATTTGCTTCGATACCACCTTAAGCCGCTCCAGGTCGCCGCCACCCACTTCGGCCGCGATCCAGCCGTAGTAGTTGATCTCGATCAGTGCCTTTCGCACGTCGAGCCAATCGATATCATCGTCGGTGATGTCGGTAAATTTATTTTGAGCCCGTGAGAAACCTTTGACGTCGAGCTTGAAAATCCGCACGCCAAGCTGACGAATCCAGTCGCCCACATGGCCGTACTTCCAGTGATTGCCGATGTCAAACTGCATCCCGACCCAGGGAGAATTGAGTTCATCGACAAAGCGGGCGAACTCGGACGCCGTTTGATTGTCGGGGCCTTTGTGATCGTACATGAAATGGTTCCAGACGTTCTCGATCACGATACTGATCCCCCGCTCAGCAGCCACTGGCAGGGCAAGCGTCACATTGTCCAGCGCCCGTTGCCAAACTTCTTCCTTCGTGCCGTCGTTGCCGTGTCCAGCGACCAGCAGCACCGTTTTTCCACCGACAGCATCCGTATCGCGAATTGCGGTCTTCAGATCCTCCAGGGCTTGGGCGCGAACTTTGGGGTTCGGGTCCGTGTGTTTGACCTGCCAGTGAGTCGAGCAAACCGTGCCATCGACGGGCAAGCCAGACTCCTGAATCGCCTGCTTGGTTTCCTCGACGTCCATGCCGGGCGAATCCATTTCGATCCCCGCGAAGCCCGCTTCCTTGGCCGCGCGAAATTTATCGGTCAGTGATCCTTTGACACCGCCCGTCATTCCCACTTTCAGCGTTTTCCAGACCCGGCCTTTGAGCGACGCCTCGTCCTGAAACGGAGTCGCGTTGCTTGGCAAGCTCACGACACTTGATTCACCGGCGGCTCGAGCCAGTCCCGATGCTGAAAAAATGGAAGACGCAGCGGCGGCGGCAGAGAGCTGAACAAAGTCGCGACGGTGGAGAGGTCTCATGGTTTGATGTTGGTTGGTCAGTTGTTGGTTGTCAGTTGTTGGTGGTCAGTAGGCAGTAGGCAGTGGGCGGTAGCGGTAGGCAGTGAGTATTATCAGTCTCCCCTCTCCCCACGCGACTGTGTGGCTGTCAGTGTTGGGATGTAGTATCTGCGTGGGGAGAGGGGCCGGGGGTGAGGGGCCCAAAAGTGATTCCCAAGGCCCCTCACCCCCGCCCCCTCTCCCCGCTAAAGCGCGGGGAGAGGGGAGACCGATGATCACTCATCCCCCATCTTCCTACTCCCATTTTCCTACCAAAATCTTCCCCCAACACTTCTCCTCCACCCCATTTTCCTGTCCTCAAATCTTCCTGTCGTAATTTTTCTGCGTTCTATAATTATGTGAAATTTTTCACAAATAATCATCCCTCATCCCTCATCCCTCATCCCTCATCCCTACCCCCGGCAGTCGCAATCTTCTTCATCGCAGCAACTCTCGACCGGGACAGGAAACGGGTCCTCATATTCTACCCAAAGATCAGGTCCTTGTTTCATCTCGTCATCGGTCAAGAGCGCCGTTTCCAGTGCCTGCCGCAGTTCCGTCTCTTGCAAATGTCGCCCAATGAGCACAATTTCAGTTCGGCGATCCCCCCAAGGCTCCTGCCATACGCTGCGAATTTCGGCAACCAGCTCTTCATCGTCCGGCCATTCCGACTCGGGGTGGGCCGCCGCCCAGTCTCCGACTTCGTCCAGACCCAGAATCGACCCGAACTGCTGCCAGTCGCAAACCTGATCGTGCCGTGATGCGATCCAGACAACTCCCTTGGAGCGATAGACTTCACCGAACTGATGGATCGTGTCGAACGTCGATGCCAGTCGCTCGGCATGAAACGGGTGGCGGGCTTCAAATACAATGGCCGAAAATCCAAGCTCAGCAGCATCGTGGGGAAACTGCGCCACCGGATCGCCTGGCTCCTCCACCACATCGATGGCCCATGGAACATTGAACAGCCCCGTATGGGTTACTTCATCGAGTGCCACCTCACCACGACTGGCCGTCACAATTTTTGCCGTCGGATTGAGCGAACGGAGAATCCCGTACACGGATTGCAGCTGGTCGTTGGTCGCGCGATCTGCCTTGGTAATGACCAGCACGTTGGCCATCTCGACTTGATCGAGCAGCACCTGAGCGACTTCGCGAATGTCGTCATCCGACCTTCCGATGCCGCGATCTGTCAAGCTGTCCATCGACATGAAATCGTCCTTGAAATGGACTGCATCGATGCATGTGACCAGGGTGTCGAGCTCAATCGCGTCGAGATTCGATGGGCTGCCATCATCGACCGTCGCGAAGTAGGCGGCAAACTGAAACGGATCGGCAACTCCGGAGGAATCGACCAGCAGGTAATCGTGGTCGCCTTGTTGAGCCAACTGGCTGAGCCTACTAAACAGACTATTGTCGTCCTCATCGTGTGAGACAACGGTCATTCTGGACTCTCCGGCGCTGGCCAGCAGATGGTTGGCCAAGGTCGTTTTGCCTGAGCCGTGGAATCCTGAAATAATGGTGATGGGCAGTTTTTTGGTTGGCGAGTGGGCCATGGGCGGGTATTCTGAGGTTGAATGGGAAAGTTTGTGTCTGGTAACATCTTCAGAAGTTGACAGCAATGGTCAAGTAGACAGAGGCAAAATGAGCGAAAATCCTGAAACCGAAAACCCGTTCCTCAGTCCCTTGGAAAAGGGAAATAATACAGAAGTCAGGTTTTTGACAAAGCGACGAGTCCTGCTTGTGTGTTCGATGATTGCGTTGTGCGTGGTGTTGATCGCCATGTTACTTCCCCTCCAGCGACGTGTTCCGGAAGCCGCACGGCGCACTTCCTGTTTAAGCAATTTGCGAATGATCGCTCTTGCTTTGCACAATTACGAAACCGAGCATGGGGCTTTGCCGCCTGCCTATACTGTGGACGAGGATGGCAAACCGTTGCATAGCTGGCGAACGTTGATCCTTCCGTATCTTGAACAGGATCAGCTCTATGAGTCCATTGACTTGACCAAGCCGTGGGACGATCCGGTCAACGCTCGAGCCAAATCGACAACGGTGGCCCTCTATGTCTGTCCTTCGGTCAGCGTCCAACCTGGATTTACGACCTACCTGGCCAACGCATGGGAAAAAGGAGCTTTTGAACCCGGCGGCAAGGGACGAACGTTTGCAGATTTCGAGGACGGACTGTCCAGGATGATTGCTGTACTTGAAGTCCCCGCAGAAATGGCGGTTCCATGGATGTCGCCTCACGACGTTGATCCAGAAATGTTTTTAAGAATCGCTCATTCCAAATCGGGATCAAACCACCCCGGCAGTTTTAACGTGGCGTTCGCAAATGCAGTAACCCGCTCACTTCAGCTTCATGACATTGAGGACCATCTACCCTTTTTGACGATTGCGGACGGTGATTCGGTGAAGGAGAATGATTGAACCAACCAACGGTTGCCCCATGAACAATGAACACGCCCATCCGAACGTGAACACCACTGAACCCGTTGCACCTGTCAAACCCAAGTTCTGGAACCGACGTCGTGTGCTGTTCTGGATCGGGTCATTGATAGTCTGCTCGGTATTGGTTCTGGCCTTGTTGACGCCAGCTGTTCGTCAGGTTCGCGAGCCTGCACGACGCGGTCAGTGCGCCAACAATATGCGTCAAATTGTACTTGCCTTGCACTACTATGCGGAACACCACGGTTCACTACCACCAGCCTATACGGTCGACGAAAATGGCCAGCCGTTGCATAGCTGGCGAACGCTGCTCCTTCCCTACCTTGAACAGAATCAGCTCTATGAATCCATTGATTTGACCAAGCCTTGGGATGATCCGGTCAACGCTCAAGCCCGAGAAACCCGCCTGCATGTCTATCAATGTCCTTCTGTTCGGCGGGAGCGCGGCTATACCACTTACCTGGGCAACGCTTGGGAAGAAGGTGTTTTTGGAATCGACGGTCGATCCCGAAAACTCCAGGATATCAAAGACGGTCTATCCAATACCATTGCGGTACTCGATGTCCCATTCGAATTGGCAGTCGAATGGATGTCTCCCCATGACGCTGCTCCCGAAACTTTAATGAAGATTGCCGAGATGAAATTATCTCATCCCGGATACATGAATTTGGCGATGGCTGACGGTGCCGTTCCAGGTTCTGTTCGATTCACCAAACCGTCCGACCGGGAAACACAACTTGAAGATATACGCAAGTACATGGAACGGCTCAAGCCATTAATGACCATCAACGGCGGAGAAGAGGTGAGCCTTTCGGATCTGGATTAGCAGTCAGCCATCGCCCCACCGACGCAGGGTCGGGTGGTGGCGAAAAATTAAGCTTGCGCAATGCCAGAGCGGCTACCTCGTTTCTAGTCGCGCGCCAGCGGTATTAGCTTCAGCGACAATCGTTTTCCATCGCGTTGGACAATGATCTCGGTTTCTTCGCCGGCCCGTAACCCGTTGAGGATGGTGGAATAGTCGTAGATGTTCTCGACTTCCGAACCCGCCAATCCCACAATGATATCGCCCGCCTCGACACCTGCTTTCGCTGCCGCTCCACCGGGGGTTACGTCGGACAGCAAAACACCCACGACATCATCACCATACGAGGGTACCGTTCCCAGCGCGACTCGACTACCTGCTCTGGATGGGCCTTGGGGGCGGGTTTCTTGCCGAATGTAGTTGGGTACTTCATCACTGCTTGCCAGTGAACGAACGATCAAGCCCATCAACTGAGCCACCTTGGCTGCGCCTTCGTAGTTCAGTTTGTCCGGTGTATCGCGGGGTGAGTGATAGTCGTTGTGCGAGCCAGTAAATGCCGACAGAATGGGAACGCCTGCGACATAAAACGAGCTGGCGTCCGTCGGCAGTGCGGTATCGTTCGAAACCGACAGCGGCAATCCAACGACAACGTTTCGTGACTCGATGGCCGATGACCAGTAGTCGCTGCTGCCGGCGCCTTGGAGGTAGGCTTTGTCTCGCAGACGACCGATCATATCCATATTGAGCGCCGCGATCAAGGTTTGCTGCGGACCGCTCGAGGTGACGTTGAAGTTGAATTGGGTCACGCCAAAGGATCGGGCCGTATTCACCAAATTCTCACGCGCACCTGAGGGAGCATGGGAATCGATCTGAACATCGATCACGAAGTTGGGATGGTTTTTCCCCATGTAACCCAATTTTCCAGCCAGGTCATCCGAGGTGGAAGGCTTTCCATTGACCAGGATGGCTCCGTCCTTCTCAATCTGGATCACAAACTGATGCGATGATGGCTGACCTGAATCGGCGACCGGTGTTGGAGCAATGAGTCTTGCTTCTACATAGTGTTTCGAACCGTGTAGGCCCAGCTCTTCACCGGACCACGCTGCAAAAATAATATCGTGCTTCAGTTGTAGCTTGCCTTCCCGTTTTTGATGCACCAGGAAGTCTGCGATCTCCAGCAGCCCTGCAACCCCGGATGCATTGTCGTCGGCCCCAAAGTGAATTTCCCCTTTTTCAGTTTCACTTGCCAGGCTGTTGCCCGATTCGCCCCGGCCAAGGTGGTCGATGTGGGCACCGATCAGAACGGCTGTGGGCGAAGGTTGATCGCCTGCTTGTAAGCGGCCAAGCACATTCCTTCCCTTGCCCGTTGTTTTGGTCAGGTCCAATTGGGCTGACAAGGTCAGACTGGGCAACTCAAATCCTTCTACGGTCTCTCCGCGATCGAGTTGGGATTGAACGTCGGCCAAATTTTTGTCCATCTCTTCGAACCAGTCGGCAGCCACTCGGTCCGAAACCGAAACGGCGGCCAGGCTGCTGCCCGCCGAGGAAAAATCGCCTTTGAGCGGCACAAGCTGGTTTTGGACTTTTGAACCGGGGCCACTGACCACAATCAGGCCTCGCGCGCCTCGCTCGCGAGCATAAAAAGCTTTCTTTCGCAACGAACTGTAGAACTGCAAATGTTGTCGCTGCTCAGCGGAAACCTCTTCGGGAGAAAATCGAAAGACCATGACCCACTTGTTCTCGACATTGAGCCCCGCATAGGAATCATAGGCGCGCTGACCGTCCTGGGCCGGCGCAACAATCCCATACCCTGCAAAGACGACGGTGGTTTGTTTGATCTCGATGTTGCTGGTAAAGGCCAGTGGTCGCCAGTCTGAATCGAGGTCGAGTACTACTGGCGGTTCGCCCTCGTAGTTGACGGCCAGTTGATTTCCTTTCCCTATCTCGACGCCGACCGGGAAATCAAAATACTGAAACCAGTTGCTCTCATCACCGTCTGGAACCAAACCAATTTGTTCGAAATAGCCTGCCACATAGGCGGTCGCTTTTCGTTCGCCTTCCGAGCCGGTCAAACGGCCTTCGAGTTCGGGCGAGCACAAATAATCGACGTGAGCCGAAAGGTCGGTCGGTGCAAACACGCTATTGCTGATCTGTTTCGCTTGCTCCGCACCGTGAGCCTTGGCCGGGGCGTCGGTGGACTGTGTCGTGTTGTCAGCGACTGGTTGCTGGTCGGGGCTGGATTGCCTTCGTGATTTTGACAGTGCCTCAAGAGCCGCTTCGTGATTCCAGTCGGCAATAAAAATCTGCGAATCCGTGCGCGGTGTTCGGCCAGAAGTCCAGGTCAAACGTTTTCCATCCGGCGAAAAACTGGCCAGTGCATCGAATCCGTTTGTGTCCGTGACCCGAACCGGAGCCGTCAAGCCCTTGGCATCGACCAGGTACAATTCGAAATTTCCAAAACCGTGTTTGTTGGTGTTAAAGATCAGGTACTCGCCCGACGGATGGAAAAAGGGTGCCCAACTCATGGCGCCCATGTGGGTCAGCTGGCGTGGGTCGCTGCCATCGATATTCATCGTGAAAATCTCGGCTCGCGCACCGTCTTCTGAAAAACGTCGCCAACAGATTTTCGTTCCGTCGTGTGAAAAGAAGGGGCCTCCGTCATATCCTTTGGCATGGGTCAACTGGCGGACATTCGAACCGTCGGCGTCCATGATATAAATTTCCATCCAGTACGCCGGGTCGATCTCCAGTTTCTTCTTCTCTTCCTCGGTCAGCTCCGATTCCCAGGCTTGACGATTGGAGGCAAACACAATGTGTTTTCCATCTGGTGAATAACATCCTTCCGCATCATAGCCTGGGGCATGGGTGAGTCGCTGGTAGGTTTTCGTTTGCCGATCAAACGAATACAATTCATAAGTGGGATCGTAGTCCCAGGAATAACGTCGCGCCTGACCCGATTCGCGAAACTCGATTTCCGTTTTCTGTTTGGCCCTCGCCTCGAGGTCATCATGCGTGGAAGAAAATAGAACCTGACGGTTGTTGGGATGAATCCAGGCACAAGTCGTCTTGCCGTGGCCAGGTGAAATCGGCTCGATGTCGCCCGTGGTCAGGTCCAACAAATAGATCTGGAAGAAAGGATTGTCGGAGCGGCGTTCCGACTGAAAGACCATCAAGGTTCCGTCTGCGTTGAAATAGCCTTCGCCAGCGCGTTTTCCTTCAAAAGTAAGTTGAAGTACGTTGGTCACATACGTTGACTCGATGTCTTGAGCCGGGGCATTGTCCTGTAACGCCAACGAGGCAGACGATAAAGAAAACGCAATCGCAGCGACGATGGCCAATGGAAACGACTTGCCAATTACAGAAGGAGAAACAAACATCGTGAGCCTTTTCAGAACAAGAGTAAACCGGAAGACACCAATGTAAATCGACAAGCGAATTGTCTCAACCGCTAACTGGGAAACTCGTTGGTCAGGAGGCTGCGTTTACGATACAATGTCTGTGAATTGAACGACGATTAAGGGGGAGAAACCATGATAACGAACCGTAATTTTGACTGTATTGTGATCGGCGCGGGGCCGGGTGGCTCTACCGCGGCGGCCATGGTCGCGGAGCAAGGCTACTCGACATTATTGATTGAACGCGACAAGATGCCGCGTTTCCATGGTGGCGAATCGCTGATGCCGGAATGCTACTGGGTGCTGGAGCGGTTGGGAATCGAACAGGAAATGGATCGGATCGGATTCACTCGCAAGCGGGGTGTTCAGTTCAGCAATCATGACGAAAGCGAATCCAATGCCTTTGTTTTCGCGGACTATGACAAGCGTCTGAGCAACCTGAGTTGGCACGTCAATCGGGCGGAGTTCGATCAACTCCTGTTTGATACGGCCTACAATCGCGGCGCAACCGTCGTCGATGGAGCAAGCGTGATCGATATGGAGATTCGCAAAAAAGGGAATCACAAGTTGACCATCGCGTTTGCCGATGGCAAGGATCAGGAAGTTTCGGCCAAGGTGGTGATCGACGCCTCGGGGCAATCGGCGCTCATTGCCAACCGCTTGGAACTGAAGCAGAGCCAAACCCACATGGAGAAGTCCGCGATCTGGGGCTACTTCGAAGGTGGAATCCGGGCGGGAGGAAAGAATCCTGAGATGACGTCGATTGTTCACACGGAATCGCGAGAAGCCTGGTTCTGGTATGTTCCGTTGTTCGATGGAACGGTCAGTGTCGGTGTCGTCGGTGACAATGAATTTCTGTTAAAACGTCGTGGAGGCCCGCAGCAAACCTTTGAAACAGAGCTGAAGAACTGTCCGGCAATCAAACGGCGATTGATCGACGGCAAGCAGGTGGGGCGATTCAACATCGCAAAGGATTTTTCCTGGTCGTGCAGTCAACGGGCGGGCGATGGCTGGGTGATCGTGGGGGATGCCGGTGGCTTTTGTGATCCCGTTTTTGGTTCGGGAGTTTTGTTGGCGATGAAGTCGGGCCTGTGGGCGGGAGAAGCCGTTGCGGAGGGGCTTGCCACCAATGATCTTTCCGCCAGACAGTTGGGCCGGTGGCAATCCGAATATGAGTCGGGAACACAATGGATGGAGCAGTTGGTCCAGACATTCTGTGCCAAACCATTTAACCTGCACGAATTTCTGAAATCGCATCCTCATCAGATGGTGAACTTTGTCCACTTGCTGACCGGCCGCTTGTGGGATGGAGAGCCTGGCCGATTCTTCGGAGACCTCGGCGTACCGACGGAGGGAACCAAGAAATCCAAAAAGGCCGCCAAAGTTTGAGTGAAAGAGTGTCCTCGAAATTCGCCGCCATGAACTGTCCCGTCAAACTTCAAAAAACGGAATCGCGGTCGCTGTTGATCGAGTGGGACGACGGGCATGTCCAGGAAATCCCGTTCCGGGTGTTGCGCGATCGTTGTCGATGTGCGGTCTGTAATGCGAAACGGCAAAGCGAAACCGATGCGCCTACCCCTAAAGGAATGCTGAAAGTGCTTTCCGCTGCAGAAACCATGCCGCTGGATATTCTCAAAATGCATCCGCTTGGAAATTATGCCTACAGCATCCACTTCTCCGACGATCATTCGAGCGGGATTTATACGTTAGAGATGTTGAGAAGTCTGGGTGGTGAAGAGTGAGACACCTTCCCGTGGTTTTTGAAAGTGCGTTATTGTAGACCGGAACAAGGTCGCGGGAATATTCAAAACAGGCGTTTGAGCGAGATTTTGCGATAGGCTGCCTTGGTCTGGAAACTGCAAATTCCCAGCGGACGGCTGGGCAGCGTTTCGTTGCGCACGGAGAGGTTACGGCCTGTCAGGTCCAGATCAATGATCGGCTCGTCGTCGATCCAGGTCTGAATTCGGTCGGGTAAAACGCGGAGGCGGATTCGATACCACTGACCGGTTTCGAACCGCATCAATTTTCGGGTTTCATTACTTGCTGCATCCTGATCGTCGATCATCGACAATCCCACGACCGGTCCTGCCCAGCCTCCCACGATCAACGAACAGTGGCTTTCATTGACTGGAAAGGTCAGGCCGCAAAAGAAATCGTTGCCATCGAGCTTTTGGGCTTCAAGCTCAATTTCGTAGGTCGAGGTCGGCAAATCATCGCGAGTCGAATGGATTCCAGACAGCGGAAATCCGGGTTCAACCACGATCATCCCATCTTCGACCAGGCATTCTCCCTGCCCGCCAAATTGGGTGACTTCCCAACCGGTCAACGTTTCACCATCGAATAAATCAATGGTTGACGTTGCTTCGCTGGCAACTACGACCGCTGCTTCTTGGGGCTTAGCGGCACCGCCATCACTCAGTGGGGGTACATCGGTTGTGGCTTGATTGGAATGCTCGCGTTGGCAGCCAGGGAAAACAAACGCGAATACAACCGTCAGTCCGACGGCGAAATAGAGAAAGGGCTTCATGATGGAACATCACTAGAACACGATTGAGCCGCAAACGGGGAACGTTCCGTACGACTTCGTTATCGTAATCTATTTTCCCAGAAACTTCAGCCAACCCTTTTTGTCTTTTTTGGCTTCGGGGCTTTCGTGGGGCTGAGATGAATCGCCGGCCAGCTTTTCAGCAAGTTCGTTGATGGAAAGCGTGATCGCGGCCTTGGGAGCGTGCTGCATCAGCGGGACCCCATTGTTGCGACATTCGGAAATCACGGCGTAGTTATTGGGAATACGCCAGAAAATATCGCGGTCGATCGTCTCCTCGGCTTTGGCCGTACTGATATGAGACTTATCCAAACCGGTTCGGTTGACCACCACTCTCACCTTTTCATTCATTCCATCGTGCGTTTCGAATGAACTGATCAATCGAACCACATTTCGCAGGCACGGCAAATCCAGTTGAGTAATCAGCACGATATGGTTGGCTGCTTCAAGGGCCGTCATATCCAGTTCTGTGAACGACTTCGACAGATCGATAACCAGATGGCTGAAGGAGGCCTTTAGCAATGCCAGCACCTTGCGGAAGTCTTCCTTGGTGATTTGAGCCGAATCATCGATCTGTACCGGGCGAGGCAATAAATACACTCCCGTTTCGTGCTTGGTCAACGACTTTCGCAGCAGCGTCAAGTCGAGCCGGGAAATATTTTGTGCGACGTCGATCAGTGTGTATTCCGGAATCATATCCAGGAAAACATCCGCATCTCCCAGTGCCAGATCCATATCGATCAAGGCGACACTTCGAGCAGGGTTGCGAGCCAGTGCCACGGCCAGATTAATCGCTACCGAAGTCGCGCCTACTCCGCCCGACGCACCGGCGACCGCGATGATCGAGTTGGAAACATTCCGAGTGGAGCCGTCCAGGGCCGCCCCGACCCGATCCAGTGCTCCCACCAGTTCTTCAATCTGGATCGGCGAGTGCAAGAACTCGCGCGCACCGGCACGCATGACCTTGAGAATCAGTTGGCCGTCGGTTCGCTTGCTGACAACGATGATTCCACAGTTCGGAAAATTGCGGGACAGATTTTCGACCAGCGACAGAGCACGATTTTCATCGCTGTCGATGTCTACGATGGCGACTTCGGGGGTCGTCTGCTGGACAATCTCCGGAAAGAACTCATAACGCGAGCAGTCCGCTTCGAGCCAGACTTTGTCAGTACCGACAAGGAATTTCTTCAGCGTCTCGCGCGATCGTTCGTTGGGATCGCAAATGGAAACTCGGAGTGCGCCGCTCATGGATGTGGGGGTTGGAAAATGTTGACGGATCTGGACAACGATCTACCGGCGGTTTTGGGGCCAGTTGAATCCAGGTGCGCGGGAGGCTTCTCGTACCGGGGGTTGTTTGGTTTGGTGCTGGGACTGTGGCGGTATCTGGGGAGGATACTGGCCAGACGGTGGATACGGTTGGGGTGTAGATGGGGGTGCATAGGAGCCATACGGCGCCGCAGGTTGATGGATCGGATAGGCCGAACCAAAATGCTGCGGTACGGGGCAATCGTCCTGGCACTTGGGTACTTCATTGTGAGCGTTGAGGAACAGCTCACGATCCGAGGGGGCGGTGGTCAACTGGCCTGGGAACGTGTTGGGCAACTGGCTTGCATCCACATCACTGATGTAATTCGGTGTCAGCAAAAACAACAATTCGGTTTCCTTGAAGTCGTCCTGCGTTTGGCGGAATGCAGTGCCTAGCGCCGGCAAGTCCATCAGTTTCGGAATCCCGCGAACGCGCGTGGCATTGCGTTCGCGATAGTGTCCGGCCAGTGCAAGTGTATGTCCTGTTCGCATGGTGACACCGGTGTTGACGCGGCGAACCGTGAATCCCGGAGTTCCGTTTTCAACTCCCAGTTCGTCTGATTTTTCGGAGACTTCGGCGCGAACCTGAAGGGTTACCAAACCATTGCCTTCAATCAGAGGGACGATATCGAGTTTGGTACCAAAAGGACGAAATTCAATGCTGTTGGTGCCCAAGCCTTGGGAAATCAGAATCGGTACTTCACCTCCATCGAGGAACTCAGCGGGGCGACCATGGTGAGCAATCAGTACCGGTTTAGCCATCAATCGAGCGACATCCCGTTGCTCCAGGAACTGGACAAACGCACGGAAAGTCGTCGAGTCGCCGACAATGCGGCCTTCCAGATTGGTGCCTGAGAGCAAATCAGAGACACTGGAAGCGAAGCTGGCACTGGTGCCGGCAATGTCCCAATCCACGCCGAGACGACGAAGTTTGCTGCGAGAGATTTCATAAACCTGAATTTCAATCGCCACGTTCTGGATCGACTGAACGCTCAATTGATTGATCACATTGGTTCCGACAAAATCATTCGCAACGCGTGTGGCGGCCTCAATCTGTTCATCCCGACCGACGAACCCGGTCAGAATGATTCCTTGTTTGAGGGGGCTGACCTTGATTCGGGAGTCGGGAAAATGGTTTTCGTAAGCCATCTCCAACGCGCGCGTGTCAATCGAAACGATCACCTTGATCGTATGCAAGCGGCTGCTGGCGTCGCTGACGGTCAGCGAGGTATGGCCGGGCTGCATGCCGGAAACCATGATCTCGTTGGAGCGCATGGGAGTCGCCTGGATGATGTCAGGGTTCTCGACCATCAACTCGGGAATGTCGTAAGCAAACTTCAATTGCTTGCTCGACCCCTGCAGGATGGAGATCGTATCGAGAGACTGAGTGACTTCGAAGTAGCTTTCCTGCTGAGCGAACGCATTCGCTCCCAGAAAGCTAGAAGCGACGAGCGCAACGGCGGAAAGGTAGGTTCGAATGGACATACGCGAAACCTTTGTGAGTTAGACGCTTCCCTGCAAAGCGGGTATTGCAGGGAACGGCTTGTCGAGGGACGACACAGTCTCCCGTGAGACCTCAAGCCGTTGCGACCACTACAGATATGGGGTCACGTAATTCTACTTCGAGCCGATTGAACCTAAAATTGATCTTCTTCGAAACCTCTGTCACGATCGCTCAAATCGCCATAATCGGCAGAACCGTTAGAGTTTGACAGGGGGGCCTGGTTGCTGCCGGAAAAGGCCGAGAACGGAGATTGATAGTTGTCGATTGGGCCTGGAGGCACGACTTCACCATTGCGAAAAATAACTTTTTCGGCTTCTCGCTTGTCCTTGGTGAAGTTCCAAACTTTCATCGTTTTGGTGTCTGTTGATTTTTGGGGAGCGAACCAGCTAGCGATTCCGGAGTCTTGATTGGCGGGCGCTGTAGTCGGGACTGCTGTCATATCATCCATGGAAGAGCCATCCAGGCCCAATGCGCTAATTCCCTCTTGGTCAACGCCTTCTTCGTTGTCTAGTTCCGTGTGATCGCCTCGGAGAACCAGTTTCAATTCACCCCGACTTTGAACCTGGAAGATCAATTCGGATTGTCGCTCATTGGCCAGGATACCGACGATGGCGTCCGTATTACTGCTGGATTCCTCGCGGCTGACCGATTTGGCAGTCAGTTGCGAGTTGACCGACCAGACCCGAAGTCCGCGAAGAAAGGTCTTTGCAGGTCGTTTGTCGCTCTTGAGCATTCCGATGACGTTGACTTTGTCGCCTGGTTGAAGCATCCCGTGATGCGTGTCGGAAGCCTTGACCTTGATCGAAATGACCGTGTAGCCTTTGGGAATGTCAATGTCGTTGAGCTTCTTCTTGTGAACAATGCTGGTCGTGATGATCGGCATTCCCTTGGCCAGCGATTGGCGGGTCGCCATTTCTTCGATCTCTTCCAGTTTCGAGGCGGCATTCGGCGGAATGATTTCCACGGGCCATTCTTCGATTTTGACCTTTTCCTTGTCGAGCAAGGAGTTGTGTTCGAGGTCAACGGCGGCCACCAGAACCTTTTTCTTCTGAATGGTCGGAACCTGGCTGGAATTACCTCGCCCCATGACCTGGCTGATGCCGATAGCGGCGACCAGTCCAAAGCCCAGCGAGATCATCATTAGTACGAGCGATTTTGATTTCATGTTTTTGCCTGTATTTCACCGGGATGGGCTGACAAGTGACTCGAAATTGAGTCCGGGCACAGAAGGTCATCGACATGCTATGACGTCACGGTCGTGCTTTCAAATCATCGCGGCGTATTGAAGGTATTCGGGATGTAAACCAAAAAGCTCCAATTAAACGGTGCCTGCTCGAATTCGATGCAGATTCCGTAAAATCGGAGGTGGGTCTCCAGGTGGAGTTGTTCGTGAGGATTCAAGGTTGCCGGTTAGATCAACTTTCCGTTCCAGGCAAAGTACAGGATCGTTCCAATCGCCAGAGGGATACCATACGGCAACAAGTGCATCGATGGTTTTCGCTCGGCGGCGATGGCAGCCAGCTTTTCGGGGTTCTTGATGGTGATGATTTCGTTGAAGATCAGCCAGAACTGGTGGTAGTGCTTGCGGATGCTGCCCGACCATAGAATCATGGCGACCGCCAGCAGAGCACCGACAATGGTCGAGATGCAGAACGCGTAGATCGTGATAGTGCTGTGGACCCAGGCCCCGATAGCGGCCATCATTTTAACATCGCCAGCACCCATGCCGCCGATCGCCATCGCAGGAAGCAGGGTCAGTAATCCGACCGCCGTGCCTGCCAGGCTCCACATCAATCCCATGTACCAGCCTTCACCTGCAAAGCCATACGAAACGGCGCTCCAGACCCAGCCGGCGATGATCATGGGAAACGTCAGCTTATTGGGAACGCGCAGTTCCTTGCCATCGATATAGGCCGCGACGACGCAAAAAAGACTTACGAACCAGAAAACCCAGTTTTGAGCCATATTGGCAAATAGATCAGTCATTGTCTTTCCTGTCAGAGTCCTGAAAACGTGATGGGGGTGTTTAAAAAAAGTGTATCGGTTTTGCCGCGGTCGCTGCACACCGACTGCGAGTCATTTTGAGGGGTGAGCGGTCGAACGATTTATCGAATGGGATTCTATCGAATGGGATTCTATCGAATGGGATTCTATCGAATGGACAACATCGCGCTCGCCACGGCGGCAATCACGGTAAAGAAACAGCACATGATTTCCAGTGCGCCTTGATAGCTGTCGGGTGAGGTGAGCAGGTCCATGGTAGTTCTCGAAACGGGTGGGGATTCTGGTGTTATCAGTGTCCGTCATAGCCCGAAGCGTCAGCGAGGGACGGCATCACCAGACGGGAGTCGTCCCTCGGTGACGTTTCGGGTTATGATGAATCCAAGGAATTGATTTCAGGACAATTCCTTAATACAAAAGTCCTCGCCGACGAGGAGGCGTCGGCGGGACGATTGGGTGACCAACGAGGGGCCGCTGCGAAAGCGAAACTAGGTAGGCAAGCCTTCCAAGTCGGTTGCAATTCTTTCGAATGCCGAGTTGGTGGCTGAACCGACTTGGGTAATCGCTGCCAAACAGACGATTACGATCAGGGCCAACATAATCGCATATTCAACTGCGGTTGGGCCGTCTTCTGATTTCAGAAAATTCTTTACTTTGCTCATGAAGTTTTTCATTGTGACTTCTCTCCGAAAAAATGTACATTTGCCCGCGAGCGGGGCTGAGCCGGTTGGCTCGTCAATTGAATTCGGGCTTGGCTAACCAGATTGAGAATCTGTCCTGCTGTCGTTAGCTGTCCCACAAGGATCGTTAGCAGGAAAAACTGGGGCGGCGAGATGCCAAACTCAGTTCATTCAGCGGGATATACCGTGAACACCTGAAACTTATGTCACGTTACGGAGTAGTCAAACTTTGCCGTTTGAATAAAAAGGAAAAGTCCCGTAGAAGTTCCGGAAACGGAATAAATGTAGCGATCGTATCGATGAACGCCATAAAATCGTTATATTGATCGGAATTCCCAGTTTGACTTTCACCCCCCCCACCCCAGGGTTGGTGGATTTCTCTGTGATCAATGTTGATAATATTCGGGTTGCGATTTCCACCAGGCCCTCCCCTTCACGATTGCCCATGTCTCATCCGTCCTTTGAGCCGACTTCTACCCCAAAAGCAGAGAATCCCTCAACGATCCAAACGCTCGATCCTCCATTTCCTGTGTTACCTCCTTCGAATCGTTTGAGCTGGAGCGGTTGGCTGGCGTGGCTGGTGACGATCGGTATGACCGTCCTCATGATGGTTCTTGCCTCGTTCAAAGATCGGCTTGAGGAACGAGACCCTGCGGTGGCTCCGGAGATCCATCGCTCCGAGCAGACCCAGTTTATCTATATGGGAAAGCAGCTGGTCTATCCCAAGTTGAAGCAGGAGTTGGATCATGTTCAGAATGGTGATCCAGAGAATCAAAACAAACCTAATGAGTTTGACGCTTCCATCCTGATGCGTGGGCTCGACGGCCTAGATCGCGGAACATTGGCACAGCGTTGGTTCTACGCCATTTTGCTCAACGAATTGAAAGGAGCCTCTGCGGCTCGGGCATCTCTGGAGTTGACTCGTTCGCGGCTCGACGAAGCCGGGATCAAACCGACGGAACAACAGGACCACATTCAGGGACTGCTCAATCAATTGTTCGAACAGTACGAACAGGGAGATTTTACTCAGTCCCATCTGGAGGAAGATGACCGACAACTGCTCAAGGACCAATTGGAATGGTATGGAGAGTTGGTACTCGCGCCCCGCGAATCCGGTAATTTGGAAGCCCGGGAGTCGCTTGCCCAGCAATCGCAAAGTTCGAGTGTTACATGGATCGTTGGTTTTCTCGTCGGCTTGCTCGCGCTGTTTGTTGGATTCGTTGCTCTGGTGGCCTCGATTGTTTTCGCCGCCGTGAAGTGGATGAAGCCCAAATTTGTAACCAATGATTCCAATCCCAACATCTACATCGAGACCTTCGCGATTTGGTTGGTGATATTCGTGGCCGGACAGGTCTTGATGGGGTTGCTGCTAAGTCGGCTCAACGTTGGAGAGGGTATCCAACGGATGGGCTGGGGAGTGATTCCGTTCGTGGGCTCGTTGGTGGCTTTGGGGTGGCCGATCTGGCGTGGAATGTCCGTCAAGCAACTCAGGTCGGACATCGGATGGAAGTGGGGCAATCCTTTTGCCGAGGTTGGATCCGCGGTTCAGTTCTACCTGGCGACGCTACCGCTACTGTTGGGCGGGCTCATTTTCTTTGCGATGGTGGTGGCGTTGACATCGGACCGCCCGCCTACCGATTTCTCGGGGCGTGATATGCCCAGCCATCCGGTGCAGGAAGTCATAGGCGACGGTGATGCATGGACCATTGGGATTGTACTGTTGCTGGCGTCCTTTGCAGCACCGCTGGTGGAAGAAACCATGTTTCGGGGGGTGCTGTACCGGCATTTGAGAAACGGGAGTCGCTCCATGGCTATCTGGCTGAGCGTGATCGGAGCAACGTTGCTCAACAGTTTCATCTTTGCGGCGATTCATCCGCAGGGCCTGCTGGCGATTCCGATGCTGATGGCGCTGGCGATTGGTTTCTCGTTTACGCGCGAGTACCGGGATTCACTGGTCGCACCCATGCTGATGCACAGCGTCCATAATTTTCTGGTGATGATGTTTTCATTTTGGATGATGAGCTGAGTTTTTCCCTAGCCAATCTCCCAGCCGCTCCACCGGCAAGCCCACGACATTCGACTCAAGTCCCTCTATGATGTGTACCCAATTCAGCCCATCTTGATATCCAAATGCACCCGCTTTTCCCATCCATTGACTTGAATCCAAATAGGATTCGATCTCGGTCTCGGATAGAAAATCCATTCGCAGGCGAGTCACCTCCAATCGCTCCTCGTGATGTCCTGTCGAAACGTCCATCAGGCAAACGCCTGTCATCACCTCATGGATTTGTCCACTCATCAGTCGCAACATGCGTCCCGCGTCATCCCGATCGCCTGGTTTGCCGAGAATTTGGCCGCAGCAAACCGCGACCGTGTCGGCGGCCAGAATGACGATACGCTCCTCCTCGCCTGAATTTTTGTCGATCGAGTCGTGGAAAACTTTCTGCAGCCGGTGAGCCACATTTTTCGCTTTTAATAATGCCAGTTGCACCACCAGTTGTTCTGGAGGAAAATTCAACCCACCGCCGGCCAGGGCATCTTGCTCCACGTGTTCGTCGGCTGCCAGGATTTCAAATCGGAAACCGGCCTCCGCCAACAACTGGGCACGGCGAGGCGACTGGCTTGCAAGGATCAACTTCATTTTATTTCCCTCGCGGGTTTACTGCTGCGTTCCAATAATCATGCCGGATTCACTTCGCGTTCTATTCGAAGACAATCATCTTCTGGTGATCGACAAGCCGTCGATGATACCAACGATGGGAGTTGACGAAAATGAACCCAGCCTGGTCAAACTTGCCAAAGACTATCTCCGAGACAAGTATGCAAAACCGGGCAACGTCTACCTCGGCGTGGTCAGCCGACTCGACAGCTGGGTTTCGGGGGTGATTGTGCTGGCTCGTACTTCCAAGGCGGCGGCGCGGTTGAGCGAACAATTCAGAAATAGGACGGCTGGCAAGGAGTACCTGGCGTTGATCCCGGATCGACACGATTTTCCTGAACAGGGAACACTGGAAAACTGGATGGTCAAGGATGAGTCCCATCATCGGATGCGCGTTCTACCAGCTCATTTGCCAGCCCATCCGCAACCTGCGGGGGCTCAACTAGCCCGGTTGGCCTTCAAAACGGTTGGCCGCCACGAAAAGGTTCGGTTGCTGGAGATTGAACTTTTGACCGGTCGCAAGCACCAGATTCGCGTTCAACTTTCCGCAGCCGGTGTACCCATCCTGGGCGATAAGAAATATGGCAGTCGCCTACTATTTTCCAGGGGGATTGCCCTACATTCCAACCGATTGACATTCGAACACCCGACTTTGAGGACCAATCTGATTTTTCAGGCTTCTCCACCCCGATTTTGGAATCTGTCGCGATTCAGATAGAATATACAGTATGCCTCAAAACCTGAATTTTCGCGAAACGGCTTTAGCCAGTGCCCTGGTTTCCGAAGGTCAATTGCGTGAGGCGATTGATCAAATCGTTCGCTCTCTAGGAAGCGATCCCATTGTTGAGGATTCTATCTCCGAGAAGCAATTAGCAGCTCAGCTCGTTGAGATGGGGATTCTATCTGCTTATCAGGCAGATCAAATGTTGCGTGGCAAAACGCGACTGAATTTGGGGCCTTATATCATCACCGACTGGATCGGCCAGGGGGGAATGGGGCAGGTCTTTAAAGCCGTTCACGAAATGCTGGGCCGCGAATGTGCCATCAAGGTATTGCCGCTGCACAAGTCGACTCCCGAAGCGATTGAGTCCTTTCGTCGTGAAATCCGCGTTCAGGCAAAACTCGATCACCCCAATCTGGTTCGAGCCTATGATGCTGGCGAGGATGGCAACGTCCATTACCTGGTCGTCGAGTTTGTACCGGGGACCGATTTGCGACGGCTGGTTCGAACCAAGGGCAAGCTCTCGGTTCAGCAAGGTGCCAACATCGTGATGCAGGCTGCCGAGGCGCTGGAACATGCTCATCGAAGTGGTCTAATCCATCGCGACATCAAGCCGGGGAATATCCTGGTCACGCCAGATGGCACTGCAAAGCTGTCCGATCTTGGCCTGGCTTACTTCTTCAAGGATACCGACGATCCCCGCGCCACCAAGACCGTGGGTACGGCGGATTATTTGTCTCCCGAGCAAATTGCTACGCCGGGCAGTATCACGCACGTCAGCGACATCTACTCGCTGGGCTGCACGCTGTACTACGCGATTACCGGAAAGGTTCCGTTCCCGGGCGGGACGCCCAAAAGCAAGGCTCGCCGCCATCTCAGCGAAACACCCTGGCATCCGCGCCGATTTAACGAAGACGTGAGCGATGATTTCGTCGATCTGATCGGCGACATGATGGAGAAGGATCCCAAGGAACGCATCCAGTCTGCGGCGGAAGTTGCCGAACGGTTGGCGCCGTGGGCTATCGACCACTTCCCGTTGCTGAACGAAGATTTCGAAGGACGACGACGCTGGATTCCAGCACCGCTGCCGTCGGCCGATAATCAGGACACCGATCCGAACAACGACGAAATCACGGAAATGGCGATGAGCGAGATGAGCGACGCATCGTCTCAAAGCAATATTCAATCCAGCGGGCAAGATCTCATAGGTGGCAAGGTCAAACCGCCCCCTCCCCTGTCCATGATCGGCCAGTACAGTGCCGCCGGACGATTGACCAACGATACCACTTTTTCCATCGCCGCCCTGTTTATCACAGCCGTAGTTTGCCTCGCCATCGGCTTCCTCGGTGGATTCATCGGAGGCTACTTGCTCGGCCGGTAGTAGAGCTTCTACCGAATCTCTGGTGGTTTGAGCGGATCGATCGCTTCAGACGGTTTCGGTGGAACTGCCAGTGTCACTTCGATCTCTTTGGGAGTATTCCCTTCAGGCTGAGCCACCATCAACGTCACGGTTTGCCCCGCTTCGAGACGATTGAGAATTTGTTTGAGTTGCATCAAATCGTTGACCTCATTTCCATCCATACTGACGACCACATTTCCCGCGACCAGTCCCGCTTGATCGGCGGGACTGCGATCAACCACTCTCTGAATCAGAATCCCTTTTCCGGCGGGATTCTTGGATGGCGAAATGCCCAACCAAGGCGGAGCAATCGTTTCGCCTCGCTTCATTCGCTCGATCAGGTCATCATTGCCATCAAGCGGAATGGCAAACCCGATCCCTGAATCGTACCAGGCCACACCGGCACCGATGGCCGCCGACTGCGGATCGAGCGGCACACAGATTCCCATCAACCGGCCTTGAAGATCAATCAACGGTCCGCCGTAATTGGCAGGACTGATGCGCGCATCGGTTTGAATCGCTCGGCCACCGATCCGGTTTTTAGCGCTCAGGATTCCCTTTGAAATTGCGGGCGTGGTGTCTCCGTAACCCACTCCTACGGAAACCGTCCACTGGCCGACTCGCATCTCGTCGAGCCTGGCAATCTCGGGCACCGGCATGTCGGCGACTCCATCAATCTTCAACAAGCAAATTTTTCGGGTGTCGTCCTGACCGACAATCTGAGCCAGACGGCGAACACCATCCGACGTCACGACCGAAATGACGGGCTGTCTCTGAATAAAATTGAAAGAGCTGGTCAGCATGAATCCGTCTGGAGAAATCATCACGCCCGTGGTTGCGCCTTCACCCTGCTGGCGAATCCCACCGATTCGTCCTTGCACCGTACCGACACCACCGAAGGATTCAATCGTGACCAGGCAAGGTCGAATTTTTTCGGCCGCAGCACGGAAGGCTTTCGACGTCAGCAGTAAGCCTTCCATCGAGTCGATGGATTCGGTCGGTACGATGTTCGATTGCTGGTCTTGTGCGGACTCACCGACCGGGTCTTGCTGAGCATGAGTTGCCATGCCCCCCAGTAGGAAACTCGCCAAACCCCAGAGAGCACCTCTGGTAGAGAATATTTTCTTCATCAAAAGCAAGTTTGATTTGTGAAATAACTCACATTTATCAGTTTTCATTTCCATTTATTTTCGTACATCGGGTGTCAATGGAATTCGCAAAAACTCTTTCCCCCGCTTGATGACCAGAATCACTTCCTCGTTTGGCCGTAGCGTGTCGAGGACTTCATCGTATTGTTTGACGTTGCCGACCTTCTGTCCGCCGATGGATACGATCATATCGTCCGGCTGTAGCGCCGCGCCGGCGGCGGCCGCCCCCCTTTTGACACTTTCGATATAGGCCGGGTTGTTCTTGCCGCCGAGTCGAAAGATCACGATACCGAGATCTGCTTTCTCACTGGTTTCCATGGGTTCCGTTTTGCCATCGCTCGACTCGCCATGAACAAACTCCCACAATTTCGAATTGGGCACGGCATAGTTGAGTCGCGTATTCGTTTCGCTGCTGTCGATGATTCGCCCCACCATACCGACCAGTTGCCCGTTGGGCAGAATGATGGCTCCTCCGCCCGCCCCTGGATTACTGGTGATGCAATCAACCACCACCAATTCACCTTGATACGCCACATCGCGCCGCGTCAAACGAGCCTCCATCCAAGTGCGCAGTGAAATAATTCCCAGCATTGCTGACACCGGCTCGTCTTTGTCTGCGACGCGAAACGCATTGGTCAGGGCGATGACCCAATCCCCCTGCTCGCCCACGGGAGTTTGCGAAAGCTCAAAAAATTTCGGCGTCGCGGCGTTGATCTTGAGCAGCGCAAGTTGCGCCTCGCGGTTCCGTCGGAGTACGGAGGCTGAATGCTCCGAACCGTCGGCCAAGATCACACGAATGCTCTGCCCGTCGAGATAAACTCCTTGCATCGTCAAGAGATGACCTTCAGCCGACACCAGTATCCCTGTGGCATTTCCCTCAACATTTCCAGCCTTGGCCCCGAAAACTTTCACCATTCGAGGCTGAGACTGGGCGATGACCGCATCAAACGAACTGCCACCAGAAGATTGAGCATTTGACTGAGAAAGAGATGAACCGATCAGTGCAGCAAACAAGAACACCTCCAACACGCCACGAACCGATTGGCGTAAATGCAAAACTTGCAACCGACAGTCCAAAATTTGCAATTTGCAATCCGCAATTTGCAATTTCATCCATCCTGAAATCCGAAGGTTTCTACGTCGTTCGCTCATGGTTTACCTTTATGTGTGCTGCCGAAGAGCGATGGATCGGCTTCATCAATCCAGTCAACCGACTTGTTTTCTAGCAGCAATTGCTGGTTCTCCCCCAGACCTTTTATAAATTCGCGTCTTCTGGCAAACCAGAATCCGTTCCGATCACCAGAATTTTGATCGTCTTGCGGGTGAAAGTGCCAATCACCAAATGTCACGCCGCCCGACTCGTCGCAATTTTTCTCAGCGGAAGCCTTGAGTAGTTGCGGTGACGGATTTCCGTTTTTATCTTCATAGCGCAGCCAATAATAGAACTTGTCGCCACCGCTATCAACCGACGCTATTCGATACGCCACCTGGTTTTGCGCTTTGTCACTTCCGTCAATATGCAGTCCGCCCAGAAGTCCATCCCACGTCCGCGCATCCTCGCGAGCCAACATTCCCAACGCCTGAACAATCGGCAACGTCCGTTTGGCCTCCACCAGCGACAACTCAACCGGATCCTGTCCGGCAGGAACCTTGAAAAAACGTTTTCCGTCAAATCGATAATCTGTTAATTCGCCTTCTTCCTCCCATTCGACGATGAAACGGCCATTGGGATCGATGGTCGTCGTTTGCATGCCAATCAGTTCACCGTCCCGCTTCAACCAATCATCGTACATGACAATCTTCGAAATCGGCATCGAAGCATCTACTTGCTCGATCGACTTCTCTCGCCATTTTGCCAGGATCAAGTCAGCGTACCGGCGGTTGATCTGGGGATGCCGGATCTTTCCCGCCGGTGCGGACAACAACTCCAGCATCGCACGTTGTTGTTCCTCTTTGAGTTCATCTTCCTCGTCGCCGCCCGGTTGCTCGGGAGAACGGTTTCGATCGGGTCTGGGTTTCGGATAGGGTAAACCCAGCAGTCGAACATTCAGCGACACCACTTCTCCGGTAGACTTTCGGATCTTCAGGCTCGCCGGCCAGTCTGCAGGCAGCGTACAAATCAGGTTCGTAAAATGATTTGCGTTTTCGATTTCCTCACCTTCAAACTCGATCAGCTCATCGCCGAGATTCAGGCCTGCCGCAGCAATCGGCGAGTCACGATTGATCATCGAACAGACGACGCGTCCCTGCCGATCAGCGAAGTTTGCGTCGAGCGTGCCATGCTCGACCAATTTCGTGGCCAGTAGATCAGGAATGAAATTCTTGATCTGATTGGAAGAAATGGCATATCCCAGCCCGACGTTGACGCGGCCGCGATCCCGAAAGCTGCCGCGTCCATTGATACCAACGACTCGTCCGTGCAGGCTGAACAGCGGTCCGCCAGAATTCCCCGGATTGATTGAACTGTCAATCTGAATGCAGTTCCCATACACCAGTTGATTGGCTCCCGCACCGGGCTGATAGCGTTTGACACCGCTGACAATCCCCAGTGTTACCGTTGGAACCTGGTCCTCGGTCAACACGAACGGATTCCCCATCGCCAGTGCCCAGTCGCCCGTTCGAACCTGATCGGAGTCTCCCAGCAGCGTAAACGGAAACGAGTCCTTGGCTTCAAGCTGAATGATGGAGACATCGCCACCGGGGTCGGTGCCGATCAGTTTCCAGCGATAGAGATGACCATCTGCCAGTCCGCCCCAGCCACTCGTTCCGGCACCCATGATCACATGGTGATTGGTCAGTGCGATCCCCGTGGGATCAATGATCACTCCTGAACCTCCGCCCTCACGTGTTTCGCCGTAGATCGCGACTACGCTGCCGACAACTTCGTTGATGACCTCGATACGAGCCTGTTCAATTGCCTCGATTTTCGCCCATTGTTCAGGGGTCAGATCTTCCGTTTGGGCACAACCACTGGCCACTCCGCAAGAGAACGCGGCGACCAACAGTGCCAAAATTTTACTTCGTGAATCGCGCATTGCACCAGTTTGCATGATCGGCCAGATCAAACATCTCCCCTTCGTGAACGATCAACGAAACGATCTTGACACCGGAAAGATCGACATCGACCGGCGTCGCCGAATCGGTACCGCGCACCCGGCCTGACCAGAGTTCGATCCCGTCACCTCGCACCACCATCAAACAGTCTCCACGCCCCTTGGTCTCCACATCGATGCCGATCACGGCCTGAAATCGTTTGAAATCATTCGTGTTGGCAAAATCAAGCTGGCAAAACGACTGAACGCCCAGCCCCTTGTCAAATTTCAGAACCTTACCGGAACCGGCATCTCGCAGAGACAACGGATTTTTTTCAACGCTTCGGTCTCGCTGCCAGCCCCGTTCAAGGGTGAACGGACTGCGCTGCTGAACACCGACCGGCTCAAGGTCGGACAGAAACTGCACGCGATCCGAGCGCACGATAAGCTCACGAAAAGACTTGGCCGGCACGGAAATAGAAATGGATCCCAACATGTTCAGGCCCAGCGTTCCCTCTGACAGAAACGGGAGGCCGCCTTTGAGCAATGAGCCATCGGCCAGCTTGACCGAAGCCAGTTCCTCGCGATCGGTCTGAGCCGCAACATTGGCAAAAACAACTCCCTTGAGACGACTGATGTTGATCTTCCGCAATTCATTTTCGTATTGAATCTGAAGCTGCAATTCATCCAGTCCTTCCACCAGCCCGCTGACAATCCGATCCCCCTCGGGAGTTTCGACAATCACATGATCCTCGGAGCCAGACGGATTGGCAAGTTGCTCGGCAATCATGGGAGAAGGTCGCCAGATCAATGCACGGAAATGTTGAAGCGGCAATTCCAAAGTGTCCAGTCTCGATTCAAACCGGACGGTCTCGGATTTAAGGGTCGCATGGCGCGCGGCGATACGGCTTCCGTTGGCAAGCTCGACGGTGATCGGGAAGTCACTGCTGTCAATCGAGTCGGCCGTTTCATCCGTTCGTTCGATCCGCAAAAGGTCGCTCAGCGTTAGACCGCTCGGTATTCCTTGTCCCTGCAAACCGCCGTCTGGGCCAATGGAGTCCAGTTTGGCCACGATTCGCGATCCATCAATCTGCGTGATCGCCACTTCCATCGATTGTGCAAATGCCTGATGGACGCAGAACGATGTCCCGATCAGGAAAGCAAGGAGAAGGCGAAGAAACAACATACAAACGAGGCCAGAGGTCAGAGGTCAGAGGTCAGAGGTCAGAGGTCAGAAGTCAGAAGTCAGAAGTCAGAAGTCAGAAGTCAGAGGTCAGAGGTCAGAAGTCAGAGGTCAGAGGTCAGAAGTCAGAAGTCAGAAGTCAGAGGGCGAGGAAACCTCTGGCTCAAATTCACCTCAAACCCCGAATCCCGAACCCCAAATCCCTACTCCCTACTCCCGCCCATTGGCGGCTTCGTAGTATTTCTCGACGATGTCGCGATAGCGGGAAGGGAGTTTTTCTTTGATCGCATTATTGGCCGGATCGCGGGATCGGTCGCGAAGCCTTGACCAGGGGCTTGCCGGTGAATGGTCGTAGGTCTTATCGACGGCTTCTCCGTTGGCAACATTGCTGCTTCCACCCGATTGGGATTGATTTTGATCCGACGGACTGGATTGCTGAGGAGCCTGTGGGTTTTCGTTGGGCTGGCGCTGGTTCTTGCCGCTATTCTTGGAACTGCTATTGCTTTCTTTCTTTTCTTCTTCCTTGATCAGTTTGGCCAGCATCTTCACGATGTCGTCCTGCTTTTGCTGAGTCGTGTCACTGGTATCGTTTTGGTCGAGACGACGCCGTGAAAACTCCATGTGGTGCTGTACATCCGGAAGCTGGCCGTCTTCGATGGCCTGCAGCTCCTGTATCTGTCGCCAGGCGCTGATTCGCAGACGTTCGGCGGCATTGGGATTCGAATCGAGAAATGTCGTAAATGTACGAATCGCATCGCCACGCTTGAGCATCCCCGCCTGCGCAACGGCCAGAAAATAAATCGCCTCGCCACCATTGACGGTGTACTCGTACAAGTCGCCCGTTAGTCGTTCGAGCAGTGGAATCGCCTGTTCGAATCGCTCGTTGTTCATCAATATCCGGGCCAGATAGAAACTGGAGGTGGCCGACAAGTACGGATCGGTCGAGGTTGCCAGCGGAGTAAGCCGTTCAATACTGGCGGCAACATTATCCTGCTCGGTTGACTCGATCGCCGCACCGAGTTCGGGATACATCACCACCAGGCCGTCCGTAATCGGACTTGCCGACGACGCATCCTTGAGCATCGTCTTGATTTGCAGTTTCTGGTCATCGCTCAAACTCGATGCCGCGTCCACATGTTCGACAAATGCGGAGATCTGTTTGGCCCCGCGATCATCATGTGACTTGCGTTCCTCTGACCAAGCCAACGGGCTGGACAACAACAGCACGACAACGGTACTTACCCATCGAGTCGCTATATTGGATTTCATTTCTCGTCCTCGTCAAAGAGATGGGGATGGCCTGGAGTGACCCAGAATTTCAGTTTTACTCGCCCTCTTTCTCGATCAGCGCTTCGAGCATCTGGATCAGCTTTTGCTGAAGAGCCGCTGCATCGAGCGTCTCTTGTTCCAACTGCGGCCCCATTTCAGGTTCGGCACTGCGAATGGTTTCGATCTGCCGGGCGCGACGATTGAGCCGCAATTGCTGGGATCTTAGTATCTTAAGTTCTGCGGACTTCTTAAGCAATGGAGTTTCACCTCCGCCACCACCGCCTCCGCCTCCCTCGTTTTGCGAATCCTGCTGAGCATCTTTCATGGAATCCAGCAAATCCTGGAGTGCATATTCGATTTCTTTCTGGACAAGCTGTGTCAACGCACCGGTCTGTTCATCGCTGAGCAAACGCGAAACTTTTTCCAGTTCCTGGCGGAGTTCCTGGACCATTTCGGGGAAAACCGAACTCGTTCCGTCCTCCAGCAGTAAATCGTAGGCCTGTTGTCCCAGCTCACTGATTTCCAGTTCATCATTGGCCAGCTGCAGAAGCAGAAGCTGATCTCGATGTTTGAATTCACCCAGATTCGTCCGTTTGTCATCCAGCTCAACGGTCATAATGGATGTAACGATTTGTCGCTCCAGCATTTCCGCGAACCGGGCCTCCAATCGAGCCAGCTTTTCCTCGCGAGTCTCCTCACGAAGCTGATTCAAACGATCTTCAACTTCTTCGAGAGCCTGGTTCATTTCATTGAGTGCCTGCTCCTGATCCTTTTTGGCGTCCTCCGGATTTTGCTGCTGCATGTTGTCGGCCGCCTTGCCCATCGATCCCCCAGCTTGTTCCATCGACTGCTGACCTGGTTGAGAGGGGGAGTCGCTGGCGTTTGAATCGTTCTCTTCCGATGGCGACTTGGGAGCGTTTTTCATCTCCTCCACCAAATCCATCGCTTTGTCACGGGTTCGCCGTTGCTGGTCGCTCATTTGTTCCAGGGCTTCCGGCGGCAGCGACTCGACACGACGCTTTTCCTTTTGCAGTTCGTTGAGCGCCGTCTTCATGTTTTCAAGAGCTTCTTGCTCCTGCCGTTTGGCGTCCGCCGCCTTGCCGCTGCTCAAGCGTTCTTCCGCTTTTTCCTGATTGGCGGCTGCTTGCTCGAGCGCTTGCTGACCGGGCTGGGGAGGAGTTGCGGGGTTCGGGGTTTGGGATTCGGGATTCGGGGTTTGGGGTGAATTTGAGCCAGAGGTTTCCTCGCCCTCTGACTTCTGACCTCCGCCCTCTGACTTCTGACCACCGCCCTCTGACTTCTGACCTCCGTCCTCTAACCTCTGCCCTCCGTCCTCTGACCTCTGCCCTCCGTCCTCTGACCTCTGCCCTCCGTCCTCTGACTTCTGCCCTCCGTTCTCTGACCTCTGCCCTCCGTCCTCTGACTTCTGCCCTCCGTTCTCTGACCTCTGACCACCGCCCTCTGACTTCTGACCACCGTCCTCTGACTTCTGACCACCGATTTCACGGTTCAGCGCCTCGGTCGCCCGGCGGACTTCAAATTGCTGGTCAGCGATCCGATCGAGAGTCTGTAATCCTGCGTTGACATTGTCACCGGTAGCTTGAATGATCTCGTTCTGTTTCTGGATTAGGCCCTCCAGTTGTTTAATCTGTGCTTCAAGCTTGTCGAGCGCCATGTCCTTGTCGGAGATCGTTTCTGTTTCTTTGCGATGTTGTTGCTGTTCGTGGATGCGTTCCTTGATCGACTCCCGCCACTTCTCCAGCATCTCGATCTCCTGCTCTTTCGAGATCGGTTTTTCTTTTTGATCGACCAGAATCCGGATCAGAGATTCGAGACTTTGGATCACCTCGTTCAACTTCCGGTCGGCTTCCGTAAACGAGCCTTTGTCGAGCAGTTCGCCGACCTCGGCCATCTTCTTCGTGATCAGAAGCTCTTTGGATTGCTGATAAGCCGCGACCAGCCGATCTGCCCGCTCAGGTTCTTTGGCCCGCAGCCGGTCTGCGATGACGGTCAGCTTGTTTTCCAGCTCCACCATCCGGCGTTCCACCAGTTTCTGCCGAACCCCCAATTCACTTCGCCGATCAGGATCATCCTGAGCCGACAATGGGGAAATACAGAACAAGCTGATCAGCAAGCCCCAGAAATAGAAATAGTGGGGTGTATGGAGCGGTCGAACCTTGCAAGGGAGATGGCCAGACGAAAATGGCATCCTAGCGTTGGGGTCTCCCATTGAGTCCACGGACCGCATAACACACCAACCAGCGGGTGGTGTGTTACGCGGTCGCTCGAATAGGGTCACCTCATTACTGGATTTCTGCATTTTAAGTTCCTTATAATTGCAGAGGCCAGGGCGACCGCTGCACACACCCTACGTAAGCTGATGTAACATTGCTAATCTTTCTGCTCGTCCACCACCCCCTGACCTAATCCCTACATTTTATGTGGAGCAGCGAGTTTTCAGGTGGCTCACTCGTCAAAAATATCTTTGGATCGTGTTTTCTTTTCGATCTCTTTCTTTAACCCCGAAGAATCGTCTTTGATTCGGAGCAAATCGTTGATCACTTCCTGAAAGTTCTCGGAATCGCTCATGGCACTCATGATTTTCTTCATTTCCTCGAGAATTTGCTGATGTACCAGGGCCGCCTGCTCGGCGACTCCGTAAAGCTCCGAATCCTGCGACACCACCATGCGGCACTGGTCCATGTGACGAGCGGCCAGCGAAATCAGTTCTGCATCGAGTCGCCGAATGGGCTGAATGATCTTTCCGTCAAAACGACTTTCGATGGTTTGGCCGGGAAAAAGCTCGTTCTCCGCTTCATCGAGCCGGTTGTTCTTGATTTCAACCAGAAACTCCTCGAACCGATCGGCCACCTGAGCGATGGAGGTACCAATCGCTTTCTGGTTTCGAATCAGTCCGATCATGTCTGCTTCGCGCTGAGCACGATACTGCAGTTCCGTCTGGCTCGGTTCACGCGGTTTGACGGTAACGATCTGCAATTCCGATGCAAGCTCCATCTGTTTTTCGTAAGCCTGCTCAAAAGCCTTCCGCTGTTCGATTTCGCGACGCAACAAGTCCCCACGGAGCTCCTCATTGGTCACCACCCGCAATAAAAACTGCTGCGAGTTTCCTATTCCGGCCGGATTGGGGCAAATGTCCTCTGCCGCCACTGAAAACCGGAAACTCATACCGGGCGTCAACTTCAACGATTCCAGATCGAGTACCTGAACGTCACTGACTTCCTTGATCGGGTTCGCTTCGATATCTTTGCCGAGCGTCACGATCGGAATGTTGGCCGCTTGCGGTTCGGCCTGACTCGATTCATTGGCTTCAACATCGACCCACTGAGCATCAAATAACAAACTGGCCAAACCGTATTCATCCACCGCGTGATACGAGACCGGCAATCGCGCGCGGGGAACAACCAAGCCGCTGATGCCCAGCAAGCTGGCGCGCACTTGCGGCGGCTGATCGTTCTTGATCGTCATGGTGAACTTGGTCGGCCGAAGGTTTTCCAACCCGGTTTCGTCAACGAGATGAATCCCATAATCGCCTCCGAGTAACTGATCCGGGTTCAACGTCAATCCATAGCGTTCATCATCAGCTGAGTTCAATGACTGGAACGCAATCTCTTCATAAACGTCTGCCGAAGCACCTCGCTTAAGCGTGGCGGAGCGCAACGGCTTGTTCGTCGAGATTTCAATGTTCAGGGTGCTGCCGCCCAGCACGGCATGGGGACCGCTACCGGCCAGTTCAACTTCCGTGACGCCTGTATATTCCGGCAAAGTCGCCCGCAAATTCAAATCGACAACCACCGGCGGTTCGACCAAATCCACTTCCACCCACTCGGTTACGTCATCGCCGCCACTGGCCCGAAACCGAAACCGGGTCGAGACATTGTACAGCACGGACGCATGTTCCCGACCCTCGAGTTTTCCGGTCGGCTTCATCTGCTGCAAGGTACGACCGCCCGACGTTTCCATTTCGAGAGTCACTTTGACATCTTTCACTGAACTGTCTTCGGTTACAAAAACAAGTTGCCGATGATCGGCTCCGCGAGGGATAGCAAGTCGGCCATCGACGGCACCCTCGATCTTTAGATAGGTCGATTGCGGCCAGCTATCATTGGTCAGCAACACATTTCGGCGAAACCACGTCTGGAGAAAATCAGTTTGCCAGATTCCGAGCGCCAGCCCCATCGACGCCAGCAATCCCGTCAACAGCAGCATCCAATCCTTGCGATGTTCACTCAGATCGAGTGCTTGCGAAAAATCGATTTCACGGGCTTTGGCCAGTCCTGTTTCAATCGTTGCAGCCGCCAGCGACTCCGAAGCTCCCGACAGAGCCAGTTCGCCGCTTTCTACTTGATGGCCCAGTTGCCAGCTTGAAATCAGATTCTCCCTTAGCTGCGGGTTCTTTCGTTCGACTTCCAGAATCAAAGAATCATCGTTGGCTCTTCTGAGCAGCGGCCGAATCACCAGCCAGTAGAAATAAGCAACGGCAGTCCCAATCATTACGACCAGAACGATTGATCGCTGAGCAAAGTCCATCTTGAACACGCGGTCCAGCAGAATGCTGGCTCCGATCACCAGCAACCCTGTCATCACCCATCGTCCCAACCCATGCACAATCAACCACCGGGAAAGGCGCGTGCGAAGTTCAAATAGTTTTTGTTGGATAGGGTTCATGAAATGCAGCCGTATTCCATTGTTTCAACTGAACAAGGGTTCGAGATCGAGCGGTTTGGAGTGTTGGGCCAGCGGCGCGAGCTGGCCGGGAGTGGTAACGACAAATCGCTCCTGATAACGGCCACCCTTGGGCTGGCGATGGACATGAATGCAATTGGCCTCGGCATCGACGACCCAGTATTCAACGATTCCGGCTTCGGCGTACAAACGTCCCTTGGTATCCATATCCTTGAGCAGTGAACTATAGGCGACTTCGATTGCCAATTGCACGTCTTCGGCTCGCGGGTAATGAGCGCGATAGTTGGCTACTCGAATCCACATCAAATCCGGTTGAGGGCGACTGGATTGTTCGGGCAGATCCAGACCTGTTTGGGACGTGACAAGTGTTGCTTCGGGATCGATCGTTCTTGCTGACCAATTATTCAGGTAAGTAATCAGGTAGTCATGAATGGGGCCAGGGGGGGGCACTTCGACTAACTCTCCATAGATCAGTTCAATTTTTCGGTTCAGATCCTCAAATGCCCCGCGTTGCACCATCGAATCGTACTCTGCCAATGTCAAATGCAGTGCGTCAGTGTTAATCTTGTGAATCATGTGGGTGCCTCAATAATGAGTAATCTATCCTTACGCAACAACGAACACGGCCAACCATTGCCAGCCTATCTTATAGCAACTTCTTCCATTTTCGGATGGCCCATTCTATTGTCAACAAAATAACGGGCAAAAACCACACCAGCCAACGCAACGTCGGGTTCACATCCCACAGAGGTTCCGGCGGCCCGTTGAACTCGGCGCGTGTGGTGATCGATGGGATATCTGCCGGCATCGCAGCGATTTCCTCCAGCCGATAATATTTTCCACCCGACAGCTTTGCAATCTCCCTTAACAGCGCCTCATTGAGCCAAAACGAATCGGACTCGGCGCTCGGCGTCACGATACGAAACGAGACGGGCTCGATCGATGTATCGTCGTCGCCGTCAAGTTCGATCGTCGCGATGTAGTTTCCCGTTCGCTGGGCGATGAACGAGCCTTCGTAGCGGCCTTCTTGCTGTGGTACCCGCTTCATTGCAATTTGTTGCAGTCGCCCGTCTCCAGATCGAATCACAGCCTGAATTTCATCCTTGACCAGCGGCTTAAACTGGGCATCGAGCACTCGCCCCATCAGGTTGATTCGATTTCCCAGCTCGAACTCGGTCTTTTCCAGATCCAGAACACCGCGCCGTGACCCTTGCAACGATCGCGTCTCGACGAGAAACCGTACCACCTGAATCCAGAACCGGTCGTAGTACTGCGCCTGCACGCCGACCGACCGCCAACGCCACGCTCCTTGAAAACCCATATATAAAACGGTTCCCGCACCGAATCGGCCGGCCACCATTAACGGTGGATTCCCTTCCGCATTGACCTGATCGCCGCGTTCGAGCAATACATGCGATGTCGGTTTCGCATCAAGGGTTGGAAAACTCCAGATCGTCCCCGGCATTAACGACCAGATTTTCTGATTCTGGGCGTCGTCGTTGCGGAAGCTCATCACCGGATGATTTAGATGATGGGCCACCGGCAACATTTTTCCTCCGGTACTGTCGCGTACGTCGGTCAGCGCCTCAATGGAACTGATAAACTCGTCATTGCCAATACGAACCGGGAGCATTTCGCGAATTCCCGTCAGCCGATTCATCGTCACAAACTCGCTGGAGAAATGCGGACCCGCCATGTACAGCACCCCGCCCGCTTTTTGGCGGCAGAAAGTTTGCAACAGTTCCATCCACTGCCGATCAAACTCCTCCGGGTTTGGATCGAGCAACATCACGATATTGTACTTCCCCAGCTCTTCCATCGATCGAGGCAGGCGATTGATCGGATCGTCGCCTTCCTGCGGCCGAGACTCATCCATCGACTGCAACCAGCAACTGAGCGAGATGGACGGATCGCGCTGCAGCAGTCGTTGCAAGTGCTGATAGTCCCAACTCGGCAGACCCGAAATCAACAATACCCGAATCTTCTCGTCAACGACCTGCATTTCAGGTGCTGACTTTTGATTGTCGGCCGTTTCCGTTTCATGTTCGACCGGATCGACCGCAATGGAGTAGACGTAACTTCCCGGTCGATTCATCACGTGTTCAAAGTCAACGCGTGTTCGTCCACCTGCCGCCGGGAGCGGGACGGATTTCGTGGCAACGGATTCGGGTTCGCCCAGTTCGCGGGTTCGATCATCAACCCGTTGCTGGATCAGTTGCACGTTGACCTGATCCGGCATGCCCAACTCTCCAACCTGGCTGGACTGAAGGACAGCTTCGATCTCGAACGGCTCATCGGGATAGGCCCGGTCGCGAGTGAAGACTTCGTTCACCGAAAGGTTTCTCGGCGGGTGCGGGTCACCCACGCCAATCACAAAGATCGGTTTGTCCAGCGAAGCAGCCTTGCGAGCCAGTTCAAGCGGGTCTTGAGTACCGTTGTGCTGGCCATCCGTAATCAGAACAACGCTGGACACTCGCGATGAATCATCAAGCGTTTCTTTGAGCGCCAGCCAGATGTCCGTCCCGAGACCGTCGGCAATGAGCGGAGGTGCGGACACCGGCGGTGGGTTGTCCGCAGATGGTGGATCGGTGTCGGTTGATGATCGCTGGTCGGTGGTCGATGAGGGGTCGTTATGGGTTGCAGAGATCAGAGCCACGGATTGATTGCCATCGGCGAAGTCGACGATGCGAATCGATCCTCGGTCGCGCATCTGATGGACGATGTCAGGCTGGCGTTCGAAAATTCGATTGACGATTTCAGATCGACGATGTTCACTTGAGGCGATCCGATTCGGATCGAGGCCCGAAATTCTAGCAAGCTTGTCGGCCTGATCCTGCTCACGGTAGCGATCGCCACGGTCCATGGATAGCGACCGATCACGCAGCAGAGCGACAACGGGTTTCGTTTCGTTGACTTGTTGATAAAAAACCGACGGCTTGAGAAATAAAATCAACAGCAACAGCAGCACACCCAGCCTCAACACGGCCAACACCATTTTCAGGGCTGGCGGGCAAGTATTGATTTCACGTCGGTACAGCCAAAACACGCCATAGACAATTGCTGCCACCGCCGCCAGCAATACGAACACTCCCCAAGATTCGGGAAAATTCGCCCAGACCAGCTTCGGCGAGCCAGCTTTCGTGGGGTCGTTTCCTGTTAGCCAATCCAGACTGCTCACTCCACATTCTCCAGCATATACAGTCGATTTCCGCCATGGACCCAGAACCGTTCGCCATCGGAATACAGATTCCCGACCGGTGCGCCGGTGCCCAAATCCACTCCCACCCGCTTTTTCAAATCGCCCGGTTGGGAGTCGGTCGACAAGCTGAAATGATAGATCGATTTTTCGACGGGGATATAGAGGCCATTCTCGGTTAATGCACCGCGCCCCCGAGAGAGCTTGCTGTCAAACATCTGGTCCGCACCCCAAATCATCCGCCCGTCTCCTTTTAAGTCATAGGCAATGACGGTTTCACGCCCTGCGGCGTACAGCACATCATTGTAGATGCCCAGCACATAATCCACCTTGTATCCGACCGGACTCATTTCACTCTTCCAGATCAAGTCGCCGTTGTTCCGGTCAAACGCCATCATGGTATCGGTATCCGAGGCAAAGCAGATCATCTGCCTGCCGTAAGGAATCACAACGTCATTCGACCAACCGGAATAGTTCAACCGGTTCACCGTCCAGCCACTACGGCGAGTGAATTCATCGGGCTTGCCAATCCGCGGATAGCGTTTGGCAAAACGGACGACCCCTGAGGCGGGATCGAGAACAAACACCGCGCCCATGCCGGGACAAACGAACAAGTCACTCCCGTCGATCGAGACGTGGATGGTTGAATTCGGTTCTGCCCCCGACTCCGGTTCGTCGCACAGATACGATTTCCAAACGGTCTTTCCTTCCTGTTTCGGATCGAGTGCGTAAACGGAAATAGCTCCGGCGTTGTTGACCGGTACGATAATCAGTTCACCATACATGACGGGCGCTGCCATGAACCCTCCCCCATTGATGAACGGTGAATCGGCTTCGTCGACAATGGGTTCCGTTTCCGCAACCTCATCGGTGGTTGCCTTGGGCTGGGGTGGTTCCGGCTTCGGCAGCGTCCACAAAACGCGGCCTGAATGAGCGTCGTAGGCGGTCAGAAAATTGGTTCGACTGCGCCGATACGTTGTATTCCATGCGATCGCCTGACGACGTTGGTCGATCTTGCGCTGGCGATCATAACGGGCACCTTCCACCGAATAGAGGATGCCGTCGCAAAGCGATACCTGAGCCTGAATCTCGTCTGAAAAGAACTGAACCTCGGACACAGATTCGGGAACCCCGCTGACGGAGACATTGCCGCGCGGGTTGACGCCTCCCCAACTTCGCCGAATCATCTGCGTCATTTGAGTGGCTTCGTCGATGCTAAAACCGTTTCGCCAAACACTTCGCCAAGCGATCCAGTCCGCCAGATTTAAGCCATGCTCGCCACCGACATCGGTATTGGCATGTTGAACGATTTTGGAAACCTCCCATGCGGTCATATCGGCAGGAGCTTTGAAGTAAATTCGCTTGCCATCGAAAACCAGATTCCCGGCGGGACGCCAGGATTGCTTCCTCCAATTGGACAGCAGGTTTTCTTCAGCGTTGGATAATTTTTCCTGAGCATTGACACTGACATCGCCGACGGCAACGCGTCCGACTCCTTCCGAACCATTGTAAGCATCGACTGGCGGGACATAGAACTGCCAGTGTGCCACCAAGTCGGAAGCCGTAATTGCTTCCGGCGGAGCAGGCATAACGCCATAACGGTGCTCACTCCCCAGATAGTTGAACCATCCTTTTTCAGACGATTCGACAGAGCTGACGAGTTCTTTTCCGGTCGATTCGTGAAGCTGCGAAATCAAGCGGGTGCGACCGGATATTTTTTCAGCTTCGGCCAACATTTCGCGTGCGGCCATCGCCTGACCCAGAAACGAATTACACATTGCGATTCTCAGCAGCAACTGCTCTCGGGGAATCTTCGAGTTAGGAAACTGATAGAGAACCTTTTCGAATAACCGTTTGGCACCGATGAAATCAAAACGATCCAGATAAATACATCCCAATCGAAAGGCCGATTCATCGCCGAGCGAACTCAGAAAATAAAGTTGCACAATCCGGTTGAGTGCTTGGATATCGTTGGGATCGTTGGCCTGCGCGAGAATTTCTTTCGCAGAAGCATCGGCATTGATGCGGTAGGTGGCCAAACCTTCGGGGGGAAGTTCCCGCAACACATTTTCGACCTGTTGGGCAAGCGAATAATAGGTTTCGCCATCCCCGGAATAGAGCGCATCGCCACTTCGCTCGAGCAACACCTGCCAGATTTGCGTGGCCACACGGTAGTTGCCATCGTCCCGGAACCGCTGAGCCGTTTCGAGCGAAGCCTCAAGATCGGGATCGGTTTTGAGGATGGCTCCGTTGGCGTCGATGGTTTGGCTGGAGGAATCTTTGGCCACATCGTCGATCACTCCAATATGCGCTGGAAAGTGCCGAACAACGCGGGCATTGCCTTCCACTCGAATCACACGCCCGTCAATGACGACCTGTCGGGCGAAGGTCTTGGATTGGATGGAGAACGATAGCAACAGTGCAAACAGAATTTGGAAAATGATGATTGGGAATTGGGAATTGCAAATTGCAAATTGCAAATTGCAAATAATGCTTAAGCTTGCAGCATTCGCGGGAAGAGGGGCCGGGGGTGAGGGGGGAACAAGCACGAGTTGAGTATGATACAGACACAAAATCTTTCTGATTGGCAGGCACTGGTTGGGTAGCGGTAGGCGCGCGCCTTGCCCCTCACCCCCGACCCCTCTCCCCACCACAGGTGGGGAGAGGGGAGAGGGTGTACTGGGCTCTTCACCAAACATTACTGGTGTAAGGAGCATGTACTTATTTTGTGACAACGCCCTTTTCATAGCTCAGTCCCTATCAACTAAAAACCAACAACCAACATTTTTCTGCGGCCAGTGTTTCTGTGAAATTTTTCACAACTCATCATCCCTCATCCCTCATCCCTCATCCCTCATCCCTCATCCCTCATCCCTCATCC